>CAJTRL010000004.1 GCA_910578715.1 uncultured Lachnospiraceae bacterium | reverse complement strand
AAGGAGGAATCCTCCATCAGCCCAATGAGGCAGCAAGATAGCACAAGTCTGCCCCGTGCTTTATCCATAAAGCAGAATGAAGGAATGTGAGGGCGAAGACCCAGCGAGAACTGGTAGGGTAAGTATATGGGTATGCATCGGTAAAACATTAAGTATCAGTCATTACATACATTTATGGATGATGATATAAACGTAAAACTAAAAATATATCGGGAGATATATTGACAAATTTCAAATTTTGAGGTAGGGAGGATTGCCATGCAATATGGATATTTTGACAATGCGCACAGGGAGTATGTGATAGAGAAGGTGGCTCTGCCCACTTCCTGGACAAATTATCTCGGGGTGGAGGATATGGCGGCGGTAGTCAACCATACCGCCGGGGGGTATTCATTTTATAAGAGCCCGGAGTATCACAGAATCAGCCGTTTTCGCGGTAACAGCGTTCCTATGGACCGCCCGGGCTACTATATTTATATCAGGGACAATGCAGATGGGGATTATTGCAGTATTTCCTGGCAGCCGGTGGCGAAGCCTTTCGAGGAAGTATCCTACCGCTGTCGTCACGGGATGTCCTATACGGTCTATGAGTGTCGTTACAGGGGATTGGAGGCATCCCAGACCATGTTTATCCCCCGGGGAGAAAACGTGCTGCTGTGGGATGTGCGAATCAGGAATACAGGAGAACAGGCACGGGACATCAGCCTGTTTTCTTATCTGGAATTTTCGTTTCACTCCATCAATATTGACAACCAGAATTTCCAGATGAGTCTTTACTGTGCCGGCAGCTCTTACGAGGACGGCATTATAGAGGAAGATTTGTTTTATGAGCCGGAAGGTTATCAGTATTTTACAGCGAGTTTTGAGCCGGACGGATTTGACTGTATGCGGGATGCCTTTCTGGGACTCTATCACACGGAAAGTAATCCGGCAGCGGTAATTTTGGGAAAGTGCGGCGGTTCTTTTGAAAAGGGCGGAAACCACTGCGGCAGTCTGCAGAAGAATTTGATTCTGGAGCCGGGTGAGGAGAAGCGGTTAATCTATATGCTCGGAGAGGGAAATCGGGCGGCCGGAAAAAGAGTGAGGGAAAAGTTCAGCAATCCGGCGCAGGTAGATACTGCCTTTGAGGATATTCATCACTACTGGGAAAATAAATTTGCAAAACTTCAGATTAAAACGCCTCATGAGGGCATGAATACGCTGATTAATACATGGACGCTGTACCAGGCTGAAATCAACGTGATGTTTTCCAGGTTTGCCTCCTTTATTGAGGTGGGAGGGCGTACGGGCCTGGGATATCGGGATACGGCTCAGGATGCCATGACAATTCCCCATTCCAATCCGGAGAAATGCAGGCAGCGTATCCGGGAACTGATGAACGGCCTGGTATCTCAGGGGTATGGACTGCACTTGTTTGACCCGGCGTGGTTTGTGCCGGATAAAAAAGAAGACGGTTTTAAGTCTCCCACGGTCATTCCCATATCGGAAAAAGACCGTATCCACGGACCGGAAGATGCCTGTGCGGACGATGCGCTGTGGCTGGTTGCCGCCGTAGTGGAATACATCAAAGAGACGGGAGAACTGGATTTTGCGGAGGAGGTGCTTCCCTACGCGGACGGAAAACAGGGGACGGTGTATGAGCACCTGAAGGCGATTCTGGATTTTTCCGCCGGGCAGGTGGGAGAAGACGGTGTATGCAGAGGACTGCGCGCGGACTGGAACGACTGTCTGAATTTAGGCGGGGGAGAGAGCGCTATGGTATCTTTTCTGCATTACTGGGCGCTGTCCCACTTCCTCACGCTGGCGGAATATTTGGGACGAAAAGAGGATGTGGAACACTATTCGGAGATTGCGGAGAGGGTCAGAAAGGTATGCGACGATGTGCTCTGGGACGAAGAGTGGTATATCCGGGGCATCACGAAAAACGGCAGACGCATCGGGACAACACAGGATAAGGAGGGCAGAGTACATCTGGAATCCAATGTCTGGGCGGTGCTCTCCGGCGCAGCGCAGGGCGAAAGGGCTGTCAAGGCTATGAACGCCGTTGACCGGTATCTGTACACGCCTTATGGGCTGTTATTAAATACGCCCGCGTACACAAAGCCGAATCCGGATATCGGGTTTATTACAAAGGTATACCCGGGATTGAAAGAAAACGCCTCTGTCTTTTCCCATCCGAACCCCTGGGCATGGGCGGCGGAGTGCAGACTGGGCCGGGGCGGAATGGCAATGAAGTATTATGATGCCCTGTGCCCTTATCATCAAAATGATAAAATTGAAATTCGGGAGGCGGAGCCTTATTCCTACTGTCAGTTCGTAGTAGGAAGAGAGCACACGGCCTTCGGCAGGGCACGTCATCCTTTTATGACAGGCTCCGGAGGCTGGGCTTACTTTTCGGCCACCCGGTATATGCTGGGCATACGGCCGGATTATGACGCACTGGAGGTGGACCCTTGCATTCCGGCGGTCTGGAAGGAATTTGATGTTATGAGAGAGTGGAGGGGCAGCCGTTACCACATTCATGTGGATAATAGGGCAGGTGTAGAAAAAGGAGTAAAGGCTGTCTGGCTGGATGGAAAGCAGGTGGAAAAAATACCCGCTTATACGGATTGCAGTGAACATAAGGTAACGGTGGTCATGGGAAAATAAGGAATTGCGGAACCCGCTGCTGATTCGGGAGGAAATGTTTCGCAATGGTCTGGCTCAGAAAGGTTACGAAGGGAGAACGCCATGGTAAAATTTGGAACTGGCGGCTGGAGAGCCGTCATCGGGGATGAGTTCACAAAAGAGAATATACAGCGTCTGGCGAAGGCGCTGTGCAGTAAGATGAAGGACGAGGATGCGGCCGGAAAGGGTATTGTGCTGGGATATGACCGCCGCTTTCTCTCCAAGGAGGCCATGCAGTGGGCCGGAATGGTGTTTGCGGCGGAGGGGGTTACCGCGTATTTGATTAACAAGTCGTCGCCTACACCGTTAGTTATGTTTCATGTAATGCGGCATCAGTTCCCCTACGGCATGATGGTAACTGCCAGCCACAACCCGGCCATCTATAACGGTATCAAAGTATTTACGGCAGGCGGCAGAGATGCGGATGAGAAACAGACTCAGGAGATTGAACGGTATCTGCAGGAGATTGAGGGGCCGGTTTCGGAGATGGAATACGATAAGGCGAAAGAGCAGGGGCTGATTCGGGAGATTTATCCGCTTAACGAATATCTGGACAGTATCATGGACGCGGTGGATATGGGGGCCATAAGAGAGAGCGGTCTGCGGGTGGCGCTGGACCCTATGTACGGCGTCAGTGAGACTTCACTGCGGATGATTCTGCAGACGGCCAGATGCGAGGTGGCCACCATACATGACCGTCATGACACGCTGTTTGGCGGACATCTTCCTTCTCCTTCCGCGGCTACGCTGCGCTCCCTGCAGAATTATGTGCTGGATGGCCGCTTTGATATCGGTATTGCCACGGATGGCGATGCGGACCGTATAGGGATTATTGACGATACAGGGCGTTTTCTGCATCCCAATGAGATTCTGGTGCTGCTGTATTACTATCTGGAAAAGCATAAAGGCTGGAAAGGGCCGGCGGTGCGCAATATCTGTACTACACATATATTGGACAAAGTGGCGGAGAGTTTTGGAGAAAAATGTTACGAAGTTCCGGTTGGATTCAAACATATTTCTGCCAAGATGAACGAGATGGATGCCGTGATAGGCGGAGAATCGTCGGGAGGACTCACGGTACGCGGACATATCCGCGGCAAGGACGGGATTTATGCGGCTATGCTGCTGGTAGAGATGATTGCGGTAACGGGAAAGAAACTTTCTGAGATTATCCGGGAGCTGGAGGCAGAGTATGGTCCAATCTATATGGAAGAGCGGGACTATCACTTTAATCAGGAGAAGAAAGAGCAGATTCGGAAGCTCCTGTTGGAAGATAAGGAACTGCCGGGACTGCCTTATGAGATAGACCATGTCTCCTATCTGGATGGCAGTAAGGTTTATTTTAAAGACGGCGGCTGGGTGATTGCCCGTTTTTCAGGGACAGAGCCGCTCCTGCGCATTTTCTGCGAAAGAAGCCGTCCGGAGGAGGCAAGGAATATTTGCGGGCGTTATGAGGTATTTTTGAATCTGTAAAGTTTTGAAAAAGTTGTGGCAAGTATGGTATAATCCCTCTATGAGAAAACAAATGATATCTTTACGCAGAATATTGTTTATTGTATTTGTAGGCGCCTGGCTTATCCCCATAGTTTTTCTCTTATGGTTCATTTTTCACGATTACCAGAAAGCGTATCTGGAGAAAATGGACCATCTGATTGGTAATTCGGTGGAGGTGTCGGGCGTTGCTCTTACGGCGGATATCGATGCGGCGATTCAAAAAATCTGGAAGCCTAGTCAGGAAGGCTCCTGGGACAGCGAATATTGGCGTTATAAAATGGGAATCAAAAGCAGGAACGAATATCTGACGGCTCTTAGGGCGTCCCTGACATCCAGATACTATATGGATGGACAGATGATATGTTATGCGCTCTATCTGCCAGGAGATGAAATGCCCAGTTGTTATGCGGGAAAAAACGGTTACTCCTGGGAGAATTATGCAGAGAAGGTGCAGCCGCTCGTTCATGATGTATCGGAAAAAAATAGCAGCGGAGTGGAAATTTTTGTGGTGGATAATCAGGTTTATCTGGTCCGAAATTTCCATACGGCGAAGGATGAGGAAAAATACGCCACGCTGTTGTTGGGACTGGACAGGCGAAAACTTCTGGAGGAGCTGCCCGTGGATAACCCACAGGATATCCGGGTGGCGTTTGACGGGGAAGAATATCTTACGTTGGCAGAAGCAGGCGGAACGAATGAGGAACTGGAAAAACTCCACGGGGAGCTGCTGCGCATGGCGGGACAGAATGACGGGGCCGTGCAGCTCTTCCGTGCCGCGCATGGGAAATATGTGGGTTATCTGTACAGCTGCCACGGCGCTGATTATACGATGACCGTGTTTTATCCCTTGCTCCGGCGGGAGTCAAATGCGGGAATTGACAAGCTGAATATTACGCTGGCGGTTATCCTGTGCTGTATGGTTCCCTTTGTGTTGTTCAGCGGTTCTATCCTGAATACACACATCAGGCGTCCTATGGGAAAACTGATGGACGGGGCGAAACACTTGGAGGCGGGCGACTTTGGATATACCGTAGATGAGGGGTGTGCAAAAAACAGGGATTTTTTAAGACTGGTAGATTCTTTCAATGCCATGTCAAGCCGGGTGGAATATTATTTTAATACGGTTTATAAGGAAAAACTGGCAAAAAAGGATGCCCAGCTTGCGGCGCTGCAGGCACAGATTAATCCACACTTTCTGAACAATACGCTTGAGATGATGAACTGGCAGGCGCGGATGAACGGGGATATTGAGACCAGCCGTATGATTGAGGCGCTGGGGATTGTACTGGATTCCAGTATGAGCCGTAATAATGACAGGACCGTGTGCCTGAAAGAAGAACTTCGCTGTGCGGAGGCCTTTCTCTATATTATGTCCATGCGTTTCGGGCAGCGCCTGAAGGTGGAAAAACTTGTAGATTCCTCCCTGTATTCATTGGAGGTTCCGCAGCTCATCCTGCAGCCTCTTCTGGAAAATGCCATTAAGCATGGGATTGAGAAGATTGGTTCGGGCACGATTTGGGTTAATATCTATGACCAGCAGCGAATCGTGTGTATCGATGTGATAAATACCTCGCGTCAGATGGAGGACAGGGAGATTGCAGATATCAATGCGATTATACAGGGCGAACATGAGATTGACCGCTCGAAGCCGGGAGCCCATAAGTCTATCGGCATCTATAATGTCAACCGGCGAATACAGCTGATTTATGGCGAGAAGTATGGATTAAAGGTATTTCTGGAGGGTGGAAATCATTTTGTTTCCAGGATTACCATACCCTTGCCGGAGAAAGAACCGCCATACGGTGACTGAATTAGGAGGAACTCAATGTACAAAGTGATATTGATTGACGATGAGCCGATTATCGTACAAGGACTGGCGCGGAGTATCCCATGGGAAAAATACGGCTGTCAGGTGGTGGATACTGCGGGAGATGGACTTGAGGGAAAGAAGCTGATTGAAAAACACTCTCCGGACATGCTGTTTCTGGACATCTGTATGCCAAGAATGGACGGATTGGCTATGGTGGCGGCGTTGCGGTCAGAATATCGGAACACACAGATTACGATTCTCACAGGCTTCCGCGATTTTGACTATGCGAAGCATGCGCTTAACCTGGGGGTGGCCAGGTATTTGCTCAAGCCTTCCAATATGGAAGAAATTGAGGAAGCGATTCGTTTTATGGCTTCCAGAATACCGGACAGAGGAGCGGCCGGGCAGGAGGCGCCGGCGGAGCATGAGAATGTGGCAGGCAATTTTATTGTGCGTAATGCGCTGGCCTATATTGAAGAGAACTATAAAGAGAAGCTCCTGCTGTCGGAGGTGGCGGAGAAGACCTATGTAAGCCAGTGGCATCTGAGTAAGCTGCTGAATAAGGAGACCGGACAGAATTTCTCAGAAATCCTGAACAGAATTCGTATCGATAAAGCAAAGGAACTGATGAAAGACCCGTCGCTGCGTATCAGTGATGTGGCCGAACAGGTGGGATTCCTGGACCTGGCGCATTTTTCCAGGGTTTTTAAGAAACTGAACGGCATGTCCGCAAATGAATATCGAAACCTGAATCGGGAAGACTGAAAGAGGCTTGTACAATTTGTACAGCCTTTTTTATTTTGTCATGACAAATATAACAATTTTAGCCAAAAAACAACAACCTCGTGCCGTGACTTTACTATGGATAAGGTAATACAATAGATGTAACAAAGGAAAAACAGAAATATATTTGGAGGAAACAATATGAAAGGAAAAACGAAAAAGACACTGCTGTTATTGTCAATGGTATTTCCCGGCGCGCTTTGGTTTTTCCTGCTGCGCTATATTCCCATGGCAGGAATCGTGCTCGCGTTCAAGGAATACAAGGTCTACATAAAGAATCCGGGATTCTGGAACAATCTGATTCACAGCAAATGGGTGGGATTTAAGAACTTCCAGTTTATGTTTTCCACAAAGGATTCCTGGGTCTATGTGAGGAATACGCTGCTTTATAACATCTTCTGGATTGTCCTGGGGCTTGTGCTTTCGGTAACGCTGGCAATTCTTTTAAGCGAGCTGACGCAGAAGCGTGTAGTGAAGATGTATCAGACATTTATGTTCTTCCCTTACTTTTTAAGCTGGGTGGTGGCGAGTTATTTTGTACTTGCGTTCCTGGACCCGACCAGAGGACTTGTACACATTGGCAGACCGCAGCAGGGGGCGAAGCAATCAACTGGTATCATGAACCCAAATACTGGCCAGTGATTCTCACCATTTGCAATATCTGGAAAACAACAGGATATTCCTGTGTGCTGTATCTTGCGGCGATTACCGGGATTGACACGACACAGTATGAGGCTGCGGCAATTGATGGAGCCAGCAAATGGCAGCAAATACGTTATGTGACGCTTCCTCATCTGCGGACAATGATTACCATCCTGTTTATTATGAATGTGGGAAATATCGTGAAGGCGGATTTTGGGTTGTTTTACAGTGTGCCTATGAATTCCGGCTCTCTGTTCTCTACCACGGGCGTTATCGATACCTATGTATATCGTACGATGACGGCAACGAACAACATCGGCATGAGTACCGCAGCAGGACTCTTACAACAATTTGTAGGCTTTGTGTGCATTATGGCGGCTAACAAGATTGTGACAAAGATTGACGAGGACAGCGCACTGTTCTAAAGGAGGCATTCTATGAAAAAAAAGAAAAGACCTGTAAATGCCGTGAGCAGACCGGCGGAAGCAATTATACATCTGATTCTTGCCCTGTTTTGTCTGGCGTGCATTCTGCCATTTGTGTTTGTAGTGATTATTTCTTTCTCCTCTCAGGAGAGCATCAGGGAATTGGGATTCACTTTTATGCCAAATTCCTGGTCGCTGGACGCATATACTTATGTGGCGAAATTAGGACGACAGCTTTGGGTCTCCTATTTTAACAGTTTCCTGATTACCATAGTGGGAACAATGTGCACGCTGCTGGTGACGGGACTTTACTCCTACGCATTATCCCGCAAGGATTTTAAATATCGTAAGTTTTTCACATTTTTCTGCTTCTTTACGATGATTTTTGGCGGAGGCCTGGCGCCTACCTATGTAATCTGCAAGCAGTTTCTGGGATTGTCAGACAGCTATGCGGCGGTCATTGTCCCCATGCTGCTTAATCCGTTCAACATTATTGTCATGCGGACATTTTTCCAGAGTTCCGTGCCGATGGACCTGATTGATGCGGCAGCCATCGACGGAAGCGGCGAATATCACACATTGTTTCGGATTGTGGTTCCTATCGCCAAGCCGGGTATTGCCACGGTGGGTCTGTTGTCGGCGCTGGCATACTGGAACGAGTGGTTCATTCCCATGCTTTATGTCCGGGACGCCAGATATTATCCGCTGCAATATCTGTTGCAGGAAATGCAGTCGAAGGTGGACTTCCTGGCCAAAAACAGTGCAGTGATTGGCGCGGAGGCAGCGGCGGTCAGAGCAAACCTTCCGTCCGACACGCTGAGAATGGCACTGGTGGTACTGATTGTGGTACCCATCGCTTTCGCATATCCCTTCTTTCAGCGTTATATTATTTCGGGGCTGACCATCGGTTCCGTGAAGGGATAATCCATAATATGGTAGATGCGGCAAGAGCCGTCTACATACACTATACTAACGCAATTCAATGATAAAGGAGGATTTTTTATGAAAAAGAAAATTTTATCCGTTATTCTCGTATCCGCTATGGTTTTATCCATGACGGCGTGCGGTTCCAGTCCGTCAGGCGGCGGAAGCGCAGCATCCGGTCAGACGGAAGGAACATCCGGGCAGGCGGCTGCGGACAATGGAAGTACAGCATCCGGTCAGGAGGGGGGGACGTTCAGGCAGACGAAACATCCGCTTCCGAACTGGAACCGGTTACATTGAAAATGTACTTTGGCGGCTGCGACAGTGTTACGGATGATTCACAAGTAATGGAAGCGGTAAACGCATATCTGCAAGAAAAAATCAATGTGACGCTCGACCCGATTTGGGGCTCATGGAGCGACCTGGACCAGAATATATCACTGTCTTTGCAAGGCGGAGACGATGTGGACATTTATTTCACCTGTTCCTGGAGTTCCGACGAGTATAATAAGTTTGCCAGAGACGGTTACTGGGTACGACTGGACAATGAAGGCAACAATCTGATAGAAAAATATGCTTCCGAGCTCTGGAGCACGCTTCCGGAGGTATTGACGCAGGGCGCGACGGTGGAAGGCGCAGACGGTTACGGCGTGTACGCTGTGCCGGGCTATAAGGATATTGCCACTCAGAACTGCTGGGATATCAATGTCTCTCTGCTGGAGAAGTATGGTTATACGGTTGATGATATTAGAAATACGGATTATTATGGATTCGGTGAGATAATGGAGACGGTAAAGCAGGGAGAAGGCGATGATTTCTATCCTCTGTTGGTAGAGGGCGCTGTGCTGGAGCGTATGGTTACAAATTCCATTATTGTGACCGGCGACAGCGGTACCGGAAACTTCATGTCATACTATCTGGACCCCGACGATGTTTCCAAACCGGGCAGCCTTGGCGTGAAACTTGAGAACAAGTTTGCTACCGATGAGTTTTTGAAATTTGCAGAGCAGACAAGAGAGTATTTCAATGCGGGTTATATCGACCCCGCCTGTGCCAATACCGAACAGGCTAATGATATTCGTACACAGAAACAGCTTTCCGGGCAGTATCTGATTGGAACACAGTCCTATTCTCTGGGTTACGAGCTGCAGGCTTCTCAGGAGAGAAAATTTGAGGTTGCCATGGTTCCCTGCACGGACGCATATGTGGATACCACTTCATCCCAGGGCGCTATGATGGCGATTTCCACAGTATCCAAGAACCCTGAGCGGGCAATGATGTTCCTGAACTTGCTGAATACGGACCCGGTATTGATGATGATGTTAAACTACGGTCTGGAAGGCGTGCATTACAATCTGGAAGGCGGTCTGGTGAAATTTACAGAGGAGCGTTCGCAGTACCAGCCGTGGACGAATGGTATGGGCAATGTAACGATTCTGACTCCGACCGTAGACCAGGGAGCCGATTTCTGGGATGGTTTCAAGGCATACTACGGCGAGGCTAAGGAAATCCCTCTGCTGGGTTATTCTTACAACAGTGAAAATATGCAGACTCAAATGGGAAATGTAGCTAATGTAGTGGCAGAGTATCTGCTGCCCTTGTGCACAGGAGCGGTTGACCCTGGCGAAAAGCTGCCGGAATTTCTGGAGAAACTGGAGCAGGCGGGTGTAAACGAAATATTGGAAGATGCCAACGCCCAGCTGAATGCATTTATGGAAGCAAAAGGAGAGTAAAAGATGGTCGTACGCATGATTACAGCCGGAGAACAGAGGCGCGCAGAGGAATTGTTTTCCATCGCGTTTGAGACGCCCTGGCAGGAAGAAGCGTACCCGACGAAGAAATACGCGGCATTTTTAGATGATAATGAGACGATGACCAGCTGCCTGTCCATCATACCGTTTTCTGCCCATTTTGATGGGAAAACGGTAAAGATGGCAGGAATCGGAGGGGTATCGTCTCTTCCGCAATATCGCAGATGCGGCGGGATACGCGGATGCTTTGAGAAAATGCTCCCGGATTTGTACCGGGAGGAATATATACTGTCCATGCTATATCCTTTTTCAACAAATTATTACCGTAAGTTCGGGTATGAAGTATGGGCAAGAGGAGCGCGGTATGAACTGGAACTGTCCCATATCCCTGGACTGCCCCGGGAAGGATATTCACTGTTGGCAGACAGTTCCAACAGAAAAAAGGTTCTGGAGGATATCCGTCTGCTGACAAAAGAATGGGAGCGGCGTTATAACGGCATGGTGGAGCTGACAGAGCGGGCATATGCTTTTGCGGCGGAGGCAGACCCCTGTCGAAAACAGGAATTTGTTTACATCCATTATGATGCCCAGGGTGCACCGGCGGGATATATGGTGTACCGCAAGGAGAGGGACGGGTAGGAACAGCGCATGGTATGCTCCCGTTTTGTGTTCCGGAACAGAGAGGGAATCCAGGGACTGCTCGCATTGGCGAAATCCCTGCAGTCGGACCACAGGAGCATTGTGTTCACACTTCCTTCTTCGTTTTGCATCGGCCCGCTTATCGATGAGTGGTCGCTTGGCGCTTTCAGGCGCAGCGACGCAAGTCTTGGAATGGCGCGCATCGTGAATGTGGAGGCGGCGCTAAATGCGGCGCGCTACCGCGGCAGCGGCAGACTGTCCATTGAGATTCTGGATGGGCAGATTGCGGAGAACAACGATATTTTTACGGTATGTTTCGAGGAAGGGAAAGCGGTATCTGTTACGCGCGGAAACGGGGAAAAGGCGGTAATCCGTATGGACATTTCCGAATTTTCCCGATTTTTAACAGGGGCGGCAGATGCAGCCGCGCTGGCGTACAGCCGAAGGGTATATGAATATTCCGACGAAGATATGGGGCTGTTGAGACAGGTGTTTTATGAGAAGCCCTGTTTCCTGACAGAATATTTTTAAAGGCAGTATACTTTTTCATTTCTCCTCTGCGAATAATCGGCCTCCCTATGCGAAGAATTGTGAATTGACCTCTCAATACCGCTAAAGTATAATGAGGTTTGCATAAAAGAACATGACAATTCGGACGAGATATGGGAGGAAAGTTTATGAAAAAATGGAATATTCTTTTGGCGGCAGGAATACTGATTCTCAGCTGTACGGCATGCGGTAAACAGGAAGTAGAAATTGTAACGCCGCCGGAGAACGATACCGCGAATGAAGCACAGGCGGAAAGTGGTCAGACAGAAGCGGAAACGGAAGAGAAAAACAATAATTTTGAGGATTTGGAAGAAAAAAGTGATAACGGGGAGGTAGCGGCTTTCGCGGAAAAGATTCAGACGGCGGCAGCAAATAAGGATATGGAAGCGCTTGCCGGTTTATGTAGTTATCCCCTTGCGGTAAACGGTGAAGTCGTTGAAAATAAAGAGGCTTTTATGGCGCTCGGTGAGGATGTTATTTTTACAGAAGAAAGATGTGCCGTAATTGCGGACACGGATATTACGGCATTGGAAGAAACGATGGCGGGAGTTATTATGGGAGATGCGACACCCAATATTATTTTCAAATCCGTGGATGGAACGCTTGGAATTACAGGTATTAATTAGGCGGCTGTCAGCGTATCCTCGCCATAAGTACCGATAAAATAGAAGTTATCGCGTTTGCAGGGTTAATTATCATAGCCCTTTTACCGCTAACAGTTTCTTAATATCTTCATAATGTTCCTGGCAGATAACCCGATAATGTATCCAGCCGCCATCGCCGCAAGGATATTTATTTCCATAAGGGAAAACCACTTTTTGCTCCGTATGAAAAGTAGTCGTCAGCCAGTCGTTTATCATAGAAAAGCGTTCTGCATTTTCTCCACAGTATTTCGTCATTTCTGCCCCGGATGTGCATTACATTCATTATATCAGGATTTTTGCCAACTCACAATTATTTTAAAAATGGACGGACCCGCGTAATTTATAAGACGGCAATTCTGTCTGGCAGATGATTAGAATACTGCCGGACAATGCAGTGAAATCCATTGTCCGGCAGCATGTTTTAAAATTATCTTCTATTTACAGGCAATATAAATATCCATATTCTCCCCGTCGGTCTCAAAGCAGGGGATAACATCTTTTTCCGTGTGCTCCATACCGTTTACGCGCATATATTCCAAAAGCGTTTTGTAGGCGTTGGGTATGGTCACAAACGGGTTTTCAAAGGGCGTTTCAATGTGTATTGCCGCATATTTGTGTTCCGCCTGTTCGTGTATTTCCATGTCAGGAGGAACCATCCCGTCAGGCAGTATCCATGCCGCTTCATATCCATGCATATTGAAAACATTAATCTGCTCCTGTGATACATTGGGGAAATCCCAGCCAATGACGCGGGGATTCTCCACGCCGCAGCTGCGGGCAATGTGAAATATTCTGTCGATAGCGTCCCCCTCCGGATTGGAGCTTATAACAGCATGTTTTATATAGCGGAAAGCGGGGACAGTTTCCACGCGCAGATTGGTGTACGTTTCGCCACAAGCGACCATATCATCGCGAAACAAGTTATCCAGTGAGCAATTGAAAAGACTGCAAAGCGCAATCGCCTTGTCCATTTCAGGCTGTGCCGCATCCAGCTCCCATTTTGATACAGTCTGACGGCTGATATTTAGTTTTTCGGCTAAATCTTCCTGTGTCATATTGCCTTTCAGATGTCTTAAAAACTGCAAATTTTTTCCAAAGCTCATAAAAATTCTCCTTTTTTGTTTTCTTGCGTCGCGTCGCATTATCAGTATAGTATTTTCCCTGACAGACGGCAACCAAGCAAACTGTGCACATTTTACGGATTGCGCAACTTCAAAGTGCGGAGAAAACTTTTATTCAGCCAGTTCTTTGTACATGAGGCCCCACTTTTTCATTTCTTCAATAACAGGGCACAGGGACTCCCCGAGTTCGCTCAGAGCATATTCAACTCTGGGGGGAACCTCGGCATAGACGGTTCTTGTAATAATACCGTCCGCTTCCATAGAGCGCAGGCTTTCGGTAAGGACTTTCTGGCTGATACCTGTTAAATCCCGCTGAAGCTCATTGAACCGCCAGGAACGGGATATCAGGTTTCTTATAATGAGCAGTTTCCATTTATTTCCAATCATGCTGACGGTGGTAGCTACGGCACAGTCCGGTAAGTCTTCTTTTCTTCTCATAAGTATAGAATCTCCTTTTTAATAAGTGATGTACTCTTAAATATTATGCAATACATTGAATAAAACATACATTATAAATGTAATGTAGCATTATAAATAGAATGTAACACTACAATTATAATGCTGCATATTATACATGTCAATATTGTACAAAAAGTATTCGGAAAGTTCAAAAACACTCAAAAAGCAGTATGAAATAAGCCGTTTTAAAAAAATTTCTCTGACTGACGAGCCGGAACCCCCGAAGTTGTCCAATCGTTACCGGAAAGTAACCTGGGTTACTCAAAAGTGCGTACTTGTGGGAGATTTTGCAGTCGGTATAATAAAAAACACAGAAGGCAATTGGGCCGGCTGAAACCAATCTACATGAAGGAGGTATGGAGAAATGGCATTATCAAACATAGCGGGATGGAACGGAAATATAACGGGAAGCGCCTGCGGAGCAGGTGACAAACCATCGGCATGCGGTTCAGCCTGTGGGGCTGGCAATAAGCCGGAAGAGAAGCCGTCAGCATGCGGCACAGCGTGCGGCGCCGGGGATAAGCCGGAAGAAAAGCCGTCAGCATGTGGCACAGCGTGCGGCGCGGGGGATAAGCCGGAAGAGAAGCCGTCAGCATGCGGCTCGGGCGACAAATAGGAAGTGAGGCGAGTCCTCCGGTAATGATTTTCGGAGGACTCCTTCTGAAAGAAGGATAAAAACGAGACAGAAAATCAAAGGAGAGAACGGGCATGAAGCCTTATTTTTCATTTCAATGGCATATTACGGATGAATGCGACCAGCGGTGTAAGCATTGCTATATCTATTCGGCGGGAAAACACGACTGCCTGTTATCCATGACGTGGAAACAAATAAAAGATACATTCTATAACTGTCTGGATTTTTGCGAGGTATACGGGAGAACACCTTATTTCTACATTACCGGAGGGGACCCGATTCTGCATCCGGATTTTTGGAAATTACTGAAACTCATTCACAGGTATGATATCAAATTTACAATACTTGGAAATCCGTTTCATTTGAATGAACAGGTGTGCCGGGAACTGAAATGGTATGGCTGTGAGAAGTACCAGCTTTCCCTGGACGGACTCCGCCAGACGCATGACTGGTTCAGAAAGCCCGGCTCTTACGATTGTACGCTTGAGAAAATCGCATGTATTAATAAAGCGGGAATCCGCAGCGTCATTATGACTACTGTTTCTAAGGAGAATCGTATGGAGGTTCCGGGAATCATCGATGCGGCGGTTGCGGCCGGAGCGAATGTTTTTGCATTTTCCAGATATGTGCCCAGCGGCGGGGAACTGGATGCTGATATGACGGCACAGGAATACAGGGAGCTGCTTGCCGTATGTGATAAAAAGTTCAGGGAATACGAGTCAGAGGGGTGTCAGACATACTTTAATAAAAAGGACCATCTGTGGACGCTCTATGAGTATGAAACCGGAAAATTCAAGATCCCGGAGAATGCAAAAGAAGGAATGATTTATGGCGGCTGCAACTGCGGAAACTGTCATCTGACCATTCTTCCTTCCGGTGAAATCTACGCCTGCCGCAGAGTAGCGGACAGCAGGGTTGGAAATGTTTTTGAAGACCGTATCGCAGATGTATGGCTTACGGGTATGGAAAAATACCGCGAGTACGAGAAATTCAGCAAATGTTCAAGGTGTAAGCTGCTGGCATGGTGCAGAGGATGTCCGGCCGTGGCAAAGGGAACTTACGGGGATTTTTATGCGGACGACCCTCAGTGCTGGGCGACGGAGGAAAGCGGCCTTATCGAGCTGAAACTGACAAATTAATGTGCATGGGCCGGGAGAAAGGCGTAGTTTTTAGATTAGAAAAAAGGCATGGACATTGGACCAGGAGCGACATGGATAATAGATAAGAGAAAGGCATAGGTATTGGGATGGATATTAAAACCTGTATAGAAAAGCTGGGATATGTGGGCGTGCTGAATTTTGCCACGGTTGATGAAGACGGCGCTCCGCAAATCAGGAATATCAGTGCAATCCACTATGAGGGAACGGACATTTATTTTCTGACGGCAAGAGGAAAATCTTTTGCAAGACAGCTCTATGCCGACGGCAGAGTGCAGATAGCGGGTTATACCAGATATAAAGAAACAATTCGCGTATCAGGGACAGCTTTGGAAGTGCCGGAGGAAGAGCAGATTAAATGGAGAGATATTCTGTATCAGGAACAGCCGTATCTGGAAAATGTATATCCGGGTGAAAGCAAGAACATCGATACGATATTCGTCATTAAAGATTATGCAATTGAGTATTTCTGTCTGTCCACCCGGCCAATTACAAGAGAATATTTCGCCGTAGGAGATGCGGTTCTGAAACCGAAAGGATATCGGATTACCGATGCCTGTATCGGCTGTGGGAAGTGTGTCAGGGTCTGTCCGCAGAAAGCTGTGGACGAGGGAACGCCGAAGCCTTTTCGTATACGTCAGAACAATTGTTTACATTGCGGCAATTGTTATGAGAATTGTCCGGTAAAAGCCATAGAAAGGTATTGACGAGTACGGTTTTAGCAGTATGGTATCGGAAATACGGTCGGAATGAATACAAAAAGAAAGGAAGGTTCATTATGGAATTATTAGATGCTGTGAAAGGCAGAAGGTCTGTCAGAAAGTTTACGGATTCGCCGGTGTCGAAGGAAATGATTGAAAAAATACTCGATGTGGTGGACTATTGTCCCAATGCGGGTAACCGTAATTCTACGAAAGTTGTTGTGATAACGAATCGTGCCGTTATTGATTATATTGGAAAAGCCCATATGGTAATTATCCGGAATTTTAATAAAGGGATTACCACACTGCCCTCAGAAGAAGAGATAGCTGCGTCGGAAAGCGCTTTTCATAATGCCTGGACAGTTGTGGCGCTGTTTGGGCCGAAAGACTTTTATTTTTCTTCCGCGGATGCGTATATTATGGCACAGAATATTACCCTTGCGGCTTTTGAACAAGGCGTATCGACCTGTATTGTCGGGGAAGTTCTGAATTCCCTCGCAACAGAGAAAGGAAAACGGCTTCAGAATGAAATTGGAATCCCGGAAGAATTTGTTCCTCAGGCATTCATTACGATAGGGTATTGCGACGGGGAATATCCGAAGCGCCCAGGACGACATTATTCCGAGGTTATTTATGTCTGAGCGTTTATAGGGGCATGCCATCACAATGCAGTTCCTTTCGTTGGGATAAAAAAGGTGCTCATATCCGCCTTTTCCAAAGTCAGCAGCTTTACTTTCTTTTCGATTCCGCCGGCATATCCCGTCAGACTGCCGTTTGTGCCGACGACTCTGTGACAGGGAACGATAATGGAAATTTTATTGTGTCCTACCGCACCGCCTACTGCCTGTGCGGACATTCGGGGAAGTCCTTTCTGCTTTGCGATTTCTTTTGCGATTTCCCCATAAGTGACCGTTTGCCCGTAGGGTATCTTTTGCAGAATTTTCCAGACGGAAAGCTGAAAAGGAGTGCCGGTCATATGAATCGGAGGATAAACTAATGGCTCTCTGCCTGAAAAATAAATTGTCAGCCATTCTTTCGCCTGTTCGAGAACAGGCGTGTTTTTTTCTTCATGCTCATCTTGATTAAGATGAGCATGGTCAAGACGGCCCGCAAAGTATTTTTGCCCGTCAAACCACAGCCCGGTCAGTCCTGTTTCATCGGCGGCCAGGAGAATGCCGCCGATGGGCGACTCGTAGTGAGTGATATATTGCATTTCTGTACCCTTTCGTTATGTGTTAAAATACCGTTCAGACAGCGTCAATTCTTTCGAGTTTTAAATTTCCGGTCTTGTTCCATCCGAGGTATCGCGCAATAGCATTTCCGGTTCGTGAATTGTAATACTGGTAGAATATCATATTTATATTGATATTTCCATTGAATAGCAGGAAAAATAGCCTGGGCATTCTATTAATGCGACATTAATTGCAATATTGTTGCTTGTCGTAGAAAACGGCATTTTATACAATATTAAAAAAGGCATGGAGGATAGTATGAAACGCGATATTTTGGATGCAAAATTATTTGATTCCCGGATTACACAGGAGAATATCGGGAGAAAAGAGCGGTTCCTCGGCTATTTTCTGGGGCCGGTGAGCGTTGTTTTTTTAAACAGCGTTCTGAATAATTATCTGAATGTATATTATACGGACGTGGTTCAGCTGGGGAATGTCTGGAACGGCTGGTTTCTGACGGCGTTTCCGATTGTGGTGAAAATCCTGGATGCGCTGACTTTTCTGTTGATGGGTGTTATTGTGGACAGATTTTATTCCCGTCAGGGAATTGCAAGGCCCTGGATTCTATTTTCCGCGCCGCTTTTGGCGGTCAGTTTTATTCTGCTGTTTTTCTTTCCGTCCGGAAACAGGGGACTGATGCTTCTCTGGATTTTTATCAGTTACAATTTGTTTTATTCGGTTGCGTATACGGCCTATAATACATGCCATACGTTGCTGGTCCCGTTATCCACGAGAAATCAGGAACAGCGGGGACGGCTGTCCGTTCTGACCAATATGCAGGGAATGATGTCGGGGATGTTAGTTGCGGTCATGTTTCCGACTTTTGTCATCCCGGCTATCGGTATCGAGCGCCGGAACTGGATTATGTTGATGGCATGTCTGGCGGCGGCGATGTTTCCCTGTGTTCTCCTGGAATATTTTTACACGCGGGAGCGGGTTACGGAGGAGAGCCGGAGCGGGGAACGGTGGGCCGCCGATGTTGCGGAAATTCCGGAAACCGCAGTCCGCAATAAAACCATGAAGGAGCAGTTTGGCCTATGTCTGAAAAGCCGCAGATGGAAGGTGCTGATGATTTATCTTGTGCTGAGCCATTTATCAGGACTTCTGGCTTCTTTCGGGACATTTTATTATTGCAACTGGGTATTGGGGAGTTATAATGATGGATATACACAGGCGCTTTTTTATGCGGTCGGCAATGCGCCGCTGGGATTAGGGCTGTTCTTGTGCAGACCGATATGCCGGAAGCTGGGACGGCAGAATGCGATGGCGGGCGGTTTCCTTCTGGCGGCGGCGGGAACCGCAGTCTGCTTTCTGAATCCGGGAAATCTGGTTGTGGTGCTGATTGGGCAGGCGGTCAAGTCCGTCGGCCTGATTCCGTCAACGTTTATGGTGTCGGCCATGTTAGGAGACGCGCTGGACGATGTGGAAGCGGTAACAGGCATACGGTGTGACGGTTTTTCCTCGTCGGTTTATAATATTGTATTTACGATAACGACCGGGCTGGCTATGTGTATTTTGAACTTGGGACTGACGCAGCTTGGCTATGCGGCGCCCTCGGCGGCAAAAATTCCGGTACAGAACGATGCGATACAGAATTTTTTCATTTTCTGTACGGTGGGATTGCAGACATTTTTATATCCGGTAATTGCGGCGGTTTTATTTATGGATAAAGGTCGAAAGAAAAGCGAGTGATTCGGAGAATATTTTAAGAAAGAGGCGCGAAAACGTGAACCGGACGGGAAACAGCAGACATCAGGAGACGGAGTTTAAAATACAGAAGGCATTGTTAGCGCTGTTGGAGCAAAAAACGCTAAAAACGATTACGGTCAGAGAACTGTGTGAGACGGCTCAAATCAATAAGGCTACGTTTTACCGCCATTATCAGGATGTTTACGAGCTTGCGGAAAAAACGGAACGGCGGATTCATGCGGGGATGATGGAACTGCTGGATGCGGAAAGAAAGCGTTCTTTAACCGAACCGGTGGGGCAGCGGGAGCTGGCGGATGTCATCCGTTATATTGGAGAACATACTGTTTTTTATCTGGAATTTCTGAAAACAGGATATGATACTTTTCTGGATAAAGGATTTATGAATTTGTGGGAAAAGACTATCCGTCAGCAGTTTCAGGCGATGGGAGTGACGTCCGAACGAAGAATGCAGTATTATTACCGGTTCTATCAGGCCGGCGTCAGGACGACGGTATTACACTGGCTGGAAACCGGACGTCAGGAATCGCCAGAGGAGCTTGCGCAGATAATCTGGAGGATGAGCTTTGGCCATCCGTCCGGAAACGGAGGTGAATGCCATACAGGAGAGGATTGAATTATTTTACAGGATGCTTCAGGATTGTTATGGAATCTGGGGCTGGGTATATGATGAGGAAATGAAGCTGTTGTATGCGAACAGCGAATCCCCGTATTTTCATGGACTTCTTTTGCTGGGAAGAAACAGGGAGGAGATGATTCGGGGGCACGGATTTGCGGACGATGCGCCGTTAATTATCAGCAACAGCATCGGCACGATGTGGGCGGTGGTTTTTTCAAAAGGAGAAAACGGAACCGTTGATAAATATTATGCAATCGGGCCTGTTTTTACGGGCGAGATGTCAGGGTATTCTTTTGAACAGCTTGTGGAGCCGCTGAATCTTTCCATGAAAAACAAATGGGCGTTAATCGACTGTATGGAACATATTCCCTATGTGGCGACAACTGCTTTTTTCCAGCATACGGTTATGCTCCATTATTATGTGACCGGACAAAAGACAAGGGTCAGCGATTTCATCTATTATTCTGCAAAACAGGAGGAATCCGCCAGGCGGCCGAAGGACTGGGAGCGGACGCAGCATGCGCCGCATATCAGCGAAACCAAATTGCTCGATATGGTGCGGACCGGGAATCTGGATTATCATAACGTGCTGGCGGAAGCGGGGCTTGCGAGTCCGGGCATCCGCACGAAGAAGGGCCATCCGGTCCGGCAGGCCAAATATTCGGTGGTGGCTTTTATCACGCTTTGCACGCGGGCGGCAATCGAGGGAGGACTGTCTTCCGAATCCGCGTATACGCTGAGCGATACTTATACGGAAGCGGTGGATAATGCCAGAACCATCAGTGAAATTGCATCCGTCAGTCATACCATGTACGAAGATTTTATCCGCCGGGTGAACCGTCTCCGCCGGGAAAGCGGGATTTCCAGGCCGGTGCGGCTTAGCTGTGATTATATCGATAATCATCTTGAGGAAAAGCTGGAACTGAAAAAACTTGCAGAGCGGACGGGCTATACGGATTATTATCTGGCGCGGAAATTTAAGGCGGAAATGGGAATGTCGGTAAATGCCTATATCCGGAAGGAGCGAATAAAGTACTCCAAACAGTTTCTTGCGTCTGAGGAACTGACCATCGAGGAAATCGGGGAACGGCTTCACTTTTGTTCCAGGAGTTATTTTGCAAAGGCGTTCCGGGAACAGGAGGGCATGACGCCGGGGGAATACAGAGAAAAGAACTGTGGACTGAAAGAAGATAGGACATAGACAATGAATCTGCTATTTTGAAAAGAAAGCGAAAATCTTTTCAAAATAGCAGTTTTTTTGTTGGGGATGACGGATAAAAAATTTATAATTTATCGTACAGAGGATGGTTATCATTCGAGAGGAGGAAGAGGATGGGATTTCCACAAAACTTTTTATGGGGAGCGGCCAGTGCGGCCGCACAAATTGAGGGAGCATGGGATGAGGATGGGCGCACGCCGAGTATCTGGGATTTAATGCCGCCTGGCAAAATCAGCAAAAACGAGACCTGTCATACAGCCTGTGACCATTATCACCGCTGGCGGGAAGATGTAGAGATTATGAAGCGGCTTGGATTAAAGGCATATCGGTTTTCTGTCAGCTGGAGCCGTGTCATTCCGGCGAAAGGGGTAATCAATCCGAAGGGAATGGCGTTTTATCGAAATCTGGTAGATGCTTTGACGGAGGCCGGCATTGAACCGATGATTACGCTATATCACAGTGATTTGCCGCAGTGGGTTTTTGAAATGGGCGGATGGAATGACGATAAATGTGTGGAAGAATTTGCTTTTTATGCAAAAACGATGACGGAAGCGCTGTCGGATAAGGTAAAATATTGGTTTACAATGAACGAGCCGCAGTGTATGCTTCCTGATTTTCAGGAGCTGGCGGGAGGTGATGCCACGCAGATATACAGAAATATGCTCCTGGCACACGGAAAAGCTATACAGGAAATGCGTGCGTCGGCCGGACAGCCCTTAAAAATTGGCATGGTGGTTATGGGAATGGTTGTAGAAGCGCTGCCAGGAATTATGACGGAGAATAAAGCGGCGGAAATGACTTTTTCCGATTTGGGAGGTTATATGACAATGCTTCGCTGGACGGACCCGATTCTGGCGGGAAAGGTACCGGAAAGCATGAAAGATGTTTTATCTGAAGAGGATATGAAAATCATCTGTCAGCCATTAGACTTGTTTTGCGTAAATGTATATGGTTCAGCGAATTTCTATGACATGCCGGGAAGGGATAACCCTTTGTCCTATCCGGGAATACCGAAATCACATATCGGAATGCCCTTCCGCCCGGAATGTATGTATTATATGGCAAAGTTTGCATGGGAACGGTATCATCTGCCGATTCTTTTTACAGAGAACGGATTTTCCAACATCGATTTTGTGATGATGGATGAAAAAGTGCATGACCCGCAGAGAATTGACTATATTCACAGGTATCTGCTGTCTCTGCGCCGTGCGGTGGAAGAAGGGATTCCGGTGGAAGGATATCTGTACTGGTCGATTCTGGATAATTTTGAATGGTTTAAGGGTTATGATTTGCGTTTCGGACTTGTTTATATTGATTATCCGACACAAAAAAGGACGCTGAAGGACTCGGCATTTTATTACCGGGACGTTATCGCCTCCAATGGGGAAATATTATGAGAAAGACAGGGTAAATTTATAAAATTTTTAAAAAGCAGAAATTGAAAATTGACGGATGTTTTTATGAAGGAGGAAATTTATGGGTACACAGACAAAAACAAAGCGGGGTCTGATGGCGAATGCTTTTACCGATTCCAGATGGGATTCCCGTATTCAGTCGGCCAATACAACAAAAAAAGAAATGTGGCTCGGCTATGTTCTCGGCGTCTGGGGGATGATGATGACGAGCTCCATCGTCAACAGCTATTTCAACCAGTATCTGACCGATGTTCTGGGATTCGATTCCAGCAAAGGATTGTGGATTGCCGGATTTATGGTATTGTTTCCGGTGCTTTCCAAACTGTTAGACGCTATCACTAATCTCGTGATGGCCAAAGTCATCGATTCTACAACTTGTAAACAGGGAAAGGTGCGGCCCTGGTTGCTCATCTCCGCGCCGATTGTGGCCGTCAGCGTCATCCTGTTGTTCTGGATGCCATTTTCGGAGCCGGTACATCAGGCAATCTGGGTGGTCGTGGCATTCAACCTGTATTACAGCGTGGCTTATACGATGTGGAATATGTCCAAAGAGCTGACGCCCGCGGTTTCCACCAGAAATGTGAATCAACGGAAAAATTTATCTATGGCGGCGCAGATTGTAGGTAATGTAGGAACCGGCCTTGTATCGATTCTGTTCCCGACTATGCTTGCCGCGGTCTGCGGCATGGTATCGACGACGGCCCAGGGGTATCTTCTGTCGATGTCCATTATGGCCTGCATTGCGGTTGCTACAACGTTTGTCCAGTATTTTTATACGAGGGAACGCGTTACGGAAGAGCGGCGGAACCAGAGAGGAATTGCAAAACAGGAATCCGTTCAGAGCGAAATACATAAGGAAGCCGGCATGTGGGAACAGGCCAAAGCCTGTCTCAAGAGCAAATACTGGATTCTGCTTTTGATAATTGTATTGATTTTTAATATCTGCGGAAATTTGCGGAATATTTCACTGATATATTATTCAGGATGGGTGGTAAACGGCAATGCCTATGGAAATGTGGCGGCGATTCAGGCCAAATTTCAGATGATTGCATTATCTCCGATGGGCCCTGGCATTTTACTGATGCTGCCGCTGACAAAGAAATTTGGGCGCACAAAAACAATCTGGACGACGTCGGTTCTGACAATCGCAGGCTCCGTGCTGGCTTTTTTAAGCGTCGGAAAAGGAACAATGATTTATGCGGGAACGGCATTGGCGGCTATCGGAAATATTTCTTTCAGCTATATGATTATGACTTATATGGGAGACGTCATCGACCAGGTGGAATGGAAGACGGGCGTGCGTGCCGACGGATTTACAGGAGGTCTTGTCAGCGCGATGATGATGTTCGCAGTCGGCATTGCACAGGGGCTGTTTAATCTGGGGCTGATGCTGACAGGGTATACACAGCCGCAGCAGATTGGAACATCGCCGGAAGGCATTGCGCTGTATGCAGACCAGGCAGTCAGCGCTACAAACTGGATTAACTTCGCTTATCAGGGCAGCTTTATTATCATAGGCGCTATCGTTTTCTTTATGTTCTGTTTTGTATTTAAAATCGAATACGATATGCCGGTGATTTCCAGAGAACTGCAGCAGCGTAAGGTAGAGGAATGTGCAAAACTCGGCATCGCCTATATTCCGGCGGATGAACTGGAACGCCGCGAGCGCGAGGAAGCGGAACGCATGGCGGAGGAAATCCGTATCAGGGAATTGAAGGAATACTGTGCGAAGAAAGGGCTTGATTTTGAGCAGGAAAACCAGAAAGTACTGGATAAGCGGGCGGCGAAAGCGGCAAAGGCGGAAAGAAAGGCGGCAAAGAGGAAATAATGGCGGGCAATCTATATGATGCGGTCTATCCGGGACGGGTCTGGCTCGATACGAAACAGGAACGGATACAGGCGCATGGGGCGGGGATGTTTTATGAAAATGGAACCTATTACTGGTACGGAGAGGATAAGTCCCATACGCGGAAAAAAGGAAAAATATGGACCTGGGGGATTCGGTGTTATGCGTCGAAAGACCTTTGCAACTGGGAGGATTTGGGCCATATCATCGAACCGGAGCCGGAAAAAAAGGAAAGTATTTTCCATCCAAACCGGAGAATGGACAGACCGCATATTATTAAGAACAAAAAAACAGGGAAATATGTGCTGTGGTTAAAATATTGCGATAAGGCGCATTTTGCGATATTGACGGCGGAGCGTCTGACAGGGCCGTATCATCTGGAAAATCCCTGTTTCAGACCCTATGGGAGAAAAGCGGGAGATTTTGACCTGGCGGTGGACGAAACGACCGGAACCGGATATCTGTATGTGGAATTAGACCATCAGGACGTGGTGGTGTGCAGGCTGACGGAGGATTACCTCGATGTGACAATGGATAAGGCGGTTATCTATACCGGATTGAAGCCGCCTTTTGCCAGGGAAGGCGTGACGCATTTTGCGCATCGGGGAAAGCACTATCTTCTGACGAGCGGGATGACGGGCTATGTGCCCAATCCAAGCGAAGCGGCGGTGGCGGACAATTTTATGGGGCCTTTCCGGGTTCTGGGGAATCCGCATGTAAACGATGAAAGTTCGGCTTCTTTCAATTCCCAGGCCAGCTTTGCCTTCCGCATAGAGGGAACGGAGCAGATTGTCGTGATGGCGGACCGGTGGGTTCCCGAATATGTGATGACAAAAGAAAAATACGACAGTTTTATGCGGGCGGTCAATAGCCATTATGACAGGAGCGTGAAAGCTTCTTTAAAGGATATGTTTACGATGCTCCGTTCGCCGATGATGGGCTCGGCCAATACGTCGATTGCGGACTATGTGTGGCTTCCGGTGATATTTGAGGGCGATATGCCGCGGATATACTGGAAGGAGAGCTGGAAACCGCTTTGAATAGAGAAGAAGGGAGCACGATGATAAGTATGAAAATAATCAAAAGCGGAACTTCAAAGGAAGTCAGCGCATTGGAGCGGGAGAACCGGGCGCTGGCAAGAAAAGCGGCGGCGGAAGGGTTTGTCCTGTTAAAAAACGACGGCGTACTGCCGCTAAAAAATAAAGAAATAGCGCTCTACGGTTCCGGCGCCCGGATGACCGTAAAAGGCGGAACGGGTTCCGGCGCCGTGCGGGAGCGTTACAGCGTGACGATAGCCCAGGGGCTGGAAGCGGCCGGATTTTCGATTCAGACCACCGCATGGCTGGACCGCTTCGACCGTTTTTATGAAGAAGTATACGAGAACTACCGCAAAGAACAGGAAGAGCGCGTGGAGGGCATACAGGAATTTTATAAGATTCTCGGCACGGTAACGCCCTTTGAACATCCGACGGGCATTCCGGTGACGGAGGAGGATATTAAGAGCTCCGCCTGTGATACGGCTGTTTATGTGCTGGCCCGACAGGCCGGGGAGGGAAACGACCGGGTTGATAAAAAGGGCGATTACCGTCTGGACGATGTGGAAAAAGAAAATCTGGAAATTGTTTCAAAGGCGTATAAAAATCTGGTCGTTATCATCAATGCCGGGGGCGTAATCGACGTATCGTTTCTCGATACGCTCCATGTCAGCGCGCTCGTATATTATGTACAGGGCGGAGAAGAGGGCGGCAATGCGCTGGCGGATGTCCTTTCCGGGAAAGTGAACTTTTCCGGGAAACTGGCGACATCATGGGCCTATGATTTCCGGGATATTCCGTCCAACGGCACCTATTCTTATCTGGGAGAGGATAAGTACCAACAGGAATATAACGAGGGAATTTATGTGGGCTATCGGTATTTCGATACGTTTGGCGTAAAGCCCCGGTATGCGTTCGGCTATGGATTAAGCTATACGGATTTCCGGATTTCTGCAGGAGAACTGTCGCTGGAAAAAGGAAAATTCCGCCTGACCGTAACGGTTCGGAATACGGGAGCGGTTTCCGGAATGGAAGTGGTACAGTTATATGCGACGGTGCCTTTCGGAACCGGCGCGGAGAAACAGAGGCTTGTGGCTTTTGCCAGGACGGAAGAACTGGCGCCGGGAGCGGCGGAGGCGCTGGAGCTGTGTGTGGAATTCCGGGAACTGGCGTGCTATGACGAGGCGAAAGCGGCGTGGATGCTGCGGGCCGGGAAATATATCCTGCGTCTGGGAAATGCTTCCGATAAGAATCTTCCGGTAACAGCGCTTGCGCTGGCGGAAGAGGCGGTTCTGGAACAGTGCGAAAATATCTGCCCGGTACAGCATGAAATTGCGGAAATCGTTCCGCCTCCGAGACCGGAAGAAACGCTGGAACATTTACCGGTATATGCGCTGGAGGATTTTCTGCCTGAGACGGTCTGCCACAGTTATGCAGCGCCGCAAGAAGAAATAGAAGCGCTCGTAGATACGATGACCGAAGAACAGCTTGCAGCGTTTGTTGTGGGCGGCGGAACGTCGGCGAAGGATTTACAGGTGGAAGCCATGGGAGCATCCGGGACGACGACACCGAAACTTTACGAGGCGCTTGGGATTCCCAACGTGATTCTTTCGGACGGCCCGGCCGGGCTGAACCTGACCGCACAGGTGGTGGAACTGCCGGACGGAAGCACGAAGGCCGCGAGAGTGCCGGAAGTGCTGGAAGCCTATAAACGGTACCTTTTCGGGTTTGGCGGAACGGTGTTAAAAAGCCGGATGGCGGACCCGGCGGAAGGCGTTTCCCATTATCAGTACGCGACCGCATGGCCGTGCAGCCAGCTTCTGGCGCAGACTTTTGACACAAAGCTGCTGGAACGGATTGGGGACGGCGTGGGCGCGGAGATGGAAGCCTTCGGCGTGACGATATGGCTGGCACCGGGAATGAATATTCACCGAAACCCGCTGTGCGGAAGGACGTTTGAGTATTATTCCGAAGACCCTTATGTTTCCGGCCACATGGCGGCGGCGCTCGTCCGGGGTGTGCAGAAGCATCCGGGAAAAGGCATGAGCGTCAAACATTTTGCGGCGAATAACTGTGAGCTGGAACGGAATATGTCATCGTCCAATATGACGGAACGGGCATTGCGTGAGCTGTATCTGCGGGGATTTGAGATTGCCGTAAAAAAATCCTGTCCAATGACCGTTATGGCGGCTTATAATAAAATAAACGGCGTATACTGTACGAACAATTACGATTTGCTGGTAAAGGTGCTGCGGAATGAATGGGGATTTCAGGGACTTGTCGTAAGCGACTGGGATTCCATGCAGGCATCGAAGGAAGACTGTACCCGGCCTGCGAGCGCTGATGTGCAAAGAGCGCCCGCCGCGCAGTGTGATTTGATTATGCCGGGCAGAGAAGACCAGGTCCGGGCGCTTCTTCAGGGTGTTGCGGAAGGAAAAGTGCGGACTGCGGATTTGAAACGGAGCGCAACGCGGATATTGAAGATGGTGCGCCAGAATACGGTGCTGGAATGTAAATAACGGTGGAATGAAATGTCTGCCGGAGCGTCCTAAAGTACCTATTGATTTTAATGTCGCTTATGCGGCGGAACGGGAGTCATTATGAGAGAAATTATTTCATTCAATGAAAGCTGGTTTTTTGCAAAGACAACAGAAGTCCCGTCGGGTATGCCCCAGGGGTGGGAAGCGGTGACGCTTCCCCACACATGGAATGCGGCGGACGGCCAGGACGGAGGAAACGACTATTTCCGGGGAACGGCGATGTATTGTAAAACATTTCCGAGACCGGAATGGGACGGCTGTGTTTTCCTGGAATTAAAGGGCGCGGCCATGACCACGGATGTTTATCTGAACGGAAAACATCTGGCGCATCATGAAGGCGGTTATTCGACCTTCCGCGTGGAACTGACAAAGGAACTGCGGGAAGAAAATCTGCTCTGCATAGCGGTTGATAACGGCGTAAACGACCGGGTTTATCCGCAGAAAGCCGATTTTACATTTTATGGCGGGTTATATCGGGACGTAAACCTGATATGCGTTCCGATACAGCATTTTGAGCTGGTAAAAGACGGCACGCCGGGCATTAAAGTAACGCCCGTGGTGAAAGACGATAAGGCGTTTGTTACGGTGGAAACATGGCAGAACGGGGATGGAGAAGTGACCGTGACCGTTGCGGATGAGACAAAGACGGTTCTGTCGAAAGACGGCTGTGCGTCTGCGGAGTTTCTTCTGGAAAATCCTCATTTATGGGACGGCGTGAACGACCCTTATCTGTATACGGCGTCGGCTGTATTTCAGGGGGATGAGATTTCTGCCTGTTTTGGCTGCCGGACCTTTGCGTTCGATGCCCAAAAAGGTTTTCTGCTGAACGGAAAGGAATATCCGCTGCGCGGTGTCAGCCGGCATCAGGACAGAAAAGGGATGGGGAATGCGCTTACGATGAGGGAACATCGGGAAGATATGGAACTTATCCGGGAAATAGGGGCCAATACCGTCCGGCTGGCCCACTACCAGCACGCACAGGAGTTTTATGATTTGTGCGACAGATACGGCATGGTCGTATGGGCGGAAATTCCTTATATTACACAGCATATGCCGAACGGAAGAGAAAATACGGTTTCCCAGATGCGGGAACTGATTACCCAGTGTTATAACCATCCCTGTATCTGCTGCTGGGGGCTTTCCAATGAGATTACGGCATCCGGCGCGGTAACAGAAGATATGATGGAAAACCACCGGATTTTAAACGACTTGTGTCATCGTATGGATGTGACGAGGCCTACAACGATGGCACATGTGTTTATGCTGGAAACGGATTCTCCGCTCACCCAAGCAGCGGACATCGGGAGCTATAACCTGTATTTCGGGTGGTATCTCGGCGAACTGGAACAGAATGAGAAATTTTTTGACGATTATCACGCGAAATATCCGGAGCGGGTAATCGGCTTTTCGGAATACGGTGCGGACGCCAATGTACAGTTCCAGTCGTCCGCGCCAGAAAAAGGAGATTATTCGGAAGGCTATCAGTGCATTTATCATGAGCATATGCTACAATGTATTGAAAAGAGACCGTATCTATGGGCATCCCATGTGTGGAACATGTTCGATTTTGCCGCGGACGGACGGGACGAGGGCGGAAAAAAAGGTGAGAACCAGAAGGGCCTTGTTACCTTTGACCGTACGATAAAGAAAGACGCTTTTTATCTGTACAAAGCGGCATGGAGCAAGGAACCATTTGTCCATTTATGCGGAAGGCGATATGCAAATCGTGCGGAAGAGAAAACGGAAATCAAAGTCTATTCCAATCAGAAAGAAGTCAGCCTTTTTGTGGATAACCGGGAAATTGCGGCAAAGAGCGGGAACCGGGTTTTTACCTTTGAAGTGGAACTGTTCGGCGAACATGAAATTATGGCAAAGGCCGGGGCGTGCACGGACTGTATGACAATCCGCAAGGTGGAGAAAGCGGATGAAAGCTATCGGATGATGGGCGGAGATGTGGTGAACTGGTTTGAGGCGGATGACTTTGACCCGAATTGCTTTTCCATCCGCGATACGCTGGGCACGCTGATGAAGAATCCGACAACGGGCGCCATCGTAGGTAAAATGATGCAGGCGGCCAGGGCGTCCAGGGGCGATGTGGCGGAAGCCGCGGCCGGAAATGCCAATCTGGAAAAAATGATGGCGGGCATGAGTTTACAGAGCCTGTTAAAACAGGCCGGCCCGGCGATAAAACCGGAGCAGATACAAAGTCTGAATGCGGCGCTGCAGAAAATCCGGAAAAGCTGACACGGAACGAATGCCCGACGTCTGCCACAGAAAATCCGAAAAGTCCGGTACAGAATAATAACACAGGAAATCAAAGAAAGGAATCGGTTGCGTATGGAAATTTACGGCTGTAAAGTGAATCATTTAAAGAATCCGCTCGGTTTCGAGATGGAAGAAACGGTTTTTTCATGGAAAGTACGAAATGCCAGAGGAAAGAAACAATCCGAAGCCAGAATACAGGTGGCACTGGACGAGGACTTCGTCCACATGGAAGCCGATACCGGATTCCGCCAGGAGCTGGATTCCCTCGCCTGTCCGGTGGATATCAGTCTGCGTCCTTTTACCCGCTATTACTGGAAAGTGACGGTGCGCTCGGATGCGGAGGCGGAGGAAACGGAGTCCGCAGTACAATGGTTTGAGACTGCCCGGATGGACGAACCCTGGAAAGGGCAGTGGATTTCCTGTAACAGCGATGAAACCAGACATCCTTATTTTGAAAAAGAAATCGCACCGGAAAAAGAGGTCCGTCAGGCCAGGCTGTATGTCTGCGGTCTGGGGTTATACGAAGCATACTATAACGGAATCAAAATCGGGGACGAATATCTGACGCCTTATTCCAATAACTATAACGGATGGGTGCAGTATCAGACCTTTGATGTGACGGAGGCCGTGCGTCAGAAGGGAATGTTGTCGATTCTGCTCGGAAACGGGTGGTATAAGGGGCGCTTTGGTTTTACGGCCAAAGAGGAAAAAGGATTTTACGGGAACGAATGGAAGCTGCTGGCGGAGCTTCGTCTGCTTTATGCCGACGGGACAAAAGAAGTCATTGGAACGGATGAGAGCTGGCGGGTACGCCGGAGCACTCTGACTTTTTCCAGCCTGTATGACGGCGAGAGGATGGACGATACGCTGGATTCAATGCCGATAGAAAATGCCTTTGTCTGTGAGGCTCCGAAGGGGCGCCTGATGGCGAGGAAAAGCCTTCCGGTGCGCGTGAAAAAGACGATTCGCCCGGTGGAACTAATTCATACGCCGGCGGGCGAATCGGTGCTGGATATGGGACAGGAGTTTACCGGAATTTTTACGCTTCAGGTCGATGTCCCCAGAGGAATGGAAGTACATATCCAGACCGGAGAGATTTTACAGCAGGGGAATTTTTATAATGACAATCTGCGCAGTGCAAAATCCGAGTACCGCTATGTCAGCGGCGGAAAACCGACGGTTATCCGGCCAAGATTTACTTATTACGGCTACCGTTATGTGAAGATAGAAGGAATCGAAGATATAAAGCCGGAAGATTTCGAGGGACTGGTGCTTTACAGCGATATCGAGGACGTAGGAGAGGTGACGACTGGAAACGCGCTCGTGAATCAGTTTATCAGTAACGTGCGGTGGGGGCTTCGCAGCAATTTTCTCGACGTGCCTACGGACTGCCCCCAGCGGGATGAGCGCATGGGCTGGACCGGGGACGCACAGGTATTTTCCCCTACGGCCATGTATCTGACGGACAGCTATGCTTTTTATGAGAAATACTTGTATGATGTCTATTCGGAACAGCAGCAGCTTGGCGGAAAGGTTCCTAATGTGGTGCCCTCCGCGGGGATTACGGATGCCGCCTGTGCATGGGGTGATGCGGCCTGTATCATTCCCTGGAACATGTATTTGTTTTATGGAGATAAATCCATTCTGCGTAAGCAATATGATTCGATGAAAGCGTGGGTGGATTATGTCCGGGGGCTGGAAGAACAGGACCATGCCTGGAGGAAGCAGTTCCATTTCGGTGACTGGCTGGCGCTGGACCATCCACGCCAGGAGGCGGAACAGGTGCTGGGCGGCACGGACGAAGATTTTCTCGCGGCGCTTTATTATGCGGTAAGTGCGGAACTGGTGGCGAAAGCGGCGGCTGTGCTCGGACAGGAAGAAGACCGGGCGGCGTATCAGGCGCTTCATGATGCGCAGATTGCTGAGATAAAAAGAGAATATTATTCCGTTACCGGGCGCTGCTGCATCAAGACGCAGACGGCATTGCTTCTGACCTTAAAATATCATTTGTCGGATAATGAAGAGCTGACAAAAAAGCAGCTGCGAAAACTGTTTGAAGACTGTGACGATAAGTTCCGGACCGGATTTATCGGTACGCCGGTTCTGTGCCATGTGCTTTCCGATTACGGGATGGGCGATTTGGCTTATAAACTGCTGTTGAATGAAGAATATCCGGGCTGGCTTCATGAAGTGAAACTGGGCGCGACGACGGTCTGGGAGCGCTGGAATTCTGTGCTGGATGACGGCAGTATTTCCGGCACCGGGATGAACAGCCTGAACCATTACGCTTATGGCTCCGTGCTGGAATGGATATTTGCGCATGGAGCGGGTCTGAAATATACACAGGAAAGCCAGGGCGGAAGACAATTAAAAATCGCGCCGGAGCTGAACTGGGAATTAAAGGAACTGCATGCGGTTTACGACGGCCAGGCGGGCGTTTACCGGGTGCACTGGCAGATTACCGGACCGTCCCGTGTGAAAATGACGGTACAGGTTCCCTTCGGCTGTCAGGCGGCGCTCGTTCTTCCCCTTGCCCGGCCGGAGACTTACGAGGATGGCGGAAATCCGATGTTTGCCGATGTGCGGGACGGAATTTGTATGCTGTCGGCGGGCGTTTATGAAACAGAGTATGAAACGACGGAGCCGTTTATAAAGCAGTATAGTATTGATACACCAATCAAAGAACTCCTGGCCGACCGGAAGGCGCGGGAGCGGTTACAGGGAATTTTACCGTTGGAGCGGCTGCCGGAGCGGTATCACGCGCTGAGCCTTCGCGAGGCGGCGGGGGCCTTCGGCGGAAGAATCGGAGAGGATGAGCTGGAACGGATAAACGGATTGCTGCTTTCGATTTTGATTCATTCTTTGGCTGGAGCGCAGTTATTTTAGAAGTATTGAAAAAACGGGAATCGGGCAGATGAACTGTCCGGTTCCCGCGCTTTTTTACCGCTTAATATCGTAATTCATATTCATCAGGTTACGGATGCTCTCCACATCATCCGTAATATTGGCGTCGCCCCGGATGGTGTGTTTGATGGCGCTGCTCGCCACCGCGAAATTGACAATATCCATTGGTTTATAATGGTGCATCATTGCGTATATTAATCCGCTTGCGAAGGCGTCTCCGCCGCCCACACGGTCTAAAATATTGAAGGTATACAGCTTGCTTTCAAAAGTATGATTTTCATACCATAAAAAGGCTTTCAGGCTGTTTTCGCTTCCGCTGTGCGCGTAACGCACATGGCGGGCGATACATTTCAGGTTCGGATATCTGGCGACAAAAGCCTGGAATATTTCGTCTTCCTGTTCATAACTTGGCTGTAACGGCACGCCGTCCTTTACATCGCCTTTGCTGTGGTCGTTTTCGTCTTTCCAGAGATGATATGGTTCGATGCCGAGCAGAACGTCCACATAAGGCAGACATTCGGTGCAGAAATCCCGCGCCTCTTCCCATGTCCATAATCTGCTCCGGAAGTTGCCGTCGAAGCTGACGGTAATTCCTTTTTCTTTGGCGGTTTTCAGACAGTCCATAATCAGCTTGCGGCAGTTTGCCCCAAGCGCCGGAGTGATGCCGCTTAAATGAAGCCAGGTGAAACCGTCGAGCAGCTCATTTAAATCAACGCTGCCAAAATCAAATTCCGTAATCGCGCTGTGTTTTCTGTCATAAGTCACTTTGCTGGCCCGGATGCCATATCCTGTTTCCAGATAATAGCTTCCGAGGCGGTGCGTCGGCGTCTGCTCCGGCGTGCTTAAGATGACGGGCGTGCAGTGTACATCGTTGCTCCGAAGCATACGGATTGCGCTCTTGCCGAGACTGTTATTTGGAACGACCGAGAAAAAGGTGCTGTCAACGCCGAGGTTGGCGAGGGAGAGCGCGATATTCGCCTCGCTTCCGCCGTAACTCGCTTCAAAGGTGGTTGCCACCCGGATTTTCTCATAATTGGGAGGCGTCAGGCGGAGCATGATTTCTCCGATGGTAATAAATTTGTCGGGACTGCTGTTATTGGATAGTAACGGGTTGGCGTGCTTCATTAGGGAACCTCCTTTGATTGGTATGAAGAAAGTAATTATCGGGATATTATCGGCAAAACTGTCTGCCTGATATTTATTTTAGGATATTTGAGCGGGGATTTCAATCCTATCTGTGTGGAAGTTGAAAATACTTATCATAAAGACGATGGAAAATAAGATAATTTAGTGATATACTGTAAACAATATTTGAAGAAAACGAACATATTGTTAAAGAAACAATTGCGGACATACGAAGGCCGGAGGATATCGTAATGACGATTGAAGAGATTATCTATGGGGAGTCCAAAAATATTGAATTTAAGAAGATACTGCCAAAAGATTCGGTTAAATATGTAAAAACGATTATTGCATTTGCAAATACCCAGGGCGGTACAATAATTGTCGGGGTTGATGATAAAACGCGGGAAGCTACAGGTGTGGACAGAGATTCCGCTTTTCAGATAATGGACAGCATTGCAAACGCCGTTGCAGATTCCTGTATGCCGCAGATTATTCCCAATATAGAGCTGCAGACGATTGGTGGAAGAACGATTATTGTTATTACGGTTGCACCGGAAGCAAACAGACCATATTATTTGAAATCAAAAGGAAAAGAAAATGGAACATATATACGACTTGCGGGTACAACGCGGCTGGCCGGACCAGAAAAAATCAAAGAGCTGGAAATGGAAGGCGCGCATATATCATGGGATGAATTGACCTGTGTAGGATTTGAAGTAACGGAAAAGGCGGTCAAAAAACTTTGCCAAGATATTATGAGATACCGGGAAGAGGTGGGATTGCCCGAACGGAAGGTGACGGCCACGCAGCTTATAAACTGGAAAATATTGAAGTCGGGAGAAACATCCTTGGTTGCATCGAATGCTTTTGCTTTGCTGACGTCCGATTATTTTCCGTATTCTAAAACACAGTGTGCGGTGTTCAGAGGAACAGAAAGAACCGTTTTCCTGGATAAGCGGGAATATACAGGTTCTGTTTATGAACAGATTGAACAGGCGGTGGCATTTGTTCTGCGGAATATCCAATTAAGGGCTGCCATTGATGGTCTGGTCAGGAAGGAAACTTATGAGCTTCCGGTCGAAGCGATTCGAGAAATGATTATCAATGCACATTGTCATCGCAACTTAATAGAAGCCTCCAGTGTACAGGTTGCGGTATATGATGACCGTCTTGAAGTTACCTCTCCGGGAGGACTTTATAACGGGCTTACTTATGAAGAAATAATGCAAGGACATTCGAAGCTCAGGAACCGGGCAATTGCCAATATTTTTAACCAGATGGGGCTTGTAGAAGCGTGGGGAACCGGCATTAGAAGAATTGTAGAAGCGGCAGAAAGGTACAGGCTTCCGGCTCCGGAAATACAGGCATTTGATAATATGTTCCGGGTAAACTTATACCGTAATTCACAAGTGAACGTGTGCAACGATAATGATATCTTATGGCCGGTACAACAAGAGCGTAATAAGAAAGAAGTTCGGAGAAAGAAGTTCGGAGAAAGTTCGGAGAAAGTTCGGAGAAAGAAGTTCGGAGAAAGTTCGGAGAAAACTATAATAGGGTTGAATGAGACACAAAGAAAAATATTGGAGCTGATTCAACAGGATAATAGAATATCAGCAAAAATAATAGCGCAGACTTTGTATATTTCTTCTCGTTCTGTTGAAAAAAATATTAAAGTTTTGAAGGACTACGGTTTTCTGATGCGGCATGGTTCACCCAAAGGCGGGTATTGGGAAATTATAAAAGACTAAGATTTTTTCGTATCGGAGTAGGAAAACTTCAAAAAAGCATTGAGAATATTTCCAATTCAAATTATAATAAAAAGGAATAGTCTGAAAATATACAGATAGAACAGGAGGAATTTTTTTCATGAATTTGGGTTTAAAGCAAGCGAATGAATGCAAATTTGATGCAGTATCTCTGGGGGAAGTAATGCTCCGGCTGGACCCGGGCGAAGGAAGAATCCGTACCGCCAGGTCTTTCAGGGCATGGGAAGGCGGCGGAGAGTATAATGTTATCCGGGGCCTGAAAAAATGCTTTAAGATGAATACGGCAGTGATTACCGCATTTGCCGACAACGAAGTGGGTATGCTGATGGAAGATTTCATCAATCAGGGCGGCGTTGATACTTCTCTGATTAAATGGATGAAAACTGATGGTATCGGCCGTGTATGCCGTAACGGCATCAATTTTACAGAGCGCGGATTTGGAATCCGTGGCGCGGTAGGATGTTCTGACAGGGCGAACACAGCAATTTCCAAAGCGACTCCCGAAGATTTCGATTTCGAGTACATTTTTGGCGAACTGGGCGTGCGCTGGTTACATACGGGCGGAATTTATGCCGCTTTATCGGAGCAGTCCTGTGAGACGGTTCTTGCGGCAATCAAGACCGCAAAGAAATACGGTACAATCGTTTCTTATGACCTGAACTACCGCCCTTCCATGTGGAGTGCAATCGGCGGACAGGCTAAGGCACAGGAAGTCAACAAAGAAATTGCAAAATATGTGGATGTTATGATTGGAAATGAAGAAGACTTTACGGCATGTCTCGGATTTGAAATCGAAGGTAACGACGAGAATCTGAAAACGCTGAATCTGGACGGCTATAAGAAGATGATTAACGAAGCTGCCAAGACTTATCCGAACTTCAAGGCAGTTGCGACGACGCTTCGCCAGGTAAAGACCGCTACGGTGAACGACTGGAGCGCAATTTGCTGGGCGGACGGAGAAATTTACAAGGCAAAGGACTATAACGGACTGGAAATCATGGACCGTGTCGGCGGCGGAGATTCTTTTGCATCGGGACTTATTTACGGACTGATGACGACGGAAGACGCGGAACTGGCTGTCAACTATGGTGCGGCGCACGGTGCGCTGGCTATGACGACGCCCGGCGATACCACGATGGCTAGCAAGAAAGAAGTCGAAGCGATTATGGGCGGCGCGGGTGCGAGAGTACAGCGTTAGAAGAGTTTGTGGACAGGCAAATATAGAAGATATGGATTTCAGGAGGAAATAAAATGAGCAGTATAACAGATAGCATGAAAAGTTCCATTATCGTTCCGGTAGTGGTTATTGAGGATGCCCAAGATGCGGTTCCGACCGCGAAGGCATTGCTGGCCGGAGGTATCAATGTAATGGAGATTACGCTCCGCACGGCGGCGGCGCTCGACAGCATCCGCAACGTGGCGGCAGAGTGCCCGGATATGATTGTCGGCGTCGGAACGGTACTGAATCTGGAACAGGCCAAAGACGCGGTGGAAGCGGGCGCAAAATTCATCGTTTCTCCGGGATTTGACGAAGAGACCGTAAAATGGTGTGTGGAGAAAAACATTGACGTGGCGCCGGGCTGTGTTACGCCGACGGAAATTATGGCGGCGCGCAAACTGGGCCTGAGAGTCGTTAAATTCTTCCCGGCGAATATTTACGGCGGACTGAAAGCGATTACAAATCTGGCGGCTCCGTTTACGGATATGCAGTTTATCCCGACGGGCGGTGTCAATACGGAAAATATCGCAGAATTTGTAGCAAATCCGGCAATCTTTGCGGTAGGCGGAAGCTGGGTGTGCAAGAAAGCGGATATCTCCGCCGGCAATTTTGATAAGATTACGGAGCTTTGCAAAGAAGCGCGTAAACAGGCGGGGGCGCAGTAAATGGTGAAAAGCGTTCTGGTGCCAGAGAACCGGTGCCGGGAAACGGAAAAAGCGAAATGAAATAAAAAGCGATGCAGTGGATTTCTCCACCGCATCGCTTTTTTTATATCATTGCCATTATTTGTGTTGCTGATTCGAAGTGTAACCGCTTACGCCAGCGCCTTTTTCACCGCTTCCGCAATCGCGTCATCCTGGCAGTTTGCAAAGAAATACTCCTGGAAATGTTCTCCGCTCAGTGCGCCTTTGGCAAGTTCGGGGTCAAGCTGTGCAAGGATGGAAACCATGTCGTTGTGCGTTACTTTTTTGACTTCATCGAGAATTTTTTTGTTCCGCTGTTCCGGAACGACTCTTTCTTTCGGATATCCGCCGCCGCCCGGCGCGCAGAACAATTTTTCAAAGATATAGGTCAGGTTCAGTTCGCCGCCCCAGCCGAAGTTTTCCGCGAAAGGAAGCGCAATGCAGTTGCCGTCGTTTACCTGTGAGAACAGATAAGCGTCCAGCGGGGATTCGATATGCCCGCATAATACTTTCGGGAAAGAGTTGCATGCGAGCATTGCGCCTTCGCCTGTGCCGCATCCGGTAATCACATAGTCAGCGGCCCCGGAATTAAGGAGAACCGCCGCGAGGATGCCGTTCTGCACATAGGTAAGCTGATGCTCATCTTCCGCGGAATACATACCGTAGTTGAATACTTCGTGTCCCATCGGTTCTACCACCGATTTCAAGGTATTAAAAATCATTTCATTCTTAGCCGCCTGGCTGTTTTCGTTTATTAATGCAATTTTCATTTTTATAACCATGCTCCTTTTTCAATTTTTTACAGCAAATCCTTCATTTCGCAGCCGTCCATGTCGTCGAAGTCCTGATTTTCCCCGACCATTCCCCAGATAAAGGTATAAGCCTGTGTGCCGCACCCGGAATGGATGGACCAGCTCGGAGAAATAACAGCCTGCTCGTTCCGCATGATAATGTGGCGCGTTTCCGTAGGTTCGCCCATGTAGTGCATTACGAGAGCGTCTTCCGGCATATCAAAATACAGATATACTTCCATACGTCTGTCGTGGGTATGACAGGGCATGGTATTCCATACGCTGCCCGGTTCCAGTCTGGTCATGCCCATTTCGAGCTGACAGCTTTCCACCTGGCCGGGAAGAATATACTTGCAGATTGTTCTGTGGTTGGCAGATTCCAGAGAACCCAGCTCCACTTTGTTGCTGTCTTTGACGATAACAACGCCTTCTGCGGCTTCGCCTTCCGGTTTGATTAAAACGGTGGGACAGGTTCTGTGCGCAGGCGCGCTGTTTAAATAGAATTTTGCCGGAGCGGAAGGGTCTGCGCTTTCAAAAACAATATCTTTGGAGCCCATTCCGATATACATGCCTTCCTTATGGCCCACTTCGTATACTTTGCCGTCAACGGTGATTTTGCCGGGTTCGCCGATGTTGATGACGCCAAGCTCCCGTCTTTCGCAGAAGTACTGTGCGCGCAGCTCGTCTCCCGCCGTAAGCTGTAAGGGCTTTACCGGTACGGCCGAGCCTGTAATAATACGGTCGATATGGCTGTACACCAGTTTGATTTCATCGGGTTTGAATAAGTCGTCAATCAGAAATTCTTCTCTCAGGCGTTCTGTCGTGTAATATTTGACATCTTTCGGTGATGCCGCTGTTCTTAATTCCATGTTGTATTTGTCCTTTCTTTTTCTATTTTTTATATATCGAGTTTAAATCCAAAATACTTCACCGCATTGTTGTAGCAGATACCCTTAACGATTTCTTCCAGTGTTTCGTAATCCGCCGGATATTCGCCGTTTTCCACCCATGTGCCAAACAGGTTGCAGAGGATTCTGCGGAAATAATCATGCCTTGTATAGGAGAGGAAACTTCTGGAGTCGGTCAGCATTCCTACGAAACCGGACAGGTTGCCGAGGTTTGCGAGGGAAATCATCTGGTCCTGCATACCGGTCTTGTGGTCGTTGAACCACCATGCGGAGCCCTGCTGAATCTTTGCAACGGCGGTGGAGTCCTGGAAACAGCCGAGAATCGTACCGATTGCCTGGTTGTCGTTAGGATTCAGGCTGTATATAATCGTTTTCGGAAGTTCGTCCGTCTGAATCAGCGCGTTCAGATAATCCGCCATTTCTGAGGAAGGCGCATAGTTATTGATGCAGTCGTAACCGGTATCGGGGCCGAGCTCGTTAAACCGGAGCGTGTTATTATCGCGTTTGCATCCATAGTGAAGCTGCATTACCCAGTTTCGTTTCGCATATTCTTTGCCGACAAAAATCATGAAAGCGGTTTTATATTTCAACTCTTCTTCGCGTGTAACATCGCTGCCGGAAAGGCGTTTTGCAAAAATCGCTTCGATTTCGTCCGCGGAAGCCGGAGCATACATCACATATTCCAGCGCGTGGTCGGAAACGGAGCAGCCCATGGAAGCGAAGAAATCCATGCGGACGGACAGTGCCTTTTGCAAGTCGGCGAAAGTATTGACTTTCACGCCCGAAACATCGGACAGGGTCGCAAGATATTCCGTAAAGGTGGGTTTCTCAATGTTCATCGCTTTGTCGGGGCGCCATGCGGGCAGTACCTGTACGTCAAAAGAATCGTCTTCTGCCAGCTTTTTATGCCATTCCAGAGAATCCACCGGGTCATCTGTCGTACAGATTAAAGTAACATTGGACTGTTTGATAATGCTGCGGACTGTCATGGAAGGCTCCGCCAGTTTTTTGTTGCAAAGCTCCCATACTTCTTCCGCGCTTTTTTTGTTGAGCACGCCCGTATAGCCGAAGTATTTCTGAAGCTCAAGATGGGACCAGTGGAAAAGCGGGTTGCCGATTGCTTTGCCGAGGCACTCTGCCCATTTCAGGAATTTTTCCTTATCGGGAGCGTCTCCGGTAATGTAATGCTCGTCTACGCCGCAGGAACGCATGAAACGCCATTTGTAATGGTCGCCGCCAAGCCATACCTGTGTGATATTCTCGAATTTCCGGTCTTCGTAGATTTCCTGTGGATTGATGTGGCAGTGGTAATCCAGAATCGGAGTCTGGGCCGCATAGTCAAAATAGAGCTTCTGTGCGGTCTCATTGGAGAGTAAAAAGTTTTTGTCCATGAATTGTTTCATGATGGTATACCCCTTTCTTGAATAATATTATAATGAATTAAATAGAGTTCCGTTATGAAAGCCCGGTTATCAGGGACAGTTCTGCCATTTGTCGTTTCTATCAGTTGTCGTTTTGGTCATTTATCGGGCGTTTTGTCCATACGGTGCGGACTGCTGAAAACGCGTCGTTCCCCGCTCAATCAGCTTTCCGGAAAAAACGACTTTTTTCGGCATTTCTTCGTCGGCAAGGACATGCAGTAACGTCTGAACGAGCTGGTGGGTCATCGTCTCCAGGCAGTTGTCCACCGAAGTCAGCTCCGGGGTACAGCAGGTGGTCAGAATGGAATTGTTGTAACCGATTACAGAAAAATCTTCCGGAATGCGGAGGCCCCGGCGCTGTGCATATTTAACGCCGCCGATTGCCAGAGAGTCGTCGGCGGCAAGCAGTCCGTGAAAAGTAATACCGCTTGCGGAAATATGTTCTGTGAAATCAGCAATATCGCTGGTAGAATCCGGTTTCCCGTCATAAAAAAATATATTTTTATCAGAAGGAGCAATGCCGTTTTCTTCCAATGCGGACTGAAAACCCCGCAGTTTTTTCAGTCCGCTGTAAGAACCGGAATTATAAATGTATATCAAATCGGAAATACCGGAACGAATCATGGCGGAAGCGGCTTCATACATGGAAGCGCGGTCATCGCACAGCGTACTGTACACATTCGGGCAGCCGTAAGAAGCGTTTAACAGCATAATCGGAACATGGGAAGCGGCTTCGTTAATATATTCGTTTTCCAGCTCTGTGGTCGCGATAAAATTGGAGCCGACCAGAATAATGCTGTCCACTTTTTTGGAAAGAATCAGGTTCAGATAATTTTTCCGTGAGCCGAGATTATAGCCGGTACAACAAAGCAGGGATTCATAGCCGTTGGCCTGAAGCTCCTGTTCCAGCAGATAGATGGCCTTGGCCGTAAATAAATCGGAAGAATCCGCACAGAGAATGCCGATGGTTTTTAACGAACGAAGTCCCATGCCGCGTGCAAAAGCATTCGGTATATAGTCATATTCTTTGATAATATCCATTACTTTTTTCTGAGTGGACGGACTGACATTTCCACTGCCGTTCAGCACACGGGAGACCGTTGCGGTCGATACGCCGGCTTTCTGGGAAATATCATAAATCGTTAATGCCATGTAGTGTTCCTCTTGCTCCGCCGCCGCGGATTTATAGTCAATGATTACTGTGATTATGCGAATGAAAACGGTTACAATGTTGCTGTTGATATTATACATTATAAAGGAAGAGAAAGCAATATTAAATCCGTTCGTTTTGTGAAATCTGTACAGTTCCGCCTCCGCCCGGACAGAGAGAGCATCGTTCTCTTTGGAGGCGCGCTTCCGCAAAATCTTTTTTCAAAAATATGCAGAATATGAAATCGGAAATGGTGTAAATAAAAAAATATATAAAAAATATGAAAATAGTTCCAATTATGTATTGACTAATTGGGGAAAATGTGAAAAAATACAGATATGAAACTGCTTACATTTGAGGAATTGCACGAAAATTCAGGTGAGCCGATGTGGAGAAAGGAGATTTTGGGGTAAATGGAACTTTTGAGCAAACAGAAAACGGGGAAGAAAGAAAGACCGGTCAAAGTGCTTCAATTTGGCGAGGGAAATTTTTTGCGTGCATTTGTCGATTACATGATTGACATCGCAAACGAGAAGGGAGAATTTGACGGGGATATCGTTTTGGTAAAGCCGATTGAGTTCGGAACACTGGAACGTTTTCATGAACAGGAATGTCAGTACACGGTGCAGTTAAGAGGCATTGTAGATGGTGAGCCAAAACGGATTAACCGTATCGTAACAAGTGTTACGGATGTTGTTGACGCATACGGCGAATATGAAAAATATGCGGACTTTGCCAGACTGGATACGCTGCGCTTTATCGTTTCCAACACGACGGAAGCGGGTATCGTATATGATGATACGGATAAATTCGAACTGAATCCGCCCAAAACCTATCCGGGCAAGCTGACGAAGTTCCTCTTTGAAAGATATAAACATTTTAACGGCGCACAGGACAAAGGCCTTGTGATGCTTCCGGTAGAGCTGATTGACGATAACGGCATCCATTTGAAAGAATGCGTATTGAAACTTGCGAAACTGTGGAATCTGGAAGAGGAATTTACGGCATGGATTAACAATGCCTGTGTATTTACTTCCACGCTGGTAGACAGAATCGTTACGGGATATCCGAGAGACGAAGCGGAAGAGCTTTGTAAGGAATTTGGCTATCAGGATAATCTGATTGTAACGGGCGAGCCTTTTGCCCTCTGGGTTATTGAAAGCGCCAAAGACATCAGCAATGAGTTCCCGCTGCCCAAAGCCGGACTTCCGGTTATTTTTACGGATAACCAGAAACCGTACAAGCAGAGAAAGGTCCGGATTCTCAACGGCGCGCATACTTCCTTCGTACTGGCTTCTTATCTGTGCGGAAACGATATCGTGCTGGAATCCATGAACGATGAGCTGATTCTGAACTTTATCAAAGCGACGATTTTTGACGAAGTGATTCCGACACTGACGCTTCCGAAACAGGAGCTTGACGAGTTTGCGGAAGCGGTGCTGACAAGATTTAACAATCCTTATGTAAAACATGCGCACCTGTCAATTTCTTTAAACTCCGTTTCCAAATGGCGGGCAAGATGTATGCCGAGTTTCTTAGGTTACATCGAGAAAGAGGGCAAGGTTCCGGCACACCTGACATTCTCCCTTGCGGCGCTGATGGCGTTCTATACGGGAACGGAAATCCGCGACAAGGCGTTGATTGGACACCGTGACGGACAGGAATACAATATTATGGATGATGCTGCCGTGCTGGAATTTTTCGCGGCAAACAGCAGCAAAGAACCGAAAGAGTTTGTCCATGCGGTGCTTGCGAATACGGATTTCTGGGGACAGGATTTAAGCGCTCTTGCGGGTGTGGAAGAAACGATAGTTTCCTATCTGACGGATATCCGGGAAATGGGAATGCGCAAGACGATGGAGAAGGTATTTTCGTAAAACACTGCAGTAGAAATTCACATGGAAAATTTCTCCGGGAAATGGGGAAAAGAAGTTAAAAAACCCACATGGAGGTCAGCGGACTGAATGAAAGACTATATCAAAATTCATGAAAATGATAATGTCATTGTAGCGATTAAAGAAATCGCGGCGGGGGAAACGGTGAATGCCGGCGGCGTAGAGGTAATTGCGAAAGAGACGATTCCGGCGGGGCATAAAATGGCGCTCCGGGATATCGCACAGGATGGCGAAGTCATTAAATATGGATTCCGCATCGGCAATGCGAAAGAAGAGATTGCGGCGGGCGCATGGATACATACGCATAATGTGAAAACCGCACTCGGGGATTTGCTGGAATACAGCTATGAACCGGCTCCGGTCACGGAAGAGACTACATCCGATGCTGTATTTATGGGGTACAAACGGCCGGATGGCAAAGTCGGAGTCCGGAACGAAATCTGGATAATTCCGACGGTGGGCTGCGTGAACAATGTGGCGACGGCGCTTGCCAAAGCGGCAAACGGACGGCTGAAAGGCTCGGTGGAAGAGGTTATCGCATTCCCTCATCCTTACGGCTGTTCCCAGATGGGAGATGACCAGGAACATACAAGAACAATACTTGCGGATTTGATTAATCACCCCAATGCGGGCGGCGTGCTGGTGCTTGGGCTTGGATGTGAGAACAGCAATATCGAAGTGCTGAAGCCTTATATCGGAGAGGTGAACCCGGACAGAGTGAAATTCCTTGTCTGCCAGGAGACGGAAGACGAGATGGAAACGGGCGGGAAACTGCTGGATGAACTGATTTCCTACGCTTCGGGTTTTGAACGGGAAGAAATCAGCGTATCGAAGCTCATCATCGGCATGAAATGCGGCGGAAGCGACGGCTTTTCCGGAATCACGGCAAATCCGCTGGTTGGGAAGTTTTCCGATTTGCTCATCAGCAAAAAGGGCACAACGATTCTGACGGAAGTGCCGGAAATGTTCGGCGCGGAAACGCTTCTGATGAACAGATGCGAGAACCGGGAACTGTTCGATGAGACGGTAAAACTGATAAATGATTTTAAACAGTACTTTAAAGATAATCATCAGACGATTTATGAAAACCCGTCGCCGGGGAATAAAAAAGGCGGCATTTCCACACTGGAGGATAAGTCACTTGGCTGTACGCAGAAATCCGGGAGCGCGCCGGTCAAAGGCGTGCTGGCTTACGGACAGCGTGTGGAAAAGGCAGGACTGAACCTGTTAAGCGCACCGGGCAATGACCTGGTCGCGTCTACCGCTCTGGCGGCAAGCGGCGCTCACATCGTATTGTTTACAACCGGGCGCGGAACACCTTTTGCATCGCCGGTGCCGACGGTTAAGATTTCCAGCAACAGCGCGCTTGCGGGCAAAAAGAAGAACTGGATTGATTTCAATGCCGGGGTGCTGGTGGAAGATAAGGATATCGACGAAACGGCACAGGAATTATTCGATTATGTAGTGGCCGTCGCTTCCGGGAAAAAGGTCTGCAGTGAAGAAGCCGGATTCCACGACATGGCGATTTTCAAACAGGGCGTAACATTGTAATGAAATCACCGCTCCCGCCGCCGGCCGGAAACAACGCGGCCCGATGGAAAACAAGGCGGGGAAGTTTGACGGAATGCCAATGATGCAGTACACTTAGTAGCAGCCACTCAAAAAATAAAGGAGGAAAAAGAAATGGCGATTTTAGACAAGTTTTCACTGGAAGGTAAGGTAGCTCTCGTAACAGGCGCTTCTTACGGAATCGGTTTTGCGCTGGCAACCGCATATGCAGAAGCCGGAGCAACCATCGTTTTCAATGACATCAAACAGGAACTGGTAGACAAGGGACTTGCCGCTTATAAGGAAAAAGGCATCGAAGCTCACGGCTATGTATGTGACGTAACGAACGAAGAACAGGTGAACGAGCTGGTTGCCAAAGTGGAAAAAGAAGTCGGCGTTATCGATATTCTTGTAAACAATGCGGGAATCATCAAACGTATTCCGATGTGCGATATGACGGCGGCGGAATTCAGACAGGTTATCGACGTTGATTTGAACGCGCCTTTCATCGTTTCCAAAGCGGTTATTCCGTCCATGATTAAAAAAGGACATGGAAAGATTATCAACATCTGCTCCATGATGAGCGAACTCGGACGCGAGACCGTTTCCGCATATGCGGCTGCAAAGGGTGGTCTGAAAATGCTTACAAGAAACATCGCATCCGAATACGGCGAGTTCAATATTCAGTGTAACGGCATTGGCCCCGGCTATATTGCAACACCTCAGACGGCGCCGCTGCGCGAGATTCAGCCGGACGGCTCAAGACATCCGTTTGACCAGTTCATCATTGCGAAGACACCTGCGGCAAGATGGGGAGAGGCGGAAGACCTTCAGGGTACGGCAGTATTCCTTGCATCCGACGCATCGAACTTTGTAAACGGACACGTTGTTTATGTAGACGGCGGAATCCTTGCTTATATCGGGAAACAGCCGGGCTAAAGAACGAGAAGAACTTCTAAAGTCGTTTCGCCGGAGGGCGAAGCGACAAGAAGTTCTAACGGTTCGCGGAGCGAGCCTTTCTCGTTGGACAGAATCGCCTCGGAGCGATTCTGTCAGACGGAGTGAGAACTTCGGGACGGTTGAGATATAAGAATTATAAAGGCGACAGAAAAAGTAACTGCCGCCTTTTCTTTTTAAGAAAAGCAGAAAGGATATGGGGGTTATCATGGAGATTCGGCTGATTATGATTACGGCGCGAAGCGCCACACTGGAACTGAACGACGGCGGGACTTACGAAACGAAAGAAAAATATCATATGTTATTGAATGGCGTGGAACGAGGGACGGCGGAAACCGTCGTTACCAGTCTTTTTGATTTGAAACCGGATACATCATATACGCTCGATGTTCGGAAAGAAGACGGAACGGATGCGGGGAGCATTTCTTTCCGGACGGACGAGGAATTTGTTACGATAAATGTCAGGGAACTGGGAGCCGCCGGGGATGGCCTGTCGGACGATACCGGGTTTATCCAGGCGGCAATCATGGCCTGTCCGCCGAAGAGCCGCGTTCTGATTCCGAAAGGAAAATATAAAATTACAAGTATTTTTCTGAAAAGCGGAATCAGTCTGGAAATCGCAAAAGGCGCGGAGCTGCTTGCGGAAACCGACAGAAACCGCTTTGCGAAATTTCCCGGAAGAATTGAGAGCTACGATGAAAAGGATGAATATCATCTCGGCACATGGGAAGGAAATCCGCTGCCGATGTTTGCCGGAATCGTTTCGGGAATCGGCGTGTCCGATGTAAAACTGTACGGGGAAGGGATTATCAACGGATGCGCTTCGGAGGAAAACTGGTGGCACAATCCGAAAGTGAGGGTTGGAGCTTTCCGGCCGCGAATGCTGTTTTTAAACCAATGTAAGCGGATACAGGTTCAGGGGATAACCTTCCGGAACAGTCCGGCGTGGGTCATCCATCCTTTTTTCAGCGACGACCTTTTATTTGCAAATCTGAAAGTGCGTAATCCGCAGAAATCGCCGAACACCGACGGACTGGACCCGGAATCCTGCAAGAACGTGGAGATTATGGGCGTGCACTTTTCGCTGGGAGACGACTGCATCGCGGTCAAGTCCGGAAAAGTGTACATGGGCAGAAAATATAAAAGAGCTTCCGAGAACATTCATGTCTGCCACTGCCTGATGGAGAACGGGCACGGTGCGGTAACGGTTGGAAGCGAAATCGGCGCGGGCGTGCGCGGCATGGTTGTGGAAAAGTGCCGCTTTTCCCATACGGACAGGGGACTTCGGATTAAGACAAGGCGCGGGCGCGGCGAAGATTCGGTTCTGGATGAAATCGTATTCCGGGATATTGAAATGGATAACGTGATGACGCCTTTTGCCGCCAATGCTTTTTACTTCTGTGACCCTGACGGGAAGACGGAATACGTGCAGTCGAGAGAAGCGTTTCCGGTGGATGAGAGAACGCCGGCATTAAAACATTTCCTGTTCGAGAATATCCGTGCGGAAAACTGCCATGTGGCGGCAATCTTTTTTGAAGGACTGCCGGAGCAGAAAATTGAAAAAATTGAAATGAAGAACTGCTCCATTTCTTTTGCGAAAGATGCAAAAAAAGACGTGCCGATTATGTCGGCCGGCGTGGAAGCGTGTTCAAAGAAAGGAATCCATGCGGTTAATGTGAAGCAGCTGATTCTGGAAAATGTGGTAATCGAAGGCGCGCTCGGAGAGCCGCTTGAACTTGAGGGTGTGGAAGAATTAAAGCAGAGCTGACCGGGTCGGGAGAAAAATACGGTCAGGGCATAAAAACGCAAGGCTGAAAGCAATGAAGTTCTGCGGAGAAAGGATGGGGAACAATAATGCAGCTGGGTATACGTTTACATGATATTAAAAAGGCGCCGCTCCCGGAGCGGCTGCAGATTGCGGCGGAGCAGGGATTTGTCTGCGGACATCTGGCGCTTTCCAAAGTGATTTCCGAATATTCTGTGGCGGACAGTGCGCTGACGCCGGGATTTGCGTGCTATTTAAAAAATCTGTTTGCGGAAGCGGGCATCGATATTGCAGTGCTCGGATGCTACCTGAACCTGGCAAATCCGAACGAAGAAAGTCTTCAGAAAATCAGGAACCGGTATCTTTCGCATATCCGATTCGCTTCTCTGCTCGGTGCGGGTGTGGTGGGCACGGAAACGGGAGCCGTCAACGAAGCGTACAAGTTTGAGGAACGCAATCACTCCGAAGAGGCTCTGCAGATTTTTATCAAAAACTTGCGGCCGGTCGTGGAATATGCTGAGAAAATGGGGGTCATTTTTGCAATCGAGCCGGTATATAAGCATATCGTATGCAATCCGCAGCGGGCAAGACGGGTGCTGGATGAAACAGCATCCCCGAACCTCCAGATAATTTTTGACCCGGTGAACTTGCTGGACTTAAATAATTACCGGAACCGGGAACAGATTATCCGGGAAGCCATTGAAACGCTTGGAAACGATATCGCGGTTGTGCACATCAAAGATTTTGTGGTGGAAAACGGAGAACTGGTTTCCGTCGCGGCGGGCACGGGAGAAATGGACTATACGGATATTATCCGGTTCATCAAAAAAGAAAAGCCGTACATTCATGTAACACTGGAAAATACGGTTCCCGAAAATGCGGAAGCAGCCAGAAGCTATATACAGAAACTTTGGAATGAAGCATAAGCGTGTTGAAAAATTTTCGGCGTGAAAAAGATTTGTCAATGCAATCTCTTTCACGCCGGATTCATTTTACGGCATGCAGTACAAATACGGCGTGCAATACAGATTACGGCGTACAGTACAGATGGCCGTTAAATTCCTGGAACAGGCTTTCCTCCTTTTTGCGGAGGAAAACGGTCAGGTCATCTTTCCCGAATGCCAGTTGGAAATGCACGCTGCCGACATAGGAATCGATGATATGCGCCATGATATAAAAAGTGCCGTCCGGAAGCCATGTCCCGCTTGCCGCATAGTGCAGATTGTAAAGCGGGAAAGTGCCGGTCTGCATATTGCCCAGACCGAAGCGGAGCGAACAGGGCCTCTGTCTGTGGAGAAAAGAGAGGGTGCCGACATCCTGACCGTCCAAAGTCCGTTCGAAGCGGATGGTGAAATTTTCAAACCCGGAGACGCTGCCTGGTGTTCCGGTACGGACAAAGAAGGTTTTGCCGTTCACTTTATCCGCGATATCGGATGTGCGGCTTCCCTGTAAGGGCTCCAGACGGAGGCGGGAAGAGGTTTCCTCGAGAAGAAGCGATGTTTCCGGGCTGTCAGGAAGGACATTATCCTGTATGTACGGGAGAATTTCTTCGTAAAGAGCGTCGTAAATCTGCTGATTGCCGCCCTGGACATCCTGTGTATCGGCGGTCGTAACACAAATCAGGTCATAATCCGGGAGGAAAATGATGAGCTGGCCGCCCATGCCGTAACAAGTATAACCGTTATGCGCGCTGCGCCAGAACTGCATGCCGTACCCCTGCGCTTCGCTCGGAACGGGCGCGGTAACACAGGTGTCGCTTAAATGGGACACCGCCATGTCGATATACGATGCGGAAAGCAGCTGCCTGCCCAGAACCAGCCCTTTGTGGGCGATGAAATAGCCGAATTTCAACATATCCATCGGGAGGGCCACAAGCCCGGAACCGCCCATCGAAACGCCAAAGGGGTCTCTGACCATATAGGATTCTTCCGAAAGACCCAGGGGAGCGAGCTTCTTTTTCAGATAATCGAGCATGGAAAGGCCGGTCATTTTTTCCACCAGCGCGCAGAGCGTGTGCGGCGCGGAAGTGTCATAGTGAAAAAGCGTTCCTGCCGGATGCGTCGGCGGCGTCGTAAAATAACTTTCCACCCAGTCGGCGTCAGGATTGAGTTTGTAGGTGGTGGCCGCATGACAGGAACGCATCATCAGCATGTCTTTGATGGTCATTGCGGCAATCCAGGGATGCACCTGCTCCGGGAGCTTTTCCGGGAAGTGCCGGACAATCGGGTCGTCCAGGGAAAGTTTTCCCTCTTCCGCAAGCAGAGCGACGGCAATATAAGTAAAACTTTTGCTGATGGAGAACATGCGGTGCAGCGTGTCCGCCTTACAGGGGGCATAGTATCCTTCAAAAAACAGTCTGTCGTGCCGCATCAGGAGCAGACTGTGCATGGGAATCCGGCGCGCGGAGAGCCGCTTTGTAAACCGGATGACGGATTCTCCCGGAACGCCGACGGCTTCCGGGGAAGTTTTTTCAAATGTCAGCTTTTGCATAATTCCTCTCATTCCGCCGCTTATGCGGCATTTTAATATGCCAGAACTTCGGGCCGTATGGTTTTGTAAAGTTCTTCAGGTCTATTGTAGCATATTCAAAATGGGATTCCTATCGCTTAAAATGGTAATTCTTACGAAAAATGTTTCAAATCAAATAAAAATATTGTATAATAATTCTATTAGTGCCTGAAATATAAAATTTGCGATTTAATCGTGGAAGACAGAACGGAAGAAGGAGGACAAGGGCTGTTATGATGAAAAAAGACGAATCCGCAAAAGCAATAAGGGGCGGAACCGAAATAGAGGAAAAGAGAACGGCTGTGCGCAAGCCGGAGAAAAAAGCCAGGGATGTGGAGAAAGAAAAGAAACGGGCTGAAAAAGAAAAGAAACGGGCCGAGAAGGAAATGAAAAAGGCTGAAAAAAAACAGGCCGGAGAAGAAATGAAAAAGGCTGAAAAAAAACAGGCCGGAAAAGAAATGAAAAAGGCTGAAAAGAAGCAGTCCGGAAAAGACACAAAGAAGGCCGAAAGGAACCGGGCTGGAAAAGAAAACAGAGACGATGCGAAGGGAAAACCGAAGAGTTCTTCCGGTTTCCGGCTGCTCGGCATCCGAAATAAGATTGTCATCTGTTTTCTTGTTCCCATTGCGTTTATGATTGTCATCGGGGTTTCTGCCTATCAGAAAGCGGCGGAAGGGCTGCAGGAGAAATTCCAGGAATCGACGCTGCAGACGATTGCGATGTCCAAAGAATACATAGAAATGAGCTGTGATTTTATCAAGGCCGAGGGGCTGAAATACGCTTTCGACGGAGACGTTGGAAAATATCTTCAGGGAACGGTGGAATCCCCAATCGAGTTAAAGGAAATTATGAAGGGCATCGATACGGATATGATATCGTCCAGCACTTCCATTCCGTTTATCAATAATCTGCATATTATTCCGCGGAGCGGCTCCAATGTTATCACTACGGCTAACGGTGCAAGCTCGGATGGTTTTTATGATGAATACAAAGAACAGGTAATGCGGGACAAGAATATCGAAAGCTGGATAGATTTCCATCCGCTTATGGATGAAAAGCTGAAGCTGCAGGAAAAAGATTATATTATGGCATTTGAAATCCTGAGCAGGTCCAAGAACGGATGCGTTGTCATTGACATTAAAAGCGCCGAAATCAAAAATCTTCTTGAAGGCGTTGACCTGGGAGAGGGCAGTATCATCGGATTTGTCACCGAAAACGGCAGGGAGATTATCGTAGAACAGCTGGAGGAAGGACAGGACAGTGTTCTTGCGGAAGGCGAACAGGTCTTCTTCGGGCAGGACTTTTACAATAACATCAGTGCGGAACAGCTTCAGGGCTCTGCGGAAATCAAATTTCATGACGATTCCTATCTGTTTTTTTACAGCAGAAGCGAAAGTATAGAGGATATTACCGTATGCGCGCTGGTGCCGATGGATGTTGTAACGAGCCAGGCACAGGAAATCAAAACGACTACCGTTGTGCTCACCATTCTTGCCTGCATCGTCGCGCTGATTGTCGGTGTCATGGTGGCGGGAGGCATTCAGGCAAATATGTCCCGTTTTTCCAGAAGATTTGGAGAAGTGGCAAAGGGCGACCTGACGGTTACGGTGGAAGCGAAGAGCCGCGACGAATTTCAGAGTCTTGCGGATTCCGCGACCAATATGATTACCAATACGAAAAATCTGGTCAACAAAGTAACGAATGCGACGAACGAACTGGAGAAATCGGCAGGCAGCGTGGAAGAGGTTTCGGAAGTAATTAACGACTGTTCACAGGATATTACACGGGCGATTGAGGAAATTCATGAAGGAATCGGCAGACAGTCGGAAAACGCGCTGGAATGTGTGGCGCGGACAGATACTTTATCCAATGAGCTTCAGGAAGTCAACAGGGTCATCGAAAAAGTGGAAGCGCTTGTGGGCGAGAACGAAATGATGATTAACCGCGGGATAGAATATGTGCAGCTTCTTGGCGAACGCGCGCATACGACGACGGAGATTACTTCCGAAGTGGGCAGCAGCATAGAATCGCTGAAAAAAGAATACGAAATTATCAATTCCTTTGTTGAGACGATTACTTCCATTTCCGAGCAGACGAATCTCCTTTCGCTGAATGCGTCGATTGAGGCGGCGAGAGCGGGAGATGCCGGAAGAGGGTTTGCGGTCGTTGCGGAGGAAATCCGGAAGCTGGCAGATGATTCGGCCAAGGCGGCGGGAGAAATCCAGAGAAACGTGTCGCACATTATGAGCCAGACGGAAAGCAGCGTACAGAATGCGCAGCAGGCGCAGAAGATGGTGGATTTGCAGACCGAGGCGGTCGAGCAGGTAATCAAGGTGTTCGGCGATATGCGTAAGCAGATGAATATGCTTGCGGGAGGACTGGAAGAAATTGTAACAAGCATGGAAAAGGCCGATGCGGAGCGGAGCGATACGGTTCAGGGCGTTCAGAATATTTCCAACATTATCGAGGAAACGGCTGACCGGGCGGAGAAGGTAAAGGACATTGCGGGACGGCTTCTTGCCAACGTTGAGAACCTGAACAGAACCGCCGATATGCTCGGAGATAATATGCAGGAATTAAAGTCTGAAATTTCAGTGTTTAAAATATGATTTTATAGCTTAAAATCGAAAAAATGCTTTGACAGAACCTTCTTATAGTTATATAATAGGATACAGATGATTGCAATCATATCTAAAGAAAAATTATTTACATTTTTAAGGAGGTTTTTATGAAAAAGAAAATTATTTCTTTGTTCATGGTTGCTGCTATGACAGCGTCCTTAGTAGGATGCGGCGGCGGTAATGCGGACAGCTCATCTACAACCAATACTGATTCCGCAGCGACTACCGATAATACGGCTACGACAGATACGAGCAGCACCGACAACACAGCTGCAGCAGACAATACCGCAGCAGCAGACAACACACAGGCAGAAGCAGAACCGGCAGCAGACGATGTTGAGAAACCGGAAGAAATCACCATCATGATTGATGGTACTGTTTTCACAAAAGAGAACGGACAGGAACAGTTCTGGGCGAAGTTCCAGGAACTGACAGGAATTAAAGTAAATGTTATCCAGCCTGACCACGATGCTTATTACGACAACGTTGGCCAGACAATCGCAAGCGGCGACTGGCCGGATGTAATCATTCTTTCCAGTACATATTATTCAGCATATGCTGCTGAAGGCGTACTCTGGGATATGACAGATGCGTGGGAAAATTCCGAACTGAAAGCAAGACAGGAAGCTCACGGCGGCGCGGGCGTTGTTGAAGGCGTTAAGCTGGACGGCAGACTGTATGGTATGCCTACAACCCGTGGTAACGGATGTGTTACCTACGTTAAGAAAGCATGGATGGACAACTGCGGTATCACAAGCGCACCGACCAACTATGAAGAATACCTTGCAATGCTGGAAGCATTCACAACAGGTGACCCGGACGGCGACGGCACGAACGGAAATACATTCGGTGTAACGGCGGCTGGTTTCATCGGAAACGAAGCTCCTTATATCAACTATCTGCCTGAGTTCTATCAGGACGCTCATCCGAGCTTCTACCTGAAAGAAGATGGAACCTATGCGGACGGCTTTACAGAGGACGCTATGAAAGCAGCTCTTGAGAGACTGGCTGACGCTTATGCGAAGGGCGTAATTGACCCGACGACTCTGACAAACGGTACAGGTGACTGCCGTAACAAATTCTACAGCGATAACTTCGGTGTATTTACTTACTGGGCAGGCACATGGGCTTCTAACCTGAAGAACAACCTTGAGAACAACGAACTTGACAGCGAGCTGGTAGCGCTTCCTCCGATTGCGGAAGTTGGCGCATACCTTGACCGTATTCCTCCGACATGGTGTATCACATCTACCTGTGAGAACCCTGAAGGCGTATTCAAATACTTCATCGAAGCGATGCAGGACGGGGGGGATGTACAGTTCCTCTTCACATACGGTGTAGAAGGCACACACTGGTCAACTGCTGCTGAAACATTATATGCAGGCGAAACAAACGATAAAGGCGAATCTAAAGAAAAGGTTTACGCTGAAGGCGAATTCCATATGTTAGATAACCTTGAAACACCTGGTACGCAGTATACAAAAGCTCATATTGACCCGGCGCTTGCACTCGTTGAGCTGGCTAACGACCCGGCAGAGCAGACAACTGCTCCGGAAGCTAAGGCATCTGCGGAACTGTTTGCTGCAAACTGTGTAACGGCAGACCTGATTCCGAGTACGGACGCTATGGCAGAGTACAACGGTGACCTTACAACCCTGAAGAACGAAATCGTTGCAAAGGTTGCTATGGGCGAAATGACCATCGAAGAAGGTTATGCGAAGTTTGAAGCTGACGGCGGCGCTGCATGGTCACAGCAGATTGTTGATTCTTTGAATCAGTAATTAAATACTTTTTCCTCTGAGCGATTTTTGGAAAAATAAGAAATATGGAGCTATGGGACTTCCATAGCTCCATATCATTCACCAAAATAAGGTAAATTATTTTTATCGGGGAAGGAAGAGAGGCATTCATGAGTAAAAAACAGTCAGTTTCCAAGCAGAAACCGGGTTCAAACAAGCCATTGGGGGTTAGGATGAAGAAATATGCAGGATTTTATGTGATGTTTCTTCCGGTTCTGGTTTTTGCAATTATTTTCTATTATCTGCCCATGCTTGGGGTAAGATTCGCTTTTACAAATTATAATGGCATCAAAGAGCCGAAGTTTGTAGCATTTGAGAACTTCAGCAAGATGTTTGGTATGCCGGGATTCTGGTCGGCATTCTGGAACACACTGCAAATCAGCGTTATCCGGCTGGTTTTAACGACATTGGTAGCGGTTGTGGTTTCTCTGTTTCTGAATGAAATTATCAACATTCATTTTAAGAAAGTAGTTCAGACAATTATTTATCTGCCCCACTTCTTATCGTGGGTTGTTACGGCGTCCCTGTTCTCCTTGATTCTGGCTCCTACCGGCCAGGGCCTTGTGAACACGCTCCTTGTAAATCTCGGACTGGTCGATGCCAATAATATGATTTATTTCCTGGGAAGTTCCAAAACATGGAGAGGAACGTTCTACGCGATTCAGCTTTGGAAAGAAACCGGCTGGCAGACCGTTATCTTTATGGCAACGCTCGCCGGCATGAACGTGGAACTCTATGAGGCGGCGGCCATTGATGGCGCCGGGCGCTGGGGCAAAATGCGTTATATTACCTTCCCCGCGCTTGCAAATACGATTTTGACCGTTATCATTCTGAACCTTGCTAAGGTCATGAATTTGTTCGAGGCAGCTTTCGTATTGCAGAACGATGCAGTACTGGATGTATCCAATGTTCTCGAAACATATATCTATTATCAGAGTTTTAACAGTGGTTCGATTCCGAACTATGGATATACGACCGCCGTTGGTCTATTCAAATCATTAGTCGGCATGGTGCTTGTGCTCGTATGTAACCAGTGGAGCAAGAAAGTACGCGAAGGCCGCGGAATTGTATAGGAGGGAGAAGCGATATGAAAAAGAAAAAGAAAATAGAAGTCTTCTCGGTTGTAAACGGCATCGTATTTATTATCCTTGCTTTGATAATTATTATTCCAATCTGGAAGATACTGGTTGACTCCTTTGATTTAAAAACCGCTTATGGTATGAAACTGTGGCCGGAAAAATTCGGACTTGACGGTTATCAGCAGGTATTGTCGAACCCGACGCTGTCCCGTCCGTTGTTGATTTCCGTGTTCACGACGATTGTCGGTACGCTGCTGGCGCTTACTTTATCGACGCTCGGCGCATATGTGCTGATTCAGTGGGAAATGCCTGGGCGCGGTATCTTTGCCAATCTGTTATTGTTTACGATGATTTTCAACGGTGGTATGATTCCTACTTATCTGGTATTGAGACAGCTCCATCTGACGAATACCCTGTGGGTTGTTATCCTGTATCCGGCGTTGAATGTATACAATCTGGTTTTGATGAGGAACTTCTTTGAGGGGATTCCGGCCAGTCTGTATGAGGCCGCCACGCTGGATGGCAGTACGCCGATGCAGACTTTTGTCAGAATCGTGCTTCCGATGTCGAAACCGGCGCTTGCTTCCATCGGTCTGATGTATGCGGTATCTTACTGGAACGATTATACACATTACAAACTGTATATTAACAATTCCGATTTATATAACTTCCAGATGAAGCTGCGTGGTATGATTATGGGCAGCGATTTGCCTACGGCGTCCGGAAACGCGACGGAAAATACGATTAAAAACGCAGCGATTATCGTTGTTATTATCCCGTTCATGATTCTGTATCCTTTCTTACAGAAATATTTTGTACAGGGTGTTAATATCGGTGCTGTAAAAGAATAAAAATCGGAGGTTTTTATTCCTTTGGAGTATAACTGGAGGAGTAAGTATGGCAACAATTTTTTGGGCCGGTGATTCCACCGTACAGTATAATGGAATTATGACGTATCCGCAGACGGGTATTGGCCAGGTATTTCACTTGTTTTTGAAACCGGAAGTGAAAGTCGAAAATCATGCGAAGAACGGCAGAAGCACGAAGAGCTTTATCGATGAATCCAGACTTCCCGCTATTTATGACAAAATTTCGGAAGGAGACTTTCTTTTTATTCAGTTTGGACATAACGATGAAAAGAAGGAGGACCCCGAAAGATATACGGAACCTTTTTCCGATTATATGGTCAATCTGGAGAAGTTTGTTAATGTAGCGAGGAATAAGAAGGCTTTGCCGGTACTGATAACACCTTTGGAAAGAAGATGTTTTATCGACGAAAATACGCTCGGTCCGGGAGAGCATGGCGATTATGTGGAAGCGATGAAGCAGACGGCGAAGAAGCTGGATGTACCGTTAATCGATTTGAATAGCATGAGCCGCGCGGAGATGACCAGAGTTGGAGCGGAGGCTTCCAAGAGCTGGTATATGCACATACCGGAAGGGAAATATCCATACCATATGGAAGGGCTTGCGGATAATACGCATCTGCAGTATGCCGGGGCTGTGATGTATGGAGGATGTATCGCCAGAGGGTTAAAAGAATTGGGCGGAGTCTACAAAGACTTATTGTTAGACGAATTATGATAATGAACAGGCTCAGGGGCATAACCTTGAGCCTGTTTTATGCACAGGGGCGCATATAGAAGTTTGCTGCCAACGCAGCATGCGCCCCGCGCGGCGAGCAGGGAGAAAATCTTCCCTACTCGATTAGAGAGAAGGGAGCGTGTAAAATGGAATATTTATGGAAACCTGATTTGGAGGATGGCACTTTTCAAAATCCGATTATTTTTGCGGACTATTCGGACCCGGATGTTATCAGAGTGGGAGATACCTATTATATGACGGCGTCCAGCTTTAACTATGTGCCCGGACTTCCGATTCTGACGTCGAAGGATTTGGTGAACTGGAAACTCGTAAACTATGCGATAGATAAAATAGATTATGAAAAATACGATATGCCGCAGCACTCCAAAGGCGTGTGGGCGCCGGCAATTCGATATCATAACGAACGTTTTTATATTTATTACGGAATGCCCGATGAAGGGATATTTATGGTGAGCGCGGAAGACCCTCTGGGGAAATGGGAGAAGCCGGTGCTTGTGCTGGAAGGAAAAGGGCTCATCGATTCCTGTCCGTTCTGGGATGACGACGGTAAAGCCTATGTAATTCATGGCTACGCGAAAAGCCGTATTGGTTTTAAGAGCTATCTCGGTATTTTTCCGATGTCCGAGGACGGAACAAAAGCGATTGGAGAAGACCACATTCTGTATAACGGCGTGGAAACACAGCCAACAATCGAAGGGCCGAAAGTCTATAAGCGAAACGATTATTATTATATTCTGGCTCCGGCGGGAGGCGTTAAGCCGGGCTGGCAGACTGCGCTGCGCTCAAAGAACATCTATGGGCCATATGAAGAGAAGATTGTTTTAAAACAAGGGAATACGATTGTCAACGGCCCTCACCAGGGCGGACTCGTGGACACGGTGAACGGCGATGAGTGGTTTCTTCATTTTCAGGACAGGGGCTTGTATGGGCGTATCGTGCATATGCAGCCTGTCGTATGGGAGAACGACTGGCCGGTGATGGGACAGAATGCGAAGGATGGCTGCGGAGAACCTTGTCTTGTGTGTAAAAAACCCAATACGGGCATCAGTGAAGCACCCAGCTCGCTGGAGGCTTCCGATGACTTTGAAGAGCCCGGACTGAATCTGATGTGGCAATGGCTGGGAAATCCGAAGGATAATTTCTGCTCACTGACTGCAAATCCGGGATTTCTGAGACTTTATGCGCTGAATCCTTCCGGAGAAAAAGAACCGGTGTTATGGAATTGTTCCAACGTATTGACGCAGAAGCTGGTATGTCCTTATTTTAAGGCGTCTGTTTGTCTGCGCATAGACGGCCTTCAGGAAAATGAACAGGCCGGCATGGTGATGATGGGCGGCCATTATGCGTATCTGGCGGTCCGCATGATAAACGGTGAAAAAACGCTTGTACAGGCCGAAGCCTATGATGCGGAAGACGGCAGCGTAAAAGAAAAGACTAATGTTTTGAAACTTGCCGGAAATGCGGAAAAGATTATCTTTTCGTTTGCTATGGAGGAAGGGAAGGACGGCCCCATATTTAAAATGTTTTTTACACTGGGAGAGGAAGAAGTAGCTGTACAGACGGACTTCATGCCTTCCGACCATACATGGGTCGGCGCTAAAATAGGACTGTTTGCAACGGCGCTGAAGGAGAATGCCGGAAATGGAGGTTATGCGGATTTTGAATACATTCACGTTACATCCCTTGCAGAAGGCAATTAAAGAACGGAACCTGGACAGTGTTATGCGGATTTTGACGGAAGAGCCATCCTGTATCGACATGAAAACGGAGGAAGGCGTTCCGCTCTGCCTGTATGCGGCACAGGAAGGGAATTTTCCGATTGTTAAATATATTGTCGAATATTCGAGAGCGAGCATGAATACGGTGGACGATAAGAACCGCACGATTCTTCATTACGCTGCTGCAGCGGGAGATGTGGAGACAAACCGTTACCTGGTGGAAAAAGTCGGCATGGATATTACGGCGGGAGACGTGGATTTGATTACGCCTTACCAGATTGCCTGGGAACATAACCATACAGAACTGCTGGCTTATTATCAGGAACGGGTGGGCGCGCCGTATGAAGAAATGTACCATAATCCGGTTCGTTCGGGAATGTTTCCAGACCCGTCGATTGTCCGGGTGGGCGAAGACTACTATATGGTAAATTCGACCTTTATTTTCTTCCCCTGTATTCCGGTATCGCATTCCAGGGATTTGGTGCACTGGGAGATTATCGGACATGCGATTACGAACCCGGAATGGGCCCGGCTGGACGAGCTGGAAGGCGGCCGCGGCTACTGGGCTCCGGATATTTCTTATAATAATGGCCGTTATTATATAACGGCTACCTATCGGCTGAACGATACGGGGACGGTTTACCGGAAGCAGATTGTGGTCAGCTCCGACAGACCGGAAGGTCCATACAGCGAGCCGGCCATCATAGATGAGGACGGAATCGACCCGTCTATTTTCCATGAGGACGGCAGACATTATATGCTTTTGAACAGGGGGGCCCGGATTTTTGAACTAAACAGCGATTGCACGAAGCAGATTTCAGAGGCTTCTCTGTTATTTTACGGAGACCAGAAACGCGCGCCGGAAGGCCCGCATCTTCTGAAAAAAGACGGATATTATTATTTGTTCCTTGCAGAAGGGGGAACGGGACCGGGACATCGGATTACGGTGGCAAGAAGCAGAACGCTTATGGGAAATTATGAGCCGTGCCCGTATAATCCGATTATGCGGCAGATGGATGAAAAAGCCGGCATTCAGCGGTGCGGACACGGGAAACCGGTATGTACCCAGAACGGCGAATGGTATATGGTCTATCTGTGCGGCAGAAGAATTGACGGCCAATATAGTATTCTTGGCAGAGAAACAGCCCTTGACCCGATTACTTGGACAGCCGATGGCTGGCCGATTGTCAACGGGCTGAAAGGGCCAAGCGTTTTGCAGAGGATGCCGAATCTGCCCGGGCAGAATCAGGCTGTGTGGAATCTGTCCGGCCAGGACCTGTCAGAACAAAGTCCGCGGAAAACTTTTGCGGACGGTCTTCCGGGGGATTTTGTGACGCCCCGGCCGCCGGAAAAGGATGCCATCCGATTCGAAGATGGAGAACTGATTTTGAAAGGAAGCGCATGTCCGCTGGCAAGCGTTCAGGCCAGAAATATTCTGGTGAGAAGGCAGAGCGCGTTCTGCTTCCGGGCAGAGGCCGAGCTGACCGTTCCGGAACTTGCGGAAGGCCAGGAAGCCGGAATTACATGCTATTATGATGAGAACACCTGGGTATGCTGTTATCTTTCGAAAGAGGAAAACGGACTGTCCGTTCAGGTAAAAGAGCACATCGGGAAAGAAGATATTGTGCATCCGAAAGAAATTCTTTCAGAAGAGCTTATCGGAGAACAATTTGTGCTCGGTGTTGAAACGGAATATTTGCACAGGAGATTCTATTGTGGTAAAGTAGAAGAAGAGAAAAAGACGCTGACAGAATTATCCAATGTATACTATCTGTGCGATGAGGGAATTTCTATGGGGAAACGCTTTACGGGGGCGATGACCGGAATATACGGCTATGCAGGGGATGTGCCGCTGTATATCAGATTTCGGAAATTTCATTATCAGGAGTTGCCAAAATAAAAATGAAAAATAAATCCAATCGAGATTTGTTGTTAAACGGAAGCATTGTGAAAGCGATTCTGACACTCGCCGTTCCGGTTGTCATTAATAGCTTTCTGCAGACGATGTATAATCTGACAGATACATACTGGCTCGGGAAACTGGGAACGGAGGAACTGGCGGCAATTAACCTTGTCACGCCGGTGCAGAATATCATTATTAATTTCGGTTCCGGCATTACGGTGGCCGGCTCCGTCCTGATTTCCCAGTATCTGGGGGCGAAGCGCGACGAAGACGCAAGAAGTATGGCCAATCAGATATTTTCCTGTGCGCTGATTTTTTCCATTGTATGCGCGGTGCTCTGTGCGGTGGCAACTCCCGGAATCGTGACCTGGCTCGGTGCCCAGGGGCGGACGTGGGAGTGCGGAAAAACTTATCTGCAGCTGGTCATTCTGGATATGCCGTTTCTGTATACGGTCAACATGTATACGGCAATTAATCAGGCACAGGGCGATACAGTGCGGCCGATGTTGCTGAATCTCGCCGGCATTACGCTGAACCTGATTCTGGACCCGGTGCTGATGATTGTATTCGATATGGGTGTGGCCGGAGCGGCGCTCGCAACGGTAAGTGCAAAAGCATTTCCGGCGGTTATCGCTTTTATATTGTTACAGAACCGTACGAAGGATGTCTATCTCGATTTGCGCAGACTGAAATTTGAGAAAGAGAAGTTAAAAAATATTCTTGTTATCGGTCTGCCGACGGCGATTGGCGGAAGCACCATGCAGTTTGGCTTTCTGCTGATGAGCAGAAACGTGCTGAAATATGGTACGGAAGCGATGGCGGCTTACGGAATCGGCAACAAAATTAACAGTCTGATTACACTGCCGACAAACAGCGTGGGCTCTGCGGTTGCAACGATTGTCGGACAGAATGTAGGGGCAAAGCAGTTTGAAAGGGCAGAGAAAGGCTATAAAGTGTCGATGATTGGCAGTATTATTTTTCTGTTTGTCGGAGGCATGATTTTGTCGAGAATGCCGATATCGACCGGAATCGTCAGGATTTTTTCCGACGACGCCGAAGTAATCGGGATGGCGGCGGAATTTTTAAGCATCATGGCCTTCTGGTGTTTTGCAAACGGCGTATACAATTCCAGTATGGGACTGTTTCAGGGAAGCGGCCATACGGAAGTAACGATGATTATCGACGCGGCAAGGCTCTGGGTATTCCGGTTTGCAACCCTCTATGTGGGGGAAGTATGGCTCCATCTCGGAGTCCGCAGCGTATGGTATTCCGTCGTAGTCAGCAACGGGCTGTCGGCATTAATACTGTATATCATATACAGAACAGGATACTGGAAGAGGAAGCGGATATAAGAATCAAAAAGCCGGAGATGGGAAAGCAAATGGGCTGTAAGACCAGAAGCGAAGAACTGAATGAGCTGAAGGGCCAAAGGCGAAGAACTGAATGGGTTGAAAAGAAGGTATGAAACGGAGGGTTTTCATGGGAGCGAGAAACGATATAGCGGCGTATCTGAATCATTACCGGTATGCGGAGCAGTATGGAAAGGAAGAGGATGTATGCGCCCTTCTTGCCGCACAAGACGTATACGGGGCGACGGGGGACGAAAATGCGTTTGCCTTTATTCGGAAATATTATGATGCGTTTCTTCTGGATAACGGAGAGATTCGGGATGGCCTGGCGGAGAATGCTGCGGACCGGGTGAACGGGAGCAGATGCCTCTTTTTGCTGTACGATAAGACAGGAGAGGAAAAATATCGTCTGGCCATAGAAAAAACGATGGACTGCCTTCGCGGCATGCCAAGATGTGAACGTGGAAATTTTACATATCAGGAAGAATGTTCAAAGGAAGCGGCCGTAGAAGCGCTGTACAGGCTGATGCCGTTTTATATGGAATATGAGACGACGTATGACAAAAAGGAAAAATACAATGATATTATTGCTCAGTTTGAAACTGCGCAAAGGATGCTTTATGAAGAAGAAAAGGGGCTGTGCGGTCAGACGTTATTATCCTCAGCCAGGTATCTGACGGCGCTGGCAGATACGATGGACTGCATGAGCGTGGAAATTTATGAGCAGTACAGAAAGCTCCAGGATATGTTTAAGATAATCTTAAAGAGCGTTCTGAACGTCAGAGAGAAAGCGGACGGGGAAGAAGAGGAAGCTCTCGTCGCTTACTGTATTCTGAAAGCATGCCGCATGGGAATCCTGTTAAAGGAAAAGTATGTGGACACTGGCATGGAGATTGTGGAGAAACTGCTGGAAAAGGCGGAGCGGGCAGAAGGTGAGACGATGAAAAGCGCTCTGTTTATGGCATATGTGCAGTATATGCTGACAGAAAAGGAAGCAGAAGCATAAGAAAAAGCAAAAACGAAGTGGCGCGAAAAGGCATAAGGGAAAGGAAGGGTTACCGTAGTGGACAGGATTGAGAAGTATATTGAAGAGCTGATGGAAAAAAGCACGCCAGACCGTCCAATCTGGAATATTGAAAAAATTCTTCAGGGCGTCAAATCAAAATGGAATTATATTGACGGCTGTATGATTAAAGCGATTCTGGAGATGTACGCGATTACGAAGGATGAAAAATATTTCAAGTTCGCGGACGCATTCATCGACTACAAAGTGAACGAGGACGGAACGATTGACGGTTATGATGTGAACGAGCTGAACATCGATAACGTGAATGCGGGGAAAACGCTGTTCGAGCTGTATGACCTGACAGGTAAGGAAAAATATCGTAAGGCCATCGACCTTGTTTACAGTCAGATTGAGAATATGCCCAGAACCAGAGAAGGAAATTTCTGGCATAAAAATATTTATCCGAATCAGGTCTGGCTGGATGGGCTCTATATGTGCCAGCCCTTTTACATGGAATACGAGACACGGTTTAACGACAGGAAAAACTACGACGATATTTTCAACCAGTTTGCCCAGGTGGTGAAACACATGCGGGATAGCGAGACGGGGCTTTACTATCATGCCTATGATTCCTCGCGGGAAATGTTCTGGTGCGATAAGGTGACGGGACTCAGCCAGAATTTCTGGCTCCGGGCGCTCGGCTGGTATTCCATGGCACTGTTAGACACGCTGGACAAGACGGATGTTTCAGGGAGCGAAGAGTACCGGAAGGCCTACGAGGAAATGAAGAAAACGTTTGTAGATTTGATGGACGCGATGCTTCGCTATCAGGATGAGAGCGGCATGTGGTATCAGGTTGTCAATGTGGGCGGCATGGAAAAGAACTATCTGGAAACGAGCGGAAGCGCAATCATGGCGTATGCTTTGTTAAAAGGTGTGCGGCTTGGTTTTCTGCCGGAAAGTTACCGGGAGAACGGACAAAGAGCATTTCGGGGAATCTGCGATAAATATCTTTCCACGGATGAAGAGGGAAATCTGCATCTTGACGGAATCTGTCTTGTAGCGGGGCTTGGTGGAAAAGAAAGGCGTGCCGGCACATTTGACTATTATATGTCGGAGCCGGTCGTAAAAGATGATGCAAAGGGAGTAGGGCCGTTCCTGCTCGCTTATACGGAAATGCTTCGATTACAATAAACCGCTCGCCTATATGCGGATTATTATAATAAAAAAGCAAAAAACGAAATGGAGGAACAAAAATGGGTGTATATGCAATTTCTGGCGCGTCCAGCGGAATCGGCGCCAGAACCAAAGAACTGTTATTACAACGCGGGCATGAAGTCATCAATATTGACTTAAAAAACGGGGATATCTGCGTGAACTTAGCTTCTGAAGAGGGACGGAAAGAGGCGGTCGATGCGCTTCACAGGATGCACCCGGAAGGGCTCGACGGCGTCATCTGTAATGCCGGTGTGTCGGGAGCCTGTGGAAATCTCGCTTTAATTGTATCTTTGAATTATTTTGGTACAATTTCACTCGCAATGGGCGTTTATGACCTTCTGCGTAAGAAAAAGGGAAGCTGTGTTGTAACCGCATCCAATACGATTTCACAGGGGGCGGGCCGCATGGATATTGCGGACCTTCTGAACAACATCGGGGATGAGAAAAGGGTTTTAAGCCTTGTTTCTCAGATGGATACAACGAACCTCAGTGTGGGGAACAGCCTTTATGTATCGACGAAATATGCGCTTGCCAGATGGGTAAGGCGTATGTCATCTTCCTGGGCGGCGAACGGCGTACGGATTAATGCGGTTGCTCCGGGTAATGTGAGCACGGCAATGACGGCTACCATGAGCACTTCTGCCAAAATGGCGCTGAATGCGCTTCCGATTCCGACCAAGTACGGACAGGAATGCCTGATGGAAGCGGATGAAATCGCGGAAGTAATGGTATTTCTTGCGTCCAACGCCGCAAGGGGCGTAAACGGCAACGTGATGTTTGTGGACGGCGGCACGGATGCGCTGTTGAACTCCGAAAAAGTATATTAAACGCCGTATGTGTGCGGCAGAAAGTCATGGAGGGTTACGATGAAACCGATTGAAAAATATATTGAGGCTATGGAAAATAAAGACTTTGCGGGTCTTGCCGAGCTTTTTACGGAAGACGGCAGAATCTGCGACTACTGTACCAACAATACATCGGTGCAGAAGGAATATCACATTTACGGAAAAGAAGCGATTAATATGTTCTTCCGGAATAAATTCGGCTTCCGTCAGTATTCGATTGCCGAAGCCGAAGTGGTAAATGATACACAGGCGGAATTTATTGCGAATTTTGCCGGTTATAATGTCATGGCGATAGCGACTGTGCGAAAAGTGGATGAAAACGGACTGATTCAGAACCTTACGGTAAGACCTAAATAAAAGGACCGGAATGGGAATAGAGCCAATTAAGAGAGAAGGAGAACGACTGTTATGGCATATATTGATATCATGAAAGAAAAGGCGAAAAGCGATAAAAAAACGATTGTTTTGCCGGAGACGACAGATAAAAGAACCCTGATTGCGGCTTCCCATATTATCCGGGAAGGAATTGCCGATATCATTATGATTGGTAACGAAGAGAAAATTTTTGATGGCGCGAACTGGCTGGAAGTGGATTTGACCGGCGTTACCATTATCGACCCGGAAAATACGGATAAACTGGACGAATATGTTAATCTGCTCTATGAAACGAGAAAAAATAAAGGGATGACGCCGGAAAAGGCAAGGGAGATTTTATTAAAAGATTATCTGACCTTCGGTGTTATCATGGTAAAGGCAAACGATGCGGACGGCATGGTGGCAGGCGCAAATCACGCGACTGCGGATACGTTAAGACCGGCCCTTCAGATTCTGAAAACGGCGCCCGGCGTCAAGCTGGTATCAGGGTTTTTTATCATGGATGTACCGGACTGCGTATTCGGAGAAGGAGGCACATTCCTTTTTGCGGACTGCGGTCTGAATCAGGACCCGACGGCGGAAGAACTGGCTTCCATCGCGGAGTCTTCCGCGAGAAGTTTCAAGAGTCTCGTAGGCGCCAAGCCAATTATCGCAATGCTTTCCCATTCCACGAAGGGGAGTGCAAAACATCCGCTCGTAGACAAGATGGTGGAGGCTACAAGACTTGCGCATGAGATGTACCCGCACCTTTGCATTGACGGCGAACTGCAGGCGGACGCGGCGCTTGTTCCTCATATCGCAAAATCCAAATCGCCGGGCAGCGAAGTGGCGGGCAAGGCGAATGTTCTGATTTTCCCGAACCTGGACTGCGGAAACATCGGTTATAAGCTGGTGCAGAGACTCGGCAAGGCGGAAGCGTACGGCCCGATGCTCCAGGGCATTGCAAAGCCGGTAAACGATTTGTCCCGTGGATGTTCCTGGGAAGATATCGTCGGCGTTGTGGCACTGACGGCGGTACAGGCGCAGTTGAGTTAAAACAGGAAAACATATAGTGTGTTATGCGCTGAATTTCAATATGCAGACGGAAAGAAAGGAATGGTTTTATCATGAATATACTGGTTATTAACTGCGGAAGCTCTTCGTTAAAATTTCAGCTGATTGACGCGGTAACGGAAGAATTGATTGCCAAAGGTTTGTGTGAGCGTATCGGTATCGAAGGAAGCCAGCTCGTGTACCAGCCCACAGGAAAAGATAAAATAACAACCGTTACACCGATGGAAGACCATACACAGGCAATCCGCCTCGTGTTAAAGTCACTGACGGATGAAACATCCGGCGTCGTAAAGGATTTATCCGAAATCGGAGCGGTAGGACACCGTATCGTGCACGGCGGGGAGAAATTTGCATCTTCCACGCTGATTACGGATGAAGTGGTACAGGCGATTACCGAATGCAATGATTTGGCGCCGTTACATAATCCGGCAAATCTTATCGGTATTGCGGCATGCAAAGAGCTGATGCCGGAAACGCCGATGGTGGGTGTTTTTGATACCGCATTCCATCAGACGATGCCGAAAGAGGCTTATCTGTACGGTCTGCCTTACGAGTATTACGAAAAATATAAAGTGAGAAGATATGGATTCCACGGAACGAGCCACTCTTATGTATCGAAGAGGGCGGCGGAAGTGCTTGGACAGAAATACGAGGATTTGAAAATCATCGTATGCCATCTCGGCAACGGCGCCAGCGTATCGGCCGTAAAGAACGGAAAATGTATTGATACCTCGATGGGGCTTACGCCGTTGGAAGGGCTGATTATGGGCACCCGTTCCGGCGATATCGACCCGGCAATCATCGAGTTTATCGCGCATAAAGAGGGAAAGAATATCGATGAGGTAATGTCCGTTCTGAATAAAAAGTCGGGCGTTCTCGGACTGTCCGGCAACCTTTCTTCGGACTTCCGCGACCTGCAGGCATCTTATGAAAAGGGTGAGGATGCGGGGATTCGCACGATGGAGACTTTCGCTTACCGTGTAACAAAATATATCGGCGCTTACGCGGCGGCGATGAACGGCGTGGATGCAGTCTGCTTTACGGCAGGGCTCGGCGAAAACAGCTCTTTTATGCGGAATATGATTTGTGAAAGACTGGGTTATCTGGGCATTGCGCTGGATGAAGAACAGAACGCGAAACGGGGAGAAGATTTGGTTATTTCAACGCCGGATTCCACGACGAAAGTGCTGGTTATTCCGACAAATGAAGAACTGGCGATTGCACGGGAAACATATGCGATTGTGAAGGCGTAGGGAGAGGCGAATGCGTGGCAGTTGGAGCCTGCCTGGCAGTTCGAGTTTGCATGGCGGGAAAGGAACGTTGGCTGAATGATGAAACTAGGCGCACTGGAAGCCGGGGGCACGAAGATGGTCTGCGCCGTCGGCAATGAAAAGGGTGAAATACTGGAACAGATTTCCATTCCGACGGAAACGCCGGAGATTACCGTCCCCCGACTGATTTCTTTTTATAAGGACAAGGGAATCGAAGCGCTGGGAATCGGCTGTTTCGGGCCAATTGACGTAAACCGTAGTTCCGCGTCCTATGGCTTCATTACAACGACGCCGAAACTGGCATGGCAGCATTATAACATAACAGGTGTTCTGAAAGAAGCGCTCGGCATTCCGGTCGGATTTGATACGGATGTCAACGGCTCCGTTCTGGGAGAACATACATGGGGAATCGGCCGGGGGCTGGACAGTTGTATTTATATTACGGTTGGAACCGGAATCGGCGTGGGCGTCATATCGGAGGGCAGACTCCTTCATGGAATGCTGCACCCGGAAGGCGGGCATATTCTGCTGCAGAAAATGCCGGAAGATACTTACCGGGGCTTCTGTCCTTTTCATGAAAACTGTTTTGAAGGACTGGCAGCTGGGCCCGCCATCGAGGGAAGATGGGGAAAAAAGGCGTCTGAACTGTCGGGGGAACGGAAGGTCTGGGAGCTGGAAGCGGAATACATTGCCCAGGCGCTCGTCAATTATACCTGTATTTTATCTCCGCAGCGCATCATTCTGGGCGGCGGCGTCATGCACCAGCAGCAGTTGTTTCCGATGATACGCGCCCGCTTCCGGGAGCTTTTGAATGGTTATCTGAAAACAAAAGAGCTGGAAGACCTTGACAGTTATATCGTACCGCAGAGCCTTGACGACAAACAGGGTGTTATGGGAGCCCTGAAGCTCGGCATGATGGAACTGGAAAGGGACACATAAAAAGAATACTGCCCGCATAAATTTTAAAAAGGAAATTTATGCGGGCATTTCTATGACACAGGTTTTCGCGCATTTTTCTAATATAATAATACCTGTTATTATATTCTATATCGTGGCTTACGGCATAACGGTAAGGACAAACGTCTACGAGGAGTTTATCAAAGGAGCAAAGGACGGCTTTCATACGGTCATCCAGATTATGCCGACGCTGATTGGACTGATGGTGGCGGTGGGTGTGCTCCGCGCGTCAGGATTTCTGGATTTCCTGGGAAGTATGTTTGCACATGTTACGGAGCAGTTCGGTTTTTCTTCGGAGCTGATTCCGCTGATACTCATTAAGATGTTTTCTTCCTCGGCGGCCACGGGGCTTGTTCTGGATATTTTCAAGAATCACGGCCCGGATTCCCTGATTGGCATGACAACCTCCATTATGATGAGCTGCACGGAAACGGTATTTTATACGATGTCCGTTTATTATATGGCAGCGAAAGTAACCAAAACGCGGTATACGCTGGCCGGTGCGGTTTTATCGACAATAACGGGCGTTATAGCAAGTATTGTGCTGGCGGGAATGATGGGTTAGGGCGTATTTGAAAAGGGGCTTTATCAGTAATGCGCAGAAAAAACAAAATTTTAACAATAATTTTATAATTAAATTGTTTTGGTCTCAAATTACATATGTTAAAATATTTCATAGAATCTGACCCCAAAGGAAAAAGAATGAAATGAATGATAAAATACAGGGTGTCTGGCCGCTTCTTGTGGTTATCGCGGGAATCTGTCTCTGCGTCTGTCTTGTTTTCCTGATAAAGTTTCTTATCGTGCAGTACAGGCGGAATCGGAGATGCGGTGCACTCGATGAGATGGAAGGACATGATTTTGAATATTTCTGTGCGGAACTTCTGGAAAAAAGAGGTTTTCTGGATGTGGAAGTGACGCGCGGAAGCGGTGATTACGGAGTCGATATTCTGGCGGAGAAGGAAGGCGTAACTTATGCCATCCAATGCAAAAGGTATGCGGCTCCTGTCGGCGTGGAGGCGGTTCAGCAGGTGTATGCGGGCAGAGACTATTATGACAGAATGGTGGGTGCGGTCATGACGAACCAGTACTTCACGGCGCCCGCCGTGGAAGCGGCGAAGCGGCTGAAAATTCTGCTGTGGGACAGAGGGTATCTGGACAGTATGATGAATGAGTGAGGAGAATTGTAATGAGTTCATTTGTAGAGTTTCGGAATGTCTGTAAAACGTATCATATGGGGGAAGTGGATATCGAAGCGTTAAGGGACGTTAATTTTGTCATTGAAAAGGGAGAATTTTGCGTTGTGGTCGGCGCTTCCGGGGCTGGCAAAACGACGATTCTGAATATTCTGGGCGGAATGGACAGCCTCTCTTCCGGACAGGCTTTGCTGGACGGGGAAGAAATTTCCGCTTATAACAAAAAGAAGCTGACAGCATACAGGCGGTACGATATCGGATTTGTATTTCAGTTCTATAATCTGGTTCAGAACCTGACAGCGTTAGAAAATGTGGAACTGGCGGCGCAGATTTGCAAAGACCCGCTGGATGCGATGTCCGTTCTGGAGATGGTCGGCCTGAAAGAGCGGGCGGGGAACTTTCCGGCACAGTTGTCCGGCGGGGAACAGCAGCGGGTGGCGATTGCCAGAGCGCTTGCCAAAAATCCCAAACTGCTGTTATGTGACGAGCCGACGGGAGCGCTGGATTATAATACGGGGAAAGCGGTTTTAAAGCTGTTACAGGACGCGTGCAGAAAAGAAGGGATGACGGTCGTCGTCATCACCCATAACCAGGCGCTGACCGCGATGGCGGACAGAGTCATTACGGTAAAAAGCGGTACGGTGCGGAAGATGGAGCAGAATGAGCATATTGTGCCGGTGGAAGAAATCGAATGGTAGCAGAGCGGTCAAACGGGAGTTCGAATGAATGAGCAGTGGAATGATTAAGACGACAATCAGGGAAATCAGAGGAAGTTTCGGACGATATATGGCGATTCTGGCGATAGTCATGCTGGGAGTCGGCCTGTTTGCGGGACTTAAGGCGACGACTCCGGCGATGATTGCCACGGTGAATACCTATCTGGCGGAGCAGAATTTTTTTGATTTCAGGCTGTTATCGACGATTGGATTTACAGAAGAAAATGTAAAGGAACTGGAAGCCTTTGACGGGGCGGCCGATGTGGAAGGAACGATTTCCGTTGATGTTATCTGCTCTTTTGGGGATGGAAACGAGTCCGCCTACAAAATCCACGCGATGCCTGAGAAAATAAACCGTATCGTGCTGACCGCCGGGAAGATGCCGGAAAGCGTGGACGAATGTGTGCTGGATGATGCGCTGTACGGGGAAGAAATGATTGGTTCCCGGATTACGGTGACGGATAATAACGAGGAAGATACGCTGGAAATGTTTAAAAACCGTACTTTTACGGTGGTCGGCCTCGCGCGCTCTCCGCTTTATATAAATAGTGAAAGAGGAACGACATCCATCGGTTCAGGAAGGATTACGGCCTTTCTTTATGTGCCGAAAGAGGCATTTGACTGCGATTATTTGACGGAAATCTATATCACGACAGAACAAAAATACGATGTTTATACGGACGCATATCAGGACTATGCGGATTCTCTTCAGGATGGAATGGAAGAAGTGACGGAAGCGCTCGTTCAGAACAGATACGATGAACTGATTGCCGAAGCACAGGAAAAAATTGACGATGCGCAGACAGAGCTTGACGATAAGAAAGCGGAAGCGGAAGAGGAGCTAAACGATGCGCTTGTAAAGATTCAGGACGGTGAACAGGAGCTTCTTGACGGTGAACAGGAACTGCTCGACGGCGAACAGAAAATTGCCGACGGGACGAAAGAAATTGCCGATTATGAGCAGGAAATCGCGGATGGCGAACAGGAGCTTCTGGACGGTGAACAGGAAATTCAGGACAAAGAACAGGAAATTCAGGACGCGGAAACGGAATTAAGCGGCCACGAATGGGAAATTTTTGAGAATGAAATTAAACTGTCCAACGGCAAGGACGAGCTGGCGGCAGCAAAGGAGACTTTACAGGAACAGGAAAGTCAGCTGCTTGCCAAAGAAGAGGAGGCGCTTTCCCAGGAAGCGGAACTGAGTGCACAGGCTTCGGAGCTGAGCACACAGCTTGACGGGCTTGCCGGTCAGGAGGCTGAGCTGAATGCGCAAAAAGATGCGCTTTCCGTACAGGATGCGGGACTGGCTGACCAGGAGATACTGCTGAATGAACAGAAGGCCGGGCTGGAGCAGTCTCTTGCCGCAGGAGCCATAACACAGGATGAATACGATGCGGCGGTAGGACCGGTGGACGCGGCGCTCGGTCAGATACAGGCGGGCAGAAGCGAAATACAGGCCGGAATCGGCCAGCTCGATGCGGGGCTGGGAGAGCTGCAGGCCGGAAAGGCACAGCTGGAGGCCGGAATCGGCCAGATACAGGCGGGGCTTGACCAGATTGCGGCGGGCAAGTCGGAAATACAGTCTGGAAAAGAGCAGATAAGCGCTGCAAAAGATGAAATTGCGTATCAGGAAAAGGTACTTCTGGAAGCGGAAGAAGAGCTGGCAGCCGCCAAAACGGAAGTGACTAATGCGCGGACGGAACTGGAAGACGGAAAAACGAAACTGGCCGAAGCAAAGACAGACTTAGAAGAGGGAAGGACGGAGCTGGAGGACGGCAAAGCGGAGCTTGCCAAAGCGCGGACAGACCTGGCCGATGCTCAGACAGACCTGGAAGAGGGGAAGACGGAACTGGAAGACGGCAGGGCGGAACTTGCGGATGCCAGAACGGAATATGACGATGCAAAGGCAGAATTTGAAACGGAAGTGGCGGACGCGCAGCGCAAAATCGACGATGCGAGGGAGGAACTTGCGGATATTGAAGAACCGGATTATTATGTACTGAACCGGAACAGTAATATCGGTTATGCCTGTTATGAAAGCGACTCCAATATTGTCGCCGCAATCGCCAATGTATTTCCCGTTTTCTTCTTTCTTGTGGCGGCGCTTATCTGTATGACGACGATGAACCGGATGGTTGAGGAACAGCGGACGCAGATTGGCGTTTTAAAGGCGCTCGGTTACGGGAACGGGGCCATCATGGGAAAATTTCTGTTTTATGCCGGTTCGGCGGCGGCGCTCGGAACGCTCATCGGTCTCGTGGGCGGGACATGGCTGTTCCCCCAGGTTATCTGGACCGGCTACGGCATTATGTACAGTATGGGAAGTCTGGAATATTATTTTGACATTCCGGTAGCGCTTCTTTCGCTGGCGGCGGCTCTTCTGTGCTCTATGGGCGCGGCTTATACCTCGTGCCGCTATGAGCTTTACAGCGTGCCCGCCAGTCTGATAAGGCCGAAAGCGCCCAAGAGCGGCAAACGCATTTTTTTAGAAAAAGTGACTTTTATCTGGAGCAGGCTTAAATTTCTGCATAAAGTTTCCGTGAGAAATCTCGTCCGATATAAAAAGCGGTTTTTCATGATGATACTCGGTATCAGCGGCTGTACCGCCCTGCTCGTTACGGGGTTTGGCGTCAAAGATTCGGTTGCGGATATTGCCGGGATGCAGTATGATGAAATTCAGATATTTGATATCGGAATTACCTTTGCGGACGGTGTCCGGGGAGCGGATATGGATGCGCTGGCGGAGCAGATGGGCGGGAAACTGGAACGGATTGCCTGTCGGTATGAAGAAAGCGTGGATTTGGACTTTGGCGGTAAAACGAAATCGACCTATCTGGTAATTCCGGAAGATGTAGAAGAAACGGTCTCATTCTTAAACTTGCATACACAGGACGGAGAGCCGATTCCGTATCCGGCGGCCGGAGAAGCGGTATTGAGCTCCAAGATGGCGGAAAATCTGGGCATCAGAACGGGGGACACCGTAACGCTGCGGGACAGCGATATGAACAGCCTGACGGTGAGGGTGTCCGCATTGTGTGAAAATTTTGTTTACAGCTACGTTTATATCTGCAAAGAGACTTATGCCGGGCAGCTCGGCACTGAACCGGAGTACCGGAGCGCCTATGCCGCCGTCGGGGAAGATAATGACATACACGAGGCCGCCGCGGCGATTTCCGACCAGAAAAATGTGCTTGCCGTTTCCGTCACCCAGGATATGCGGGAACGGATAGGCTCGATGATGGAAAGCATGAACTATATCGTATTTGTGATTATTGCCTGTGCGGGAAGCCTTGCCTTTATCGTGCTTTATAATCTGACCAATATCAATATTACGGAGCGGATTCGGGAAATTGCGACGATTAAAGTCCTCGGATTTTATGCAAAAGAAACGGCGGACTATGTTTTCCGCGAAAATCTGTTCCTGACAGGCATGGGGGCGGTCGTCGGGCTGGGACTTGGAAAACTGCTCCACTGGTTTGTCATGTACAATATCAACCTCGATATGGTATCTTTTAAGACGCTGATAAAACCTGTCAGTTATCTGTTAAGCCTTGTGCTTACGTTTGTTTTTGCCATGTTCGTGAACGGACTGATGTTTTTTAAACTGGAAAAAATCAATATGGCGGAATCGTTGAAATCAATTGAATAGTATGTTGAAAAATACTTACAAATATTACGGAAAGGGATATTTCAGATGGCCAAAAAGAAGATAAACCAAATAACAATCCGTTCGAGTGCCGCGGAATATCTTACTTATGTTGCCTCTGCAGGTGGAGAAGAAAGCAGCGTAGAAATGCGATATGAAGATGAGAATATCTGGCTCACACAAAAGATGATGGCTGTTTTGTATGGTGTATCGGTTTCTGCAGTCAACCAGCATTTAAAAAGAATTTTTGCTGATGGGGAATTAATAGAAGCGGCAGTTATTAAGAAATACTTAATAACTGCCGCCGATGGGAAAATATATAAAACGAATCACTACAATCTTCAAGCCATTATTGCTGTTGGATTTAAGGTAAATAATGACCGTGCAGTGCAGTTCCGTAAATGGGCAGGGCAGATTGTGAAAGACTATACGATTCAAGGCTGGACAATGGATGTTGAGCGTTTAAAAAAAGGAACTTTGTTTACGGATGAATATTTTGAACGTCAGTTAGAAAATATTCGGGAAATCCGGCTTTCTGAAAGAAAGTTTTATCAGAAGATAACTGACTTATATAGTACTGCTTTTGATTATGACAAAGACGCTAAAACGACAAGAACCTTTTTCAAGACAGTTCAAAACAAAATGCATTATGCTACCCACAGGCATACGGCGGCAGAACTTATCGTAGAACGTGCCGATGCACAGAAAGAACATATGGGACTGACTTCGTGGGAAAATGCACCTGATGGAAAAATCGTAAAAAGTGATGTGTCTATAGCAAAGAACTATCTGACCGAAAAGGAACTGTCCTTTTTGGAAAGAATTGTTTCCCTGTATCTTGATTATGCCGAATTTCAGGCAGAACGCCATATACCGATGAGTATGGAGGATTGGGCAAAACGGCTGGATGGTTTTCTTGAATTTAATGGTACGGAAATTTTGACTGGCCCCGGTAAGATAAGTGCGGAACAAGCCAAATTGTATGCCGAAACTGAATTTGAAAAATATCGCATTATTCAAGATAGAGTTTTTATGTCCGATTACGATAAATTTATGTTAAGACTTGAGGAACAGACAAAGAGCTTATCGGAAGATTAATGTCAAATATCGCGGACAAAGAGAAAGGCAAGGTTATAGTAATGGATATTAACAGCGCCCTGAATGAGTTGCTGGTCAAAACATTCAGGAATATTAATGAAATTGAAGAACGGGCAATCCGGACGGGGGAATACAAGGACGTTACGCCAAACGATATTCACGTCATTGAAGCAATCGGCACAGGAGAAAAGAAAAATATGTCAACGGTTGCAAAGATGCTGCATGTGACAACAGGAACGCTCACCATTTCCATCAATAGTCTCGTGAAAAAGAATTATGTGGAAAGAGTCCGGAGCGAAGAGGACAGAAGGGTGGTGCTCGTTTCATTGACGGAGAAGGGGCGCCGCGCATTTTGGCATCACCAGCAGTTCCATGAAAAAATGGTAAATGCCATTGTGGAACAGCTTTCGGAGGAGGAACGGCTGGTGCTGGAGAAGGCCCTGATGCGCATTAATCAGTTCTTTTTTTCCAGAAGATAGGACTTTCTGCCGGGGCGGGTCGTCTCAAGCAGACGGGAAAGCGTCTTAAAGTCTGCGGGGCCGTTGTTTAATAAGAAGGTATGGAAGCGGCGCAGGGTAAAGCCGTCTTCCTGCCACAGCGCTTCAGCCCGCTCTTTTAATGCTTCGATTTCCAGATATCCCAGATAATATTTTAAATAATTACACGGCTCTTCAATAATATATTCGTAAACGTTCCTTACGCTTGTTTCGTCGGTAATCCCCATTTTAGAAAGAATTTCATAAACCCTTTCGTAGGAAGCCCCTTCGTAATGGATGAGAATATCCAGCATGGAATAGAGAGCGAGCTGAATCTGACGGTTTAGTTTCTCCGCAAGATACAGGGCGCCTGTTTCAGGGTGTGATTCCTTCATCAGCTGAATCGCGTAGTCATAAGAATGCAGTTCCGCATAGGTTGCCCACCCCTCTATATATCCCCCATAGGACAGCAGATTCCGCACAGGAGACGCATCGGAGGCCTGTTGATAATAGCTGCTGTATACGGTCTGGTAAAGGTGGCCGGGATATCCTTCGTGGGCCAGCGTGGTGAAAAGAGAGAGTCCTTCCGCCGTATCCAGCCGATTGATATAGATGGTGTTTTCTTTCGTATCATCCATCGGAGGTATCATATAAAATGCAGGGGCGGAGTAAGGTTCCAGCGCCTTATCTACATATTTGACGGTACAATCGGCCGGCAAAGGAAGCGCCGGATAGTCGTCTGCCGTCATTTCCTGAAGTACAGCAAGTATTTTTTCAGGCGGAAGGGTCGGAAAGGCGGAGTTGACAGACGAAAGACTGTCGTTCAGGGCGGGCTCTTCCCGTAAGAGTGTGATGAGGGAGACATAGTTTTTTTCAAAATCTCCGGAGAGCATTTGTTTGATTTCGGGAATTGTACGATAGGAGCCTGTTATCAGGCGTAAGTTTGCCTGATAGTATTCCCGGCCGTATTCAAATCCGGCAAGGCCCTGGCTGTTTACGCCGCTGCCTTTTAACAAAGTCAGTTCATTTGCAAGTCTGTCATAGGCGGGAGCTACAACGCTTGTAAGGAGACGTTTATTTTCCGCGCACCAGTATTCGGCTTCCGTTTCCTCAATCAGATTCTGTGCCAGCAGTTCGTTAAGACGTTTTGCAAAAGTAATTTCCAGAAAATGACTGTCGGATGCAAGTGCCTGTTTATCCATCAGCGCGGCGCATTGTTCGATGACTTTGTCGGCACAGGAATCGGACATAAAAAGACCGCAGTCCGCTTTTTCCTGTTCATAAAGCGTAAGGCCTTCCAGATAGGCGGGAATCTGTGCGAGTATGGACAGGTAGTTTTCGATATCGCCCGGGGAGGAAAGGCGGTATTCGGCGAGCAGCACAGGAAGATTTGACTGCGCACCGGAAGAGGGAGAAAACGGCTCGTCATAATAAAGATAAGAAGAGCATTCCGCCGCAGCATGCAGATAAGAGGAGAGCAATATGTAAGTATACTGGTTTGAGGCGGACATATTTTCGGGATGAAATTTCTCAAGGGAACGAAACGCTTCTCTGATTTCCGAAAGCTCTTCAGAAGCCTGGCCGCTGTGATATACAGGAAGGGTCAGATTCCTTTCGTCGATTTCCCAGGCGGCGGGGTCTGCAAGCGTATAGTGAAGATTAATTGGATTGGAGCACAGCTCCGTCAGAAAAAATTTTTCGGCGAATTTTTCAAACCGGGCATCTTCGTGGAACCGGCCATAAAGAAAAAGAGTCAACAGAATAAAAAGGAACAATAATAAAATTGCCCCGGCCCATTGCAGGGGAGAGAGCTTTTTTTTCAAAAAAATACCCCGCTTCTGACGGTTTTGATTAAGTATATGTACAGAAACGGGGAGGCATTCATGGAATATTGGCCGTCAGGCGTTTAAAAAACTATCTGGTCACGTCCGTTTTCCTTGCCCATATATAATTTTTCATCGGCTTCCTTGATAATTGTGTCGATATCGGAATTAAAGTCATATTCGGCAAGGCCGAAGGTCATCGTGATGGAGAATGTCTGCTCTTTGGCTTTGAACTGCAGCGATTTGATATTACTTCTGAGCGTTTCCAGCTTATTGTATGCTTCATCGCCGTTATATCCGGGAAAGACAAGCAGAAATTCTTCTCCGCCCCACCTGGCGGCCAGAATGTTTTTGTCCAGTGTCGTCGTCATGATATCGGCGAGATTCTGGAGCACGATATCGCCCACGTCATGTCCGTAATTGTCATTAACTTTTTTGAAAAAGTCGATGTCGCAGATACAGATACTGGTGAAGGTCGAATTAGAAGGCGTCAAAATCTGCTCCAGATACTGCATTGCCTTTCGGCGGTTGTACAGTCCGGTCAATGCGTCCGTATTAGCCTGGTCCTGAAGCTGGTTATTATAGTCGATGAGCTTTCCTTCCAGGGCCTGGGAGTCCTTGCTGAATACATAGGCTATGACGGAGATGCACCAGAAAATCATAATGGTATTGATAATCTGCAGCGTATTATTCATTGACGGGGGAAGGCTGATATAAGGCTCTCTGCTATCGCACAGGAAATAAAGATAAATGCGGAAACAGCAGAGCACTGCAGCGGTAAAAAATTTAAAAGTATACTGGGAATAACCGGAAAAAAAACCTAAAATAAGCAATACAATGATAAAATGCTGTACGCCTACATTCCAGCCGAAGTATACGATATTGACGAGAATCCATGCTGCCATGCACAGGGACAGCGTAAAGACGACACCGATGGTACGCACCCGGTAAGAAAGAAAAAAAACGCCGAGGAATACCAGAAAAGAAACGAGTAAAATTGCAATTCCGATATTGTTTAAAATACTGATATAGATTATACTGTTTATAATTATATAAAAAAGCATCGAAAGAACCAGAATCCTGACAACAACAATCAGTTTCGGAGATTCATTCTGTTCGCTGGTATCTTTATTGATATAGCGGATTGCTTTTTGAAGCCAGGAAGAATTCATTTCGGTCGTATGCCTTTCTTTGGAAAATGGCCAGGTATATAGAAAACCTGACTACTTTAATAGTACAACGTTTTTCTTGAAAGCGCAATATGGAAAGGCCAAATAAATCGTATGAGCATGAATAAATATTCTTTAAAGAACAAACTGATGTTCCTGATACTTGGCATGGCGCTTCCCTTTGCCTGTATCACCGCCTATCTGATATTTTCTCTGCGCAATTACAGTCATGCCTATGACGAAATTGTCAGCAATATGACAATCGCCAACAGCTATAATCTGAACTTCAAGGAAGAGATGGATGAAAGTCTTTATAAACTGGTGGTGGGCGCCGTAACGTTTGAAAATATCAGTGAAGACGGGACATTAGAAGACCCATATAAAGTCATCGGCGAGCTGCGGGAAGACTTTGGCGTCCTGATGCAGATTACGACAGATAAAGAAAGCAAATCGTGGCTGCAGAGGCTGCTTCGAAACATCGATACGCTGGAGGACCGGGTGGACGATATTAAAATCAATCTGGAAGAAGGCGGCCATTATGATGAAAATATTGAAATGCTGGATAATAATATTTATATTCTGACGGAACTGACGCAGGATGATATCCAGTATTATATTTATTATCAGACGCAGAGTATTGAAAACCTGAAAGTACAGCTTAACGGCCAGGTGGAAAAGTTTATTGTTTTGTGGACGGCATTGCTGATTTGCATGATTGTCTGTGTCCTGATACTCGCTTCCATTACCGCTAACAGCATTACAAGGCCGGTCAGGGAGCTGTGCGGCGTGACAAGGCAGATTTCTGCGGGGGATTTTTCAGCACGGGCCGGCGTCAAAACGCGGGATGAAGTTTCCCAGCTGGCGGACAGCGTAAACGAGATGTCAAAGCATCTGGAAGTAATGGTTAGCAAAATTAAAGAGGACGAGCGGAAGATGCGCCATGCGGAGCTTCGGCTGTTACAGGAGCAGATTAATCCGCATTTTCTGTACAACACATTGGATACGATTATCTGGCTGATTGAAGGGAATCTTTCGGAACAGGCGGTGGACATGGTCGTGTCTTTGTCGGATTTTTTCCGGCTGGTATTAAGCCACGGCAAAGAGTTTATTACGATAAAGGATGAAGAGCTTCATATCCGCAGCTATCTGGAAATTCAACAGGTGCGGTATCACGACATTCTGGATTATGAGATTTCCATCGAGCCGGAGCTTTACCCGTACAGGATATTGAAGCTGACGCTGCAGCCGCTCGTGGAAAACGCGTTATATCACGGTATTAAGTACAAGAGAGCGATGGGGAAGATTACGATTACCGGTTCCCTGTTACGGGAGGACGCGGAAAATAAAGTCTGTCTGTGCGTCAAAGATAACGGCGTCGGCATGGAAGAAGCGGAGCTGCGACGTCTGCAGAAAGAAATTGTCCGTCCCTGTCAGGAAACGGAATCCGGCTTCGGGCTCGCCAATGTCAACGAACGGCTTCGGATGAATTTTGGGATGGAGTACGGACTGACCATTACGTCGAGAAAGGGAGAGGGAACGGAAGTGCGTGTCATGATTCCGGCGCAGTATATAGAGAATTTTCCGGACGGAGGGAGTACAGATGAAATTTCCGAATAAAAATATTATCGGGCGGTTCGGGCGGATGATGCTCCTGCTCCTGTGTTTTTCCTTTCTGATGGCCGGATGCGGGCCTTTTCAGGACGTTGTGCCGGAAGATGTGCATTCGGAAGATATTCCGGACGAGGAAGAAAATCTGGTCGTTGTCGGGTTTTCGCAGCTTGGGAGCGAATCGGTCTGGCGGACTGCCAACTCCGAATCCATTCAGGAAGCCCTGACAAGGGAAAACGGGTTTTTCCTGGAGTTTAGCAATGCCAGACAGAAACAGGAAAATCAGATTAAGGCGATTCGCGGCTTTATTTCACAGCGGGTAGACTATATTATTTTTTCGCCGGTTACGGAGAGCGGATGGGACACGGTGCTGCAGGAGGCAAAGGACGCGGGCATTCCGGTTATTCTGGTGGACAGAAAGGCGTCTCTCGAAGATGACTCTCTCTATACGGCCTGGGTCGGTTCCGATATGATAAGCGAGGGCGAAAAAGCGGGTATCTGGCTGGAAGAGTACTTGCAAAAAGAAGGCCGGGAGGAAGAAGAAATTAACATTGTTGTATTACAGGGAACGGTCGGTTCTTCCGCACAGCTGGAACGCACGACAGGATTCCAGAATATTGCCAGAAAGCATTCGAACTGGCATATTCTGAAACAGGAACCGGCGGATTTTACGACGGCCAAAGGAAAAGAAGTCATGGAGATGTTTCTGAAAAATTATACGGACATCGACGTTGTGATTTCCCAGAATGACGATATGACTTTCGGCGCTTTACAGGCGATGGATGAGGAAGGCATTACGACCGGTGTGGACGGCGATATTATTCTCATTTCTTTTGACGCGGTTCGCGAAGCGCTGGAGCTCGTGTCACAGGGAATTATCAACGTGGATATTGAATGTAACCCGGAACAGGGGGAATATATCATGGAAATAATCCGGAAACTGGAAAGCGGAGAGAGCGTGGATAAAGAGAATATCGTGGAAGAAAAGGTATTCACACAGGAAAACGTAGATGAATATCTGGACACGAGAACTTATTAAGTGAGAGCAGCAACAGGATGGAATACCAGGTCTGCAGAAGCGGACGGACGGGAGTGGAAATGGCGTTAAAAGTTTTTCTGGTGGAAGATGAGAGCGTTGTCAGAGAAGGGCTTCGGGATAACATTCCGTGGGAACAGTTCGGCTATCAGTTTGTCGGCGAAGCCGGAGACGGAGAAATGGCGCTGCCGCTGATACGAAAGACAAAGCCGGATGTGCTGATTACGGACATTAAAATGCCGTTTATGGATGGCTTGTCGCTCAGCCATATTGTCGGTCAGGAGTTTCCGGAAATGAAAATCATCATTATCAGCGGATATGATGATTTCGAATATGCGAGACAGGCCATACAGGAGGGGGTAGAGCAGTATCTGTTAAAGCCGATTACGCGGCGCGCTCTGCAGAAAGCCCTGACGGAAGTGAAAGAAAAAATAGAGTCCGAACAGGAACAGAAAAATTACCTGAACAAGTATCAGGACGATATGCACGAATATGAGCAGTTCTTTCTCCGTACATTTTTTGAAAAGGTGTTCGCGGGGCAGATACCGGTTCAGGAAATTTATGAGGAAGCGCAGAAGCATTCGCTGGATATTAATGCACCGTTTTATAATCTCGTGTTAATCGAAGTAAAAGAAAAAGAGAATCAGAAAAAATCCGGAGAGGTCTGTCAGAAATGCTATGAAGAGCTGATGCGTTTTCTGATGCGCTTTTCTAATTACTATCTTGTATTCCGGTGGAATATCGATATTTACGGCGTCATGATTAAGGGAGAAGAAGAGAACATCGCGGAACGGACGGATAAGTGTCTGGAAGGCATTGCGCAGATTTGCGCACAGTATGAGGAGGAAACAGACTGGTATGCGGCGGCCGGAAGCCCGATAGAGCGGTTCAGCCAGCTTTCAGCCTGTTATCAGAAGCTGAATCATATTTTCAATTACCGCTTTTTTGAACCGGCGAAACATATTTTATCCGAAAAGCAGGTGGATGAGCTGTTTCAGGAGAACAGAAAAGGCGCATTTGAGGCGGTCGATATGAATAAGACCAATCCGGAACTGATTCGGAGCTTCCTGACAAAAGGGCAGAAAGAAGAGGCGGGGGAGTTTGTCGGCAATTTCTTACGGGGCATGGAGCGGGCTCTGCAATCCCGGATTTTCTGGGATTATACGCTGTTAAACGTGCGGTTTGCGACGCTCTCTTATGTGGAAGAGCTTGGCGTGACACAGGAAGAATTTCTGAACAGCGTTTCCGCAGACAACGTGCAGAAGATGGAAATCAGCCTGGAGAATATGCGGAATTATATAGAAGAAATGTTGGTTCAGGCGATGGATTTCCGGGACAGGAAAAATGAAAGTCAGGGAAGAAAAACGTTAAACAAATCGCTGGAATATATTGAAGAGAACTATACAAGGGAAAGCCTGTCTCTCAATGAGATAGCGGCGGCACAGGAAGTCAGCCCCAATTATTTCAGCGCCATGTTCAGCCAGGAAATGCAGATGACTTTTGTAGAATATGTGACACGCAAGCGCATGGAAAAAGCCAGAAGTCTGCTGCGGGAAACGGACCTGCGTGCAAATGAGATTGCGCTCGCGGTAGGATATAAGAATCCTCATTATTTCAGCTTTGTTTTTAAGAAAACACAGGGGTGTACGCCGCGGGAGTATCGCGCGGCAGAAGGCGGCAAAGCGGAAAAGGAATGAGCTTCAGCCATTCCAGACTGCTGCGGAGCTCCGTTCGACGAGACGCCAGGGAATCTGCATCGATACGGCATTGTGGCCCTGCATTTTTTTCATCAGGAGCGATACGGCGGCCGACGCCATTTCGTGCGGTTCATGGGAAAGGGTGGTCAGCGCAGGACGGGACAGCTCGCTTAAGTAGCTGTTGTCGAAGCTGACGATGCTGATATCCTCCGGCACATGGAGCCCGGCGTAGGAAAGTTCTTTTATCAGCCAGTAGGCGATTTCATCGTTGTGACAGATGACGGCGGAACAGGATTTTAAGTTTCTCTGGATAAAGTCCGAAAGAAAACGGGTGTCCTGCTTTTTCTCGAGAAGAACGAGCTGCTCCGTGGTGAACCAGGCAACCGTGTCTTCGTCGATGGGAAGTCCCGCTTCCAGCATGGCGCGCGTGCTGCCCAGATGCCGTTCCTGTCCCTGAATGGTATCCAGCTGGAATATGCCGGCAATCTGCTTATGCTGCCGGTGTATCAGGAACTGTCCGAGCGCGAAGCCGCCGGAATAGTTGTCGTCTTTGACATAAGAAAAGGGCGGCAGGTTGGAATAGTAACCGTGAAAAAATACGATATGCGTACCCTGTGCGGAGAGCTTTTCATATAAATCATAATTCGGGGACGGAAGGCCCGAACGGGAGGGCTCTGCAATTAAACCGCGCAGAGGTTTTTCGGTAAGAGACTGCAAAATGGTGCGCTCCACGTCCGTGCGGTTCTGGGTAATGTAGACGGAGACGGCAAAACCTTCCGTGGAGAGAAATGTTTCCAGGTCGCCAAGCAGCGCGGGGAAAATATATTCCGTGTCGGTGGAAAGCAGAACTGCCACATGATTTTTGCTTTTTTCAGGAAGAAGGCCGGTCACATAGGAGCCGCTGCCCTGCTTTTTCACAATCAGCCCTTCCTGTTCCAGAATCAGAAGCGCCTGGCGGATTGTCTGGCGGCTGGCGTGGAACTGCCCGCACAGCTCTTTTTCCGTCGGAAGTTTATAAATGCCCTGTCTGATATAGTTTTCCAGTTCCTTTTTCAGCGTTTCGGCAAGCTGCCTGTATTTTATTTCCATGAAATCTGAATGTCCGCCTTCCGTTCTATTTTCTTATTTCTTCCGCAGATAACGGCTTCTTTTATAAAAATATCATAATTTTTCTTTCTTATTAAGTGCTTTTATAAAATTTTGACATAAAAAATTTATGATAGACGTGTCATAAGAACGTAAAAAAGTTGACTTTTAAAATGAGAGTAGAAGAATTGCCTATGAAAAACGGTCTTTTTTTAATTCATAAATCCGGAGAATAAGAAAAAATCGAACCAAAACACTATAAAAAGATTAAATTTTTGAATATTTTTATAAATTTGTATTGTATAATTACTTTTTCAACAAAATTTGTATTATCGAAAGCGTTCAAATTCGTGAATACAACGAAAATAGCTTGAAACGGACGCATAATTCTGTTAAAGTCTAGTCAGTAAGAACGGCGGCACTGTTTTCGGAACGGTATCGCGATATACATCTTACTGAAAACAAAAGGAGGATATGAATATGAAAAAGAAATTAGTCAGCATGGTACTCAGCCTTGCAATGGTAGCGGCAGTAGTTACCGGTTGTGGAAACAGCGGCAGCGCTCCGGCTTCCACAGACACAGCAGCAACAACAGACACAGCAGCAACGACAGATACGGCTGCAACAACGGACACAGCAGCAACAACGGATACGGCAGCAGACACAGCAGCAGATACTTCTGCAGATGCAGCTTCCGGCGAACTGATTAAAGTCGGCATCATCAACAATGACCCGAACGAATCCGGTTATCGTACAGCGAACGACAAAGACCTGAAAGCTACTTTCACAGAAGAAAACGGATATGACGCATCTTTCGCTTACAGCAATGAAAACGACGAGCAGATTGCAGCAGCGCAGAAATTCATTCAGGACGGCGTTGATTATCTTCTTCTTTCCGCAGCTGGTACAGCAGGATGGGATTCCACATTACAGGATGCACAGGCAGCAGGCGTAAGAGTTATCCTGTTTGACCGTGTAATCGATGCGAGCGAAGACCTCTATGAAGGTTCCATCGTTTCCGATATGGATAAGGAAGGCCAGACAGCGGTTGACTGGTTAAAGAGCCAGGGCCTGAGCGAATACAACATCATTCATCTTCAGGGTGTAATGGGTTCCGCAGCACAGGTTGGACGTTCCGGCGCACTTACCGATACAGCTGAAGCTGAAGGATGGAACATTGTTACACAGCAGACGGCAGACTGGAACGCTGAGACAGCGCAGCAGATTGTTCAGTCCGTAATCGATTCCGGTACATCTTTCAACGTAATTTATGCAGAGAACGATGATATGGCAAGAGGCGCAGTAGCGGCACTTGACAGCGCAAACATCTCTCACGGTGTTGACGGCGACGTAATCATCATGGGATTTGACTGCAACCAGTGGGCTCTTCAGGAACTGCTTGACGGTAACTGGAATTATGATGGCCAGTGTAACCCGTTCCAGTCTTCTTACATCAATGACATCATCACGAAACTGCAGAACGGAGAGACTCTTTCCGAGAAGACAATCATCATGGATGAGAAGGGCTTCGACGCTACAACAATCACAGCAGATGATGTTGCAAATTACGGTATTTAAGTTGTCATGTAAGCAAAAATAGCTTATAATAATGATAGGCGCGGCGCAGCGTACATAAGGCCTGCACCGCGCTTTTTTTCCGAAAAAAATACAGGAGGTGGACTTAGTGGGGAACGAAAGCGCTTTATTGGAAATGAGGAATATTCATAAGAGCTTTCCCGGTGTACGCGCTTTACAGGGGGTAGACTTTACGCTGCGCGCTGGCGAAATTCATGCGTTGATGGGCGAGAACGGAGCCGGAAAATCAACACTGATTAAAGTTTTGACCGGAGTTTCCGGTTATGTAAAGGATGAAGGAACGATTTCGCTGGAAGGAAAGGCGGCGTCCATCCGCTCGCCGCAGGATGCGCAGAAGGTGGGCATCAGTACCGTGTATCAGGAAATTACATTATGCCCGAATCTTTCGGTCGCGGAAAATATGTACATAGGCCGGACGAAAAGTATTTATCAGAACTGGAAAAAGATGAATGCTGATACGGAGAAAATTTTACAGTCGCTGGAGATACCCGCGACGGCGACGCAGCAGCTTGAGAGCTGCTCTATTGCGGTTCAGCAGATGATTGCGATTGCCCGTGCGGTAGATATGGACTGTAAGGTGCTGATTCTCGATGAACCGACCTCTTCTCTGGACGAACAGGAAGTTGCGAAGCTGTTCAAGCTGATGCGCGACCTGAAAAAGAGAGGGGTAGGAATTATTTTCGTTACGCATTTCCTGGACCAGGTATATGAGGTCTGCGACAGGATTACGGTTATGCGTGACGGTAAACTGGTAGGTGAATATGAAATTAAGGATTTGCCGCGCGTTAAGCTCGTTTCCGCAATGCTCGGAAAAGAACTGGACGATATGGCAGATATTCAGAGCGAACAGAAGGCATTTGACAGAAAGAAAGATATGGTTCCTGTATTTGAGGCCGAAGGACTTTACAGCGATGCCGGAATCAAACCGTTCAATTTCCATATTGACAAGGGAGAAGTCAACGGATTTACCGGTCTGCTCGGTTCGGGAAGAAGCGAGAGCGTCCGGGCAATTTTTGGTGCGGACAGAGTGCTTGGCGGTAAAGTAAAGAAAGACGGAAAAGAAGTCAGAATTTCCAAACCAATCGATGCGATGCGCAACGGAGTTGCATATCTTCCGGAAGACCGTAAGATTGACGGCATCGTTGGAGATTTGTCGGTCCGCGATAATCTGATTCTGGCGCAGCAGGTGCTGAAGGGATTCTTCAAACCTTTCTCCAAAGCCGAAGCCAATAAATTTGCAGACGAATATATTAAGCTGTTAAGCATTAAGACTGCTTCCGCGGATACGCCGATTAAGTCGCTTTCCGGCGGTAACCAGCAGAAAGTGATTCTGGCCCGCTGGCTTCTGACCCACCCGGATTATCTGATTCTGGATGAACCGACGCGTGGTATTGATGTCGGAACGAAGGTGGATATCCAGAAGTTAGTGCTGAAGCTGGCATCGGAGGGCATGAGCGTTACCTTTATTTCTTCCGAGATGGACGAAATGCTGCGTACCTGCTCGAGACTGATTGTTATGAGAGACCGCAAGGTTGTAGGCGAGCTTTCCGGTGATGAGCTGAACCAGACAACGATTATGAATACGATTGCCGGAGGTGACAGATAGATGGGAACAAAGGAATTGAAGAAACCAGCAGGTGGAAATAATTTTACGAAACTATTCAAAAATCAGATTTTTATTCCGCTGGCGGCGCTGCTTCTGCTTGCCTTATTTAATCTGATTGCGGACCCGGGCTTTTTTAAGATTACGCTCGGTTATAACAATCTTGGGAATCCGGTTCTGTCCGGTTTTCTGGTGACGATTCTGGACTCCGGTTCCGAAGTTGCAATTCTGGCAATCGGCATGACGCTCGTTACTGCGGCAACCGGCGGCCAGGATATCAGTGTCGGCGCGGCGGTAGCGATTGCGGGAAGCGTTCTGCTCCGCGTGCTCTGCGGGCATAATACCCGTCCGGAAACCTTACAGGCTCCGATTATTGTCGGATTTCTTGTATGCTGTGTCGTAGCAATGCTGTTCGGGGCGTTTAACGGTGTGCTGGTGGCATATTTTAAAATACAGCCGATGGTCGCGACGCTGATTCTCTATACGGCGGGCCGTTCGATTGCGGCATGGATAAACAATAACGAACTCCCGATAGTCAATGAGCCTTCTTTCGGATATTTTGGCGGTTTTATACCGGGCATTCCGATTCCGACACCGTTTTTTATCGCGATTATCTGTATGGTGGTAATCGGTCTTGTACTGAAGTTTACAAACCTCAGACTGTATACACAGGCAGTTGGTATTAATGAAAATTCTTCCAGATTAAACGGTCTCAATCCGCAGATTATCAAAGTGCTTTCATTTGTAATTCTCGGTCTGTGCGTTGCGGTTGTCGGACTGATTAAAACAAGCCGTGTTTCTTCCATTAATTATTCGGTTATTGCGAAGGATATTGAGATGGATGCCATTCTGGCAGTTGCGCTCGGCGGCAATGCGCTTGGCGGCGGTAAGTTTAACATGACGGCGTCTATTATCGGCGCTTATGTAATCCAGTTCCTGACACAGACATTGTTTAAATTTAACGTAAAATCAACAGCGCTTCCGGCGTATAAGGCGGTCGTTGTTATCGTTCTGGTTGTTATCAGCGCACCGGTAGTACGGGAATGGTTTACTGCAACCATGAAGAAATTAAAGACGAAGGAGGCTGCATAGTATGTCATCAAATAATAAAACATCCGCATCCGGCGGATTGGGAAATAAATTCAAAAATATGACAGATACGAATCTGCTCCTTACCATTACAATTGTCGTATTTCTGCTGATGTATGTGGGCGCGGTTGTATTCCTGGGTTCCGGTTTCCGAAAACCGCAGACGTTTTTTAATATTCTGAATGCGCAGGCGGCGCTGATTATTCTTTCCTGTGGCATGAGCCTTGTAATGATTACCAAAGGAATCGATATTTCCGTCGGCGGCGTTACCGCACTTGTATGTATGTGCTGTGCGGTATATCTGGACTTCCATGACGGCAATGTATTCATGGCGATTGTGATTGCGCTTGCAATCGGACTCGGATTTGGTCTGGTTCAGGGATTTCTGGTTGCTTATCTGGAAATCCAGCCGTTCATCGTTACGCTGGCCGGAATGTTTTTTGCCCGCGGTATGACGACGATTGTAAATACCGACCCGTTCAATGTTGCAAATGAAAGTTTTGTTGCCCTGAAAGGAACCCGTATCGTGGTACCCGGCATGGGTTCTGTCAATAAGCTCGGCAACTATGTGGATGCTTATATCGAAATCGGCGTTATTGTTGCGCTGGTAGTCGTTGCAATTCTGTTCGTTATGCTCAAATGGACGAAGCTCGGCCGTCAGTTTTACGCGGTCGGTGGAAATGCGCAGAGCGCGATGATGTTAGGTATTAATGTAAAAAGAACAAAGTTTCTGGCGCATCTGTTTTGCGGATTGTTAGCGGGAATTGGCGGATTTGTGTATTTTATGCACGTTGGTTCCGGCTCTCCGTCCCATGCGACCGGCGCGGAAATGAATGCGATTGCATCTTCCATTATCGGCGGTACGATGCTGACAGGCGGTGTCGGTAATATTTTCGGTACGTTTGTCGGCGTTCTGTCACTCAGTACGATTCAGAATATCGTTTCGTCTGCGGGACTTGATGACGCCTGGTGGACAGGAATCACGATTGCGGCAATGCTGTGTCTGTTCCTGATTGTCCAGAGTGTAGTTATATCGCGTAAAAAGAAATAATATCATAAAGGACAAAAGTCTTTTATGAAAAAAGACGGGCTGCCATGCCGGTAATAAAAGATTGCCGATTTGGCAGCCTGTTTTCAATGGGAAATAGAATGATTTATATATGCTGCGGGAGCGGCGGAAAGAGAGGTTTTTTATGCAGACAAAAAATTATCAGTTCTGGTTCTGTACCGGTTCACAGGATTTATACGGAGACGAATGCCTGAAAAAAGTAGCGGAGCATTCGGCTAAAATAGTGGAGGGACTAAACGCTTCCGGAAAGCTGCCTTTCGAGGTTGTCTTAAAGCCGACGCTGATTAGTCAGGCGTCGATACGTAAGACCTTTAACGATGCGAATAATGACGATTTGTGCGCGGGCGTTATCACATGGATGCACACTTTTTCTCCGGCCAAGATGTGGATACTCGGCCTGAAGGAATTTAAAAAACCGCTTTGTCATCTTCATACGCAGTTTAACGAAGAGCTTCCGTATGATACAATTGATATGGATTTCATGAACGAGAACCAGTCGGCCCACGGCGACAGAGAATACGGCCATATTGTAAGCCGCATGGGAATCGAGCGGAAAATCATCGTAGGCCACTGGGCTTCCGAAAGGGTACAGGAACAGATTGGAAGTTGGATGCGGACGGCGCTCGGCGTTATCGAGTCTTCCCATGTCCGGGTGTGCCGTTTCGGCGACAATATGAACAACGTAGCCGTGACGGAAGGCGATAAAGTGGAAGCGCAGATTAAGTTCGGCTGGGAAATCGACCATTACTGCGTGAATGATTTGGTGGAATATGTTGACGCCGTGCCGCAGGGCGATGTGGATGCGCTCGTGGAAGAATATTACAGCAAATATAAGATTATTGACGAAGGAAGAGATTTAGACGAATTCAGGCGTCATGTGACAGTACAGGCAAGACAGGAAATCGGCATCGAGAAGTTCCTGACGGAAAACGACTATCATGCGGTAGTTACCCATTTCGGCATGCTTGGAGGGTTACAGCAGTTACCGGGCCTTTCCATCCAGAGGCTGATGGAAAAAGGCTATGGTTTCGGCGCGGAGGGTGACTGGAAAGTGGCGGCGATGGTACGCCTGATGAAACTGATGACAGCCGATATCAAGGACGCCAAAGGAACTTCCATGATGGAGGATTATACTTATAATCTGGTTCCCGGCAAAGAAGGCATTTTACAGGCGCATATGCTGGAAGTATGCCCTTCCGTTGCGGAAGGAGAAATTGGTATCAAAGTGTGTCCGCTTTCCATGGGCAACAGGGAAGACCCCGCGCGTCTCGTATTCACTTCCAAGACAGGTCCGGCGGTTGCATGCTCGCTGGTTGACCTGGGAACGAGATTCCGCCTCCTGATTAACGCGGTGGACTGCAAAAAGGTGGAGAAGCCAATGCCGAAACTTCCGGTTGGTACGGCATTCTGGACGCCTCAGCCGAATCTGGAAATCGGGGCGACGGCATGGATTCTTGCGGGCGGCGCGCATCATACGGCATTCTCCTATGATTTGACGGTAGAGCAGATGGAAGACTGGGCGGCGGCAATGGGAATCGAAAGCGTCGTTATCGATAAAAACACCAATATCCGTGACTTCAAGAAGGAACTGAAATGGAATGATGCGGCATACAGATTTTAATAAAGGAGGATGTTATCATGGGGTTTACAACGGAAGAAGTAAAAAAACAGATTGAAGAGGGCCGTACCGTGCTCGGTATCGAACTCGGCTCCACCAGAATCAAAGCGGTTCTGGCGGCTGTGGACAATACGCCGGTTGCCGGCGGTTCCCACGACTGGGAGAACAGACTGGAGAACGGTATCTGGACTTACAGCCTGGATGACGTATGGAACGGGTTACAGGACTGTTACAGAGACCTGGCGGAAGACGTAAAGAAACAATACGGCGTGGAACTGCAGAAAATCGGCGCAATCGGATTCAGCGCGATGATGCACGGCTATATGGCTTTTGATGAAAAGGGAGAACTGCTCGTGCCTTTCCGTACCTGGAGAAATACCATTACGGGACAGGCGTCCGAGAAACTGACAGAAGTATTCAATTATCATATTCCGCAAAGATGGAGCATTGCCCATTTGTATCAGGCGATTCTGAACGGAGAAGAACATGTTCCTTCGGTACGTTTCTTCACGACGCTTGCGGGGTATGTGCACTGGAAACTGACAGGTGAGAAAGTGCTCGGTGTCGGAGAAGCGTCCGGTATGTTCCCAATAGATATTGAGACGGGCGATTTCAATGATAGGATGATTGCACAGTTCGACGAACTCGTTGCCGATAAAAACTATGACTGGAAACTGCGGGAAATCATGCCAAAGGTTCTGAGCGCGGGCGAAGCGGCGGGAACGCTGACGGCGGAAGGCGCGGCGTTATTGGACCCGACGGGTAAATTACAGGCTGGCGTTCCGCTCTGTCCACCGGAGGGCGATGCGGGAACCGGCATGGCGGCAACCAATTCCGTAGCGCGAAGAACGGGTAATGTATCTGCGGGAACGAGCGTATTCGCAATGATTGTTCTGGAAAAAGAGCTGAAAAAAGTATACGATGCTATCGACCTTGTGACGACGCCGGACGGCAGTCTCGTGGCGATGGTACATTGTAATAACTGCACTTCGGATTTGAATGCCTGGGTCGGCATATTCAAAGAATTTGCGGAAAGCATGGGCATGAAAGTGGATATGAACGAGCTGTTCGGCACGCTGTACCGCAAAGCGCTGGAAGGTGACGCGGACTGTGGCGGACTGCTGGCGTACAATTATTTTTCAGGAGAGCATATTACAGGATTCGAAGAAGGAAGACCGTTATTCGTCCGCACACCTTCCGATAACTTTAACCTCGCAAACTTTATGAGAGTACATCTTTTCACGGCTCTTGGCGCGTTAAAGACGGGACTCGATATTTTGCTGAAAGAGGAGGGCGTTCAGGTGGACGAGATGCTCGGACACGGCGGCCTGTTCAAGACCAAAGGCGTCGGCCAGCGCATCATGGCGGCGGCAATCAACGCGTCAGTCAGCGTTATGGAGACGGCGGGCGAAGGCGGCGCATGGGGCATGGCCTTGCTGGCGTCCTATATGCTGCATAAGGAAAACGGGGAAACACTGCCCGCATTCCTTGAGAATAAAGTATTTGCAGGACAGAAAGGCACGAAAGAGGCGCCTTGCAAAGAGGATGTGGAAGGCTTCGACAAATTCATGGAGCGCTATGCGAAAGGACTCGCAATCGAGCGCGCGGCGGTAGAAAATTTATAAAAAAGAAAGGAATCCGAAACGATGTTAGAAGAATTAAAGAAACGCGTTTATGAAGCGAATATGCTATTGCCGAAGTACGGCCTTGTTACTTTTACATGGGGCAACGTCAGCGAAATTGACGAAGAATCCGGCATTTTTGCGATTAAGCCCTCCGGCGTGGATTACGATAAACTGACGCCGGAAGATATGGTGCTGATGGACTTGAACGGCAATAAGGTGGAAGGACGTTATAATCCTTCCTCCGATACGCCGACTCATCTGGAACTGTACAAAGCATATCCTCAGATAGGCGGTATTGTACATACCCATTCTTCCTATGCAACCAGCTGGGCACAGGCGGGAAGAAGCATTCCCTGTTACGGAACGACTCATGCCGATTATATTTATGGCGAGGTGCCCTGTCTGCGCTGCCTGACGGAAGAAGAAATTGCCGAGGCTTACGAGCAGAATACAGGACTTCTGATTGTGGGTGAGTTCCAGCGGATGGGCAAAGACGTGATGGCGGTTCCGGCGGTTCTGTGCAAGAACCACGGCCCTTTTGCCTGGGGGAAAAACGCCAATGACGCGGTGCACAACGCTGTTGTGCTGGAAGAAGTGGCGAAGATGGCGTACAGGGCCGAGACAATCAATGCCCGCATCCAGCCGGCGCCCCAGGAATTACAGGATAAACATTATTACAGAAAGCACGGCGCGAACGCATACTACGGACAGGGAAACTGATACCGGAGAAAAAGCAATTTTTGAGTAGAGGCGCGGGGCGCTATGTGGTATGATAAATGAAATGGATATTCGCGTACCAAGAAAGGAGCATGGTTATAAGAATGAACAAGTTAGAGTTACAGAAAACAGCTAATGAAGTTCGTAAAGGTATTGTCACAGCAGTACACGGGGCAAAGGCCGGACATCCCGGCGGTTCTCTGTCTGCTGCGGATATTTTTACTTATCTGTATTTCGAGGAAATGAACATTGACCCGAAAAATCCGAAGATGGAAGGAAGAGACCGTTTCGTATTGTCCAAAGGACATACGGCGCCGGGATTATATTCCGTTCTGGCAAACCGCGGTTATTTTCCGGTAGAGGATTTGCCAACTTTACGTCATCTTGGCTCTTATTTACAGGGACATCCCTGTATGCAGGAGACACCGGGCGTCGATATGTCTTCCGGTTCCCTCGGACAGGGTATTTCCGCGGCGGTAGGCATGGCGCTTGCCGGAAAAATGGACAATAAGGATTACAGAGTATATACGCTGCTCGGCGACGGCGAGATTCAGGAAGGACAGGTATGGGAAGCGTCCATGTTTGCCGGACACAGAAAGCTGGACAATCTGGTAGTCATCGTGGACAATAACGGTCTGCAGATTGACGGCAAAATCGATGACGTATGCTCTCCTTATCCGATTGATAAGAAATTTGAGGCGTTTAATTTCCATGTAATTAATATTGACGGCAATGATTTTGACCAGCTCGACGCGGCGTTTAAGGAAGCGAGAAATACCAAGGGCATGCCGACGGCAATTATCTGTAAGACGCTGAAAGGAAAAGGCGTTTCATTTATGGAAGGCAATGTAGGCTGGCACGGCAAAGCGCCAAACGATGAAGAGTATGCGGTTGCGATGGCAGATTTGGAGAAAGTAGGTGAAGCATTATGTCAGAAGTAAAGAAAATAGCAACAAGAGAAAGCTATGGAAATGCGCTGGTAGAATGCGGGGCGGATTTCCCGAATCTGGTCGTACTGGATGCGGACCTTGCGGGCGCCACAAAGACCGGCGTTTTCAAGAAAGCATATCCCGAGCGCCATATCGACTGCGGTATTGCGGAATGTAATATGACAGGCATCGCGGCGGGGCTTTCGACCTGCGGCAAAGTGCCTTTTATCAGCTCCTTCGCCATGTTTGCGGCGGGCCGTAACTTTGAACAGGTTCGTAACTCCATCGGTTATCCGCACCTGAATGTGAAAATCGGCGGAACCCATGCGGGCATCACGGTAGGAGAAGACGGCGCAACCCACCAGTGTAACGAAGATGTGGCGCTGATGAGAACCATTCCCGGCATGACGGTTATCGTTCCGGCGGATGATGTGGAAGCGAGAGCGGCAGTCCGGGCGGCAATTGAAATGGAAGGTCCCGTATACTTGAGATTCGGCCGTGCGGCGGTTCCGGTTATCAACGACAGACCCGATTACAAATTTGAAATCGGCAAGGGCGTTCTGTTAAGAGAAGGAAACGATGTGACAATCGTTGCCAGCGGAATTACCGTAGCGTCCGCGCTGGAAGCGGCCGAGATGCTTGCGGCGGACGGCATCAGCGCCGAAGTCATTAATATCCATACCATCAAGCCGCTTGACAAGGAATTGATTATCGCATCGGCGAAGAAGACCGGCAAGGTAGTTACCGCAGAAGAGCACAGCGTCATTGGCGGCTTAGGCAGTGCGGTATGCGATTGTCTGTGTGAAAATCATCCGACCCGGGTCATGAAAATCGGTATGCAGGACGTGTTCGGAGAGTCCGGCACGGCAGCGGCGCTGGTTGAGAAATACGGACTGGACGGCAAAGGCATTTATGCGAAAGTAAAGGAATTTGTTTCATAATTGTACATAGCTGCATTCCATATCAGCTTTTGACATCATATTTTTATACACAGAAGAATGGCTCTCAGGAGCCATTCTTTGTGAGTGTGTTCCGCACTTATCCAATGCGGCGCATTCGTAAGGAGGAGATTTTTTTGAAAAAAATTTTATCACCGTCTATTCTTGCGGCGGATTTCAGTATTTTGGGAAAACAAATTACAGAAGCGGATGAAGCGGGAGCGGAATATATCCATATCGATGTTATGGACGGTGTATTCGTCCCGTCAATTTCTTTTGGAATGCCTGTTATTTCGACAATTAGAAAGGTGACGGACAGATTTTTTGACGTGCATCTGATGATTGTGGAGCCGGAACGCTATATCGAAGAATTTGCAAAATGCGGGGCGGACGGCATTACGTTTCATCTGGAAGCAACCGAAGATGTGGACAGCGTAATAGATAAAATCCATTGTGCCGGCTGCAGGGCGGGGCTTTCCATTAAGCCGGAGACGCCTGTCGAAGCGGTCAGGCCATATCTTGCCAAACTGGATATGCTTCTGATTATGACGGTGGAGCCCGGATTCGGAGGCCAAAAATATATTCCGGCTTCGACAAAACGTATCGGGGAAGCGCGCCGGATGGCGGAGGAGATGGGGCTTTCGACGAATATTCAGGTGGACGGCGGCATTACGACAGATAATGTATCGGTAGTGCTCGATGCGGGCGCTAATGTGATTGTGGCAGGGTCTTCTGTTTTTCGCGGAAGCATCGGCGAGAATATCAGGCGGTATCTTGAAATTTTTTCAGAGAAATCCGTTGGAAAAAATTAATATATATAAGCGGACAAACAACAGGAATGGTGTTATTAGCAATGAAAAAACTTGGAAGAAACGACCCGTGCTGGTGTCAGAGCGGGCGCAAATATAAAAGCTGCCATATGGCTTTTGATGAAAAAATACAGCAGTATGAGCTCCAGGGCCATATGGTGCCAACACATGACATGTTAAAAACCAGAGAACAAGTTCAAGGGATAAAAGAAAGCAGCAAAATTAATATCGCTGTGCTCGATTATGTGGCTGAGCATATCCGAATCGGGATGTCTACGGAAGAAATAGACCATCTCGTTTATGAGAAAACGACGCAGATGGGCGGGATTCCGGCGCCGCTTGGATATGACGGATTTCCCAAAAGCGTCTGTACGTCGCTGAACGAACAGGTCTGTCACGGTATTCCGTCCGAAAAGGATATTCTGAAAGACGGAGATATTGTCAATGTAGATGTTTCCACGATTTATCAGGGTTACTTTTCCGACTCGTCCAGAATGTTCATGCTCGGAGATGTCGCGCCGGAAACAAGGAAACTCGTGGAGACGGCTCGCAAATGCCTGGATATCGGGCTGGAACAGGTGAAGCCCTGGAATTTTCTAGGTGACATGGCGCAGGCCATCAACGATTTTGCGAAGGCGAACGGCTATTCCATCGTACGGGAAATCGGCGGGCACGGCGTCGGCCTTGAATTTCATGAGGAACCTTTTGTCAGTTATGTAACGAGCCGGGGAACGGAAATGCTGATGGTTCCGGGCATGGTGTTTACCATCGAACCGATGGTAAATATGGGGAAGGCGGATATCGTTATCGATGACGAAAACGGATGGACCGTATATGCCGAAGACGGAAAACCTTCCGCGCAATGGGAAATTACGGTGGCAGTTACAGAAGACGGGTATGAAATTTTGACATGGTGAGGTTTTTGACATCCAAAAAGCCGGAAAACATCGGGCATAACGGTGTTTTTCCGGTTCTTTTTTTGAAAAATTTGTGAAAATTTCCGATATTGCATTTGGAAAATAATTCTGATATCGTACATTTACAATCTTTTGAATCATTCAAATCTGAGCTCAAAGTAATTCGGCGATTCGCCATGATTCCAAAATGATTTTCTTTGGAAAATTTCAAAACGATTTTTTTGGAAAATTCCAAAGGTTTTTTGGATAAATCCAAACAATTTATAGTAAATGCAAATGATTTATTGAAAACAACGGAAGGAGTATGTATAACTATGAAAGAATTTATGACAAAAGTGTCAGATTATATCAGCGAGAGAAGGAATGACCCTGAAAAAAACGGAAGTTTTGTGATTTTATGTGTAATTGGCATGGTAATAGCCGCCAGCATCATTTTATGCCTGTTGCTGCTCTGGCGGAAAAACGAAAACGGGGAGCAGAGAATGAAAGCGGAGGTATTCACAGAAACGCCGGAAGCAATGCTTGCGGAAAACCCGGTAGAGGAAGAGATGAAGCAGCAGTACCTGATGGATATTCAGTTTTTTGAAGAAAAAATCAAAGAGCTTTCCGAGTCGATGACAAGGATTCAGGAAACGCTGGAGACGACCGTTACACAACAGGAAGGCGAAAATGTTCTGCTAAAGGAAAACGTGAAGGAAATCTCAGGCAGTATCTCCGGTCTGCTCACCAAACTGCAAAACACCCAGAATACACTGTACGAATTGAACGATTTGGTGAAAGAAATGGATGCGCAGTCGCTTCCGGCCATCCAGAGCCGGATTGCCGAAATAGAAGAGCAGATGCGGCAGACCGATACGGATATTTCCGCAGTTTATGACAAAATAGGCGCTCTTGAGACAACGGATAAAGAATTAAAAATAAAAATCAGAGAAATTCAGGGCGCCTTAAAAACTTCAATTGAACAGAATATGGCGGATATGACGGGCAGATTTGAGAATATGGGTACGCAGATACAACAGCTGATAACACAGCTCGAAGATGCACACCGGCAGATTGACGATACAAAAAAGCAGCTGGGCGATACCCAGGGCCAGGTGGAAGATACAAAGAGGCAGTTAGGCGATACCCAGGAGAGAATCCAGGAAATCAATACGCAGATGCTGCGATACCGCTATGATGAGGCGGAGCGGACTTTGTATCTGTATGAGAATCAATAGGGCGGAAAATCTGCATGAATGCGGAGCTGAAAAGCATCATTAAAGCAGATGAAAGGAGATGTTACATGGAACGGATAAAGATATACTTGGATACATCCGTAATCAGTTACCTTGACCAGAAAGATACTCCCGAAAAAATGAAAGAAACACAGAAACTATGGAAACTTTTTAAAGAAGGGCAGTATGAAATCTATATTTCCGATATTGTTGTGTCTGAAATCAATAAATGTTATATGGTGAAAAGAAATGTTTTATTTGATTATCTGAAGCAGATAGATTATAATATGATTGAAATAGACGAAAATACGGTGGAACTTGCAGAAAAAATCATAGATTTTGGATTCTTAAAAAGAGAGAGCTATGATGATTGCAGACATATGGCAGCGGCAATCCTTGCGGGGTGCGATTTAATTATATCGTGGAATTTCAAACATATTGTCAATGCGAGGACAATCCAGGGTATAAAAGCAGTCACTGCATATGAAGGATACAAAGGTCTGCAGATATATTCGCCATTAACATTATTGGAGGAGGATAAGTATGGCAGTAATGATGAAAGAACCGGAGCTCAGTGAACGTTTTGATTTGGATGACATCAGGAAAATACGGGAATACAATGCGATGAGGTATGAAGGCATGACGGCGTCGGAAATTGTGGCTGATACAAAAGCGGGGGCGGCAGAATTTCTTGAACGTATTGAGAAACGTAAGCCATTGAAGAAGCAATAGATTATGGCAGCTTGATGCAGAGAGGAAAAGCACACTTAAACATCGAACATCGGTTTTAGGTGTGCTTTTCAAATAGTTATGCCCTGATTATAATATAGGAAACCTAGCCTGATATCGAAGGCAGATTCCCAAGATTATTGTTTTCGGAACCGTCCGGAAGGGATTTTAAATATTCCGTATCTTTTCTATGGGCGATTCCGACGCCCCTGATTTCACCGTCTCTGGCGAGGGCGACGCCTTCCTCTTTGGAGACTGTCGTCCCGTCGGAAAGCTGATAGCCGTTAATGCGTCCGCTGCTTTTGACAAGACCGACAATTTCCTTTGCATCGCTTTTGGGCTGTGGAATGTCGTCCAGTGTATTTCTTGCGAGCGCTTCGCCTAATGTGTCTTTATCAATGTCTTTCAAAATATGCTCCTTATCTGCGCGTCATTACGCGCGGTTGTATTTAGAATTATTTAGAATATTGAATTATGGGGTGTTTATGATTTTGGGAAAGTACAGGAGTTAGTTTGTGCATATGGGGGAATTTTATGCGGGGAAACGCTGGATAAACGTGGGAAGAACAGGAAAAAATACAGAAAAACAGGGGAGAATAGTCTGTTAAAAAAGAATTACTTCACACAGCATCCCCCAATTGACAACATAAAATCTTTGTGATAGGCTAACACTATATTGAAAAGGCTGTGACGAAGAGAGTAAGTATGCGGACTCTTTACAGAGAACGCCCCATTGCGCGAATGTGTGTATCGTTTGTGCCTGCTGAGAGGGACGAAGAAGAAACATGCCGAACATGGCTTCCGAGCGGCGTGCCTGAGCTGTCTGGCAAGGGTGCGACAGGTTCCGCCTGTTATAGCGGCAGAGTATCGAAAGGTACTTGATGAGGTCATGTTTGTGAGAACATGGCGAAGAGAAGTGGTAACACGGTTTTACGGCCGTCTTCTTATATGCGGATATATAGGAAGGCGGCTTTTTTGCGCGGGTAAGGGAAATAGCTTCCATGCCCGATTGATTGAAAAGAAAGGAGTATGGTTATAAACATGAACAAAGGAAAATATTACATTACGACGGCAATCGCCTATACGTCGGGCACGCCCCATATCGGGAACAGTTATGAAATCGTACTGGCGGACAGTATTGCACGATTCAAAAGAAAAGACGGGTACGACGTCTTTTTCCAGACGGGAACCGACGAGCATGGACAGAAAATAGAGATAAAGGCGCAGGAAGCGGGCATTTCGCCCAAGACGTTTGTAGACGGCGTTGCGGGCAGAATCCGTTCTATCTGTGATTCACTGAATACGTCTTACGATAAGTTTATCCGCACGACCGATGATTATCATGAAAAACAGGTTCAGAAAATTTTCAGAAAGCTGTATGAACAGGGGGATATATACAAAGGCTCTTATGAGGGGCTTTATTGTACGCCCTGTGAATCCTTCTGGACGGAGTCCCAGCTGGTGGACGGAAAATGTCCGGACTGTGGGAGAGAAGTCAAACCTGCCAAAGAAGAAGCGTATTTTTTTAAGATGAGTAAATATGCGGACAGACTGATTGAACACATCAATGCACATCCGGAATTTATCCAGCCGGTATCCCGCAAAAATGAGATGATGAACAATTTTCTGCTTCCGGGGCTACAGGATTTGTGCGTCTCCAGAACCTCTTTTAAATGGGGGGTTCCGGTGGATTTTGACGAAAAGCATGTGGTATATGTATGGCTGGACGCATTGACAAATTATATTACGGGTATCGGTTATGATGCGGACGGGAACTGCTCGGAGCAGTACCGGAAACTATGGCCGGCGGATTTGCATCTGATAGGAAAGGATATTATCCGTTTCCACACGATTTACTGGCCGATTTTCCTGATGGCGCTCGGAGAGCCGCTCCCGAAACAGATTTTCGGTCATCCGTGGTTATTGCAGGGCGATGGAAAAATGAGCAAATCCAAAGGCAACGTCATCTATGCGGAAGATTTGATTGACTTTTTCGGTGTGGACGCGGTTCGTTATTTTGTTCTGCATGAGATGCCTTTCGAGAATGACGGCATGATTACATGGGATTTGATGGTGGAGCGGTTCAATTCCGACCTTGCGAATACGCTGGGCAATCTGGTGAACAGAACCATATCCATGAGCAATAAATATTTCGGCGGCGTTGTGGAGAACAAGCGGGCCGGCGCGGCAGCGGGCGAAGAAGATGTGGATGCGCAGCTGTGGAATGTTCTGGCAGATACTTATACGAGAGTCAGCACGAAAATGGAAAGTCTGCGCGTTGCGGACGCAATTACGGAAGTTTTTGTTCTCTTTAAGCGCTGTAATAAATATATTGATGAGACAATGCCCTGGGCGCTGGCGAAGGATGAGGCGAAAAAGGACCGTCTTGCTACGGTTTTATACAATCTGTTGAATGGCATTCTGGCGGGAGCGAGCCTGTTAGAGCCGTTTATGCCGGAGACTGCGGCGAAAATTGCGGTGCAGCTGCAGACGCCGCTGGTTGATTTTGCGAAGCTGGAAGCGTGCGCCGGGAACCGGGATATTGAGAAAGCGGCGAATCTGTACCCATCGGGCAACCGGGTCACGGAAACGCCGGAGATATTGTTTGTGCGCCGTGACATAAAAGAGGTAATGGAAAAAGCGGAAGCGTTATTTGCGGAAAGGAAGGCCGCAGCCGGAGAAAGCAATGGGGCAGCGGAAGGCGGGACGGCCGGAACGGCAAACGGCGGAACAAACGGAGAGGCCAGAGCGGCGAATGGAGAAAGCAGCGTAACTGCCGGAGCCGCTATGGATATCGAGCCGAAGGAAACCATCTCCTACGATGATTTTGACAAATGCCAGTTCCAGGTGGGCGAGATTCTGGAGTGTAAGGAAGTGCCGAAATCGAAGAAGCTGCTCTGTTCCAAAGTGCGCGTCGGTTCTTCCGTAAAGCAGATTTTGTCGGGCATTCGGAAATATTACAGCGCGGAAGAAATGGTCGGTAAAAAGGTAATGGTGCTGACCAATCTGGCGCCGCGTGAAATTGCGGGCATGACTTCGGAGGGAATGCTGCTCTGCGCGGAAGATGCCGAAGGAAATCTTGCGCTTCTTACGCCGGAAAAAGATATGCCGGCGGGTGCGGAAATCTGTTAAGGAATCGAATTTTATAAGAAAGGCATTCGAATAATATGATAAGCAAAGAAGAGTTTTATTTTGATTCCAGAGACCGGGAGAGTAAAATCCATGCGGTTAAATGGATTCCTGAGGCGGAAAAGCCGGTCTGTATTTTTCAGGTTGTGCATGGCATGGCGGAACATATAGAGCGGTATGACGAGTTTGCAAGATTTCTGGCACAAAAGGGAATCCTTGTGGTGGGAGACGACCATCTCGGTCATGGAAAGTCTGTGCCGGAAGGCGGCACGTACGGTTATTTTTGCAAGGAAGATGCGGCGAATGTACTTGTGCGCGATGAGCATCGTCTGAAAAAAATGATGCAGGAACAATATCCGGGCGTCCCGTATCTGATTATGGGACACAGCATGGGCTCTTTTATCGTCAGAAATTATCTGTTCAACTATGGAAGCGGCGTGGGCGGCGCGGTAATCGTCGGAACGGGAATGCAGTCGAAGTTTACGCTTCTTGCGGCGAGGACGGTTACGGCAATTCAGAAGCTGTTTCTGGGGCCGAAACATGTCGGCAGATTTATCGACAAGGCTTCTTTCGGGAAATTTAACGACAGGTTCCGTCCCGTAAGAACAAACGCCGACTGGCTATCCCGGAACGAGGAAAACGTGGACCGATATCTGGCGGACCCGATGTGCGGTTTTGTTTTTACGCTGAATGGTTTTGCGGCGCTCTTTCAGTTGATTCGCAACTGCTATGATGTGGAAAAAATAGAAAAAATGCCGAAGCATCTGCCGATTCTGCTTCTTTCCGGCGCAGACGACCCGGTAGGAAATTACGGAAAAAGTGTGGAAACGGTTTATCATTCTTACCTGGAGCATGGCATGCAGAATGTGCAGATGAAGCTGTATGAAAAAGACCGTCATGAGCTGTTGAACGAGGTGGACAGGGAACAGGTATACGGAGAAATTTACCGATGGATATTGCAGCGGATAGGTTGAAAAATTAGAGATTTTTCATAGCCGAATTTATTCGGCAAGCGAATATTTGGTGCCATTGCGCTGAAGGCGCTGCGCTTTTAGCGCGGGCCCAAATATCGCGGGCAGAGAGAAAGGCATGGATATTTTTATGAAAAAAAAGAATGGAAACCCGGCGCGGCTTCGTTTGTTATGGCGAACTGGCATAGCAGGCGTGATGATAGTGGGCATTCTGTGCATTGCGGGACTGACGGACATTGAAAAAATAACCAGTGTTACAACCATTACCGCTCATGCGTCGGAGACAGAAGAATCCGTCGTCGTGCTCGGTGCGGATTTGTCTGTGGAACAGCGGGCCGAAGTACTGCGGCTGATGGGGCTGACCGAAGAAGAACTGGAAAATTATACGGTACTGACCATCACAAATGAGATGGAACACGCGTACCTGGACGCATATCTGGATGCTTCCGTCATCGGAAGTAAATCGCTGTCCAGTGTGAAAATCACGAAAGCGCCGGAAGGAAGCGGCGTAAAGGTGACGACGCAGAATATTAACTACTGCACGACCGGCATGTACCGGAATGCCCTTCTGACGGCGGGGATGAAAGATACGGAAGTGCTTGTGGTCGGTCCGACGCCAATTTCCGGTACTGCCGGGCTGATTGGTGCGCTGAAGGCATATGAAGTGATGGCTGGGGAAACGGTATCGGACACCGTCCTGGATACGGCGCTCGATGAGCTGATTACGACCGGGGAGCTGGCACAAAGCATACAGGGCGAGGGCAGCGCGGACGAGGCGGAAGCGTTGATTGCATGGCTGAAAGGCAAGGTTGCTAACGGGGAACTGGATATTGGAGACGAAGAAAGCATCCGGGCGGCGATTGCGGAGGGAGAAGAGGCGTTTGGCATCAGCCTGACCGAAGAAGATAAACAGCAGATTATCGGGCTGTTAAAGAAACTGGATAATCTCGGACTGAATGCGGATTACCTTCTGGAACAGGCGCAGTATCTGTATGAAAAATACGGTTTAAGCATCGTTGAAAATGCGAATGAGGCGATTAACGAAGCGGTTGAAGGCGCGTTGACGTCGGCGTTTAAAAGTTTTTTTGAGAATCTGACAAACGCCGTATCGGACTTTTTCAAGAATCTCTTTTCCTGAAAAAGAAGATGCCTTTGAAGAAAAACGAAAGGGGCCGGCAGCGATGCCGGCTCTTTTTTCTTTCTTTTTTAGGAAAGCATCTTTATAGGAAACAAATTTTCAAGAATGAAAAGTCTCCTTTCTGATTATAATAACTTATATTTAATTGATATTTATTATGAAGATATTATGAAGAAAAAGGAGAAAATCTGACGATATGAAAATTGCATTTTTCAGTACAAAACCTTATGATAAAATATGGTTCGAGCCGATGGGAAAAGAATACGGATTTGACATCCGTTTTTATGAAGTTCCTTTTCAGGAAGAGACCATTTACCTTGCGGCGGGATATGACGCCGTCTGCATTTTTGTAAACGATTACGTTACGGCGGAAATGATTGACAAGCTGTATGAGATGAAGGTGAAGGCGATTCTGCTCCGCAGCGCCGGATTTAATCATGTAGATGTCAAGGCGGCGGAAGATAAAATTACGATTCTCCGGGTGCCGAGTTATTCTCCGGAAGGAGTGGCGGAATTTGCCATGGGAATGCTTCTGACGGTGAACCGTCATATTCACAGGGCGTACAGCAGGACGAGAGATTTTAATATGAGCCTGAACGGCCTGATGGGAGTCGATTTGTACCATAAGACGGCAGGCATCATCGGAACCGGTAAAATCGGCCAGGCGATGATAAGGCTTTGTAACGGCTTTGGCATGCAGGTTCTGGCGTATGACCCTTATCCGAATACGAAGCTGGAAGTGGATTATGTGGAGCCGGATGAGCTGTTTGAAAAATCCGACGTCATATCGCTGCACTGTCCGCTGACTTCCGGGACAAAGCACATCATCAATGAGGAATCCATCGGTCGTATGAAAAAAGGAGTCTATCTGATTAATACGTCCAGGGGCAGCCTGATTGATACGGATGCACTGATTGACGGTCTGGTAGAAGGAAAATTCGGCGGAGTCGGCCTTGATGTTTATGAAGAAGAGGAAGGCATTTTTTACGAAGACCGTTCCAATGAAATTATTCATGATGAAAAGCTGGCAAGACTGCTGACTTTCCCCAATGTATTAATTACCTCCCATATGGGATTTTTCACGAAGGAAGCGATGCAGGCGATTGCCGTGGAAACGCTTGAAAATGCTTATGCGCTGGAAAATGGACTACCGCTTGTAAATCGTACTGAAATACGTTAAAATAGAATAGGGAAAGAAGGGAGAGTATGGTATCACAGATTCCATATCAGATACGAAGCGCCTATCAGGACGAGTGGGATGATGCGATGACGCTGGCATGGAAAACGTTTATGCGGTTCGAGGCGGATGTCTATTCGGAAGAGGGAATCCGGAATTTTGAGGATTTTATTACGGATACGACGCTGCATCGGATGTTTGTCATGGGCGTTTACCAGATGTTCGTCGCTCTGGACAGGAAGCGGATTGTCGGTATGATTACGCTGCGGAACGCATCCCATATCTCCCTGCTTTTTGTAGATGAGAAATACCATAGGAGGGGCATTGGCCGGGCGTTGATTGAATACTTGCGGGAATATCTGCTTTCGGAGGCAGGCGTCAGTAAAGTGACGGTCAATGCCGCCCCCTATGGAGTTGCATTTTATCATAAACTTGGTTTCAGGGATATCAGACCGGAAGAAGAGCGGGACGGCATTAAATATACGCCGATGGAATTTATCCTGTAGGAACTGTCCGCTGAATAAAAGAAAAGGATGGAATATCATGGAGTATATTAAAAGCAGAGATATATTTGTACTGATGAGAAATACTTTGAGGCTGATTCATCCAAGACTGATGGACCACGGCTCAAGGGTGGCTTATATGGTTTATAAAATGCTGGAGGAAAAGGGACTTTATGAAGAGTTTGAACTGGCGGATATTGTGATGGTGGCGACGCTGCATGATATCGGCGCGTATAAGACGGAGGCGGGCGTTTTAAACGATATGCTCCGGTATGAGTCCAGGGACAGCAGAGCACATACCATATACGGCTATCTTTTCTTTAAATATCTGTCTCCGGTAGAAGAGCTGGCGAAAGTCATTATGTACCATCATATGGACTGGGAACAGCTTCGGAAAATAGATTATACCTATAAAGATATCGCGGCTTATATTAATATCGCGGAAAAAATGGATATTTATTATTCGGCGATGGGTAGTCAGTTCAATATGCAGATGTTCCATAAACAGGCCGGAACAAGGCTGTCGGAAGAGGGGCTGAACCGTTTTTATGAAATTGCCAAAAAATTTGACATTTTTACGAAATTAAAAACCGGCGAATACAAAGACGAACTGGAACGGATTCTCGACTATATGATTTTTTCCAATGAGGGGAAAAAGAAATTCCTGGAAATGCTCATGTATTGTACCGGATTTCGGAATGAGCAGTCTGTGGTCGATTCGATTACGACGATACATATTTGTGAGAAACTGGCCGGAAGGCTGGTGATGACGGAAGATATGAAAGAACGGCTGTATTACGGGGCGCTGTTGCATGATATCGGCATGCTTGTGATACCGAAAGAGATTACGGAGGCGCCCAGAAAGCTGAACTCGGAAGAAATTAAAAAGGTCAGGCTGCATGTAAATGCCGCAGAAAAAGTATTGGGAAGCATGCTGCGCGAAGACGTGCTTTCCATAGTGCTCGCGCATCATGAGAGAGGAGACGGCAGCGGATATCCGAAGCGCATGCGGGCGCAGCAGATGAACCAGGAACAAAAAGTTCTTCAGGTGGCGGACACGATTACCGGCATGACGGGGAAACGGCCTTACAGAGAACCGCTAAAAAAAGAGCAGATTATAGACGGGTTAAATGAAGAAGCGTCGCTGAACCGCATGGACAGGCAGGTTGTCAATGCGTTTATCACCTATTATGATGAAATTATGCAGAGCGTTGAGACGGAATCGGCAGAGGTCATGAAAATGTACCAGATGCTTAATTCCCAGTATGCGCTTGTGAGCAAACGCTTTAAGATGTAGAAAAAAGAAATTTTTGATAAATTTTATAAAAAATTGTCAAACTGACTGGTTTTTATGGGTAATAATGTACTATAATAGATAAGAAACAGGAAAAGAAAGGCATGGACATAGTATGAGTAAAATATTTGATTTGGACAGTCCGTTTATGCGTGTTCTGAATCGGATTGCTGATTTGATGATATTGAATTTTCTTATGATTATCTGCTGCATTCCGATTATTACAATCGGTGCGGCATGTACGGGAATGCACTATGTGCTTTTGAAGATTGTGCGGGGGGAAGAAGGATATCTTGTCAGAGGATTTTTCAAATCCTTTAAGCAGAATTTCAGACAGGCCACGATTTTATGGCTGATTATGCTTCTAATCATAGCGGTCTATATTGGAGATTTCCTGATTTTTACTTATTCGGGCGTGAAATTTCCCACGGTTCTGATTATTGCGATAATGGCGCTTGCAATTGTTCTGCTGATGGTGGCGGTCTTTGTTTTCCCGGTGCTGTCACGTTTTGAGAATACAATAAAAAATACGGTGAAAAATGCCTTTTGTATGGCAGTTTTAAATCTGCCTAAAACAATTCTGATGATTGTTCTGATGGCTCTTCCGACGGTAATCTGGTATTTTTGGCCTTATGCAGGTATTTTTGTAATTATTTTTGGTATTTCGGCGCCGGCTTACGCTTCTGCATGTCTGTATAGTAAGATTTTTTTAAAGTTTGAGCCGGAGACGCCGGAAATTGTTTCGGATGAGGAATTTTCTGTTGTGACGGAAGAAAATGGAGAAGAATTTTCTGTTGTGGCAGAAGGGGGAAATGGGGAAGAAGATGGAAGATAAGACAAGGTCGATTGCGCTTCAGTGGCTTGTTCCGTCCGGCATTCTGGCTATGGTAATCGTTATCATGCTCTTTAATTTTTCAACAAAGAGCAGACTGAGCGCGAATGATACGGTAACAAGAAATATGACGGCGACTGCGGAAACCTGTGCCGACAACTTCAGAGAACAGCTTCAGCTGATTGAGACGATTGGAGAACCGGTTGCGGAACTTCTCGGGGATAAAACATCGCTGGAGTCTGTTTATGCTGTGAAAATGGCAAGGCTGGCGATGAAATATACAAACGCTTATGCGGTCTGTGTGATTGACGCGGACGGGAAAGGCGTTGACAATACCGGCGCCAAAATTTCCATAGCGGAAAGGGATTATTTCGATGATGTGAACGGGGCGAAAGAGCCGCAGCATTTTTATGTTCTGGAGGACGGATTCAAAGGTAAAAATGCTATCGTGACGAGCATTCCCATTGAGCATGAAAGCGGGAGAGGGCATCTTCTCATGTTTTATCCGCTCAATAATTTTGAGGCGCTTGTCAAACAGAATGATTTTGTGTCATGGAATACCGTTGCGCTGGTAAACGGTGATGGAACGTTTCTTCTTGTTTCCGGTACGGGAAATGAATGGAAACAGGGAGACAACCTTTATGAGATGCTGAAGGACAGCGATGCGGATGTTGTCAAAAAGATGAAAACCCGCATTACGAACCATGTGAGCTCTACTGCAGCCGTTGTGGTGGACGATGTGGAAACCGCGCTGGTGCATGTTCCTGTCGGAATCAATGACTGGACGCTGGTAACGGGAATTTCCCAGAGTTATGTGGACAGACAGATGGATAAACAGTGGGGGGACGTCAGAAACATGATGATTCAGCTCGTTGTGGTTACGCTGGTCTTTATCTGTCTGATTGTAGGCATCAATATTGCGGGCAAAGTTATTAATTACAGAAAACAGGAGCAGCTCGAAGAGAAAGCCGATACAGACCTTTTGACAGGGCTGAATAACAAGCTGGCAACGGAACGCAAAATAAAGGATTACATAGCGAAAAACCCGAAAAGCCGCGCGATGATGTTTATTCTCGATATTGATAATTTTAAGAAGATAAACGATACGATGGGCCATGCTTTCGGGGACGAAGTGCTCCGCTCCCTCGGGCAGCAGATAGGCTCCATTTTCCGGGCTTCCGATATCATTGGCCGTGTGGGCGGCGATGAGTTCTTTATTTTCTTAAAGAATATTATGACGGATGAAACGATTAAAAAAGAGGCAAAAAAAGTGGAAAACTTTTTCCAGGATTTTAAGACGGGTGAATATACGAAGTATTCCGCGACGGCAAGTATCGGCGTGGCGATATTCCCGGAAGAGGGCTCTGACTTTGACAGTTTGTATAAGGCCGCGGACCAGGCGCTTTACAAAGCAAAGAAACGAGGGAAGAACCAGCTTGCTTTCTATAACGATTCCTGGACCGAGGATAAAAAGTAACGCCGGAATGTGTTCGATATAGAAAAGACGGAATTTTAGGCAAAGTGTACAAGAAAGACAGAGTTTCTTGGTCAACTTGTCAGAAGAGAGAAAGCAGTGCAACGAAAATTAACAAATTCTACAATGGAATACAAAATCTTTGTGAAATAGTGGTATGGAAAAGACTTTGTAAGTTCGTTATACTAATTTCAGACTTGGTTATCAAAAGATAATCATGAATAAAAGAAACGAAAAATAATTTAGGAGGCACAAGCACATGGCAAGTTTATCATTAAAAAATGTCTGCAAGGTTTATCCGAACGGATTTGAGGCGGTAAAAGACTTCAACCTTGAAATTGCAGACCAGGAATTTATTATTTTCGTAGGACCTTCAGGTTGTGGTAAATCTACAACACTTCGTATGATTGCGGGTCTGGAAGACATTTCTTCCGGCGAGCTGAAAATCGGTGACAGAGTTGTTAATGACGTTGAGCCGAAAGACAGAGATATTGCAATGGTATTCCAGAACTACGCTTTGTATCCTCATATGTCAGTATATGACAACATGGCGTTCGGTCTGAAACTGAGAAAAGTACCGAAAGATGAAATTGATAAGATGGTAAAAGAAGCTGCTAAGATTCTTGACCTGACACCGCTCCTTGACCGTAAACCGAAGGCTCTGTCCGGTGGTCAGAGACAGCGTGTTGCTATGGGCCGTGCAATCGTTCGTAATCCTAAGGTATTCCTTATGGATGAGCCGCTTTCCAACCTGGATGCTAAACTCCGTGTGCAGATGCGTATTGAAATTGCTAAATTACACCAGAGACTGGGCACAACGATTATCTATGTAACACATGACCAGACAGAGGCTATGACACTTGGTACAAGAATCGTTGTTATGAAAGACGGTGTTGTTCAGCAGGTAGATACACCTCAGAACTTATATGAGAAACCGCAGAACCTGTTTGTAGCAGGATTCATGGGTTCACCTCAGATGAACTTCCTTGATGCTGTTGTTGAAGTAAGCGGCGATGTAGCAAGCCTGAAAGTAGCGGGAAGCAGCATTCCTCTTCCGGCTGACAAATCCAAGAAGCTGATTAGCGGCGGATATGCTGGAAAGACCGTTACATTCGGTATTCGTCCGGAAGATGTATATGATTCTCCGGCATTCATCGAATCTGCAAAATGCGTATTCGAGTCTACAATTAAAGTATATGAATTGCTTGGTGCAGAAGTTTACTTATACTTCGACCTCGCTGAATTCCCGATTACAGCAAGAGTAGATTCCCGTACAACGGCAAGACCTGGTGATTCAGTTAAATTTGCATTTGATGTTGAAAAGATTCATGTATTTGACAAAGAAACAGAGCAGGTTATCACAAACTAATCACAGTAATCAGAGGGGATGCGACAGCATCCCCTTTTGTAGTTTGCCGCCGGGCAAAACTCTTATATCGGATGGGAAGGGAGTATAGACATGATATCAAGTCAGGTTATCAGAACCAGCATTGAAGAGTTAAAATCCATTACCAAGGTTGATTTATGTGTGTTAGATTTGGAAGGGAATATTGTAGCTGCTACATTTGAACTGAATGATTTGGCGTTAAATCTGATTACGGAATTTGTGGAGTCGCCGGCAGACAGCCAGGTAATCGGGACGCATCATCTGCTGAAAATACTGGACGAAGGGGAGCCGCTTTATGTACTGGATGCGAGAGGTATCGGAGAAGATACTTATATGGTCGGCAAGATTGCGGTCAGCCAGCTACAGAACCTGATTATTGCGTATAAAGAAAAATATGACAGAAATAATTTTTTCCAGAATCTGCTGCTCGATAATATGCTGCTTGTAGATATCTATAACCGGGCAAAAAAACTGCATATAGAGGTGAATGTGCCGAGAGCGGTTTTTTTGGTTGAAACCGGGAGCGAAAAGGAAAGCCCCGCTTCGGAACTGCTGAATGGAATGTTCTCTGCGCAGATTGGAGATTATATTACGGCGGTGGATGAAAGCAATGTTATTCTGATTAAAGCGATGGCGCCGGGCGAGAGCTATGACGTATTGGAACAGACAGCCAATACAATCGTTGATATGATGAATATGGAAGCGATGATGAATGTCAGAGTGTCTTACGGAACAATTGTAGAAGAGCTCCGGGAGGTTTCCAAATCCTATAAGGAAGCGAAAATGGCGCTGGATGTCGGTAAGATTTTTTATGCGGAAAAAAGAGTTACAGCATATAACAGACTGGGAATCGGCCGTTTAATATACCAGCTTCCCGTAAATCTCTGCCAGATTTTCATCGACGAAATTTTCGGGGCAAACGTGCCTGACGAACTGGATGAGGAGACCCTGACAACCATTAATAAATTCTTTGAAAATAACCTGAACGTATCAGAGACTTCCAGACAATTATTTGTGCACAGAAATACGCTGGTTTACCGCATTGAAAAGCTGGCAAAGAGCACGGGACTGGATATCCGTACCTTTGATGATGCGCTTACTTTCAAAATTGCCTTAATGGTCGTAAACTACATGAAGTACCTGGATTCCCTCGGATATTGAGAAATATACTGAAGTGAAAATGGTTTAGATTAAAATGCCGGATGAGAAATCATCTGGCATTTTCCGGTGCATCCGACATATACATAGAATAGAGAGAGGTGAGAAGATGTACCAGAAAGAAATCATTTACCTGGGTCTGTTCCATCATGATTCCAGGGAAAAAAATGCGGGCTATTTAAAAGTGTCGGGAAGCGATAATATATTTCGGCTGGAGCTTCAGGTCAAAAATCTTCCGGGGGCGGTCACGGGAAGTTTCCCAATCCGCCTGCAAAGTGAGACAGGCTGGCGGGAAGCGGATGCGCTTGTGCTGAAGGAAGGGAACGGGAAATGGAGCGGGAGCGCGGCGGAAAATATTTTGCGCGCCGAGATAATCCTGTCGGATGAAAAAAGGATACGGGGCGAAAGCAAGTCTGCCGCGGCGGAAGAGCGGCTGTCGGAAGTACAGGAGCCCGCGGGAGAGATTCCGCAGGCCTTTGAAGTGCGGGAAGCGGCGGAGACAGAGCGAAGAGCGGGAGAAGTGAGAACTGCGGAGACAGCAGAAAATACGGAAGCGATAGAAGCAAGCCGGAGAGTGAACAGAGACAGAACGCTGGATAGAACGGAAACAGGACGGAGAGCGGACAGAATCGGAACGCCGGACAGAGCCGGAATGGCGGGAAGAGAGGACATGATAGAAACAGGCCGGAGAACGACAAAGAGAGAGGAGACAGCGAGGAGAGAAGAGAGACCGGGAATAGAAGAGACAGAGAGAAGAAAGGAAGCGGCGAGGATAACAGGAGCGGAAGAAAAGGTAAAGACGGTGGACCTGATAAAGGCGGAGCGGAGACCGGCCAGGCCGGAACACACACCGCTTTATGAAAACAAATGGGAACAGCTGCTTACCACTTATGAGCAGATTCATCCCTATGGCGATAACAGAATTTATATCAAACTGGCGCCGAAAGATTTTATTGTGCTGCGTGAAAATTATCAGCATCTTGTCAACAACAGCTTTTTACTGCACGGATTTTACAACTATCGGTATTTGATACTTGGGAAGGAAAAAGATTTTTATCTGGGCGTGCCGGGCGTTTTTTACGAAAGGGAAAAAATGGTCGCTCTGATGTTCGGCTTTGAAGCGTTCGAGTGCGAAGGAGGAGAAGCCGAAGAGGGCAGGTTCGGTTATTATTTGAGGAAAGTAGAGCTTTAATATAGTCTGTACGAAGGAGATATGCTATACTAAGCACAGGATGAAAATCCTATCTGCAGGAATGTTTCTTATTCCTGCCATATAGAAATCGGAGTGAAAAACGGATGAATATTGCAGTATTAATGGGCGGTGTAGGGTTCGATACGCAGAAAAGAATGATTAACGGCATATTGGACAGTGCGCTTCCGGAAGGAACAAATGTTTATATTTTTACATGCGACGGATGGTATTACGCTTCCCGCTTCAAATATGAAAATGGTGAATATAATATTTATAATCTGCCGGATTTTACAAAATATGACGGTGTGATTATCAATCTGGAAACAATACATGATGTGAAAATCAGGGAAACGCTGGTTGATAAAATAAGAAAAGCCGGAGTACCCTGTGCTTCTATGGTGGTCAAAATAGACGGTTCCATCAATATATGGATGGAGAATGAGTCAGGTATTCACGCGATTGTAGAGCATCTTGTGGAAGAACACCGCGCGCGGCGGATTTTTTACATATCCGGTCCCGTAGAAAGCCAGGATGCGGAAGAAAGGCTGGACGCATATAAAGAAGCGCTGGAGCAGTATGGGCTGAAATGGGACGATAAAATGGTCGCATACGGAGATTATACATACAAAAGCGGCGTCCATGCGGTAAATGAAATGCTGCGGAAGGACATGCCTTTGCCCGAGGCCGTTATGGCGGCAAACGACGATATGGCAGTCGGCGCGATTCTGGCTTTGAACGAAGCGGGGTACCGGGTTCCGGAAGATATTCTCGTGACGGGTTACGATAACAGTTCCCTGGCGCAGCTGAATCATCCCCGGCTGACAACGGTCAGGCGCGGCGAGTATGCGGCTGCCGAAATTGCGTATAGGGCGCTGATGGAGGCCATCAGAGGGGAAAATCCCCAGAGAGAGCATATTGTCTATGGAAAACCCATTTTTTCACAATCCTGTGGCTGTGATAAGAAACAGAGTTACACGCATGCGGAATTACAGGAAATGTATGTGAAAAAAACGGTTGAAGTAAATGATAATCTGGAGCTGTTAAAATGCTGTGCGGCGGAGTTTACCGGGCTGGAGACTTTTGATGACTTTAAAGAGTGCGCACAGCAGTATATCCGGCTGTTATCCCCCGATTATTTTTATCTGTGCATGTGCGGAAGCATCGAGAATTATTTTGAAGAACTGGAGCGCATGGCGGAAGGAAAAGAACGGGGACGGGATGAAACAACGTATACGGAGGATATCTGGGTTCCTCTCGCCTACGAAAACGGTGTGTTTAACAGTTATGACGGATTTTCCCGGAATGAATTGCTGCCTTCTTCCTGTAGAATGGGAAAACAGGGAAATTTCTATCTGGTTATGCCGCTGCATCACCAGGAGTACTGTTTTGGTTATTGCGTTGTCGGGAATTATCGTGCGGCGCTGGAAGGGCGGTTTTTCCGGCATTTCATACTGAGCCTTGATAATGCGCTGGAAACGGTGCGCAGACAGGACACGATGAATGCCATGCTCGGACGCCTGAGTAAAATGTGGCTTTACGATGAACTGACGGGCGTAAATAACCGGGCGGGATATAATAAGTTTGCACCTCGTATTCTGGAGGAGGCACAGAGAAAGCAGCTTCCGATTGCCGTTATTTTTGCGGATATGGACGGGCTGAAAAAAGTAAACGATTTGTATGGGCATGAAGAAGGAGACGCCTACATCAAGGCAATGGCCAATATTCTGGAGCATAACAGACGGCATGGAGAGCTGTTAGCGCGTTATGGCGGGGATGAATTTGTCATTGTCCTGAATGGTTACGATGAAGACGGCATCCGGGAATATATTGAAAGAATCAGAAAGGCCATCGGTCAGTACAATGCCCGGTATACGAGAGCTTATAAGCTGGATGCGAGCGTCGGTTATTTTCTGGAAACGGATGCAAAGAAAGCGAGCCTTGAACTGCTTGTAGAGCTTGCGGACAAGAATATGTATCGGATTAAAAGAGAAAAAAAGGCGGCACAGAGAGAATAAAAAATGAGGCTGTTTCAAGTTTTGTGTAAACTCAAAAACTGATATAAGATTTGTTGATAGTTATAAATGGGCAGAACCGGATTTTCAGGTTCTGCCCTTACCTGTATTATACAGGACTTTTTCTGTCTGTCAATAAACTTTGCTCCAACAGGATATTTACAGACTGCGTCCCTCCAGTCGTTCCTCAAAATAAATCTCTAACTGGGA
>CAJTRL010000003.1 GCA_910578715.1 uncultured Lachnospiraceae bacterium | reverse complement strand
AAACTGGAACAGGGCGAGATAAGCAAAGAGGAATACGACCAGTGGCGGTACAAGTACCCCGAACTGGACACTTCGCATCATTGGGCGAAAGTCCCCTCACAGGCGGTCAGTGATATGCTTATGGAGGAATTTCAGAAAATCGAGAAAGAAGAAAAGAAAACAGCGAAAAAGAAAAAACAGAAATAAGCACAAAAAGACCTTGCCGATATTCAGTTTCCATATCTGAAAATCAGCAAGGTTTTTTTCTGCCATTGATGTAATTATTTAGTGCGTGATGTGAAAAATGTTGCCAAATCGTTGCCAATTCCTAAACAAATTTGTTTGGAAGCCGCATAAACACTGGGTTCTAAAAGCCCATTTCATCACTCGAACTCAATCGTCCCCGGCGGCTTAGACGTGCAGTCATACAGCACTCTGTTTACCCCCTTAACTTCATTCACAATCCGATTCGCCACCTTCGACAACACTTCCCACGGTATCTCCGCACAGTCCGCCGTCATGAAATCGCTCGTGCACACCGCCCGAAGCGCTACCGCATAATCATACGTCCGCTCATCTCCCATGACCCCGACGGAGCGCATATTCGTAAGCGCCGCAAAATATTGTCCAAGTCCTTTATCAATTCCGGCTTTTGCAATCTCCTCACGATAAATGTAATCTGCGTCCTGTACGATATGCACCTTTTCTTCCGTAACTTCTCCAATAATTCGTATGCCAAGACCCGGCCCCGGGAATGGCTGACGATACACAAGATGCTCCGGAATCCCCAGTTCCAGTCCGGCTTTCCTTACCTCGTCTTTAAACAGCATTCTGAGTGGTTCGATAATTTCCTTGAAATCCACATAATCGGGAAGCCCGCCTACATTATGATGCGATTTAATGGTTGCGCTTTTTCCAAGACCGCTTTCAATCACATCGGGATAGATTGTTCCCTGTACGAGAAAATCTACTGCGCCGATTTTTTTTGCTTCTTCTTCAAAAACACGGATAAACTCTTCTCCGATAATCTTCCGTTTTTGCTCCGGCTCTGTAACTCCGGCAAGTTTCTTATAAAATCTTTCCTGTGCATTTACTCTGATAAAATTCAATTCATAGGGGCCTTCCGGTCCGAAAACCGCTTCCACTTCATCGCCTTCATTTTTGCGGAGAAGACCGTGGTCAACAAATACACAGGTCAGCTGTTTTCCGACCGCTTTCGCCAGAAGGACTGCCGCCACGGAAGAATCCACGCCGCCGGAAAGCGCGCACAGCACTTTTCCGTTTCCGACTTTTTCCTGTACCGCATGAATCGTTGTCTCCACAAAGGAATCCATTTTCCAGTCGCCGCTGCATTGACAGATATTCATCACAAAATTCCGGAGCATCGTCATGCCTTCCACAGTGTGCATGACTTCCGGGTGGAACTGAACGGCATACAGCCCCTTTTCCGGGCATTCCATGCCGGCAACCGGGCAGACTGTCGTGCGGGCCGTAACCCGAAATGCCTCCGGCGCTTTTTCAATATAATCTGTATGGCTCATCCAGCAGATTGTAGTTTCCGAAACGCCTTTAAACATATCGGAACCGGTATCGACTTCTACTTCCGTTTTTCCGTATTCACTGACAGGCGCCGACGCAACTTTTCCACCGAGCAGATACGCCATAAGCTGTGAACCGTAACAAATTCCTAAAATCGGGATTCCAAGTTCAAATATTTCTTTTCCGCAGACAGCGGCATCTTTGGCATAGACGCTGTTTGGTCCTCCCGTAAAAATAATGCCTTTGGGCTGTAGTTGTTTGATTTTTTCCAGACTGATATTATACGGATGGACTTCGCAGTATACGTTGCATTCTCTGACCCGTCTCGCAATCAGCTGGTTATACTGCCCGCCAAAATCCAGCACAATGACCATTTCTCTTCCCATAGTATTTTCCTCTTCTGCCGTGCTCTCCAACATGTTCCGTCAAACTTCATTTTTACTCGTTAGCTAACAAAGTTCGCCCTTGCAAGCAAGCGAACTTCTTGTAAGCTATCTTTTCACTCGCTGCTTCGCCGCTCGTTAGCTTACAAAGTTCACCCTTGCAAGCAAGCGAACTCTTGTAAGCTATCTTTTCACTCGCTGCTTCGCCGCTCGTCAGCTTACAAAGTTCGCCCTTGCAAGCAAGCGAACTTCTTGTAAGCTATATTATAAAGATAAGTGAAGGGCTTGTCAAAATATATCTGCCTGATTCTTTATTCTTTCACTGGCATTTATCTCGCCTGTCTGTGCAGATATTTTTCTCTTGTTGCAAGGCCGCCGCGGATATGTCTTTCCGACTTATTAATATCGAGTACTTTTCTCGCCTCGGACGCCAGTGCCGGGTTAATTTGTGAAAGTCTGTCTGTTACATCTTTATGTACCGTACTCTTACTAATCCCAAACTGCCTTGCCGTCTGCCTGACGGTGGCATTGTTCTCAATAATATAATTAGCAATATTAATTGCCCTCTCTTCAATATAATCTTTCAAAAAAATCCCCTCAGAAATACTTTTTTACATTGTATGAAGTATTCTGAGGGGTTATGACTGCTTATGAAGCAGTAATTTACTTATCGGTTATGAATTTACGGGACGGCGGCGTCACCCGCCTGTGATTATTTGCCCAAAGAATTATAGTACTCTTTCACCTGCCTGTCCAGCTCTTCCATGATTTTGCCCAGGCCCACGGCTTCCGCCTGCTGGTTAAACTCTTCCAGAGTAGCCTCCACGTCATCTACCGCGCCTAAATCCATCAGATATACATATTTGGTGAATAAGTTACTCAGCGCAGCAGTCTCTGTGGCAATATCTGATTCATCCAGCGTAAAGTTCAGAATATCGCCTTCTGCCGCAAGCTCATACCAGCGGTTACGGGTTTCTACAATGGGAGCAAATTCACTGCTGTTCACACGCTCATAATCATTATTTTTAAATGCCCAGGAAATCTGGTCATAGGTATAATCGGCCTGTTTCGGTCCCGGGCTCCACTTGCCGTCCCCTTCGTCAATCCAATGCTCACCTTCGATGCCATAACGAATCAAGTCATAATATTCCCTGTCGAATTTAAGCAAATCCAGGGCCATCGCCGCGCGCTCTGTATTTTCGCCCGAAATAGGGAATGCAATGCCATCACCGGTATACAGCCCCCGCTTATGCGAGCCTCCATCCGGGAAAAGGTCCACAATCTCCGGTTCCCACTCAGGATGGGTCGTCATAATAGCCTGTGCAGAGGCGCCCAGAGTGTAAATATTCCAGATGAGTGAAGCGGCGCTTCCGTTTTCAAACGCATCGCGCGGGTCTGAAGTATTTGCAATAGCGTTTTTGGACCAGAAGCCCATGTCACACCATTTTTTCATCAGCAAGGCAAATTCTTTATACTCTTCCGTGCTGTATACCCATCGGATATCAGGCATATCCGCGGAAGAATCACCATTCATATCATACAGGGCAAAATAATCTATTTTGGCGATATCACGCAGCCGGTTATTAAACAGGAATAATTTCATATTATCGTTATTCTGTGCCGCCGCATATGCCTGCATTCCCGGTTCATTTTCCACAACCGCTTTATAATACGCCTCTAATCCTTCCAGTGTCGTTACCTCATCCAGATTGTATTTTTTACGCAAATCTCCACGTATCAGCGCCGCATAACCGGTGATTGTACAATAATTGTTAGGCACCATGTAAATATTGTTCTGAACGCGTGCCTGTTCAAATGCTTCAGCCGGCATGTTTTCTTTGTGCAAAGGCAGATACGTTTCGATGAAGGACTCGTCAATCGTTTTGAACGCACCCTTTGCCGCTTCCTCCATGTAATAACACCACGATGCAGAAGTGTAGATTGCGTCAATGGGCTCGCCGGAAGCCAGCATCAGAGAATACATCTGTTCATAGTCCGACAGAGAAATATATTCTACATTCAGCGTCGCATTAATGTCTTCTTTCAGCTTTTCGTTTATTTTTTCAAATACCGCATCTCCATCCGCAGGCTCCTCCCCCACCAAAACCAGCTTAATCTCTACTGCCTCGGAGGTATCGGGTCCCGACTCGGAAGCGGCGGGTTCCGTCCCGGATACAGCGCTCTGAGGCTGCTCCTCCTGGACGTCGGGAACAGGTTCTGTGCCTCCGCTTTGCGGGGCGCCGCATGCAGCCAGCATCACTGACGCCATAATCGTCGAAAGTACCAGTGCCGTAATCTGTTTCATTCTCTTTTTCATACTCTTCTCTCCTTTTTGTATAATTTTGTTAAGCATTTGTTAGATACCACAAACTCATGATTTTATTGTTGTTACGATATCAATTTACCCTCATCCCTTTACCGCGCCGATTGTAAGACCTGAAACAAAATATTTCTGGATAAATGGGTACAGCAGGATAATAGGGCCGGTTACAATAATTGTCATGGACATCTTCATTGTTTCCACCGGCAGGCTGTCCATTACCAGAGCGCTCTGCGTCATGATTTCCCGCATGGCCTTCGCGCTGTTGATTAAATGATGCAGAAAATACTGGAGATTATACATATCCTTGTCCCGTATGAACAACATGCAGTTATACCAGTCGTTCCAGTACGCAAGTGCCGTAAACAGCAGAATGGTCGCAACCACGGGCTTTGAAATCGGCAAAATCAGGCGAAAAAAAATCGTCATATCATTTGCTCCGTCAATTTTGCCGGATTCTACCAGTTCAAATGGAATTCCCCCCATAAAGCCTTTTACGAGTAAAATGTTCCATACGGAAATCATTCCCGGCAAAATCAATCCCAATAAATTATTGGTAAATCCCAAATAAGAAACACACAGAATATACCATGGAACCAGCCCTCCTGAAAAAAGGGTGGTGAAAAAGAAGTACATGGAAAACCCGTTGCGCCATGGGAAATCCTTCCGCTGAAGAACCCATCCCGTCATCGTTGTGATAATCACACTGATTGTTGTACCCACAGTTGTGACCAGAATCGTCACTCCGTATGCTTTCAGCACAGCAATCGGAGACGCAAGCGACTGTCTGTAACTGTCTAAAGAAAATTCACGCGGCCAGAGCCAGTAACCATTTTGTATGACCGATGCCTCGCTGGTAAATGACCCCACCACTACAATCCAAAACGGGAAAAGACAGATAAACGCAATCAACGTTACAATGATATAGCCCACGATATTAAAAATTCTTTCATCCGTTCCCATGCGGACTTTTCTTGTTTTTGCGGCATTTATTCTCTCCATTCACAATTCCTTTCTGCTCCATCATTTTTTCATGGGCTAAAACAGTGCGTAATCCGGCTGAATCTTCTTGACGCACGCATTCGTGACCATTACAAACACAAAACACATTACCGACTGGTAAAGGCCCGCGGCGGCAGCCATTCCGACATTGGTTGTCTGCAGCAGGGAACGGAATACATAAGTATCAATAATATCCGTTTTCTCAAACAACAAGCCATTGTTGCCGACCAGCTGATAAAACAGTCCAAAATCTCCCCTGAAAATATTGCCTATCGATAACAAAGCTAAAATTATAATGGTCGGCAGCAGCTGCGGAAGCGTAATATGAAAAATCATCTGGAGCACATTCGCCCCATCCACCTTAGCCGCCTCAATAATTTCCTTGTCCATGGATGCAATTGCAGCCAGATAAATGACAGTTTGATATCCCACCGTTTTCCAAAGCCGGAACGCCGTAAGGATAAACGGCCAGTAACCCGGAGTGCCGTAAATATTTATTTTGTCCCCGCCCAAAGCCTCTATCACGCTGTTGACCGTTCCGTTTTCAAAATTGAATAAGCTGTAAGCAATAGACGCCACAACAACCCATGAGACAAAATACGGCAAAAACATCATTGTCTGCAATGTTTTATTATACCGTTTCATCCTCAGGTCATTTAGTAAAATCGCAATGGTTACGGAAACTGCAATTTCCAGAAACAGAAAGACAAGGTTATACGCAAACGTATTGAAAGTTACGCGTACGGCATCGCCCGAAATAAAAAAGAAACGAAAATTTTCGAATCCGTTCCAGGGACTGTTGAAGATTCCCTTGTTATAGGAGAACTTTTTAAACGCCAGCAGTATGCCCGGCATCGGCAAATAGTTAAAAATGAAAACATACAAAACGGCCGGCATCAGCATCACTAATAATAATCGATTGTTTTTCAGTAATTTTAAACGGTTCTTTTTCGTTTTCATCCGCTCACCTCTATGTCCTTGTTTATCAATATCCTGCCCACGATGTGCTAACTGTATTTCTCTGTCTAAAAAAATTATAGCAGTCCTAAACGGACTGCTTCAATTGGAAATTCTTCTGATTAAAGTGTACTTTCTTCTACAAAACCAAAGATGGCAATATCATTTTTGTAAGTTTTTCCCAGTACGGACCCATTGGCCGGACAGCCTCAAGGCTCCGCACTCAGGAAATATCCCCCGCCGGAATAAGCAGCTGCACACACACTCCGCCGCCTGTCCGAGCCGTATATTTCAGGCCGTATTCCTCGCCAAAGAAAAGCTGCAGTCTTTGATGCACATTCCATACCCCGTACCCTTTTTTCTGCTGTGACTGTACAAGAATATCCCGCATCTGCTGCTCCGGCATCCCCACGCCGTCATCCTCAACGGTTATCAGAACGTCCGTGCCGCGCAAACGGCTGACAATCCATATATTCCCCCCGTCTTCATCTTTTTCTAAAATGCCGTGATAAAGCGCATTCTCAACAATAGGCTGTAACGTAGTCTTCGGCATGGATGCGGCGCCGCATCCTTCCTCCATGGATAAATGCAGCCTGATATTTTCAAACCGGAACGCCTGAATGTCCATATAGGTCTTTACGTGAGCCACCTCCTCCGCAAGCGTGGCCATTTCTTTTCCGCTTTTTAACGTTTCCTTGTAGAATCTCGCCAGCGATTCAATCGCAAACTGCACATCCTCATCCCGTCCTACACGATTCAGCCACCCAATCATTTCCAGCGTGTTGTACAAAAAATGCGGCTTAATCTGAGCCTGGAGAATCTGTCCTTCTGCTGCGCGCAGCTGCTGGTACGTCTGCCTTTGCTGTGTCATCAGACGCCGGATGGTGTATACCATTTCATTGTATGTCCGTGTCAGCTCCCCTGCCTCGTCATCCCCCTCCATATAGTCCGGCATCGGACTGAATTCTCCGTTTTCTACGCTTTTCATGCGGTCCATCACCGCTTCTATTTTTCGCAGAAGCGTATGCGAAATCAGAATAATTGCCAGCATAATAAACAGAACCATCGCCAGCAAAACCACAAAAGATGTCGCAACCTGGCTGCGGCTGATTCTGTCCAATACCTGATATGGCAGCAGCGATACCATCGTCCAGTCGGTTCCCGGCAGAGCACGCGCTATACAGTACATGCTCCGGCCTCCCATATCAATTTCTGTAAACTCTTCTGTGAATGGCAATTCATTCAGCATATCCAAATCCAGGAGCTGCGCAGCCTCCGGATTGGAAACCCCTACAAGCCCTCCCGTTTCATCCACAATACAGGTAATACACTCTTCCGAAATATCTGCATTGGACAGAATCTCTGCCATATCGCTAATCTCCATGCAAATCACGCATACAATCTGGTCATAGTGCATGGGATGCGAAATTTTCCGTACAAGAAACGCTCCTTTTTCCAGGAGATTACCCGAAGCATAAAAGGCAGTAAAAGAACGCCTCGCCGAAAAATCCTGATACCAGTCCATATTCTCCACGCTTTCAAATGAACGAACGCGCATTCTGTCACTGTAAATCAAACCGTCGGGAATATAGATAATCGTTTTTTCAACATTTAAACGGTCCTGATAAGAATTCAGGATATCATCCAGGCTGTACATATCGTCTACCTGTTGATAATCAGAATATTTTTCTCTGTCTCTGCTCACGATACGTCTGAATTCGGGATTACCTGCCAGCGTATCGGCTTCCTCTTTCACACTGTCCAGTTTGTTCAGCAGGTAGTCGTATGTCTGGTTATAATGCTGCAGGGCCGAGCCGGATATAAACCTTTCGATATCATGTATGCTGTTTTCATATGCCCACCAAAAGATGCAGATACTCGGCGCTAACAAAAACATACAAAAGATTATCAGAAGTTTTGTCGTGATTTTTCTGTCCTGATAAAAACGGAGCGCTTTTTTCATTCCATATCCTCCCGGTAATCAGCGGGTGAAACTCCGGTTCTCTTTTTGAAAACCTTGATAAAATAGTTCGCATCTCTGTAACCTACCATTTCGGCAATGTCCCGTACACGCAGATTGGCGGATTTTGCGATTAAGCGTTTCGCATTTTCTATCCGGGTGCTTGTCAGAAGCGTTACAAACGTACATCCCAGTTCCTGTTTGATGACCGCGCACAGATGCGGCACCGAAACGCCCAGCTTGTCCGCCATGGACTGCAGACAGATATCCGGGTCCGTATAACTTTCCGCCACATAGCTGCATAACCGCCGTATCAGCGGATTCATCTGTTCCCCGCTGTCCGGTTCAATCTGACGCCGCAGCTTTGCGGGAATGCTGTTTGCAAACACGGCGTTATCATGACAGACACTTTTTATGACGGAAAGAGAATCCTCATAGTCCCCCCGCAGCTGGTCCAGATTCTCTTCCTGTTGAATACGTTTCTTTTGAAACCGTACCGCACGGCGAATCATCTCCGCCATATCGGCAATGTTCAGCGGCTTTTCCAGCCAGCCAAATGCCAGGACCTCAATAGCGTTGATAAACAGCTCCTTTTCCGTATAGGCGCTCATAAAAATGATTGTGCTCTGAGGCAAAAATTCGCGGATACAACGTGCCATGCCAATGCCATCCAGCCGCGGCATTTTAATATCGGTAATAATGATTTCCGGCATTATCTCTTTTGCAATCTGCACGCCCTGCACACCGTTCATAGCCCGATGTACCTGACTGACCCCCAGTTCGCTCCAGGGCAGTGTCCGGTATATTCCGTCCAACGTAAGTTTTTCGTTTTCCACCAGCAAAATCTGCATTTTGTCTTCTCCTTTACAAACTTCCAGAACATTTTACACCTTTTGCATATTATTTTACAGTTTATCCCTCTGTTTTTATGCAATATAATGAATTTACCGAATCCAGTGGTTATCATATCCTATATAATCCACATGGTCAAGACCAAGCGCTTTGGGAAAAAATGTATGTAACAGTTCGGCCTGCGGCCCAAAGTTTGCAGGCTGAGAGAAAGGTATGGTGATTTATATGGAACATTCCCCTTTTTTACTCCGCAATCTGGATTATCTTGGCGTAGAACTTTTTGCAAGCCGATGGCGCAGACAATTTGAAGAAAACGGCCAATGGCTTCTTGCGCTTGATGAAAACCGTCTGCTGCGCATGTTCCGGGATAAAGCCGGCATTGCTTCCGATGTACCGGTCTATCCCGGCTGGTACGGCAAAAATGGCGCAACGTTTGGACAATATGTTACCGCCATGTGTAAGATGTACCACATTACCAAAGATGTCCGCTATAAAGCGAAGGCGATTCGGCTTCTGAACGGATGGGCCGAAACGCTTTCGGAGGACGGACATCCCAATTACGCCGGAGATGCCGATTGTTACCCGTTCGACAAACTGCTGACCGCGCTGCTGGACGCAGACTCCTATCTGGGATGGACACAGGCGCTTCCTCTGGCCTTAAAAATCTCACTCTGGGCGGAAAAAAACTTCGATGTCTCTGTCCCCCGCGATGGCATTGAAACGCCGGAGCTGGATGCGGCCGGCATGATGGAATGGTGGACGCTGCCCGAAATGCTGGTACGCGCATATGAGCGCACCGGCAATCCTCTTTACCGGAAACTTGCCTGTATGTGGAGCTATGATTATATGTGGGACAAACTCGCCAGCGGGGACGGGAACATTGGACTTCGACACGCATACAGCCATGCCAATTCTCTGTGCAGCGCCGCGGCTATGTACAAGCTCACAGGGGAAAAGCATTATCTGGATGCTGCTGTCGGCGGCTACAATCTGATTTTCGAAAAACACACCTATGCGACCGGAGGATTCGGGCCTGCCGAGACATTATTCGGCGAAGACGGTTATCTTGGCGACTCCATCCTGGCTCCGGACCAATTGACTGCCCACAGTGATTTCAAACCGTTCTGGGGCGGCGCTCCCCGGGATGACGTGTGGGGAAACTGTGAAGTTTCCTGCTGCAGTTGGGCCGTAATGAAGCTGACCCATTACTTATTGAGTTTTACGGGAGAAGCCAGATACGCAGAATGGGCAGAAAGAATGATTTTCAATTGTCTTGGCGGCCAGCCTCCGCTCACTCCGAAAGGCGAAGTATTATATTACGCCCGCTATTTTGTAAACGGCGCCGTCAAAAATGTACGCGACCGGCGCATGCACAGCGACGGGGCCCAGAACAAATGGCAATGCTGCACCGGTACTTTTCCACAATGTACCGCTGAGTATTATAATCTTTTATACTATCAGTCAGAAGATGCTCTGTATATTGCACAATATATGCCTTCCCGCGTCCGGATTGACAATCTTACCATCTGTGTGGAAACAGAATATCCCCGCAAAGGCGATATTTCCATTTTCATAAATGCGCCCGAAGGCGGCCTGGAGCATACCCTGTTGCTGCGCGTCCCGGCATTTGCCAAAGGTCATGGCGAAAAACTTCTTATCAACGGAAGCGAATCTCCGCTTGCCTATAATGCTCAGGGCTGGCTGCAAATCAGACGCCGTTGGCACAGCGGTGACTGCGTGCAGCTTCAACTGCCATTTTATCTGCATTTTGAAGCGATAGACCGGAAGCATCCCGATATCTGCGCATTATTCTATGGACCACTGGTATTGGCCGGAAATGAATTCATGCTCCTGAAAGGTGACAAGACAACTCCGGAAGAATGGATTGTTCAGGAAGACCCTGAAGCGCTTGTATTCCGTACGCTGCCGGGTCACGATGTAAAATACGATTTTCTTACGGATGCCTTCCGTCCTTACATGGACATCCCCCAGAATCAATGGTACTTTTTGTACAACGAGGTGAAAGGTTGAAAATTAAAATTTTCAACTATTGATTTGAGTGTCTGCCAAAGCAGACAGATGGGAGTAAACATGATACATACGCCGCTATGGTATACGAGGGAATACGCCGTGCCCTGGCGCATGAACCGATATCTTTTGGAACCCTCCGGTATTCCGGGACATTTTGACTGCTGCGCTGTGGATATACCCTTTGTGTTTTTTCATCAAAACCGATACTTTATGCTCTATACCGGATTTGATGGAATTGGCTACCAGTCCGCACTGGCCCACAGCGCGGATTTAATCCACTGGGAATTTTACTGCATGGTTACTCCCCGCCAGGAACCTGGCCGGTGGGATGCCGAAAGCACCAGCGCCGCCTGCATCCTTCGTAAGAGCAACTCTCTGTATGAGATTCCAACCCTTCGCAAATTTCAGGGGCGCTATTGGCTTGTATACAATTCATATCCGGGCACGGGATATGAAAACGGACCTGCGGAAATCGGGCTTGCCTGGTGCGAAAATGAAGATTTACGCAGCTGGAACCGTCTGGACAAGCCTGTATTTTCCTGGCGGCAGGGCGCAGAATGGGAGCAGGGCGGGATGTATAACACCTGTCTGCTGGAGCATGAGGGACAATTCTATCTCTTTTACAATGCAAAAAATACTGCATCGGTCTGGAAGGAACAAATCGGTCTGGCCGTTTCCGATGATTTGCTGACCTGGCATCGTTTATCTGAACACCCCGTGATTCCCGTCGGCAGTCATGACTTTAGCAGTCGTTTTTGTGCCAATCCTTATATCGTGCGGGATGAAAGCGCCTGGCTTTGTTTTTACTTCGGATTTGACGGCGCAACGGCATGTGAATGCCTTGCCGTCTCAGAAGATTTGCTTCATTGGGAACAGGCTCCGCAGCCCTTATTTCGTGCGGGCAGAAGCGGTGCGGCCGATGAAATCCATGCCCATAAGCCCTGTGTATTTTTTCACAAAGGGATACTGTGGCATTTTTACTGCGGCGTACGCCGGCGTCGTCCGGATGATTGCGGTGGATTTTCCGATGACTATCGGGGAATCTGCCTTGCTGCGTCACAGCCGTTTCACAAGGATATGTTTTATTCGGAGGAAATAGGTTGAGAGAAAGGTATGGTTATTTTTATGAGTCGATATTTTGGAGTTGATTACTACCCGGAACACTGGCCCCGTGAACGTTGGGAAGAAGATGCCCGCCTCATGGAAAAAATGGGAATCGGCCTGGTGCGCATGGCAGAGTTTGCCTGGGCTCAGCTCGAGCCCGCCGCAGGCGTCTATGACTTCGACTGGCTGGATGAGGCCATTGCCATCCTTGCGCGCCATAACATCCGTACGATTCTCGGAACCCCGACTGCGGCGCCGCCGGCATGGCTGATTCAGATGTATCCCGAATCGCTGCCCATGGATAAATCCGGTGTCCGTCAAAGTTTTGGCGGGCGGCACCACTGCTGTCATTCCAATCCCGCATTGCGTCGCCGGGTTCGATTATTGGTTACCGCCATGGCAAAACATTACGGACACTGCAAGGACGTTATAGGCTGGCAAATTGATAACGAACTGGGCAACAGCCATGACGAACTGTGCTTTTGTCCTTCATGCACCGATGCCTTCCAGACATGGCTGACCAATAAATATGGCGATATCCAGACACTGAATGCCGCCTGGGGCACTGCTTTCTGGAGCCAGAAATATGATGATTTTTCTCAAATCCCCGCACCAATGCTGAATGTTACGGCCCATAACCCTTCGTTATTGCTGGATTGGCGGCGTTTCTGCTCGGATTTGATTGTTCACTTCCAGCATGCTCAGGCGGAGATTCTGAGGGAGCATTGCCACGACCAGTTCCTGACGCATAATATGATGGGGTATGCCGACAAAGTCAATTATTTTCACCTTGCCCGGGATTTGGACTTTGTCTCACAGGACCAGTACCCCTATTATCAGGAAGATGGGAAAACCTTTCGGAATATGGAAAATTTAAGCTCTGCCCTCGAGCTGATTCGCGGCACCAAACAAAAAAATTTCTGGGTCATGGAGCAGCAGGCCGGCCCCGCCGGATGGCAATGCTTCGGTCCCACGCCGGCCCCCGGACAACTATATCTGTGGACCTGTCATTCCATTGCACATGGAGCAGATACTGTCCTCTGGTTCCGCTGGCGCACATGTACCTTCGGCACAGAGCAATACTGGCACGGTATTCTTCCGCACAATGGCACACCGGGCCGCAGATATCGGGAACTGCAGCGCGCCATCTCTGATTTGACTCCGGTCATGGAAAAAATTCAGGGACTCGGCAGCGGCGCCGAAGCAGCCATATTGTATTCATACGACCAGAACGGTGCGCTGAAAATACAGCCCTGTCATCCATCGCTTGAATACCGCCAGCAGGTACAAATATTATACGGCGGACTGTACCGCCGCAATGTCATGGTTGATTTTATACCGGAAAGCGTTGATTTTACTTCATACAAACTGCTGATTGCTCCCCTTCTTACCCTTGTGACGCCGGAATTATGCGACAGGCTGAAAGATTACGTTCACGAAGGCGGCACATTGCTGCTTACCGCACGCTCCGGAGTGCATGATGAAACCGGGAAATGTATTTCGGACGGTGATTTGCCGCACGGCCTTTCCTCTCTCTGTGGTTTAATTGTTGAGGATTATTCCACCATATACGACGGACCCGTCTCCATAAATTGGACAGACCGCGGCATTTTCCACGGCTCTTATTTCTGCGACCGCATCGTTCCAGACGGCTGCCGCACACTTGCCTGTTATGATAATGGCCCATTTGCCCAAACCCCCGCACTGACCATGAATACATTCGGAAAAGGCTGTGTATTCTATTTAGGCACCTTCCTCGAACAAACCGGTTCGGATATCCTGGCGGAAATTCTTCTTGCCGCCAGCGGCGTTGAAAGCGTCGGAGATGCCCCTGACGGCGTAGAACTGTGTATGCGCATCGGTCCGGATGGCGATTATATTTTTGTCCTGAATCATACGAAGCATACTGTTCCGTATACACCGCCCGCAGACTGGACGCCCCTCCTCCACGCCGAATCCGGGCTTGCGCCTTACGGCGTACATATTTATCTGCGTCCACATGATGTTTCTTTTTAAAAAGCAGAATACTCCATCATGGGCATATCTCCCAGACCCGTTGGTTTCAACTGCATGTAGAAAGAATACTCATCCTTCATTTTCCAAATCAGCGTGTTTGGTACACGGATACATAGCTCATTCCGTCCCGCTTTCAGAATCCGGTCTATCGCCACACGCCCGCTCGAACCGATAACCGCTCCCGCATATTGGCCGTTTATCCATATTTCCGCACCGTCACATGTCTGCGGCAGATAGATAGCGGCCTTTTGCACATCATCCGTCTGAAACACTGTGGTATATTCAAAATAACCGGTAAAATCATAAAGTTCCTTTATGGCATTCATATTCGGCATTTTTGTTCCTGCCTCCAGCGTTACTGTTTTTCTGCAGAGACGCGAAGGATATTCTATTGCCTTTATCTTCCAGCAAAGCTGCAGTTTTTTCTGCTGACGCGAAACCGCCTTTTCCTGACAGGGCGTACGCTTTAAAATGACAAATGTTGATTCTCCCGGATTCAGCTTCAGCCGGAAACATCCATTCACCATAGCATATTCGTCATATGAATTATTTACGCCGTCATAAAAGCCCGCTGTCATAAAGTCCGAAGCTGTCACTTTCACGTCCGTGTCAACTCCGCATGTCGTCGATTCGTTAAAAAACATACAAACCCGGCTGTCTTCCTGCTCCACGGAGCACAATCGCAAGTCAGGATATGTTCCCGTCACAACAATCTCCCGCCCGGCGGCCTGTGCCACATACCGCGCCAGTTCATGAAGCTGCACCGTACAGCCTGTGTTTTCAAACCCCGCGGGTAATGCCTCTCCTTCACAGGTTCTTTGCGGTCTGCTTTCTACAAACAAAACACAAACGTCCGCCTGTGCCGCCTTCAGCAATGCAAAAGCGGCTTTTTTCGGCAGCGCCTCACACGCCGGCACAATCAGACAAGCGTAGCGCCGTCCGTTCGCCTCTACCTGTCTTTTTTCTTTTTCCGGTATGGCCGTCTCCAAAATATCCGCAGACATTACATCACAGTCCAACTGCGCTTCTAGTAGTGCACGCACGGGCTTTTGAAACAGCATTGCGCTTCCGGCCCATTCCGATTCCGCATGATACAAAACTGCCGCATGTACAAGATACTCACCTCCGCTTAACAGATGAGCCGCACGGTTCATATACTTTGCCAGGCAGCCAAAGAGGGAAAACTGCGCATTATTTCCTCCTGCATAAAAATGCGGCGGACAATCCGGGTCCGGAAAAGTCGGGGAAAAAGCATGCGGCACAAAATGGTTGATTCCGCGCACCAGCATATGGTCAGCCAGCCATTTCATGACGCAGATGCCTTCTGCCCATCCATAATTTCCAAACAGCTCACATACGGACCTGCCCTTTTTATTCGCGTCAAGATGGCCCGCGCTGCTTCCCAGTTTTGCCAGTCCGAAGTGAAAAAATTCCCCATCGCTTTCCCAATCCATCCAGCGATGCGTCTTTTCCGTAAATCCCGGCAGTATCTGATAATGTACAACATCAATGCCGCCCATGTGCTGCCCGGCCTGATGCCGGAAATAATGTCCTATTGAGCATCCCAGCCGTGCATGTGCATTGTCGTCCTCAATAATATGGCCAATGTATTCTACATTGTGTTGTTCACACCACGCGCCCATCTGTTTTGAAAAGCAGGTATAGACCAGTCGTGTAACCATGTCCATATAGGTATAACGTATAGTACTCGTTTCTTTCCCCCATTCGTACCATAAGGCAGGCAGGTATACAGCAAAACTTCCGCCCCATTTTTTGTGCAGTTCATTTTCCAGTTCTTTACTCCACGGTAAAGCCACATCAGGTCTTCCTAACGTTTCGTGGAAATTATATTCCATACTGTTGCCCAGTTCTGCCTCATCTGAAAAAAAACCAGCAAATGTTTTTCCAAAATCATCCTTATATCGCTTATAATGCGGTTCATAAACGGCACCCAACAGAACCCGGACGGAAGTTCTGTCAATCAGATTCATGTAATGGACGCGTCCGCCGCCCGTATGTGTAGTATACAGAACAAACAGACGCCACTGTCCTTCCGGTACATCCATTCTCAGAAATCCATCTTCACAAAGAGCCCCCGTTAAATCAATCGCTTCCGTACCATTCAAAGCAGTAGATTCACAGCATTGTAAGGGATAACCGTATATCCCAAGTAACTCTGCATCTTCCGGGAGTATTCCGCTGACCAGTACGGCAGCGCCGGGGGCCGGGCCCAACAAATCCATATGTTTTTCAACAAGATACCATTTCGATTTTTCGGGACAGTATTTCTCCAAATAGCCGTTGGCAAAGCCTGTAGGAAATTTACGGTCATCCAATAACCAGACACGCATTTTTCTTTTGCGTGCCTCCTCCATTACAATGTCCACATCATGCCACCAGCGGGGGCCGCAAAAATCAGGATGCGGGCGCGATTCCATGCACAATGCCCCGATGCCGCATTCCGCAATCTTCTCAATTTCCCGCCGCAGTAAATGTTCTTCTTCTCCGTGCATCCATAAAAAAGGGAATATATAATTATCCTGCCGCCCTGTAAGCGCTTCTTGTAACCGACCCATACCTTTTCCTCCTCTTATACCTCATTAGCGATTTCTTTCACACTTATACCTTGTCAGCTAAAGTATAACAGTTAGAATATTATTACGTCAGATACAAATAAAGAATTTCTATCTAATCAGAAATATTTACCCAGGCCGGTACCCCCTGTCGCTACACAAAAAAGGAAAGCCTTACTTCCGCCTTCATTATCCGTCAGCCTATCGCCCCTGCGATTTCTGCCAGTGCATCGAGAATCTCAGCCATAGCGTCGTTAAGCTCCTGTGCATCGGCCTCCGTGAGGCTCTCCTGCTCTATCGTTCCCATCTGCTCCAGAATTTCTACCGCCTCGTTCATAGCGTCTTCGACATCTTTATTTGCTGCAATTTCTTCACTATTATACGCTTCCGCGACTGCGTTATAGACTTCCGTCAGGGTTGCATAATTTTCCTGTAAAATCGCAAAGTTCTCATCGGATACCATATCGCCGGCCCCATCATCAGCAAGCTCCATTCCATCTACCAGCGCACTAAGTCCATTCAGAAGTTCTATCATTGCTTCGGTCAATGCATCCGCATCTTCTTCCGTAATGGAGTCCTGTGTAATTTCGCCCATCTGGTCGATAATATCGGCAGCTTCAAGAAGCAGCTCTTCAATATCGGCATTTGCCGCGATTTCATCGCTGCTGTACAGTTCCAGTACTTCGTCATAGCACTCCGACATGGCTTCATAATTTTCCTGCAAAAGCGCAAAAGTTTCGTCAGATACCATTTCGTCCGTCGTTTCCTCCGCATTATCTTCCGTCTTTTTTTCTTCAGCCGGTGCGGGCGTTTCCTCTTTTGCCGGCGCAGTTTCCGCAGTGGAAGCCGGAGCCGTTGTTGCGGTATTACTGCCTCCTCCGCATGCTGTCAATAATGATGCCGTCATTACGGCGGCCAGTACAACTGATACCAATTTTTTCTTCATACTTTTTCTCTCCTTTTTGCATCGTTCACTCTTTACATTTTTTCATTTTCGCGGTGTGTCACCACTATTCATGCAGTATAACGTAACCCTTCATCAAAAAGGAATTTTTATCACGAATCGACCGGAAAACGCGCCGAATCGCCAGCGGCCTTAAAAGAGAGCCGCAGAATAAATTTATCGTCTTTCACCGCAAAGGAATAAATACCGCCGTATTTCTCTACAATCGCACATATGCTCCATACGCCAATCCCATGCCCTGGATAACTGGTAACCGGAATCCCATGTTCAAAAGGTATGTCCGCATCACAGGAATTGACAATCTGCAGAAAAAATTTCCCCTTTTTTTCATATGCAGAAACTTCCATCGTCCCGGGTAATCCTTTCTCTACCCGCTTCTGGCATGCGTGCAGTGCATTTTCCAGTGCATTCGACAATAGAACGCACAAATCGCTTTCGGATATGGCAATGTTCTGCGGAAGCGCCGCCTGAATTTTTATCGGAACACCGCTGTCTCTGGCGCGTCCGGCAAAAGCGGAAAAAATCAGATTCGCCGCCTCGTTTTCACAAAATGTGATTACTTGATTCGACTCAATTTCCAGACAGATTTCCCGGATATATCCCTGTGCCTGTTCATACCGCTCATTTTCTATACAGGACAAAAGATACTGCATGTGATGGCGCAAATCGTGGCGGTAAGCTCTGGTCTTCTGCCAGGACTCCCGCAAGGCTCTGATTTCACGGACGGCCTGTGCCACTTGCAGATTCAGTACTTCCTGTATCTGTTCCAACTGGCTGCGCATTCGTCCCTCTTCCGAAGCGCGGACCACAAAAACCAGATACGCCACGCTGCACACGAACGGCATAAACTCTACCGCTGCCAGAACGCCCTCCAGAAGCAGTTTTGTATAGATGCGCGTCAGATAATCAAAACCGTAATACAATGCCGGCACCAGGCCGAACTGTATCTGGACGGAAAGCGCATTATTCGAAATGGAGCGCACGGACGGCGCAGCGAACTGCAGCAATATCAACAGTATCGGTATTGTCATAACAAACTCAATCGTATTCTGCATCACAGGGCCGCCCGCAAATATAGTAATCGCCAGCAACGCCAGCCATCTGCGAATCTGACAGCACAAATAAGCCGTCAGAACCGAAATGGCCGGCCACAAAATTTTTCCGCTGAGAAAACAGAGGATTACCATCAGTGGAAAATGTGTAATCAGCGGATAAATATACTCAACAATTTTGGCATTAATAAAAAAATAAATAATTCCCTGAATTAATAAGAGCACTGCCATGCCGCCTGTCAGCAGCAGCTTTTTGAACCGCGTCCAGCAGATATCGCAGAATGCTGCGGATAAAATCATGCCAAAAGCGGAGACTGCAATAGAATTACCCAGATAAACTGCATTCATGAGATAAATACCCGCTTTCTGCTAAATACGTATTCGAGATACTTCTTTTTCATTTCGGAACACTTTCCATGCGGAATGGGAATTTCCGTCAAATCATCCATCGTAACCGCTTTATAGGAAATGCTTTGAACATGCTCCATATTGATAACGAAAGACCGATGAAGCCGCAGAAAATTATCATACTGCGCAAGTTTCTCACACAGCTCATCCAGACTCCCGGCTCCTTCCAGAAGTTTTCCGTTTTCCAGATGAAATACCAACGTGCGCCCCATCACTTCGCAATATTCCAATCTGCCCAAATCGATTCTCGTAATACCGCTTTTACAGCGGACCAGCAGACAGTCCTCATGTAATTTCTCGCATTCCGGAACTACGGCGTCCATCAGCCGGAAAAGATTTTCCGCGCAGACGGGCTTCATCTGATAAAAATAAGCGCCAACCGTATAAGACTCCACCGCAAATTCGTCAGACGATGTCAAAAAAATGATTTTAACACTGTCATCATACTGCCTGATTTCTTTCGCCACATTGATTCCGTTTTCACCCGGCATTAAAATATCCAGAAACAGAATGTCGGGACACATCCCCTTTTCCACCTCAGCCAGTAGTTCCAGCGGACTGCAGAAATCCATACACATTATTTTCCGCTTCCGTTCTATCCGATATTGTTCTAGTAATGCTTTGATTTCTTTTAATACGGATAAATCATCATCACACAATGCTATCTTTACCATAAAATGACCATGCCTTCTCCATCATCCACAGATTCCGAATACATTTCCCGGTTTTCATACCGCTCTTTTTCCCCGTTCTCCCAGTAACAATTCAGCCTCCGCTTTTCTTCACCGCGCAATGCTTGACACCGCACCGGATTCCCATTAAAGTAATAAGATAGATTATATCTGGAAAAACGGCGATTTAATTTATTTACTATAACACAATTAAAAGCACCTAAATCTGCATCGGCGCAAACGGTATTTGAAACTGCGCGAATGGTAAACCGTCCACTGAAAAATACTGCACGAACCACTGCCGGAAATAGCAGAGTCAAATCGCAGTCAGTCCCTATGAATGGAGTGCATATCTTTGAAAATACGACAAAAACTATTGCTCTTATCTGTTTTTCTGTTTATGATATCAGGCAGTTTCCCGGCGCATGCGGAAGAACTGTCCGGCAATGCAGAAACCGAACAATCCTCTTTCCCAATACAAAACGATACGTCGGCCGGCGAAACACGGCCGGCGACGGGGGAATACATAACAAATCCAACGACGCTCCTGTCATCCGACGGCTCCCTGACAGAAGCGCCGACAGTCGAAGCAGAGCCTTCCACGACGGAGCCGGCTTCTGAATCAGAATCAGCGCCTTCTGCGATGGAAATACCTCCCGAAGCAGAACCCTCCACAGCGGAGCCGACCTCCGAAGCGGAACCTTCCACAATGGAACCGGAACCCCTGACTGCGGACCAGCCCTCCTTACCGCCGGAGGTATCTGCCAAAACGGAAACATTACTGTCGGAAACGGCACCCGTAATCACAGCGGAAACCTCTATGCCTTCCCCGGATGTACCGCCGATGTTTGAAGCGTCCATAGAATACTATTCTCATGGATATTATGTCGTTATGGGCTCTTTTACGGAATTTCTGCCCGATACCATCCTTATCCGCCCGCTCTGTTCTCTGGACGGCGAAAACTGGGAGGTTTGCGGTCGGGAATGGGATTTGAGCTGCCTGAATATGGAAGGAGATGCGGCAGAAAACAAACTGCACAATCAAATCTGCCTTTATAACCGCGATGAACCGTTTAAAAGCTATCTTGACGGGGAACTGGATTCTTTTTATCTGAAACTTTATATTGCCAGGGAAAACGGAGAAAGCTACGAAACGCAAACCGTCCTCATAGAGCGCGGCGGCCCGCAGCCTGTTCCGGAAGAAATCGTCCTGATTGCCAGCTTTGCCCCCTCCATGAGAGTCCGTGAGCAAAATCCATTCGCCTTATATGGCAGATATCAGATTACCATCGGCGAAAATACAACGCCGGAAGAACTGTCCGCCCTTTTGCCCGATACCATTCCGGTACAAATCGATTTATGCGACGGCGAATCGAATTTCATTGCCAACGACTACATAAACTGTCCCGTTACATGGAAACCTCTGTCCTTTTCACGGCTTACCGCAGGCGAAAGCATGACGATTCCGGATGCCGCCGAAAATATTGTAATTCCCGGCGGCACACTGTTAAACACGCCAGTGGGCAGTTTTCAGCTGAACGAACCGCTTGTCCTGAATCATGGACTGAGCGATGATATGAATACGGATGAAATCAGACTCATTCTAAATGTGGTCTCTGAAAAGGAATCCCTTACGGGTGTTCTGGCAGTGGAAAACGAAGGTTTGAAAATAGCCTTTCCGCTCAAACCGACAGGCGCCTCTTCCATCCGGGCGTATACCTTATCGGCAGACAATGAAAAATGGAAAGAGCTTCCTGCGCTTTCACTTGATGAATGTGTCAACGCACAACCCTCCACGGCAAACAGCGGCTATGCGCTCATAATGCCAAAGGACCGGGAACCCTATCGGTCTTATCTGGCCGCACAGGCCGCCGGAGAAGAGCCCTCCCCGTTTCTGATAGGTCTGGAAATCGAGGGCGGCATTTACGACGGCCAGCAGATTATCCTCCCCTGGCCGAGCACCTATGACCCGCCGCTTAATCTGCCGGAACTGGGTGGTTCCGGCGGGAATGAAGGCAACGCGGGCGCCGGCAATAAAAACGACAGCACGGAAGAAGGACAACGGCCGGGACTGCCGCAACAGCCGGAAGAAAACGGAAAGGAAACAGAGACGGCCCAGACACCAGAAACAGAAAACGACGTGGATAAATCAGACACGGACAAGACGCCGACGCCGGAAAACAGCGCAAAAGAACCGCAGACGACTCAGACATCAAAAACAGAAACCAGCGCGGGTAAACCGGAAACGGGCCAGACACCGGAACCGACGTCTGACAAGACGCAGACGCCGAAAAACAGCGCAAAAGAAACACAGACGGCTCAGACATCGAAAACAGAAAACAGAGCGGATAAACCGGAAACGAGCATAGCACCAGCTCCGACATCAACAATGGAAAACAGCCCGGATAAACCAGCAGCAGACAATGCGCGGGAACTTGCATCAGACAAGACGCAGATGCCTGAAAACAGTACAACGCCCGGCCAGTCTGCCGCTTCCACACATGCCTCTGCTACGGCACAGGCAGCAATGACCCCTTACGGTGCAGATTCGGAAACCGCCGGCCGCAGACCGTCTCATGCCGCAGCTGCAGCTTCCGCTGCCGGTATCTGCATATTTGCTTTATTCCATAAGGCGTCGGCGCTTCGAAAAATTCAGACCGCCCTTAGAAGGCTTCTGCCCACCAAATAATGGGGATTGGACGGTCAGTGCCGGGGTGCTTCGGCATTCTGCGGGAAATACATCGTAAATGCCGTTCCCTTTCCCACGGTGGACTGCACGCTGATGGTTCCGCCCATTTCGGCCACGATGCTTTGCGCAATATACAGCCCCAGTCCGGTTCCCGTTTCCCGGTTATCTGCGCCGACATAAAACCGCTGGAAGACATATGGCAGTTCCTCCGCCGGAATCCCGCATCCGGTATCTTTAACGGTTACCCGAATCTCACCGTCCTCGGTCCGGGCGGATATCGTTATGCTTCCATTGCCGGGCGTCGCCTTCAGCGCATTATACAGAAGATTTTCAAAAAGAATATTCAGCTTTTCGGGCTGCGCCGTCAGAAAGACATCCGGCTCCGGCGGCTCCACGGAAAGATGTACCGACCGGACCTCCGCTTCTCCCCGATGAATGGCATAAATCTCTAAAAGCGTTTCCCGAAGCGATATCCGAACCATCTCCCCCTTTATTCTGTCCAGTTCGTTGATGCTGGAAAGTCCCTGTAAACGCCGGGCCATTTCCCGCTGCCTGGCTTCCGCCTGGTCAAGATACCCCTGTAACTCCATATCCACTCCGACGCCGCTTCTGCGAATGGCCTCGATAAAGGACTGGGTAGCAAATACCGGTGCCTTCAAATCGTGCGCCATATCGGAAAAAAATGCCTTCCGCTCCTCCAAAAGCTGCGTCACCTCCGCCGTGCGCTTTCTTACCTGTTCTTCCAGATGATTGTTGAGCGCATCATTTTCCCGCAGAATCCGACAGCCTCGCGTCACCATCATCGCGCCGAATAATAAAACGAGCAAAAGGCCGCACCATTCAAACTGCCAGAAAAAACGAATCGGCTCAAAACGGTTAGAAAAAAACAGGTTCATCATCATTCCCGCTCCGAACACAGAGCTTCCCGCCAGCATATACCGATTTTCCGGGCTTTGCGCGGCGACACCTCTTGCGGCAAAAAATACCGCGCTTCCAAACGTAAAAGCATAATAACTGTCGGTCAGCTTTCCATGCAGCCAGACCGCCCATGACAATGCCGGAATGGCCGCCGCAAGCGCCGTCATACATACCGGCAATACCAGCAATATCAGTTTTATCCACCGCCACGCTCTACCTGCACCGTTTTCGGAAGCCAGGGCTGTGAGCCGCACCACACAATAACACAGACAATACAACGCCAGACTCTGTACCAGAAACCAATACTCTGCTACGGGCATGGAAAAAAGATACACAAAATGCCGGAACATATAGAGCGCATAACAGCAGCACAGCGTCCCGAAACAATGAATGAGACTCCCACCCGTCCGCCACATAAAAAAGGTAAATACCGCCAGCGTCAGCGGAACAAGAACGGCCAGCGCATAGGAAAAGCTCCGTATATCGGCCAGTCTCGAAAGCATCTCCTCCGTACCCAGCGCGGGAGGAAAATACATGCCGCTGTAATACCCTGTTTCTGACGAGGTTTCCACCGTCAGAACATGCTCCCCTTCCGTCAGCAAAAAGGTAATCCGGCCGTTTCCTTTTCCTTCTGCCAGCCGCATTTCATCCAGAAAAAGAACATATTCAAAGGCAAGCTGTTGAAAATCCACCGACACAATCTGCGGCGCGCCTTCATATCGCAAAGTCATCCGATAACGTGCCTTCCCATGCGGCGGATTCGACAGATTTCCCCGCTGAAGGCTGGAAAATTCACCGATATAAGTGGGCTTGTCCGTTACCCTCTCATCCGTAAGCAGCCAGCCGTCTATCAGATACACCGGCGTACTCCGCTCCAAATCTTCCCCGCACAGCGTTATAACGCCCGATTTTCCATAAGGCGGCGGCGTCTGATATTTGTTATCCACATAAAAAAGCAAAGTAAAAAAGACCGCCAGAGCGGTCAGGACAATCAAAAACTGCCACCAGACTTTTTGCTTTCCCATGCGCGTCCTTTCTCCGAATATCATTTCCTATCCGGCATACCGTTTTTCCTGAAACATCATTCCCTATCCGGCACCTCGTTTTTCCCTGAAACATCATTCCTTCTCCGGCACAAACCGGTAGCCCTGTCCCCAGACGGTTTCGATAAAACAATGTCCATCATACGCCTTTTCCAGCTTCCGCCGGAGCCTGGACATATGCGTCTGCACCAGCTGGCCGCCATCCCAGGGCATACCGCCCCAGACTATGCCAAAAAGCTCCTCCGGCGTAAAAATATGCCCCGCCTGTTCCGAAAGCCGCTGCAACAAATCAAATTCCGCCGGCGTCAGCGGCAGTTCCTTTTCTTCCATCAGCGCCCTGCGTCCCGCCAAATCCAGGAGAAGCGCGCCATAGCAGAACTGGGTCCGCCCGGACTCCGACAGCCTGATACGGGTTTCCACTTTTGCCCAGAAAAGCTCCGCCGGCGTGTTCTTGGTAATATAATCGATACCTCCGGCCTCAAATCCTTTCAGCTGCTTATCCGCTTCCGTCAGACTGCTCAAAAAAATAACGGGGGTATTCACCATGCCGCGAATCTTCTCACAGATGGAAAACCCATTTTCTCCGGGAATCATAACATCCAGCAGAATACAGTCATAGACTGCCTCCTCCAGAAGCCGGAACACTTCCCCACAGTCCGCCGCCTGCCGCACCATACAGCCATGCTGCCGCAGCACGTCCGTCCAAAGAACACGCTCATCCGGTTCATCATCCACAAACAGGATATTCCACGGGCCTTCAGAGCGCTCCGGCTTTTCGCTGGATTCTGTTTTTCCTCCGCCGGATGCAGTTCCGCTTTCCTCCGTCCGCCGCACAAACTGTATGTAAGCGTTCCGCGCCTGACTGCGCCGTTGTCTCGACAGCGGAATCTTACAGCCGCTTTCCGTTTCCACGCAGCTGCCGCTGATTTTCCGGACACAGCCCAGATTCACGATATAAGAACGATGTGTCTTAAAAAAATCCGGCCTCGATAAAAGCATCTCTTCAAAATCCGCCAGCGCGGCAACAGCCTCATACACCGTTCCGTCCGTCAGACGAAAAATCACCGTTTTATTGATAACTTCCACAGATTCAAGGTTTGCAAAAGAAAGGCCGGCAATGCCTTCCCGGCTTTCCAGTATAAATCCCTGTTCCGCCTGTCCGGAAAGACGGGCACGCTCCTTCGCATCGTCATCACCTGATATCCGCATCTTCAGACCTCCCGTTTACATTTTCAGGCCTTCCCGTATGTATTCTCAGACCTCCCCATTTACCTTCTCACTTTTCAGTCCGTTTCTGCTTTCCGCCGCTCATCGCAAGCGCCAGCAGAACCGCCGCCGCGCCGCCGCTCATCTTCGCCCCAATTAAAGCGCCCAGAAATTCCGGCTCCGTCCCCAGCGTAAATCCCATATGGGCGGACAGCATACTCGCCGCGCTTACCAGAAAAGCAGCATTGACCGTTTTTCCCCGTTCGTCCATATCCCGGTACATGGAAATCGCCGGAATCGCACTTACTGCTCCCACCAGCAGCCCTGTCACCCCGGCATCATTTATTCCGATACATTTTCCAAGTTTATGAAAAGGTTTCTGCAGAATGCGTCTGAGAAATTCCACGACGGGAAGGCTTCCGAGCATTACAATGCCGATTGCGGAAACAATTTCCATCGCTTCCATGACAGGCGTCATACCCGACAGCGCCCGGAACCCACACAGATATTCCACGGCTCCCAGTACCAGGCCAACGGTAATGACACAGCGGATTCCCTTTGCCAGAATACAGAATCCGCGAATCATCCGCTCCGGCTTCTTCCATAAACCGATGAAAATCAATAACGCAAAAACGAATACCGGCAGATTCTGCCACAGGCACACCGGAACCGGAATCCCGGCCAGCAGGCCTCCTGCCATGAATCCCACCGGAATCGCGGCCAGCCCCGTCATGATTCCTCTGGCAAAACAGTCCCTGTCTTCTTCCCGAATCATTCCCATCCCCACCGGAATGGTAAAAACCACCGTACAGCCAAAAATCGAAGCCGCCACAATTCCGGCATAGCTTCCAATCAGAGAATCATCGGCCAATTCTTTCGCCAGCTGATATCCTCCCATATCAATCGCCAGAAGGCTTCCGAACATCCCTGGGTCAACGCCGATGAATCTGTAAAAAGGGATAATGATTTTTCCAAGAATATCCGCGAGCACCGGAGCGAGACAAATCATTCCCACCATAGACAGTGCCGTATTTCCAAGCAGTTGAAATCCTTCTTCAAATTTCGCGCCATATCCCCGCCTGTTTCCCAATATCCGGTCAATGCCGCCCGCTGCCGCTCCTGCCGCCATGATGACCATGAGTATCTTGTTCATTCCCTGCTATTCCTTCCGCCCGGCCGTACCGTCACCCCGGCGCACCGTTTTCTCCAAATGGCAATGGCGCACCTTTATATGATTCTCCGATTGATAATGGCATACCTTTATATGATTCTCCGAATGGTAATAATGCTCCGGTAGGTCGCCGACTCCGTTTTAATGCCCGTCCGCTCCGTGCTGGCATGTACAATCCGGCCGTTTCCGATATAAATCGCAACATGACCGCCATAATAAATAATGTCTCCCGGCTGCGCCTCCGCATAGGAAACGCTCTTTCCCACGCTGGACTGCGCATAGGAGCTTCTCGGAAGGGAATAGCCGAAATTCTTATACACCGACATGACAAAGCCGGAACAGTCCGCCCCGTTCGTCAGGCTGGTGCCGCCCGCCACATAAGGATATCCCACATACTGACAGGCAAAATTTGCAATTTCCTGGCCTTTGGCGCTTCCTGATGAGGAGGAAGAAGGCTTCTCCTGGGAAGAACCGGAGCCGTTTTCCGAATTACTCTCCGCACTGCTCTGTCCTTCCCCTGTCTGTCCCTGCTGCGCAAGAAGCTGCTCCTGTTCCGCCTTTCTCCTCTCTTCTTCCTCTTTTCTCTTCCGCTCCTCTTCTTCTCTCCGTTTCCGCTCTTCTTCCTCCAGCTGCTTGATTTGGGCGGTCTCCTGTTTGATTTTCGTCGTATAAGCCGCCGCCTGCTGTTTGGCCTGGGCAAGCATAACAGTATAATTCTCGTACTCTTCTTTTTTCTGCGCAAGCACTTCTTCCAGATAAGCCTCTTCGTCTTCCAGTTCGTACTGGGAAGTCTGGAGTTCGGATTTTTCCTCCTCCAGCTTATCCTGAAGGGCGGCCACCTGTTCCACCGTCTCCTGATATTCGGTCAGAAGTTTTCTGTCATATTCATAGACCTTTTCCACATACTCGGCCTTATTGAGCATATCGCCGACATTCATGGATTCCGTAAAAAGCTGTAAATAGGAAATATCTCCCTGTTCATACATGAACTTGATACGGATTTTCATGGTCTCGTACTGCTCATCCTTGACCGCAACGGCCGTTTCATAGTCCGCCTGTGTTACCGCAATTTCCTCTTCTTTTTCCTGAATGGCTTCCTTTATCAGATTAATATCCGTCAGAAGACTCACCATTTCCGCATCCAGCTCTTCGATTTCGCTTCCGATATCGGCCTGCGCTCCTTTATAATCGGATATCTGCTGATTGATGCTTCCAAGCTGCTGCTCGTTTTCCTCCACCTGCTGCTGCAGTTCGGAAATGGTCGTGGCATAGACGGGCTCAACAGCCGCCGAAATGAGCGTCAGAACCATCGCCACGCCCGCAAATCTCATAAACTTTTTTCTCACCTGTGTATAATTGCCTGTCATCAAATGACCATGCCTTTCTCTCAGCCAGCAAGTTTTCCCGCATTTTATAATTCGCAGTTATTCACCGTTCTTGGGAACGGAACAACGTCTCTGATGTTGCCCATTCCGGTCAGATACATCACGCACCGCTCGAATCCCAGTCCGAATCCAGCATGTCTTACGGAGCCGTATTTGCGCAAATCCAGATAGAACTGATAATCCTCCTTGTTCAGGCCCATCTCATCCATTTTACGCTCAAGCGTTTCGAGGTCGTCCTCCCTCTGGCTCCCGCCGATAATCTCTCCAATGCCGGGAACGAGGCAGTCCATCGCCGCAACGGTTTTGCCGTCCTCGTTCAGTTTCATATAAAAGGCTTTGATTTCCTTCGGATAATCCGTCACAAAAACAGGTTTTTTGAACTCTTTTTCCGTCAGATACCGCTCATGCTCCGTCTGTAAATCGCATCCCCAGGAAACTTTATATTCAAATTCATCATTGTGCTTTTCCAGAATTTCTATCGCTTCCGTGTATGTCACATGGCCGAAATCGGAGTTTAACACATGCTGTAATCTCTCAATCAGTCCCTTGTCCACGAACTGGTTAAAGAAATTCATCTCTTCCGGCGCGTTTTCCAGCACATAGCGGATAACATGTTTGAGCATCGCCTCCGCCAGCATCATGTCGTCCGTCAAATCCGCAAAGGCGATTTCCGGCTCAATCATCCAGAATTCCGCCGCATGTCTCGTAGTATTGGAATTTTCCGCCCGGAATGTCGGGCCGAAAGTATATACATTTTTAAATGCAAACGCGTAAGTCTCCACATTCAGCTGTCCGCTCACCGTCAGGCTGGTTTTTTTGCCGAAAAAGTCCTGACTGTAATCCACGCTTCCGTCTTCCTGTCTCGGAAGGTTCTCAATATCGAGCGTCGTCACCTGGAACATTTCACCCGCGCCCTCACAGTCGCTGCTCGTAATAATCGGCGTATGCACATAAACGAACCCTCTCTCCTGGAAAAAGGTGTGAATCGCATAGGCAATCAGGGAACGCACGCGAAAAACCGCCTGGAAAGTATTGGTCCTGGGCCTTAAATGAGAAATCGTCCGCAGATATTCGAAGCTGTGTCTCTTTTTCTGCAGCGGATAATCGGCTGTGGAAGCGCCTTCGATAAGGATTTCCTCCGCCTGCATCTCAAAAGGCTGTTTCGCCTGGGGCGTCGCCACAATCTTTCCACGCGCCACAATAGCGGAACCCACATTCAGCCTGGAAATCGTCTCAAAATTATCGAGCCCGTCGCCATACACAATCTGCAGTGTTTCAAAAAAAGTACCGTCGTTTACAACAATGAAACCGAAGGTTTTGGAATCCCTGATACTCCTGACCCATCCGCCTACCGTTACTTCTTTATCGATATAAGCATCTCTGTTACGATATAACTCCTTAATGTCCGTCAAATCCATTTTATTTCCGCCTTTCTTTCCTAAAATATATGCCCGTTTCTTTACCCTGCCGGAAGAATGCCCGTGCTTTGGCTATTATTCCGCCTTTATCACCGCGTTGCTCTTCAAAAACTCCATCGCCTTTTCCGATACGAGATATTCATAGAAAACTTCTTCTCCCACTTCTTCTTTAAATTCCTCCACCGATGCGTAACCAAATTCTGCTGCCTGTTCTTCCATCGCCTTTGCGGCTTCTTCCTTCGTCGGGCTTATGCCCTCCACATCCGCAATCGCCTGGAACAAAATATACTGCTGCGCCATCGTCGTCGCGTCTTCCTGGAAAACAGCCATATAGGAATCCGTATCCATGCCGTAATAATTCAGCATAAAAGTGTCCAGATTCACGCCATAAGACGCCGCTTGTGCCGTCATGGATTCTAACAGCATATTCTTGTACCGCTCCACCATTTTTTCCGGAGGCTCGCTGAAAATACTGTTTGCCATGACCGCCTGGGTAATATCGCTCGCCACCGCATCTTCATACAGACCGACCGCTTCCGCATAAAACGCATCATGTACATAGGTGCGGAGTTCCTCGACCGTACTGCATTCCTCGATGCCAAATTCTTTTACGAGTTCGTCCGTCAGCTCCGGCGTCTCCGCCACTGAAATGCTGTTGACCGTCACTTCAAAAACAACGGCCACGCCCGCCAAATCGGGATTCGGCTCATAATCGGCCGGGAAAGACAAATTAAGCGATACCGTATCGCCGACATTAACGCCTATCAGCCCTTCCTCAAAACCTTCGATAAATCTTCCCGAGCCTATCGTCAGGTCCGCTCCCTGTGCCGTACCGCCGTCAAACGCCACGCCGTCGCGGTATCCGGCATAATCAATATTGACCGTGTCGCCTTCCTGTACCGTCTTTCTGTCCGTCACTTCCACCATCTCCGTCCGCTGCGTGCGAAGGTACTCGATATAGCTGTCCACATATTCATCCGTCACTTCCGGTTCCGGCTGTATCACTTCGATACCCTTATACTCACCGAGCGTAACATAATCGGAAGCCTTGATTCCGCTAAGATACGCGGTATCTTTCCCACAGGCGGACAACAGTCCCGCAAGCAGCGTAACCGCTGCCACTAACATCATCTTTTTTTTCATCATAAAAATGCCTTTCTTTTTGTTTTCTATTCCGTAATATCGTCTTTGTACAACCCATACTAAACTAGAATATACCACAAAACTGCCTTTCTTAAAAGGGGTTGATGCGAGATTTTTGTAACAGTTTTTAACCCCTTGCCTATTGTCCGAATCAATGTTAAAATATGGATTGCAGACACAGGTAAACAGGAGGTATTTTTGTATGAGTACATGGGCAATTGTATTATTGGTGATTGTGGCCGTTCTTGCCGTTGTTTTGGTCGTCCTGTATTTTCTGGGAAGAAACATGCAGAAAAAACAGGAGGCACAGCAGGCGCAGATAGACGCGATGAAGCAGACCGTCTCCATGCTGATAATCGATAAGAAACGGATGAAAATAAAAGACGCCGGGCTGCCCCAGGCCGTCCTCGAGCAGACGCCGAAGCTGCTTAGAAACTCCAAACTTCCGGTCGTCAAGGCCAAAGTCGGTCCGCAGATTATGACGCTGATTTCAGAAGAAAAAATATTTGACTCGATTCCCGTAAAAAAAGAGGTCAAAGCGGTCGTGAGCGGCATCTATATTACGGATGTAAAGGGAATCCACGGCAAAATCGCTCCGGCTCCGCCCAAGAAAAAAGGCTTTTTCAAGCGTGCTCTTGAAAAAGCACAGGAAAAAGCCGGGGCAAAACCTCTTAAATAATTTTTTCAACGCTGCCTTTCGCTCTGATGTCCAGAGCAATCCGGCAGTCCGCAAGATATTCATAATTGATATCCAGCGCATAATCCACATCCACCGCGATTCTTTCGGATTCCTGTGTGATGTGGATTTTTTGTGTGTCGATTCCGATTAAAATATTACCGTAAGGCGTCTGATAGCTGGTCATATTTTTCCGGTTTTCCTCAAAAATCATATGGACGTTGACCGCGCCGCTCCTGGTCAGCTCCAGCACATGCTCCCGGAATTTAATCCGGTTTTTGACAGGCTCCGTCAGTCCTTCCATCACTTCCTCGAACAGTACATAGTGGCTTCCGTTTTTTTCATAATAATTCCCCGTCATAATCGTTTCGATTTTTTCGGCGTCCGCGTCGCTCTGGTCGAACTGTAAGCCGCGCAGGGAAATCAATACCTCTTTTGTCATCTCAAAATTCCTCTATATTAATTACTTTCGCGGAAAGGATTCCATAAGAAAGAATGGAATTGGCAAATTTCTGGAACTTATCCGCCGCATCGCTCACATAAAAACGGTACAGTTCCGTACCGAGACCGGGCCTTTTTTCGCTTTCCAGCCCGTTCTTTTCCAACAGCCGTTTTAAAGCCCTCGCCGTCTCATAGGCCGGATTTACCAGGCTGACCTTATCGCCCATAATTCTGCCCACCGTGGAACGAATCAGCGGATAATGCGTACAGCCGAGAATCAGCGTGTCGATGCCGCTGTCAATCAGTTCCGACAGATATCTTCCCGCAATTTCATCCGTTACCGGGTCTTCCCACAAACCTTCCTCCACAAGCGGCACAAACAGCGGACAGGCCTTGCTGATGATTGTGACGCTTTTGTTACTTTCTTCTATGTATCGCTTATAAATGCCGCTGCTGATGGTTGCCTCCGTTGCGATGACGCCGATTTTTCCGTTCCGGGTCGTCTCCAGCGCCGTTCTGGCCCCGGGCCTCACCACATCGATAATCGGAAGCGCCGTTTCCTCTTCCAGCGCCTCCAGCGCACAGGCGCTCACCGAGTTACAGGCAATCACAATCGCTTTAACCTGCTGCGTCTGCAGAAAACGTACAATCTGCCTGGAATATCTGGTAATCGTTTCCGGCGATTTACTGCCGTAGGGAAGGCGTGCCGTATCGCCAAAATATACGATTCTCTCGTTCGGAAGCTGGCGCATGATTTCCCGCGCAACCGTCAGGCCTCCCACGCCTGAATCAAAAACGCCTATCGGCGCATTGTGAAGCATTTCTTTCTCATTCATTTTCTATACGGACTCCCGCTGTTTCAATTTTATATAATCTTGCTTTTCTTATCTGATATAGCCATGCTGCTCCAGCCATTCGAGCAGTCTGCTCTTTACTATAACCTGTTCTTCCTCCGCTTGCAAGAGGCTGTGAAGATTTTCTTCCTCCGACTGCAGAAGACCGCGGACATTCTCTTCCTCCGACTGCGGGAGGCTGCGGACATTCTCTTCCTCCGACTGCGGGAAGCTGTTACCGCTTTCCTCCTCCCCGGAAACCGCCGCATAAGTATCCTGTGGGAAACACAATTCAGGGTAAAGCACACACCACCAGACAAAAGCCAGCCCTCCGGCCAGAAGCCCGGCAGCCCGCAGCACCGCTTCTTTCCTGGCGGCTGTAACGAGCCGTCCCAGCATCTTACTTGCAGCTATAACGCGCCGTCCAAACGCCTTCCTGACAGTTGTAACGCTCTGCGCCAGTTTCTTCCAGTTTTCCATTATTTTATTTTTCATCGTTTTTTCTCCTTAAACGCCGCAGCCCGCGGCCCGGCTTTTTCAAGGAGTATTCCCGATTATCCGGCTTCTATTCCGGTTGCCGTCCTGTTCATCCGACTCATCGGACGCTTTCAGCTTATTCGGGTTTTCCGACTCAACGGATGCTTCCGGCCTATCCGATTCTTTCCGACTCAACGGACACTTTCAATCTATCCGATTCTTTCCGGTTACGGTTAGAAATTGCCGCCGTACTGGAATTGGTTCAGGGAAGATTCTCGGCCCGGAGCTGTCTGATAATGGACTTTTCCTGGTTATCGATATGCAGTTTCGTCGCCTCCGCCGCTCCTTCCTTATCGCGGCGGACGATGCTTTCATAAATCATTCTATGCTCTTCCACCAGATTATTATGCTGATTCTCGTCCTTAATATATTCAAAACGATACCGGTACATCTGTTCCGACAAATTATTAATCAGCTGAATCAGCCGCTGGTTTCTCGTGGCCGCAACGATAATATCGTGCAGAGCAACATCCGCCGCCGCAATAATCGTCGCATCCGATGTTGCGGTCGCCTTTTCAAATTCGTCACAGGCCGTTTTCAGCTTCTGTTTTTCCTCCTCCGTTATCCGGTCGCACGCCAGTTCTGCGCAGAGCGCGTCCAGCGCCCTCCGGACTTCCAGTACATCCCGCAGACTTTTTTCCGTAATCTGCGCTACCTCGGCGCCGCGCCTCGGCATCATAATGACCAGTCCTTCCAGCTCCAGCTTTCTGATAGCCTCTCTGATAGGCGTTCTGCTGACGCCCAGCTGGTTTGCAAGATGAATCTCCAAAAGCCGTTCCCCCGGCTTCAGCTCCCCGGTCAGAATCGCCTTTCTGAGCGTATTGAAAACAACATCCCGCAAAGGAAGAAATTCATCCATATCCGCCTGAAACTTCACCCCCATATTCGCATCCCCTTTCCGGCTCATCCAAACCAGCCTTTCAGTGAAATCCCGTCACGAAGACCTGGCCCGCCAGACTCCGTTCCCGAATCTGTTCCGCCGCCCTCCGCGCACGTTCTTCTTCTGTAAAAATACCAAAAACCGTCGGACCGCTGCCGCTCATCAGTGCGTTTTCGGCCCCCGCCGCCTTCATCAGTTCTTTTATCCCGTCAATTACCGGATATTCCCGAATCGTAACCGTTTCCAGCACATTGCCCATCCGTTTCGTAATGCCGTCCAGACTGCCGCTTCGGATTGCCGCTTCCATCCCGTCAATATCCGGGTGATAAGCCAGCGTGTCGGCGTGCAGATTTTCATAAACAAAACGGGTCGAAACGTCGATATCCGGCTTCGCAATGACCAGAACACACGGCGGCGGTCCGGGCAGTTTCGTCAGAATCTCCCCAATGCCTTCCGACAGGGCCGTCCCCCCCATCAGACAATAGGGAATATCCGCTCCCAGTTTTACCGAAAGGGCCTGTAACCGCTCCAGTGAATACCCCAGCTCAAACAAATCGTTTAACCCCCAAAGCGTCGCCGCCGCATCGGTACTTCCGCCCGCCATGCCGGCCGCAATGGGAATCCTTTTTTCCAGCAGAATCTCCACGCCCGGAGAAATTCCGGCATCCGCAAACAGCGCTTCCGCCGCCCGGCAGACCAGATTGTCTTTTCCGTTATCCAGCCCGGCCTTCTCGATTCTCAGAACGATACCCGGCTCTGCCTTTCTGGTAAAAGTCAGAACATCGCAAAGCCCGATTGTCTGCATAATCATTTTCACTTCATGATAACCGTCTTCCCTGCGCCGCAGCACATCCAGCCCAAGATTGATTTTCGCATATGCCTTTCTTACGATTCGCTCCATGTTGACAGCCGTATTCCCTTCTCTGTATTTTTTATGTATATTGTATTCAAAGTATGGATTGTACTTAATTTTATACAATCCGGGGTTGTTTGTCAATGTATAATAGTGTGAAGGAATTAGAGGAAACTGCATCACAAAAAGGTGGGAGGATTAACTTATGAAACTAAACCGCGCAAAACTGACGCGTCTGTCGGATTTGTTACAGGAAATGGTGGAGACCGGATTTGTAGCCGGAATTAACTGCATGGTTTTACAGGACGGAGAGGAACAATGCTATTATGAAGCGGGATTCCTGGACAGCGCAAACCGGATTCCGATTGCGCGGGACACTATTTTCAGGCTGTATTCCATGACAAAACCGATTACTTCCGCGGCGGTTATGATGCTGTTGGAAGAGGGAAAAATTGACCTGCTGGACCCGGTCTGCAAGTATCTGCCCGGATTCCAAAACCAGCATGTTGTCAAAAACGGTATGGCTATGCCCGTTTCACGGCCCGTTACGATTCAGAATCTTCTGAACATGACTTCCGGCCTCACTTATGACGGCCTAAACTGTGCCACGGAAGCCCTGACCGGCACACTGTTTCAGGAAACAGCCGACAATCTTGCCTCGGCGGAGGCCCTTACCACTGTCGAACTGGCAAACCGTCTCGGAGAAATTCCGCTGGCCTTTGAGCCCGGTACAAAATGGCAGTATGGCGCTTCCGCAGACGTTCTCGGCGCCATTGTGGAAATCGTATCGAATATGCGCTTCGGCGATTTTCTGGAGAAAAGAATTTTTACGCCGCTTAACATGAAAGACACGGCCTTCTATGTGCCGGAAGCAAAACAGCCCCGCCTTTCCAAAGTCTATGAAGAAACACCGGACGGACTGAAACCCTATTACCATTCCCATCTGGCCGTCCAGAACCGGATGGAACTGAACCCGGCTTTTGAATCAGGCGGTGCCGGACTCGTTTCCACAATCGACGACTATGCGGCTTTTACGCAGATGCTGCTGCATGGCGGTTCTTTTAAGGACACAAGGCTGCTCTCACCTAAAACCGTGGAGTTTATGACCACCGCCCGCCTGATGCCTGCTTTACAGGACTATGTGAACCAGTGGGAAAGTATGCCCGGCTATACTTATGCCAATCTGCTCCGCATCATGATACGCCCGGACATCGCCGTTTCTATGGGGAGCAAAGGGGAATACGGCTGGGACGGCTGGCTCGGCCCCTATATGACAAATGACCCTGCCAACCGGATGACGCTCTTAATTATGCAGCAGAAAACAGGTTCCGGCACGACCGAATATACAAGAAAAATCCGGAACACTGTTTTTTCTTCGCTTGAATGAGAAAAAGCATCCACTTTGACGTAATGAATGTTTCGGACAAAAAAGCTCCCGCCGACAGAGTATCTGTCGCCGGGAGTTTCTTTTATTTCGTTCATTTTGCAAGCAAATACACAAGACCTTACAGTTACGCCTTGTATCAGTTTGTGGTGTCGGTTGCAGTTGCCGCGTTTACAACCGTCGTCGTTTTTGCGTCTTCAGCCATCTTATCGAAACCCGCCATAACCGCATCATATGTCTTCTGGGAAATCTCCGGCAGTTTGCCGCCCCAGGTGTCTTCCGCCTGTTTATAGCCTTTCTTGAATGCTTCCCGCATCTCTTCTATTTTATCCGGGTCGCCGCCTGTCAGTGCAGTGGCAAAATCAAGGATTCTTTCCGATGTCTGTTTTACGCCCCAGTAACCGTCCTCAGCAATATCTTTCTGCGCCTGTAACTTCGTCGCTTCATCCACTTCGAGCTTGCCGCCCGCAAGGATGCTCCAGATACCGTTTGCACTGTTATAAGTCTGGCCCTGTTTTGTCATCAGCTGTTCAACGATGTTCTGCAGCTGTTTCTGTCTCTCTTCCTGGTCCGCTTTCATTTTGGAAACCAGCGCCGTATTCTGGGTATATGTTTTCTTCACCGAATCCGTCGGTTTTTCTTTGGACGGCTCGTAAACTGCGCCCGCATCCTCTTTCTTGGATGTTCCTTCTGCTGTAACTTTGTCTGCTGCCTGCTCCGGTGCTTTTACATCGGTCTGGCTTGTCTGATAAGTTTCATATGTGCCGGCAGCACCGGTAACTCCATTTACACTCATGCCTATCCCTCCTTGGAATTTATATTTTCAACCACACGAAATCTTCCGACTCCGCTATTTCTGTATACTATATCGTACCATCTTCAGAAAAATATTAGGGCGGTACGGAATTATTTTCTAATTATTCCAGCCTTTCATGACAGAAATAACGCCGTTCCTTACACCTATATCCCATGCACTTTTTTTTAAAGATTTTACGCAATTTCCGCCGTGCCGCTATGCCTTTTCCCTGTAAGATGCTATACTGAAAAAAAGAAATTGGAAAAGAAAACTCTCTGTCCCATCAATGCAGAGTTTGGAAAGGACTTATGTATCGGAATGATTGAAAGCAGCAAAATCCAGAAAATATTATATGGCGGGGATTATAACCCGGAACAGTGGCCGGAAGAGATTTGGGAAGAAGACATGCGGCTTCTAAAGCTGGCCCACATCGACATTGTAACATTGAATGTATTCAGCTGGGCTTCCTTACAGCCGTCGGAAGAAACCTATCATTTTGAAAAACTCGATAAAATTATGGATATGGTGCGAAACCACGGCCTGAAAGTGTGTCTCGCCACCTCTACCGCCGTCCATCCCGCATGGATGGCCAGAAAATATCCCGATATTCTCCGGACAGAATTTAACGGAATGAAACGCAAATTCGGCGGCCGCCACAATTCCTGTCCGAACAGCCCCACTTACCGGAAGTACGCCGGAGCGCTGGCCGCAAAACTGGCTGAGCGCTATCAGAACTATGATAATATCGCAGCATGGCATATTTCCAACGAATTCGGCGGCGTCTGCTACTGTGAGAACTGCGAGCGCCGCTTCCGGGAATGGCTGAAAGAAAAGTATGGAACGATTGAAGAAGTCAACCGGGCCTGGGACACGGCATTCTGGGGCCATACCTTTTACGACTTCGACGATATCGTGACGCCAAACCTTCTTTCCGAACATTTTGCTCCCAACCGGACGACTTTCCAGGGCATTTCTCTGGACTACCGGCGGTTCAATTCCGAAAGTATTCTGGAATGTTACCGCCTGGAATACGACGCCCTCCACAGCGTCACCCCCGACATCCCGATTACGACGAACCTGATGGGAACTTTCCCCGACCTGGACTATCAGAAATGGGCGAGGTACATGGATTTCATTTCCTGGGACAACTATCCCGCCAACGATACGCCCGTCGAAGAAACGGCTCTGCGGCACGACCTGATGCGCGGCTTAAAACAAGGCAAACCGTTTGCCCTGATGGAACAGACGCCGAGCGTCACCAACTGGCTCCCTTATAATGCCCTCAAACGGCCCGGCGTCATGCGGCTCTGGAGTTATCAGGCCGTCGCACACGGCGCGGACACCGTAATGTTTTTCCAGATGCGGCGCAGCATCGGCGCCTGTGAGAAATATCACGGAGCGGTCATTGACCATGTCGGTCATGAAAATACGCGCGTTTTTCGGGAAATCGCACAGCTCGGCGCGGAGCTCGATAAAATCGGTTCTCTGACGCTGGGCGCGCGCACCGACGCCAAAGCCGCCATTGTTTTTGACTGGGACAACTGGTGGGCAACAGGGTACTCTGCGGGGCCGAGCATCAACCTCCGCTACTGCGACGAAATCCTCAACTATTATAAAGCCTTCCACAATCTGCATATCCCTGTTGACATCATCGGCGTGGATGACGACCTTTCCGGCTACTCCCTCGTCGCTGCGCCGCTTCTGTATATGGTAAAAACAGGACATGACGAAAGACTGCGCAGCTTTGTGCGGGAGGGCGGACATTTTCTGACTACCTTTTTCAGCGGTTATGTGGACGAGCACGACCTGGTCACCGTCGGCGGTTATCCGGGGAAGCTCCGGGATATTCTCGGCATCTGGGTAGAGGAAGAAGACGCGCTTCCGGAAGATATGGCGAACTCCTTTACCTATCAGGGCATATCCTATCCGGCGGTTCTGATTTGCGACCTTCTGCATACCGAGGGCGCCGAGGCGCTCTGCTCCTATGAAAAAGATTTCTATGCCGGAATGCCCGTATTGACCCGCAACCGTTTTGGAAAAGGCATTGCTTACTATGTGGCCGCCCGCTCCAATGCGGACTTTTACCGCCGTTTTATCGGGGATATCTGCAAAGAAGCGGGCATCGAACCGATTATCGGACAGACAACAGGGGAGCCCGGACTTATCGAGGTAACAACAAGACGGAACCCGAACGGCACCTTCCTGTTCTTCTTAAACCACGATGCGGAAGCACACGAAATCACTCTAAACCATGCCGGAACGGACATTCTGACGGACACAGTTTACCGGATGGGAGACCATTTGAATCTGGATGCGAAAGGCGTGGCGATTATACAGGTAACAGAATAACCCGCAGACAGGTCTGGGAAACTTTCCCCTCTGCCCCGGCCCGCTTGCCCACATACCTCAGCACAACGAAAGGAATCACCCTATGAAAATCACAGACAAAAAAGCCTATTTAGCATCAATACGGAAAGTTATCGACAAAGGCCCCTACCACGACGACTGGGGCTCTCTGACGGATTTTGCGATGCCCGCGTGGTATGAAAAAGCCAAATTCGGTATTTTTATCCACTGGGGCGTGTACAGCGTTCCGGCCTTTTCCAACGAATGGTATTCCCGGAATATGTATATCCAGGGCACGCCGGAGTTTGAGCACCATGTCAAAACCTACGGTCCTCATAAGGAGTTCGGCTACAAAGACTTTATTCCGATGTTCACTGCGGACAAATTCGACCCGGATTTCTGGGCGGAAACTTTTGTAAAAGCAGGCGCGAAATATGTCGTGCCCGTAGCCGAGCATCACGACGGTTTCCAGATGTACGACAGTGACCTGTCGGTTTACAACGCGGCCAAAATGGGCCCGAAGCGGAATATTCTCGGAGAATTGAAAGAAGCCTTTGAAAAAAGAGGGCTCGTCTTGGGTGCCTCTTCCCACCGGGCGGAACATCTCTGGTTTATGGGAAACGGCAAAGACTTTGAAAGCGACATCAAAGAGCCGCTGAAGTGCGGTGATTTCTACTGGCCTTCCTTACAGGAACAGCCGGAGCATCAGAACCTGTTTGCCACCCCCTATCCGACGGAAGAATTTCTGGAGGACTGGATTTGCCGTACCTGTGAAATTATCGACCGCTATCAGCCGAAGATTCTTTATTTTGACTGGTGGATTCAGCACGAAGGTTACAAACCCGGACTGCGGCAGATTGCCGCATATTATTACAACCGCGGACTGGAATGGGGCTTCCCGGCCGCCATTTGTTACAAGCATGACGCGATGGCCTTCGGCAGCGCAATCGTAGACGTAGAACGCGGAAAATTTGCGGATGCCAAACCCTACCACTGGCAGACGGACACTTCCGTTATGCGCAATTCCTGGTGCTATACCACTTCTCTTGATTATAAGAGCAGTAACGAGCTGATTTGTTATCTGGCGGATGTGGTCAGCAAAAACGGCAATCTCCTGTTAAATATCGGCCCGAAAGCCGACGGTACTTTTACGGAAGAAACGACCGCCATTTTACAGGATATCGGCAGCTGGCTTTCCGTAAACGGAGAGGCTGTCTATAACAGCAAGCCCTGGCGTTATTCCGCGGAAGGGCCGACCCGGGAAGTAGAAGGCCAGTTCAGCGACGGCTCCGCCACCTCCTATACAAGCGAAGACTTCCGCTTTACCGCCGGCAACGGCTGCATCTACGCAATTTGTCTGCAATATCCGTCGGACGGCCGCATAACCATCCGTTCCCTCGGCAAAAGCGCCGACGCCAATAAACCGAACTTCCACGGCATCATCCGCGGCGTCAGTATTCTCGGCTCGGATGAACCGATTGACTTCCGGACAGATGGAGACGGACTGCATTTTACGACGACTACCGTAAAAAGCGAGTTCCCGGTGGTTATCAAGGTTGTGACGGAATAGAGAATGCAACCGAAGATTTTCATTTAGCAACCTGTGAATGGTGTCAAAATACGATGCTGTATTCTAAGATGATTTTATCAATTCAGGAAAAATGATTTTATCAATTAAAGGAGGCTGCATCATATGACAATCGGCGAAAAAATAACAAAACTGCGGAAAGACCAGAATTTAACACAGGAACAATTTGCGGAAATTTTAAAAGTATCGAGACAGGCTGTATCGAAATGGGAACGCGACGAGGCATATCCGGACACCGAGAAACTAATCCGAATCGGTAAAATATTTGACTGCTCATTGGATTATCTTTTAAAGGATGAGATAGAGCAGATGGATGTAAATCTATCGGCGGCAAAAGAAGATGCCGGGTATGACAAATTGCGGGCGGGCGTATTAACTTACTTATCCTTTCCTCCGATTTTCGGATGGATTGTGGGAATTGCTTCCCTGAAATTTCAAATAAGCCATATGAAAAATAAACTGCTGATTGGCTTAACAATTGTTGGAATGCTGTTTTCACTGGCCTGTACCGTTCTCATGATTGCCGGGGCATTGTTGGGGCTGTAACAGCCCCAATAATGCCCCTCGGAACTCTTATCCTACCTGAAAACCACTTCCCGCATCCACATATCCGCCAGCGCCACCCAGGAGGTGCATTCCTTCTCCGTGCCGCTTCCGTCGGCGCACATCGTGCGTTCATCCGCAAGGGCGAGCCCGTGGCCGCCCTTCGCATACAAATGCAGTTCCACCGGAACATTGTGCCGCCGCATTGCGAGCGCCAGCAGCAGCGAGTTCTCCGCCGGCACGGATTTGTCCTCATTCGTATGCCAGATAAAAGTCGGCGGCACATCTTTGTTTACCTGATTTTCCAGCGACATCTCCTCTTTCAGTTCCTCGTATTTTTCACCGAGCAGCATATGAAAAGAATCCCGATGCGCGTATTCGCCGGACGTAATGACCGGATAATGCAGAATCATACCCGCCGGGCGGAGTTCTTCCGAAGCAATGCCGATTTTCTCCGACAAAAAAGGTTTCTTCCAGAACATGCCATAGGACGCCGCCAGGTGGCCGCCAGCCGAAGAGCCTTCCACCAGAATCCGCTCCGTGTCCACATACCACTCCGCGCTGTGCTCTTTTACCATCTTCATAACCTCCGCCAGCTCTAAAAGCGCAGTCGGATAAAGCGCCGGATTCACGGAGTATTTCAGTACCACCGCATGATAGCCGAGGGCATTCCACTGAAACGCAATCATTTCTCCTTCTCGCTCGGAAACATAGCGGTAGCCGCCGCCCGGACAGATGATAATCAGGGGCCGTTTCTGTATTTTCATCGCCTCCGAATATGAAATCAGATAGGTTGTCATTCTGGCATCTTCCGCAGAGCCTTCCGCCCGAATCGGGTATTCTTTATATATCATTGTCATCCTCCCTGTAAACGCTGCCGGATGTTTCCCGGTTCCCTGAACCAAAAACATCCGGCAGCAACATTTTCCTGAAACCCTGTCGTTTCCTTAAAACCTTGTTGTTTCCTGAAACCTTATCGTTTCCTTATCAGAACCTATAATAGCACAACTTCACATCCCCTGTCATCCGAATCATCAGTTCCGATGAAATTTTATCAGACGTTTTCTCCCCGGAAGATACCGCTTCGGAAGGGATTGTGTCTGGAAATTTTCCTTCAGAAGGTGTTTCTGTCAAATCTGCTTTTTCCTTCCCTTCTAACGTTAATTTGATTTTCACATCCGCATAGACAGGCTTCCAGCTGGCAATCCTCTCTTCCATGTCTTTGACCATCAGCGGCCCCATCACCGGGCGCGGATTCTTTACATAGGTTCTCGTCTCTCCACGCCAGCTTCCGGCCGCTTTTCCATCGATAAAGATTTCCACGCCGCCGTCTTTTTCGCTCAGCAGATGAAGCGTAATTTCTTTGGCGTCCGCCGGAATCGCACAATCCCGGTAAATGAGAACGCCTTCCTTATCGGTGTGTAAAAGTCCCGCCGCGCTGTACCCGAACTGTCCCTGTGTCAGCACGATATTCTCATAATCATCGTAGTGGTCCGCCGCGGTTTTTTGTGACATATCGCGCAGTCCCGGTTTTCCGCCCGGAATTTCAATCTGCGTACACAGTTTCGCCGCGCTGTCCGGCCCCGCATAAATCGTATAGCAGCCCCCTTCCACCATCAAAGAACGGCTGATAACGTCATAAAAACGGAACTCTTCGACGGGAACGGAAATCTCCACTCTTCTGCTTTCTCCCGGGGCGACATTTTTCAGACGCCGGAATCCCAGTAACTGTTTTAACGGCTTTTTCACGCGGGAAACCGGAGCCGTTCCATAAACCTGTACCACTTCGTCGCTCGTTCGTTTCCCGATATTTTTCACCGTAAAAGATACGGAAAGGCTTCTCTTATCCATCAGCTCCACAGTCAAATCCGAATAGACAAATTCCGAATAGGTCAGACCGAAGCCGAATGGATAGAGAACTTCGCCGTCAAAATAGCGGTAAGTGCGTTTTCCTTTAATTACATCGTAATCGTCGATGTCGGGAAGCTGTTCGTCGCTCCGATACCAGGTCATATTCAGACGCCCGGCGGGCGCATTTTCCCCGAAAATCGTCTCCGCCATCGCCTCTCCCATATCCTGGCTTCCCGTCGCGCTCCACAAAATCGCGGGCAGTTTTTCCTGTGCGGCATTCATCGCATAAGGATAGTTGGAGAAAAGTGCAAGAATCACATTGGGATTAGCCTGATAAACCGCTTCCATCAGCCTTTCCTGTTCCGGCGGCAGTATAATTGTGCCGCGGTCCACCTCTTCTCTCGCGTTCACCATCGGATTACAGCCGAGCGCAAGCACGACCTTCTCTTTGCTCTGCGCCAGCCTGACTGCGGCCTCCACACCGGATTCCACAACTTCCAGCGTAAAAGTTATTTCGGACATTGCAATCTCTTTGCGTGCCGACGTTGCGCTCGCGATTTCCAGACCGACGCTGGCCCCGATTTCCTCTCCGCCCCGCATGGACCAGAGGCTTCCGTCCTCTCCCGCCAGTACGGGAGAGCCAAATCGGTTTGTCAGCACCGCCGTCCCGTCCCCCTGTTCTTCCATATGGAAAATTTCCATCACGAACCAGTCAAACGGCTCTTCGATATCCGCCGCCAGTTTGCCCATATCCTCCGGGTTTACTTTGCCGGGATAGAATCTCGTATTCATGTACTTTCCGGTGCGGGCGCACTGAAAATACAGGCATCCCTCGCCCCAGTCTTTCCTGATAAAAATATCCGGCTCGTCGGATAAAACAAGCGCTCCGTCATCCGCCACGGCGATTCCTTTCTCCCCACAGCGTAAGATTACTCTGTCATAGCCGTCCGCAAAAGGAATTTCTGTCTCCAGCAGCTTTTCTATTCCCTGTTTCAGCGTCGTTTTGCGAAGGGGCTCTCCACAGTACCAGTCACGATACCAGGAATCCCCCACCGGGCCAACCAGCGCCAGCGAATCCGTGGAAGCGCTTTTATCGAGCGGAAGCATCTCCCCGTCGTTTTTCAGAAGAACAATGGATTCTCTCGATACCTGGCGGCATATCTCCTGATTTTCTTCCGAATTGATATCCGCCTCCGTCACATTATCATAAGGATTGCGCTGCTCCGCGTCATAAACGCCAAGCCTTAATTTCGTGCGGAACATATTCCGAAGCGCCTCGTCCACATCTTTTTCCGTAATCAGTCCGAGTGCAAAAGCCTCTCTCGCCGCCTGCTCCACCACATCCGGGTTATCCGACATGCCATCCACACCGGCTTTTAAGGCCATTGCAATCGTTTCCGCATGAAGACCGCAGTAGTGATGGAAATCAGCCACAAGCTCCATCGCACCGCCGTCGCAGACCGCGTGTTTTAAACCGTACTGCTCCTTTAAAATCGTTCTGACTTCCGGGTTCAGCATGCCCGGAATACCGTTGATTTTATTATAGGCTGTCATAATGGCCTCTGCACCGCCTTTTTCGATGGCCCGGCGGAACGGTTCCAGATACAGCTCGTATTTGTTACGCGGGTCGATAGAGGAATTTTTCCATCCCCGCCCCACTTCCGTATTGTTTCCATAAAAATGTTTCAGGGTGGACGCGACACGAAGATAGTGAGGGTCATCGCCCTGCATTCCCTGAATATAGGCGGAAGACATTTCTCCAATCAGAACAGGGTCTTCGCCATAGCCTTCCTCCGTTCTGCCCCACCGCGGGTCGCGTTCCAAATCAATTGTGGGCGCCCAGCGGCTTAAACCTCTGTCCGGGTGGCGGTGATACAGAACGCGCGCTTCTGTTCCCGTTACGGTTCCTGCCTTTTTAATCAGTTCCGGGTTCCAGGTAGCGCTCATCCCGATAGGCTGTGGGAAAGAAGTCGTTACTTCCGGCCCGCCCAGTTCGTTCTGGTCATTTCTCGCCTCCACGCCATGCGCGGCTTCTCCTCCTACCGACATCGCCGGGATGCCCAGCCGCTCTATTGCCGGAACCCTCGTTGCAAGCATCCTCAGTTTTTCATCCAGCGTCATTTCCGACATCAGCCAGTCAAGCCGCTCCTCCAGGGATAACGATACATCCCAGAAGGGTGTATTTTTCTTTACTTCCATACCGCCAATCCTCCTTTTCTGGCAATCATTTTCAGCCCTGTTTTTTCAATCCCGTTTTCGGCACGGGCCCGGAAAAATTCCATGTGACAGAAAGGGCCTAACACCATAAAGATATCAGACCCTTTACTTTTTACATATTACCAATTATATCTATTGATTATCATGGCATTTCCAGCCTGTGACAACCGTTTCCGCAACGGTGTTATCCGCTTTACTGGCCAATCTTTTCAGCAAGGAATGCTGTCATTTCCGCATTTGCCTCATTCATGCCGTTTGCTTCCAGTTCCGCTACCATTGCATCCCAGTTCGCATCGAAATTAGCCTGACCGCCTGTTACACATTTTACCAGTCCCGGCCATGCGATTTCGTTCAGAATGTCCACTGTATTTAACAAATCCTGAGGAAGCTGATAAGCCCATATCGGAGAGTACGGCGGTACTTCGAATTCATCGGGCTGCGGGAAAATATCGATTAACATATCCACGCCCCATGCTTCACAGGCTGCTTTCTGCTCTTCGTTGTATTCATCTTTTACAGACTGTCTTGTTATCGTCGTATAGGGATTTCCGTTCTCATCTTCAGCGCCATCGCCATAAATCGGGAATCCTGTGTAGTTGCCGACACCTGTCTTTTTACCATAATCCGGGTCGGAATTGGAAGCATCGATTTCTTCCTGTGTACGATATCTCATGCCATTATCATCTAAAAAGTAGTTCACGCCTTCTACGCCCCATTTATGAAGAACCGCACCTTCATCGGAGCAGAGGAAATCAAGGAATTTGACCGCACGTACCGGGTCTTCACAGCTCTTGGTAATCGCCATGCCCCAGCCTACCTGAAGTCCCTGATATAACAGAGTAGGCGCCTTCTGGTCCGCACGCAGCGTTACAGGAAGTCCGCAATATGTCTTATCCACTTTGCCGTCCGCAATCAGAACCTGCTGCGCCTGATTGTAATCCCATTCCGCGTCCGTAATCGCTACAACACGTCCGCTGGAAAGTTTTGCGATGTAATCGTCATGTGTCTGTGTTGCAAAGTTCGGGTCGAGAATGCCTTCGTCATACATACGGCACAGCCACTGGAAGTATTCTTTCTCTTCCGGCGTCGTATGTTTGTAATAGCAGTTATAATTCTCGTCAACCACCCACTGGCCGTTATCCGGTGCCGCGTCTGCGATAAAGCCTGCCGGGTTGCCGAGGGTAATCATCCAGTGCCAGTCGGATGCGCTCATCGTGATACCGATAGTTTCCAGACCGTCTTCCGTCGTCGGATGCGCTTCCAGATATTTCTTAATCAGCGCTTCATACTCCTCCAGCGTCGTAGGATATTCATAATTGTTTTCTTTCAGCGCCGCAAACTGAATCTGACAGGAACCGCCAGTTTTCAGTGTCTGCGCTCTGACGCCCGCATAGGAAAGCTGGTAAATGCCGTCGTCGCCCTGACCCCATTTCAGTTTTTCAAACTCATCGCCATACATCTTCTTAATATTGGGGCCATACTGCTCAATCAAATCTCTCATATCAATCAGCGCGCCCGCTTCATACAGCTGTGTCGCCTCACCCTTGGAATAAATCAAATCCGGGTATTCGTCGTTTGCAATCATCAGCGCAACATCCTGTTTCGCATCGCCCTGGGAAGAAACCGGATAAGAAATATCCAATGTAACGCCAGTCGCCTCGGTAATTGCATTTCCAACCGGGTTATCCCAGCTGTCATTGTTTGCGTCTGTCAGGAATACTTCAAAGGTAATCGGAGAAGTATCATCGCTCGCTGCCACGTCCCCTGACGAAGCATTATCAGTGCCAGCATCGGAAGCCGTATTGGTATTGGTGTTGGTACTTGTGCTGTTGTCTCCGGCGTTGTTCGATGAAGCATCACCGGAGCCGCCGCCGCATCCCGCCAGCATACTTGCGCAGAGCGCCGTCACTGTCAGGACGGATAAAATTTTTCGCATTTTCATAAAAATATCCTCCTTTTTCTCTATATATCACCTGATTGCTCAGGACATATAGCATTATTTTATCAATATCGCTTTTGTACAGATTGTGCAGCAATCCCACTTTTATCAGTCTTTCACAGACCCTACTGTCATGCCGCCTACAAAATATTTCTGTAAGAACGGATAAACAACGATAATCGGAACGGTAGCCACTACCGTAACTGCCATACGAATTGCCATCGGCGTAACGGCCTGTGTCACATTGCTCGTGGCATGGGTATCGAGCTGCATCTGTGCCTGTGACATGATTTCATACAATTTATACTGCAGAGTCGGGAGCTTCTTCGCGTACAGATAAGTGTCCATGAAAGAGTTCCACTGGCCTACCGCATAGTACAACGCAATTGTCGCAATAACCGGCGTACACAACGGCATAACGACCTTGTACCATATCTGGAAGTCATTGGCGCCGTCCAGCTTCGCCGCTTCCTCCAGTGCAGTCGGCAGACCGTCGATAAAGGAACGCACCAGAATCATGTTATAAACCCAGATAAGACCGGGCAGTATATATACCATAAAATTATTGCCGAGACGCAGCGTACGCATAATCAGCAGGTATTCCGGAATCAGGCCGCCGCTCACATACATCGTAACGACGAACAGAATCGTAAACGGTTTGTGGAAAATGAAATCCCGGCGGCTCAGCGTATATGCTAACATCGCGGTACAGATAACGCCGGCCAGCGTTCCTACAATGGTTTTCGCCACAGACAGGAAAAAGGGCTGAATAATATCCGCATCCTGAAATACATATTTGTAGTTACTCCATGTAAATTTACGCGGAATCACAAAATTAATATTCCGCAGCGTATCCGTCGCATCGTTTAAGGAAATTGCAAGCACATTCAGGAACGGATACAGTGTTATAACTATAATAACAACAAAAAACAGCACGAGCACGACGTCGAACCATGTCTTTTTCTTCGCTACCATATCCCCACCTCCTAAATCAGCTTATCTTCGCCGACCATACCGGCAATCTTATTGGCAATCAGCAGAAGCGCCAGGCCGACAACGGACTGGAATACGCCGATGGCAGTACCGAGACCGTAATCGCCCGTTCCGATACCTCTTTCATAAGAGAACCAGGAAAGAACCATTGTATGGGCCTGTACGAGCGGGTTGCTCAAAAGCATCTGCCGCTCCATGCCGACATTCAGTGCGCCGCCGATATTCATAATTAACAGAACAATGATAGTCGAACGAATGCCCGGAAGGGTAATATGCCAGATTCTCTGCCATCTGTTGGCGCCGTCCATCTTCGCCGCCTCATAAAGTCCCGGGTCGATGCCCGCCATCGAAGACAGATAGATAATCGCATTCCATCCCATTTCCTTCCAGCAGTTAATAATAACGATAACGAACCAGATTAGGATGGAGTTGGTGCTCATCAAATGAAGGTTTGCGCCCGTCAGCGTATCAATAACGCCGCCGTCATTAAAAATGTTCTTCGCAATACTCGCGATAATAACCCACGATACGAAGTGCGGCAGATAAGAAATCGTCTGTGTCAGCTTCTTAAATTTCATAAACTGCATTTCGTTCAGAAGCACTGCAAATGCAATCGCCACAATCGTACCGATACCGATATCAATAATACTGATACCGATTGTATTAATCATCGTCTGTTTAAAAAGTCTGTCGTTAAAAGCCTTCGTAAAATTCGCAAATCCGGTAAAAGCCCGCTCCCAGATTGGTATTGCAAAGGTTGCCGGTTTCACTTCCTGAAAGGCCATCGTCCAGCCCCATAACGGTATGTACTTAAAAATAATTATCCAAATCACGAACGGCAGCGACATCATCAATAAATACCGCTGTTTCCACAAAAGCTGCATGCTAAGTTTCTGTTTTCCTTTTCTGGCATTTGCGTTCTTTTTCGCCATATCCCCCATCCTTTCTGTCAAGATGTCCAATTTTTCCATCTTTTTTTCATTTTTTCTTAGCATTTTGTTTAATTATAGCAGAAACGTAAACGATTGAGCATAGCAGCGGTTAATCAAATCGACTATCATTTTTTAACATTTCAAGTTGTCCTTTATGCAGGTTTATGCTATAATGACCGCAGAAGAAAAACAAGCGCCGCAAAGCGGCATTTGTTTTTCTGCGGTCATTAACGAGAAAGCCGTTTGACGAAGTCAAACAGAGAGCGCGTCAGCGCGGGCTTTCGAGTCTACGCCACTCGTATTAAAATTAAAGGGAATTTCTTTCAGAAAGCTGTAAAAACATGAATCAAAAAAGCAATTTGTCAATGAAAAACCAGATAACTAATGAAGAAAAAACGAAACGTTTCGCCCCCGTCATCACCTGGGAGCAGATGCTTCAATTCATGCGGGACACCTATCATCCGGCACAGGAATTTAAACATAATATCATCGTCCTGAAAAATCCGTCTCTTCCCAATCCCGAACATATCCATACTTTTTTTGAAATGGTTTATGTATTGACGGGCAGCGGAACCCACCTGATAAACCGGCATCCGGAAACGTTTAGCACCGGAGATTTCTACATATTGCCGCCCAGAGCAAGACATTCTCTGGAAAGTAATATGGACTGCGTTACCATCATGATACACCCGGACGCTTTCGAGAACATTTTTTCCGGCATTCTCAGAGGCCAGGACTGTCTGGGTGACTTTCTGATGAACAGTCTCTACCGGGACGATTCGGAGACCTATCTCCTGTTTCATACCGGACATAATAGGGAAATGCGGGATATTATGATACAGATGACCGATATTATGGCCCATGCCGACGACTACACGGACAGAGTCCTTTCCGGCATGATTCTGCTGCTTTCCACTTCTCTGCTGCGCACTCACCAGGATGCCGTCAGAACCGCTCCCGGCAATGGCAGAAACAGCGAAATTGTATCTCTTATTTACGAGCACTATGATACGATTACGCTCTCCGCACTGGCGGAAAGACTTCACTATACCGTACCTTACTGCTCCAAATACCTGAAAAATCATCTTGGCTGTAATTTCTCCGAGCTGCTCGGCAAAATCCGGTTCCAGAAAGCCGAAAATTTTCTGGTTAATTCGGAAATGACCATCGCGGAAATCAGCCGCACACTCGGCTATGAAAACCCGGAAAACTTCGTCCGCGCTTTTAAATTGCGTTATCGTATGACACCCTCCCAATACCGGGCGGCCCAGATTTCCCGTGCGGCAGAATTACCCCCCCCCGGTTGGAATTTTGGGGATGCCGTCGTAACGGATTCTTCTTTACAGGCTTCTTCCTGACCATTATAATCTAACTAATATAGTCCGATAATCTACTCATAAAAGCCGCCCCCGGCATCTCCCGGCGGGCCGCCTTTGCAGAATGGAGGGTTACCATGAAATTCAATTACGGATGCTGGCTCCTAAAGGAAGGAGTCAGCTGTTTTTCACCTACGCTGGTTTATCACGCCGCCGTCAAGGAAAAAGAAGTTGTTCTGTGCGCTCCCACGCACCCGATAAGAGGCCGTGGCGACACGCTCGGCGGCGCAAATCTGACGATACGCATCACTTCGCCGCTTCCCGATGTGCTCCGGGTCCAGACCTCACATTATATGGGAACGCTGCCCAAAGCGCCGGAATTTGAGCTTAATCTGGGCAATCCCCAGACCTTACAGGTGGAAGAAACGGAAGAGACGCTGACCGTCACAAGCGGCTCGCTTTCTCTGGAAATCGGAAAAAAAGACTGGTATATGCGCTATATCAGAGACGGCAGGACCATCACCGCGAGCGGCCCGAAAGACCTGGCAATGATGAAGGAAAACTGGACCGGGGACTGTTTTGACTTAAACGGCGACCTGGAAGATACCTGGATGCGCCAGCAGTTAAGCATCGGCGTAGGGGAGCTGTTCTATGGCACTGGAGAACGTTTCACGCCTTTTGTCAAAAACGGGCAGACCGTGGAAATCTATAACGAAGACGGCGGCACCAGCACGGAACAGTCCTATAAAAATATTCCGTTCTATCTTTCAAGCAAAGGGTACGGCGTGCTCGTGAACCATCCGGAACGCGTTTCTTTTGAATTTGCAACGGAAAATGTCACAAAGACTTCTTTCTGCGTCAAAGGCGGCAGTCTCGACTATTTCTTTTTCAACGGGCCGACCATGAAAGAAGCTCTGATGCGGTATACCGATTTGACCGGAAAGCCTTCTTTACCGGCTCCCTGGACCTTCGGCCTGTGGCTTTCCACCTCCTTTACGACCAATTATGACGAAGAAACCGTCATGAGTTTCATCGACGGGATGCTGGAACGCGATATTCCGCTGCGCACTTTCCATTTCGACTGCTTCTGGATGAAGGGCTTCCACTGGAGCGACTTCGTCTGGGATGACGAAGTGTTTCCCGACCCCGCCGGAATGCTTCGGAGAATCAAAGAAAAAGGGCTGAATATCTGTGTCTGGATTAATCCCTATATCGGTCAGGAATCCGTCCTTTTTGCGGAAGGCATGGAAAAAGGGTATTTTCTCAGACGGCCAAACGGCGACGTCTGGCAGTGGGATATGTGGCAGCCGGGCATGGCGCTTGTTGACTTTACCAATCCGGCAGCATGCAAATGGTATCAGGACAGGCTGGAAGCGCTGCTCGACATAGGCGTGGACTGCTTCAAGACGGACTTCGGCGAAAGGATTCCCACAAACTGCGTTTATCACGACGGCTCAGACCCGGAGAAAATGCACAACTTCTACACTTATCTGTATAATAAGACGGTTTATGAATTATTGGAAAAGAAGCGCGGCAAAGGCGAGGCCGTGCTGTTCGCCCGCTCCGCCACCGTGGGCGGCCAGAAATTTCCCGTTCACTGGGGCGGCGACTGCTGGTCCGATTATGAATCGATGGAAGAAAGTCTGCGCGGCGGCCTTTCCCTTCTGATGTCCGGTTTCGGCTACTGGGCGCACGATATCGGCGGTTTTGAAAGCACTTCCACTGCGGACGTTTACAAACGGTGGGTCGCTTTCGGGCTGCTTTCCTCCCACAGCCGTCTGCACGGCAGCCATTCCTACCGCGTGCCCTGGCTGTACGATGAGGAAGCCGTCGATGTCGTCAGGCATTTCACCAAGCTGAAAGCATCGCTGATGCCTTATTTATACAAAACCGCCGTTGACACTTCCCGCTCCGGCATTCCGACCATGCGCAGCATGGCGTTAGAATTTACCCAAGACCGGAACTGTCTTTATTTGGATAAACAGTATATGCTCGGCGACAGTCTGTTAGTCGCTCCTATTTTCAACGATGAGAGCAAAGGCATCTTTTATCTTCCGAAGGGAACCTGGACGGACTTTTTCACCGGGGAAGAAATGGAAGGCGGCCTCTGGGTGGAAAAAGAATATGATTATCTGCATCTTCCGCTGATGGTTAAGGAAAACAGCATCATCGCAACGGGGCGGGACGACAGAGCAGATTACGATTACGCGATGGATGCCGAAATCAGAATTTACTTCCTGAAAGAGGGACAGGAGACATCCGGCGTCATCTATAACGAAAAGGGCGAAAGCGAACTGAAGATTTCCGCCAGAAAGCAGGACGGCGAAATACTGATACAGGCCGCCGCATCCAAACCTTATGTTGTCCGCCTTATTAACGTAACAGGCGTTACTGCAACAGGAGCCTCCCTCCGAAAAGACAGAAACGATACCATCGTGATTCCCGACGGGGACAGAATCGTTATCCGGCCGGAATAACACAAAAAAGCCGTTTGCAGATGATTTCCATCATTTACAAACGGCTCTTTTTTATGTACGCTCTGCACCTACCTGTCTATACTCCAGAAACGCTTTCCTTTAATATCTCTTCTTATAATTATTATCTTTACTATCCTTATTATCCGTCTCCGCAGAGGTATCTTCCGATTTGTTCTTATCGCTGCTGTTCTTATCTTTATCGTAGATAGACGATGTGGTATCAGCCGTTGTAGTCATCGTACATCTTCCGTCGAAGCAGGCGTCCTCATCCACAACAAGAGACCTTGCGGTGATATTGCCGACCAGTTTTCCCGTAGAAAGCAGTTCCAGCTTTCCGCTGGCAACGATATCACCTTCCACTTTACCGGAAATAATGACGTTCTGGGAAGTAATGTCCCCTTTGATTTTGCCTTCTACGCCGACAATAAGCAGCTCCTTACAGTTGCAGTTCCCGTTTACCGTTCCGTCCACCCTGACGGACTCAGGCGTATCAAAATTTCCGTCAAAGACTGCTCCCGGGCCGATTACCGTGCCGATTTTGGCTTTTAACTCCATTGTGTTGTTTTTGTTCTTGTTCTTATTCATCATGATTAAATTCCTCCTTTTATCCTTTCGCCTCTATGACTGTAAGCGGGTCTATCGCTTCTTCCTCAAAAAGAATCTGATAATCCAGCTGCGTCTCATCCGTTGTAATCGTAAACAAAGTATCTCCCGCCTCTACCTGTGCGCCTTCGCTCGCCTTTACTTCCGCCTCCTGACGGCACAGATAACGCGTCTTATAGCCTTTTGCATGTTCCACTTCCACGATAACGGGATAAGTGTCGTCTGATGAAACCGTAATAACCGTACCGTTGCCCGTCGCAACAATATTTCCTTCCTCGTGCATGCTAATCGATAAATATGGCTCTTCTTCCGAGTAATTCGATATCAGACTGCTCGTGGACGAAGACGGATATCGTCTTGGGATTCCGTCATCCGTTTCGGCCGCTTCTTCCGGCTCCCCGGTTTCCTCCTCATTGTCCGGCGCCGCTGCCGCTGCCGCCGCCTGGCTGCGCAGCTCTTCATTCTCCTGTGCAAGCGCCTGCATTTCATTGTTCAGGCTTTCCTTTTCCGCCTCTAACTGCTGAACCAGCTGTGTCTGCATGTCCAGTTCCGCACGCAGATTGTTCTGCCCGGTTCCGGGCACGCCGTTCTGATAAATCATCCATCCGAGAACGCCGGCGCTGCCAAACAGTACCAGTACCAGGAAAATCAGCAGAAAGAGAAGAACGCGGGATGCTGTCTGTGAAATATTAAACTGTCGGTTCCTCTGCCCCGCATGGGAAATAAACAGTATGGAAAAGGATTCCCTATGGTCATGTCCTTTGCGTTTCATATTCTTTCCCCCTATTGGCTCGTAATAGCTGAGCAAGATTCCTGTACTATCATATCATATGTTTTCCCAAAAGTAAAAGGAAAAAGCGCAGACCAGCCGATTCTCCCCGGCCAGCCCGCACTTTCTACTTATTTTCTCAGGAAACGCCCTTTACAACAAGAATCTTATCCCCCGCCTTAATTTCTTCCGAAACGAGTTCATTTACCTCTTTTAACTGCGCAATCGGCACATAATATTTTTTACCGATATCCCATAAGGTATCTCCGGTGCCTGCAATGTAAATGACAATACCGGGAAGCTCGCTGATTTTGTTCATATCCAGGTCTTCCACTCTGATATCCGTAACGAGGTCCGCCTTTCCGGAGGTAAAAACAAGAACCTCGAAATTCATCGCCGCCTTGATATCCAGCTCATCGCTGTCTAACATCGTCACGAGAAGCTGTTCCAGATTCCAGTGAATATGATACGCACAGGACTCCGTAATCCCCGGCACGTCGATAACCTGTTTAAAAGACAGAGAGCTTTTCGTCGCATACAGCGTATTCTGCCCATTGGTACAAAGATAGATGGTCGTCACATGCAGCATGCCGCTTACGGCAATGCCGTTCTCCACAACGGACTGCTCTTCGATTTGAATTTCTCCCTCACTGTGTATCAGCTGGTACATGTGCATTTCCGTATTCTGAATCCTGGCATGTTCCGCCACCTTGCATTTTCCGCTGCTGTGCTGTAACAGGCCTTTGAGCGATACTTCGGTCGTCACCGCTTCGATTTCTTTCGATACCCCGTAAATATCCGAAAGCACTTCCAGATTTTCTTCCTCGTAAAGCCGTATTTCCAAATCCAGCACATTTTCCACACAGAAAACCCGCTCTTCCCCGTCGAAGTCCGGTTTGATTTCCACATTACACTGGGAGGTCGTATAGCGGATATCCGGTATCATGTTTTCCCGGCATCCGTGGCATTCTATCATGCCGCTGAAAGGCACCGTATTTTCATACCAGAGCGTTTTATCGTTATCTCCTTCCCCTTCATACAGGAAAAAGGCTTTCATCTCACCCTGTAATGCGATTTTTTCATCCAGCGCCCGAAATTCTATGTTATGCAGAGAAATGCTGTGCCAGATTATCTGGAACGCATTTGGCAGATTGCTGGGCAGTTCCATTTCTTCTTTCACGCGGAAAATGTCTTTTTTGTTGACCGCCATCTGCAGCAGGGGATAAACCTGTTTGCGGTATTCGACAGGCTCTTCATGATAAATGTCCACCGCCGCTTCCTGTTCCGCCTTTTCTTCCAGTTCCAGTTCAAAGGAAATCATCGCCTGTACGCTTATTTTTCTGGAATTGATGAGCCCGACCGTCAAATCCTCGATGACCCAGGAGGGGAGCACCGTATCGCCGTTATGGACTCCTTCCATATTGATTTTTTCTTCCAGCGGGAATTCCGCCGTCATACTGGCGCACATGCCTTCCTCTTCCGTCAGATACAACATCTGCACCTGCAGTCTGCCCTTTAAGCTGACACGGTCGTCGCCCACGCGGACTTCATCCATGATAACGTCCCCTTTGACGGCAATCAAATGACTGGCGTCCGGTCTGTTATCCGATATATTTACATCCTCTTCCAACACCATCTGGGTTCCGGCTTTGCTGGCAATGCGGTCCATATGTATCTTCTTTTTCACTAATTCCACAAAAATACCTCCATGCGGTTACTTATTGTATTGTATGCCGCATGAAGGCTTGTTATGACAATTAATGCTCCTTATTCAAAGCCAGAATCTTCATTCCACGACTGCGCCGATAAGCGCATTCACATCTTCCACTCCGGTCTGCACCATATATTTTTCGATTCCTTCCACAACCTCCACCGTCGCATAGGGATTCACAAAATTCATGGCGCCGACCGCCACCGCCGTCGCTCCGGCTAACAGAAATTCCACAGCGTCCTCCGCCGTCGCAATGCCTCCCATTCCGATAATCGGAATCTTCACGGCATGCGCCGCCTGATATACCATCCGGACGGCTACGGGTTTGATGGCCGGGCCGGAGAGCCCTCCCGTTTTATTGGCGAGCACAAACTTTTTCCGGTAAACATCAATTTTCATCCCCGTAATCGTATTAATCATGGAAAGTGCGTCCGCGCCCGCTGCTTCCGCGGCCTTTGCCATCTCCGCAATATCCGTCACATTGGGGCTCAGCTTCATAATAACGGGCTGTTTCGCCTTTTTTTTGATTTGGGAAGTAATGTTATACAGGGCATCCGCCTTCTGTCCGAAAGCGATTGCGCCTTCCTTAACATTCGGACAGGACACGTTGATTTCCAGCATATCAACAGGCTCGTCCCCAAGCCGTTCCACCACTTCCAGATAATCCTCCACGGTCTTTCCGCAGATATTGACGATGATTTTCGTATCATACTGTTTTAAAAACGGAATATCCCGTTCTATCAGTACATCGATGCCCGGATTCTGCAGACCGATGGCATTTAACATCCCTCCGTAGACTTCCGCCACTCTCGGCGTCGGATTGCCCGGCCAGGGCACGTTTGCGACGCCTTTGGTCACGACCGCCCCCAGTCTGTTCAAATCTACAAACTCGCCGTATTCCATGCCGGAACCGAAGGTTCCCGATGCCGTCATGACCGGATTTTGAAAAGTTACTCCCGCGATTGTCACTTTCGTATTCATCAGATATCCACCTCTTTTGCTTCAAATACCGGACCGTCCGTACAAATGCGCGCATTGTGCACATGGGAATGCCGGTCCACCTCTTTGGTTTTGCAGACGCAGCCCAAGCATGCACCCACACCGCAGGCCATCCGCTCTTCCAGTGACAGATATGCCTCTATTCCGTTTTCTTCCGCGTACTTTTTGACTGCCCGCAGCATCGGCATCGGGCCGCAGGCCATGATGATTTCCGCATTCAGGCCGTTTTCACGAATGGCATCCATCACATTGCCACGGCATCCGACGCTTCCGTCTTCCGTCGCTGTATATACTGTTCCGTACCTTCCCAGTTCCTCCGCCAGGAACAAATCCCGGTTCCGGTAGCCGAGGATAATTTGTTTTTCCGCTGAAAGCTCCTTTGCCAACTGCAGCATCGGCGGAATGCCGATTCCGCCGCCCATCAGGAAGACTTTCTTTCCTTCCGCCTTCCCCAGCGGAAAACCGTTACCGAGAACGCCGAGCACGGCAATTTTGCCGCCCGCCTTTAAGTGTGAAAATTCTTTCGTCCCCTTTCCGGCGATACGGTACACGAGACGCAGTCTGTTATTCGTTTTATCCGCCTCGCAGATACTGACTGGTCTTGGCAGAAGCTCTGCCCCGCTTTTCGGATAAAGCCCCACAAACTGCCCGGGCCGTGCATCCTGGGCCAGTTCCGTCTCCAGCCATAAATCAAAAATCTGCGGCGCAATTTCCGTCTGCTGCCAAACCTTCGTTATCGTTTTTTTCTTCTGTGACATTCTTTTTCCCGCCCTTCTTTTTTCTGAAAGCTCAGCCTCCACCCTGACAGAGCATCGGTCTCTGGCGGAGGCGCACTTTCACTCCGCATGGTACTTTATCTTTCCGCTGCATATCGTATATACGACGACGCCCGGCATTTCTTCCCCGATGAAAGGAGAATTGGCCGCCTTTGACGCAAAACCGTCCTTTTCCACCCTCCAGACCGCGTCTTTATCGAAAATCACCAAATCCGCCGGACCTTTTTCCGCCAGATACCCGGCGTCCAGACCATACAGGACAGCGGGGGCACAGCTCATTTTACCGAGCAGTTCCATCAGGGTAAGATAGCCCGGAGCGACCAGTTCCCGGATGCCCAGGGATAAAGCCGTTTCCAGCCCGATGATTCCGCTTGGCGCCTCGGTAATGGGCTTTGCTTTTTCTTCCGCGCTGTGAGGCGCATGGTCGGTGGCAATCATGTCGATTGTCCCATCCCGTAATCCCTCGATAATCGCCATCCGGTCCGATTCTTCCCGAAGCGGCGGATTCATCTTGGCCAGCGTGCCGTGCACAATCGCCGCTTTTTCCGTCAGGGTAAAATGATGAGGCGTCGCTTCAGCCCAGATATGCGCGCTCTTTTTTTTCGCCTGACGGACAAGTTCCACCGCCTCTTTCGTGCTGATATGCTGAATCGATAAATCCGCTTCCTCCTCCAGCGCAATCCGAATATCCCGTTCCACCATGCAGATTTCCGCTTCTCTCGGGGAACCGCCGATTCCGTAATAAGCCGCCGCTTCGCCGGCATGAATGCCGTTGTTGGCAATACGGGAAGGGTTCTCTTCATGCAGACTGACGGGCTTATGCAGCTTCGCCGCCCGCCGGAGCGCTTCCCGCAGCAGCGTTTCGTCCAGAATCGGAACGCCGTCGTCCGTAAAACCCGCCGCCCCCGCCTGGCTCAGCATTTCCATATCCACGATTTCCCGCCCTTTCATCCCGACGGTCACATTGGCACAGGTATAGATGTGAAGCCCGGTCTCCCTGCCCTTCCCCAGAACATAGGCCAGCGTTTCTTCATTATCCACGGGCGGTTTCGTGTTCGCCATCAGCACGACGGAAGTAAAACCGCCCTTTGCCGCCGCCGCCGCGCCGCTTTCAATATCTTCCTTATGGGTAAAACCGGGGTCCCTGAAATGCACATGAACGTCCACGAGCCCCGGCGCGATAATCTTTCCAGCCGCGTCGATGTGCTCCACCGCCTCCGTTTCCCCGGCGCGCTGTAATAACGCCGCAAGCGGCGTTCCCCGCTCCGCCACCGCCGCTATCTTACCGTCCTTTATCAGAATATCCCGATACCCCTGAAAGTTCGTTTTCGGGTCTATTACATATCCGTCCGTAATATGAATCATCTTCCGGTATTCTCCTTTCCGGCCTCGGCTTTTATGTCCGCCTGTTCCGGTCTTTTTATCAGTCTATCACATATCACAAATTTCAGTCAAACACTACCGATTTATTCACGTTTTCTGTTTTCACAACAACATAGGGATATGTAGGCGTGAGTTTTCCTTTTTCTTCGGGGCCGGGCCCTATCAGATTCGTATCAATATAAACCGCGTTTCCCGTTTCATAAAGGGCGTTGACCGCAATGCTGTACCCGGCAGTTTCCTGTTCTCCGTAGCCGACGCAGATATAAAGAAATCCCTGGTCCTGAAAAGTGATTTTAAAAGGGGAAGCCTTCTTTTCCTCAATTGTGGCAAGCAGTTCATCGGGCAGTTTATCCTCCGCAATCACGGTAAACTCCAGGTCTTTGATTTTTTCCATCGGGTCCTGTCTGGCTCCACAGGCGATGACGCAGACGCAGAGCAGGCATACGAGCAGCGCGCTAAGCAGCCTTTTTTCCAATTCCTTCATTCTGTTTCTTTTCCTTTCCATGCCAGTCTGTGACGATATGGCGTTGTTATTAATAATTTATTAGGGAACCGGAAAGTCTATTCCTATTGATTAAAAAAGGATAATCCTATATAATATTGTGAAAACACATTGCAGAGTGCACTGATAGTCATTCTGTATACAAATGTAATATATAGAAAGGTCTGCTGACACTATGATTCGATTTATCGCGCTTGTTCTTTTTGTTATTCTGTTTCTGGTCTGCAGTATTCCGCTCTTAATCGCCGAATACATTATTGGTAAATTCAATATGGATTTAAAGAACCGCAGTTCCCTTGCCATTGTCAAATGGGCGTTCCGCGGCTGTCTGTGGATAACCGGCGTCACAATTACCGTCATCGGAGAGGAAAACGTACCGAAAGACCGGCCGGTTCTCTATATCGGCAACCATCGGAGTTATTTCGATATTCTCATGACTTATATCCGGGTTCCGAGGCCCACCGGATATATTGCCAAGAAAGAAATGCTCCGCTATCCGCTGCTGAAAGACTGGATGAAATATCTGCATTGTCTGTTCCTTGACAGAAAAGATATCAAACAGGGCATGAAGACCATTCTTTCAGGAATCGAAAAGATAAACGAAGGCATTTCCATCTGTATTTTCCCGGAAGGCACGAGAAACAAAGTCAACGACACTTTCCTTCCGTTCCACGAGGGAAGTTTCAAAATTGCGGAGAAAACAGGCTGTCCGATTATTCCCATGAGCATCAATAACGCGGCCGCTATTTTTGAAGACCATCTTCCGAAAATCAAAAAAGCACACGTCGTTCTCGAATATGGAAAACCTGTCTATATGAATGAAATGACGCGGGAGGAAAAAAAGAAAATCGGCGCGAAAGTTCAGGAAATTATCAAAGAGACATATTTTAAAAACAAGGAGCTGGTCTGATATTGACCAGCTCTTATTATGGATGCAGTTGTTCTTCTATTCCGTATTGCTTTCTTCCACAGTGCGTAAGTTATCCTGAACCGCGCTCAGCAGAACGATGAGTTCCGCATCGTGGTCAATCTGTTTCATGATTCCCATCCGCGCATCGACCGACATATAATTTCTGCTCCCCGCATTATCAAGATAACTGATACAGGCCGCATTTCTTCCCAGGAAATAATGCAGATGGTTTTCCAGCACCATCATATATTCATGGTTCGTAATAATGTGGTCTACCACGGCAAGCCTTACCATCTTCCGAAGCAGTTCACAGTTGTTGTCCTGCTCCTTATTTCCCTCCGTCAGATATTTGGATTTCTTGGAGTCATAAGAAATCTGCTCCACATCCGCCAGCAGTCTGGTAATCAACGTTTCGCACAAATTTACGTCCACCTGTTGTTTGGTAGAAAGATATACGACGCTTCCCCAGAAAACATAATCGTTATCCAGATTCAGCCCGGCCTCTCCGTTCAGATACCGGTGCACGGTTTCCCTGTACTGGAAAGCGCCTGTCGCCCGGTACAGCTCCGCCGCTGCATGAAAATATTCTTCCGGCGAAACATCATCCAGATACTGTCCCGCATAACGGTAAGCCCTGTCGGCCGCTTTCAGACATATTGTCGCAAATTCCCTGTCATAAGTCTGATACAGATAGCTGAACTTTGCCATCGTTGCCGCAAACTGAATGGTCGCGTCCATCGTTACCGCTTCCACATACAGCCGGTATGACGTGTCGGAATCCTCTATCGCGCTGACCGATGAATAAACCGCGCCGCTGGTGGCATCCTGCATTTTCAGAAGCCAGTCCGCCTCGTATTTCACCTCATCCATCAAATCCGGGATGCCGTTCCCGCTTTCCGGGATTCCCGTATCATCCGTAAAAATATCCCCGTACAATTCATAGGAAAGCAGCAGATTATTTACCGACCGGCACCCGTCCGTCACCTTCCGCGTTCCGTTTTCGTCAATATGCCATCCCCCCGATACATCCAGCTGTACCGAGGTATCTTCCTTGAGTTCCGCCGTTTTGGTATGACAGGCATTGTGCGCCGCATCGCCCGCAAGCTCCGTCGAAAGAGTCAGGCCGCAGCGGCTGTAATAATACTGTTTCAAAGCCGAATCAAAAAGAATGCCATAAGGGTCTTCCGAAATGACAAAAACATAGGACTGTCCTATCATCTCCGCCTGAAGATAATAACTCCCCTCCGTCTTATAATCCGTAAAGTCGCCATAGCTGATTTGTTCACCGGTCGTTTCATTATATCCTTTTTCCTTGATGGAACCCGTATAAACGACTTTTCCCGTTTCCACATCTATCAGTTCGTATGTATCGGGCAGCGTTTCTCCCCGAAATACTGCGATTTTATTACTGTGAACGGCATAACCCACCTGGTCTACGATAATGTTCGGAAGGTTTAACGGCACTTCATAATCAAATTCCGGCGTCAGTCCCAGGCTGACAATCTCATCTTCCTGTGTCTGCTGCCCGTCCCCGGACGCCGGAGCATTTCCCGTCTCCGTACATCCCGACAGGAGAACAGCGCACAGCAATACAGGCGCGATACTGGAAAAATACTTTTTTTTCATATGCGCTCTCCTTGTGTAATGAACTTCTGGATTTATTACATAGTTTAACACAAACCCTGAAATTTTTCATCCTGATATACAATTTTTCCTTCTATTATCGTACATAATGCGCTGGTAAATACTTCCAGGGGATTGCCGTCAAATATGACTACATCGCCGTCTTTTCCGGGCTCCAGACTTCCTACCCGGTCTGCAGTGCCGCATATTCTTGCCGCGTTAATCGTGATGGAACGGAGCCCTTCCTGGGAAGGCAGCCCCGACTTGACCGCCAGGCCCGCGCAGATTGGCAGAAACTGTATCATGGAAACGGGGTGGTCGGTCGTAACTGCCGTGCAGACGCCCTTCCTGTTCAGGATGCCGACGGTCTTAAAGGCCATATTCTGCACCTCTATTTTATTCCGGCTTGCCATATCCGGGCCGACGATTGCCGGAAATCCGCTTTCTTTGATTTCTTCCGCAATTAAATGTCCTTCACTGCAATGGTCCAGCGTCATGGACAGATGAAACTCTTTCGCAATCCGTATTGCGGTTAAAATATCATCCGCCCGGTGAACATGGGCTTTTAACGGAATCTGCCCTTCCAGCACGGGAAGCCAGCATTCATAGCGGAAATCCTTTTCCTGATTTTTGTCCGATTTCCGTTTTCTCTGATATTCCCGTGCCTTAAACAGCTCTTCCCGCAGCATCGCCGCAATGGCCATGCGGGTAGCCGGCGACACGTTCTGTCCGGAAAAATTTACCTTCGGATTTTCTCCGAAGGCAACTTTCATCGCGGCGGGCGCTTTCACAATCATCTGGTCGATACATCTTCCGTGGGTTTTGATGAAGGCAAACTGGCCGCCCACCACGTTGGAGCTTCCGGGCCCAACCATCGCGGAAGTAATGCCCGCGCGCAGCGCATCATCAAAGGCTGCGTCCATCGGATTGATAGCATCAATGGCGCGCAGATAAGGCGTGACGGGGTCTACATTTTCGTTGCAGTCGTCCCCCTCCATCCCTTTCTTTTCCTCGGTAATTCCCATATGACAGTGCGCTTCGATGATGCCGGGCATAACCAGGTTTCCTTCCGCACAGATAACGCCGTCGTCTCCTTTTCGTGCCGGGCAGTCCGCCATATCGCCGACAGCGGAAATCTTTCCGTCCTGAATGCTCACAAAGCCGTCTTCATAGTCTTTCCCCGCCATCGTTATTACTTTGCCATGAATTATCGTCAGCATAAAATCTCCCGTCCCGCGCTTTCATTCTACTTACCGCTATTTTTAATTCTTCATCATTTATTTCAATATTTCCCAACACCCCGCGACGTTTGTGCCGATGCCCCCAACAGGGCATCGCACAAACTCGCCGCTGAAAGAATAACTTCTTTCATACACTGAAAGAAATTATTCTTTCAGCATCTGCATCGGATTCACCGGTTCCCCGTTCTTAGTCAGCTTGAAATAGACGTTTGCGCCTTCCGTGCTGTAATACTTGGTGGGAGAGGCCACGCTGCCGATAATGTCTCCTGTCGTCACATAACTGCCTTCACTTACCGTAATATTATCGAGCTGTCCGTAGGTCAGTTCATACTGATTGCCCAAATCCATTACAATGGTATTGCCAAGCTGCGGGTCATAGGATACCGAGGTCACTCTGCCTTCCGCCGCTGCCGTTATTGCCTCGCCTTCCGTTGCGGAAATAACGATTGCCGGATGATATTTATACTGTTGAAGGGTCGGAAAATAAATGGTCTTGTCCATGCTGTAATTAATCAGAATATCGCCAACAATCGGCCACACCAGCTTATCCTCATCGCCGAAATCCAACACGGGCTGTACTGTTGTTGCAATGGCTTCCGTATCTTCCGGCGTTTCCGTCATTGTCTCCGAAGACTCGTCAAACATTCCCTCGTCTTCTCCGCTCTTCTGCTCTTTTTCTTTCTCTCCGGCGGACTTGTCCGATGTCTTCTTATCGCTCTGCTCCGCCGGCGCGTTCTGGTCTGTCGGAGCATTATTTCCCTCTCCGGACTCCCCGGACGGCTTATCCGGCGTGATTCCGGTCTTTCTCTCATTTTCTACATTAGCGGAATTTGCTTCCTGGAAAAAAGGGTCATAGTCCAGGTCATCGGTTCCCACTTCCGCGAAAATCGTTCCCATATCCTCGCCGGCCACGGTATTTTCCGCGCTCTCTTCCGCCCCGCTTTCAATCGCGGTCAAATCCAGCACATTGTTTTCGTTGATATTCCGGTGGCTACTTCTGACATAAACGCCCGTTACAGTCAGCGCGGTCAGCACCAGCGCAGATGATGCCAGCATAATGATTCGTTCCTTTTTCACACCATTTCTATTCCTTCTCATACTCATAATTTCAACTTTGCCTCCTGTTATCCTTCCTGGTTATTTTGAGAAATGAATTTCTGGTGTTTATTCTTTCCCGAATCTGACACATTATTCAATTTTTAGTAATTCTGCCTGAAAAAAGTAATCCTTCAAAATTTTGTCAAACAATTCTCCATCGGCCGCTTTCTGCTCCGCTCCGTACTGGCTCATTCCAAAACCGTGTCCCACGCCTTTTACATAAAAGGTCACCTCTTCCTCTCCCCATTCTGCACGAAAGCTGGCCGAGTTCAGATGAAGCGCATCGCGGAATGTCTCGCCGCTGCACTTACAGTCCATAAACACCGCTTCCGTGACATATCCGGCGCTGTCATAGGCAAATGTAATGCCGTTCCATAATTCCGGCTCCGCTCCCTCCGCCGCAAACAGTGTTTTCACCGCTCTGCAGTACTCCTCTTTTTCCATCACGACCTGGCTCTGATACTGTTTTGCCATAATATCCTGTCCGCACTCTGTGCCCGCCAGATAAGGGTATTTATCGCTTTGTAATGCTTCCGCCGCATTCCGCGTCCTGCCGTTGCTGACAGGAAAAAAAGCCGCCTTGACGGGCTCCTCGCCATAGGAAAGGAAAATACCGTCCGTTTCCAGCACGGCTCTCCGGTACGGCGTATCGCTTCCCGCAATATCCGGACTTTCTTCCGGATATAATAAAGCCTCTTCCTGAATCACAAGCGGCCCGTCCTCCGACGGTTCTTTTTCGAGAATAAGGGACCACAACTCCGTCCGAAGCAGCACCGCCTGCGCCTTTAACGCTTCTATCTCCCAGGAAGCCCCGTCCTCTTCCTCCGGCATGACCAGATACAGTTTCCGAATCAGATATTCCTGCATAGTCATCTTCTTTTTTCCCCAGTTCCCGGAAATAGCGACTTCATAACGCCTATCCAGCCATTCGTTTTCTTCCTCTTCCCGGTAAAAGACTTCGGTTTCTTCTCCGATATGCCCCCACAGACAGGCCGTTACATAAGGCAGTAAAAAAACAAACAAAAGGAGCGTAATGACATCCCGCCGCGGGCTGTCGTCGTACTTCCTTTTGTCTGTTTTTTTTGGGACGATTCTAAATATATTCATCGGGACACCTCTTCTTCATTGTATGTAAGAGTGTCCCAGTTCATACTACACGAAAATTTTTACCTCGCCAGGTCAAGATGCTGGACGGTACCGACGTTTCCATTCTCATACAGGAAAATGCCCGTATTCCTGAGCACGCCGTTCGTATGATTATCCCTGGCGGAATTAAGGGAGAATTCCGTCTGGGCATTCTGTAAACAAATGGCGCCGACTCCTGCTTCCGAAAGATGATACAGTTTATCCTTTCCGTTCTCATCCTTCGCCCAAATCAGCAGTTTACTCCATACTTCATCGTCTTCGTCAATCCAGCCGTTGCCGTCCTGGTCATACTTCGCCAAATCCGCAAATCCGTTTCCTGTCTTTGTTCCGAACAGTTCGCTGCCATCGTTGATAATGCCATCCTCGTTTAAGTCAAGCGCCAGATAGCCGCTTCCCGCATTTAAAGAGGAAATTTCTTCTTTCTCCCCGTCGCCGTCCAAATCAAAGAAAAATGTCTGGTCGGAGAGCCCGGCAATGTTTCCGTTCAGATTGATAACTAACGGGTCCGTACATTTTAATACGCCGATATCATGGCGTTCTTCATAATACTCCGTAAACCTTCTGCTCATCTCCAGATTCAGCCCGAAACTGATTTCTCTGCCGTCGGCCGTTTTGACGATGCCTTTCGTGGAAAAAGACGTCGTTTCCGATTCGCTGTGATAATACTGACTCGTATAACCGTAAGTCCGGTACTCGGCAAATGACGAGCCTCCGGTGCCTCCCCAGATTTCATCCAGTTCAGGCTTGTGCTCATCTCCAAACAGCAAGTACATCAAAAATCTCATACAATGCTGTCTGATATTTTCTCTTGCATCTTTTTCCTCGCTGCTTGCCGTTACCCTGTCCGTATTGGACAGATTGCGGAAATGAAGAGAGACGTCTTCCAGCGTAGTCTGCGCATTACTACTCTCTTTCGCGTCTTTGTCTTCTTTTCCCATTCCAAGAAAGCTCTCTGGAAGTCCGTTTCCTATTCCGTTTTTCAGCTTTCTGCCGCTGCCTGCATAAGTCCAGGTGTGTGTCCAGGCAGCTCTTCGTGTTACAGAAGAATAACTTCTGGCGGATTCCATTCCTATCGTGCTGGAATTAATTCGCAATGATACCTCCTTCTTTTTTGTTTCAGCCCATGCCATGCAGTTGCAGAATAATGTAACAATCGAGTAGGGAAGAGCCTTCTTCCCCTACTCGCCGCGCGGCCCGCACGCCGCTTTAGTGGCATATTCCTCTGTGCGGGCCTGTGCATAAAAAAAGGATGATATCTTCAGGGAAACTCATTTTCCATAAAAACACCATCCGTGGCTGAACATCGTTTAGTTGCAAAAAATGACAGTCTGGCCAAAAACTGCCATTCTCTGTACTTTATATATCGGACATTCTCATTTTTTCATTAATCCACAGCGCAATTTTATTCAGTTTTTATCCGTATTAATTATCCCTGTTCTGAATATATGCTATGTACATATCGTTAATCTGGCTTTCGCTAAGCAGCATGTTCCAGATACGGACCTCATCATAGCACGCCTTAAACAACTGGTCATGGCAGTTGATTCCGAGATACGCGTGCATATTGGTAGCTTCAAAGCTCATCTTGGAAACTTCGCTGCTTCCAATCATTTCGCTATTGATATACAGATATGCGGTTACTTTACTCGTATCCTCTTCCGATACCTTTGTCCCGTCCACACGAATCGTAATATAGTTCCATTCATACAGATTGATACAATTCTTTTCTTCCAGGGACGGCCGTACCTCACAGGAATTCCCGCAGTACGCGTTGATGGTATTGAAAATCGGCACGACCTCCTGGCCGTCCTCGTTCGTCTTTTTATTAAAACAAATATAGTTCTGCGATACATCCGGGTCCAGCAGATTAGAACCGATGATAAGGAAAGGCGACCAGTCATAAAGCTCTTCCACCTTCATCCAGAAAGAAATCGTATACGAATCCGCCAGAGGCTCCACATCGCATAATTCAATTCCGTAGCTTCCGTCCAGATAAACGGCCTCTCCCTCTATTCCCTTTGTATAAAGGGCCTTCTTATCTTCCGCTTCCACGGGATAGGTTCCCCGGACATATTCGCCGTTTTCCATCGGTCGTTCAACAACTCTTGCCCCCTGCATTTCTCTGTCAAAGGAATAAGAATAATCCGCCGCCGGAACATCCCCCAGAATCGTGTCATTCACAATTTCCTTGTGGATTTCCGCTTCATGGGGTCTCGAAATCTCTTCCTGAACCGCAAGCGCCGAAGCGTCCAGTTCCATTTCTTTGGCCCTTCTTGCCGCCATGACTTCCGCATCCTCAGCCGGACGCTCCATGCCTTCCACAAGAACAACCGTACCGACTAATGCTGTCAAAAAACACAAGACCGCCGCCGCTTTGAGCGCAACTATTCTCTTTGTACTTCCCGCCAACATACCCATAAGATTTTTCACAATATTATACCAGTCCTGAATCCGTTACATCAACCGACTCTGTTATAATTAATCAGACATCCTTTCAAAATGATTTGACGTTCTTCGTCCGTCAGTTCCCCTAATTTTAATTTGAACGCACGAAGGGCATCTTTCTCCACAGATACCGTATATGCGGTAATGGTCTCCCACTTTTCTTCTACCGCCTTTCTGATGTCCGGAATAAAAAGATAATCCAGGTTTCGGAAAGGAAGTTCCCCCTCTTCGATGACAAATGGAAGCATTCCCCAGTTAATCAGGTTGGAGCGGTATCTCTTGGTCGCATATTCATTGGCGATATTCGCCCATCCTCCCAGCACCTTCTGGCAGCTCGCGGCCTGTTCTCTCGCGGAACCGTCTCCCGGTTTTACCGCAAAAATTGTCGAGCCGAATCCCGTATTCTCATGAGAAGCGTCCGCAAAGGTCTTTTGGATGACATTCATCACAGGCTTCACATCGGGATGCGCCTGACAGGGATGTTCTCCCGCCATTCTCGCCTTCTCCGCCTTCTGGATATCCTTCGCGCGGCCCACATATTCCGGGTCCTTTCTGGATAACGCAAACTCCGCCAGTCCTAACGGATTGGAACGATAGGAAGACGTTTCTCCGGAAGGAATCAGTTCATCCGTCGTCGTAACCGGGTCGTGAATCTCTGAAACGACGCGAAGCACCAGATTGTCCGGCAGAGCCCCCATCGCCGGCCAGTCTTTGATATTCGGCCCGAACTGAATTTCCACGCTTTCGTCTGCAACGCCATGGGAATCAAAAACACGGTTTGCATAGATATTCGCATCGAAATGATATTGATATTTTCCGATTTCTCCGTCAAATTCCGTCGCCGGCGTCAATACCCCTTTATTGGCCGCCGTCGCCGCAATCGAGCGCGCATCCATCAGCGCAACGGAAGAAATCTGGCCGTTCTGCAGTTTGGAGCCTTCCCGGTTCGGGAAGTTCCTCGTCGAATGACGAATACTGAACGCGTTGTTGGCCGGCGTATCGCCCGCGCCAAAGCAAGGGCCGCAGAACGCCGTCTTTATCACCGCGCCGGTCTCCAGAATCGCCGCCGCACAGCCATTCTTAATTAACTCCATATAAACCGGCATGGATGCCGGATAAACGCTCAGGGTAAATCCGTCCGAACCGATATAAGAACCCTTCAGGATATCGGCCGCCGCACAGATATTCTCAAATCCGCCTCCTGCACAGCCCGCAATAATTCCCTGGTCCACCATAAACTTTCCGTTTACAATTTTATCCTGTAACGAATAAGGCACCGCCCCGTCAAGGCTTACCTTCGCCTTTTCTTCACACTCATGAAGAATATCCTTCAGGTTCGCGTTCAGCTCCTCAATCGTATAAGTATTGCTCGGATGGAACGGCATCGCAATCATCGGCTTCACCGCCGATAAATCAACCTCTATCATGCCGTCGTAATAAGCAGCTTCGCCCGGAGCCAGTTCTTCGTAGTCTCCGCCTCTTCCATGTATCTCATAAAATTCCCGGATTTTATCATCGGTCGCCCAGATAGAAGAAAGGCAGGTGGTCTCCGTCGTCATGACGTCGATTCCGATGCGGAAATCGGCGCTCAGACTGCCAACGCCGGGGCCGATAAACTCCATAACTTTATTTTTCACATAGCCGTTGTTAAACACCGCGCCGATAATCGCCAGCGCCACATCCTGAGGCCCCACCCCTTTCATGGGTTCGCCTTTCAGATAAACGCCTACCACCTCCGGCATATTAATATCATAGGTCTGGGACAAAAGCTGTTTCACAAGCTCCGGCCCGCCCTCTCCGACCGCCATCGTGCCGAGCGCTCCATACCGCGTATGAGAATCCGAGCCGAGAATCATTTTTCCGCCGCCAGCCAGCATCTCCCGTGCGTACTGGTGGATGACCGCCTGATGCGGGGGCACATATACGCCGCCGTACCTTTTGGCACAGGTAAGTCCAAACATATGGTCGTCCTCATTGATTGTGCCGCCAACCGCACACAACGAGTTATGACAGTTCGTAAGCACATAGGGAATCGGAAATTTCGTAAGCCCCGAAGCCCTTGCCGTCTGAATGATTCCTACAAAAGTAATATCATGGGAAGTCAGTTTATCGAATTTAATCTTTAATTTTTCCATATTGCCGGAAGTATTATGTTCCTTCAGAATGCGGTAAGCAATCGTATTCTGCGCCGCTTCCTGTCTGGAAATATCTTTTCCGGTCTTACTTTTAATCTGCGCCGCCGCATCCGCCTGTTCCGCGATAAGCTCACTGCCTTCCAGCAGATAAGCGCCGCCTTCCCATAACTTCACCATAACGATACTCAAGCTCCTCTCATACTTACTCCATCTTAATTATTCTTTATTATATAGGAAAAAGTCCTCTGATGCAATGTTATTTAACATCTTTAGCCAGAAAAGTAGAAAAACATTGTAAAGCTGTCCGGTTCCGGACAGCCGCAGACTACAAAATATCGTCACTGTCATATTCTATGACGGAGAATTTCCTTACGGATTTTTCCTCCCTGACCGCTTCCGAGAGTTTTTCGGGGTGCCGGACAGACATCTCCAGCACCATATCGAGTCCCCGGTCCGTAAAATTCCGGCTCTTTACACGGAACCTTTTCGCCTGTTCCCCTATCTTTTGAAGAATTTGTTTTTCGTCTTCCGGGGCGCAGTTTAGCACCATCACAAAAGGTTTCTTCCCGAAAGAGATATATTCCAGCGCTATCAGCACAATCGTCACGACAAGGGATGTCAGCGCCGCCACTTCATATAGCTGGCATCCACAGGTGATTCCGATATGTACCGACCACAGCAGGTACAGCATGTCCACCGGGTCTTTAACCGCCGTTCTGAAACGGAGGATGGCAAGCGCGCCTATGGTTCCTAAGGTGATGACGATATTGGACTGTAAGCATAAAATAATCGTTGAAATAAAAAACGGCAGAACCGCGACACAGATATTAAACGAACGGTTATAAAACGCCCGGTGCGAAACCAGCCGGTAAACCAGAAATTCATAGACGGCAAGCAGCAGCACCGCAAACAGTACTGCAAGAATAACGGATGAATTTAACATGGCATTACTATAAGAATTTACAATATTTTCAATGGCATTTTTCATATCTGCTCCTATCTGTCTGCTTTGGCAGACACTTAAATTCAATTGTTGAAAATGTTATTTGAACCTTTATTTCTCCATACTCTGCAGCCTTTTTCTTCCGACGCAGTATTTGGAATAAGATGACTGGACCAGGTTCCGGTTCGTAACCATATGCCTTATATAGCCCGGTAACATATAGTCAAACTTCACTTCCAAAACATAATGTCCTTTCTCCTGAACCGGATATCTCATATAATTTCCGTCGAGAAAATGGGAAAAGTCGTCGGAAACAGCAATATTTCCATCCAGCGTAATCCGTATATTGGAAATTTCTTCCACATAAGCCGTCCGCTGATAGTCGATGACCGCCTTTGGCTCAAACCGCCTTGTCATGCTGTTTACGCAAAACTGTTTTAATAAGGGTTCCTCTGTCCGCCAGATTAGCTCATTCGCTCTCCCTTCCAGTATCATCCGATATTCCTCCGGGGAAATCCGGCAGCTCTCCTTATGACAGTAACCGTTTCTTTTTTCCTTGCGTTCCAGTTTCAAATACCCGGACTGGCGCCCGTAATAACGGATTCGGTATTTGAACCGCTCCGATATGCCCGCATCGTTTTCTTTTGCACAGGCATTTTTATAGTCGTCAAAATAAAGCGTGTGCACTTCATATTTCCCGTCCCGGCCGCTGTGAATATCTCTCTCAAGAACGGCGGACAGGCGTCTTGAGATGATGCCCGCATCCTCCGCGCCGCAGCAGTACTTCCATTCGTTTCTGTATTTTTTGATAACGCTCCCTCCTCTCCCGTTTACCGCAGTTCATCTGAAAAAGTTATCGTGTCCACTCTTTCGTAGGAATCCGGGTCCAGCAAAACGACACGGATATCCACATTCCGGTTTTGCTCCGGCGAGCTGACAAAGCATTCCATGCCGTCCAGATAAACGCCGTATTCGCCGTACTCGTTCTCATATACGCCCAAAGAACCGAGCGGAGTTTCACAGCTGCTGCCGGGAATATGAAAATCCTCCAGCACAAAAGCCGCCTTTTCCGGGCCGCACCACACGATAAAGTCCGTGTTTTCCCGGATATCTTTTCCGATGATTCCAAGTTTTCCGAACAATACACGGTATCTGTCATCCTTCCAGATATCCGGGCGGTTGATTTCCACGACGGCCCGATAGTCTGTACCGGAAAGCGCATTGATATAAAAAGCGAACTCATCAAAGCTGCCGTTCTGCTCCCACAGGTCATACCCGTTTGTGAAGTTAAAATCGAAAGTCACAATGTCCTCTATGACTGCCATTCTGATTTCAGGCCTAGAAAAGATGGACGTTTTGAAGCGCTCGACACCGTCAACTTTTACATCGTATACGCCTTCCCGCAGCTTTGAAAAAGACAGTCTGCCGATACAGGTCTCCCTCGCGTCTTCCCCTTCTTCAAGCGATGACAGGTATTCCACTTTTTTCTCTCCGGGATTCACCAGTATAAAACGCACCTCTTCCGTAACGGAAGAAACCTCCACCCCAAGATATTCCAGAAATTCAGCGTATTCGGATTGCGACAGCAGGCTGTGCTCATTGATTTCTATAATAAAACGGCTTTCCCAAAGATTCTTATACTGCGCGCTGCGTCTGATAAAGACATTTGAAGTTTCCTCATATGCTTTTTCCAGCCGCTCATAATATAAATCCGCTTCCCGTAAACGATTCATAACATAGGCGCGGAAAACGCTTAATCCGTCCGAAGCATTTCCGTAAGTCCCTTCCGGCCACCGCTCCATATCCCGTAGATAGGCGCCGGATTCAAAAATATCCGCTTCGTATTTGTCTATCAGCGCATTGATGGCTTCGTCAGACCATTCGTTTTCCCTGAAAGCATGATATTTCCCAAATACCCTTTCCCATACGGCCGCATCGCCGTTTATCATCAGCTGATACAGAATCCCGCTTTCCACGATGCAGTTAAAATCTTCCCGGATTCCGTACGGATAAGTAAAATTCTCCGACAGTACGCCGATATAATGGTTTCCCCAGGTGAGGTCCAAATCCCAGGGCGCATAAAGTCCCTTTGCGGCTCCGTTTTCCTTCTGAAGCAGAATATAATAATTCTTAATCAGGCCCGTATTATCCTCCCCCTGTACCAGATTGAGGAAGAGGTAAAAATCTATCGCATTATCCAAATCAATGCCATCCAGCAGTCTGTCATTATTATCCGCATTACGGTATATCTCATAATAATAATGCTGCAGGGCCGTCTGTTCCCAGTTATCCGGCGATTCGCCAAAGATTCCCCCGTCCTTTGTAAACCGGAGGCGTTCGCTTCCCAGACCGTGCTTATATAAAATGGCGTCCTGGCTGTCTGAGTCTATACATACCTGTTTTTCATCAATCGGATATCCCAGCGCATATAATCCCCAGTACTTTCCGTTTATAAAAAGTTCCAGGTACCTGTATTCCATTCCGAAGTCGATTCCCAGCGCGTTATCCGATGCACAGGTATCTTCCCAGAGATTGGAGGAAAAAACGTTTCTGACCTTTTCCTGGTCATTGTACGCCGCATATAACAGCCAGTCGTCATCCTGACGCATTCCCAGAAGGGAGAGATGGTTTGGACGCACATTATCCCCGGGCGACTCCGTTTTCAAGGAAAACCGGAATCCTTTTTTAGGATATGCGCTCGCCGTGGCGCCCCTTACATGAATCTCGCCTTCGGCGCACAGGAGTCTTCCCACCGCGTCTATTCTGTTGTCATAAAGAGTTATTTTCATGGGAACGGATTCGTCTGGAATTTCCTCCGGGCACTCTATGTTCATGAGCGGCAGAGTCGTACATTTCAGATAATATGTACAGTAGACGTCTCCGGTATAAGCCAGAATTGATATTGTCTGATTATTTTTGATTCCTTCCGGGGTAATACCCCCCCCGATGAAGGCTACTTTTAAATCTTTTTCTTCGCTTTTGACTATGACATAGGGATTATGGTCTTCTACCCCCCCCCGTGAGAGAATAGTAAAATGTCGCTTCGGATTCATCATAAAAGAGCGTTTCTTCTCCAAAGCTCAGGCTGTCTATCAGGCATACCGCCTCTTCCCGCGACGCAGTGATATCCTCCGCCTGCTCCATGTCGATTACGCTTTCCGAATATGTTACATTTTTTTCCAAACAGCCTGTCAGGCAGATTCCCGTTACCACAGATGCCATAAAAACAGCAGTCGCAATTATTCTTTTCACCTGTATTTTCCTCATTCGCATTTTTCATAAGGCGGAGAGCCTAAAAAACACGATATCCGCAACATACGGATATCGTGCCCTTTTTATCGGATTATTCCATAAAATCCATCAGAATGTCATCCATTTCGCTCCAGTCATCCGCAGATACAACACCATCGTTCAGGTCAATGTCATAAGTCTTCGTAACCGGCTCCAGATAAGAAACTTCGCCTACTTTTTCTCTTGCCGCATCCAGCATTCCCTGCGCGTACTCGTCGCCTTCGACTCCACTGTCCGCTACCGCCTGTGCGCCGTCCAGAATAATATACAGGAAATCCAGCGGGTACATTGTGATTTCGAAGCTGCCGTAATTTGCGCCATCGGGAAGGTCAACAACCGGCATATCCCATTTAGCCTTGCCAAGAACATCTCTTGCAACATCGCGGAAGCCGTCTGCGATTTCTTCGCTGACATTCTCATAATCCACATCGAGATAATACATCAGCGTATTCGCATAATACTCAACTTCGTTTTCATAAAGCAGCTGTGCGCCTTCCTCCGTATCGAATTTCTTCTCCACATAGGACGCATAATCTCCATAGAAGCTCGCCTTTAACGCATCGTCAACAAACTGCGCGCATTCCTCAGCATTCGTTATGACTCCCCAGTTGCTGTCCGCCAGCGCGTAAATCACGGAATGAACCGTATCGATAAAATCAATCTCTATGATGATGTCGAGGCCGTCCGCATTGGTATAGGTATACTGGAAATAATCCTCACCCTCCTCTGCCGGTTCGCCATAAGCATTCTTAACATCCTCTCTCGTACTGTCACAGGTAATACCGCCGGGAAGCACCACATACATCGCATCCTTCGCCTTCGATAAATCCACATCAAGATAGGAAACCAGCGCCTCATCAATCTTTATCGGCTCCATACCCAGATTAATGACACACATGCTGACATAATCAGACGTTTTTTCGTCATTGAACACTTCAAATTCACTGGATTCCACATTATACTCCAGTTCAAAAGTATCTGTGTTATCGTATCTGTTGGAAATATGCCAGCCGCCGTTCAGCCATTTCGAAACATCGTCAGGGAACGAATATTTTGTTCCGTCAATCACAAGTTCGCCGCTCTCCAGCTTATCGCTGCCAAGCAAAGCCATCGCTTCTTCTTTCTGCTTCTGTGCCGCTCCCGGACCGCCGCATGCCGTCACCTGGAAACACAGAATGGCACATAAACCTAATAATGCCAGTTTTTTCATTCACTTACCCCTCTCTTTCAATCATTGGTCAATGGTATAAACGTATTGTATTATATTCCTTGCGCGAAATCCTGTCAATGCAAAATTCTGGATTTTTACCCGGCTGTGGGGTTTTGCCCGTTTTTCTGCCGGAATGCCTCCCATTTCTGCTCCGCAAAACTGCCGAGCCGCCTGTCTGCGCCGCCCAGAACCAGTTTTCGTACCGCTTTTTTAAACAAGGTATTTTTCATAATAACGGCAGTCCTTTATTTTACAGCTGACCTTCATCAAAACACCGTCTTCCCGATATTCCGTGCTGCCAACCACCGCATTCTCATTCAGATAAGATACCGCCCGGCCGTCCGTGTAAGGAATTAACAGTGTGCACTCCCGATATCCTCCGGCCAGCTTCTTTTCCATCAGGCAGATGAGCTCCTCCATGCCGATTTTTTCTCTGGCAGACAGATAAATACTGTCCTGAGTCACGACCGGAAGCGCTTTGCCAGGGCCGCCGTTTTCCGCGCCCGGACTTCCCGGTATTTCCTCCGGGGAAACCTTATCCGCTTTATTATACAAGTACAGCATGGGAATGCCCTCTGCGCCGAGTTCTTTCAGCGTGCGCTCCGTCACCGCAATCTGCTCCTTATAATGACTGTCGCTGTAATCGATTACCTGTAAAAGAATATCCGCCTCTTTCGCTTCTTCCAGCGTGGAATGAAAAGCCTCCACCAGATGATGGGGCAGTTTATGGATAAAGCCTACCGTATCGGAAAGCAGAAAGGCGTGATGACCTTCCGGCGCAATTTTGCGCACCGTCGTGTCGAGCGTGGCAAAAAGCATATCCTTCTCCATAACTTTCTTCTCTTCCACATCGATTTCCTCCACGCCGTATAAATCCAGCATCGCATTCATAAGCGTGGATTTCCCCGCATTCGTATACCCGACGAGCGCCGCCCGCGTCATCCCGGAGGCCGCCCGCTGTTTCCGCTGCGTCAGGCGCTGTGCGCCGAGTTCTTTTAATTCCTTCCGGCATTCCGCAAGCCGGTGTTCCAGAACACGTCTGTCAAGCTCCAGCTTCTTCTCCCCGGCCCCTTTGTTGCTCATGGAACCGCTGCCGCCGCCCTGACGGCTGAGTGCCGCATGAAGGCCGACGAGACGGGGAAGCATATATTGCAGTCTTGCCGCTTCCACCTGTAATTTTGCTTCGCCGGAACGCGCTCTCCCGGCAAAGATATCCAGAATCAGCGTGCTCCTGTCGAGAATCGGTTTCCCGATTCTTTCCTGTAAATTTCGTATCTGCATCGGGGAAAGGGAATTGTCGAACACGACCACATCCACGTTCTGCGCTTCCGCTTCTTCCCGGACTTCTTCCACTTTTCCGGTTCCGATATAAAAGGCTTTATGAATTTCCGCAAGATTCTGCTCCACAACGCCCACGACTTCCATATCACAGGCATTTGCCAGGCTTCCCAGCTCTTCCAGAGAAAGTTCGTAGTCGTCGCCGTTATTCAGATTGATTCCAACTAACAGTGCTCTTTCCATCCGTTCTTCCGCCTCCTTTTCCCGCCAAAACAATAACAAGTACAATGTACGATATCCCGCAGATATGCTCATTGTACTTGTTTTCTACTAAGCTGACAAGCTATTTTTCTCAGTTCCGCTCCTGATTTGCTCCTGAACGTCAGTTCTGCTCCCGGAACGCCCGGTAAGCCGATAACGCTCCCGTGAACTGAATCGTATGCTCATCCAGCGCAACCGCCGCGCCAAGCGGGTATTTATCGGGAAGAAGCGCCGCGCCCACTTCCGGCTCCCAGTAAAAGACTCCCAGGCCCTGTCCGTCCGGGACCTGTTTTACCGCCTCCATCGTATCCATCAGAAGCTGATACGTCTCTTTCTCTTCCGTCTCCGGGCCGCCCACTTCCACAATCATAACCGGTTTCCGATAACGTTCCGCATAATAGGTCAGCGGATTATAAAGATGCTCCGCCGACTTCTTTCCCGTATGCTCCGTAATCATGGCATACCAGTACGGGTAATGGGACAGTCCGAGAATATCCGTTTTCCCGCCGTGTTCAAAGAACACTTCCCAGAAAGGGTCGCAAAATTCCGGGTAAGTTCCACAGGAAAGATGCGTAATTACCTGACATTCCGGGCAGCATTCCTTGACCGCGTCATACCCTGCATTCAAAAATGCCGTCATCTGTTCCGGGTGCTCCGTTCTGCTGCCTACCGGAAGTAACAGGCCCGGATTGATTTCATTTCCGACCTGAACCCAGTCCGGCAGAATCCCTTTTTCCACAAATAACGTCAAAACTTCTTTCGTATGCTGGTAAACCCGCTTTGTAAGCTGACCGGCGTCATCGTTCTTCCATTCCTCCGGGATATCCTGATACTCCGGGTCCGCAAAATGGTCGCTGTAATGAAAGTCCAGCATCAGCTTCATTCCCGCCGCCTTTACCCGCTCCGACATCTCCAGCACGCTTCTGGCATCGCAGAAGCCGAGCATACAGACCGTCGTTTCATTTTTCCGCCAGTACGCATCCTCAGGCGGATTGACGAAAATGCGCAGCCGCACCGCGTCCGCTCCCATCTCCTTCATCGCCGCGAGCGGTTCGACTTCCTTTTTCTCCTTATCGAGCCAACGGACGCCCTTTGCCTCCAGCTGGCTGAGCCATCCCAAATCAACGCCATATGCCATGTTTGTTCCCATGCTTTTCTCCGTCCTTTCTTATTTTCTCTGTTGCTTTAACGCTTTTGGGCATTTTATCTTGATTCTTTGTATTATGTCCTTCAGCATTTCTTTCTTCGTTTTTACAATCTTCGCGTTCTCCCTGTCTCCTATTTGTCGGTCGATTTGCGAATCAGGATTTCATAATTTAGCATCGTCTTTTTCTGATACCGCTCGCCCTGTAAAAAATGGCACATCTGTTTCCCAAGCTCCGAACCGACGTTTTTGGCTGATGTGTCGATTGCTGTGACCGACGGACGCATCAGGTTAAGCGCCGCGCCGTTATATAAGGAGACAATCGCAATATCCCGCGGAATCCGGTAGCCTTCCCCCTGTAACCAGGACATGGCCCTGACGCACAGCTCGTCATCGCCGCAGACGATGCAGTCCGTTTTATTGGAAAGAATATCGGACATCACCAGTTCCAGCACATTATCATAAACTTTCCCCGTATAAATATACTGTTTTTTCTCCGAGATGCCGCTTTTCATAAGGGCATTCATAAAGCCATTATAGCGGTTGCGGTTCACCACATAATTGATTTCTTCCAGAATCAGGGCAAAGCGCCGGAAGCCTTTGGCAATCATCATCGTAACCAGTTCCTCCGTCGCTCCCTGGTTATCGATATCGACCGTAATCACATCTTCGTTAGCGCACTGCCCCGCAAGTCCCACCGGAAAACCGGCCTTTTCCAGATACTGCATCGCCCTGTCGTTCTCCATCGTTCTCGTCAGAATGACCGCATCGATTTTGCGGCCCTCTACCACGTCGATGACTTCCGAAATATCGCCTTCTGTCACTTTCATGACAAGCACGTTATAATTCATATAGGCCGCCGCTTCACAGACGCCGTAGAGACACTCTGTGAAAAAATGATTGGTATTGATATTGCTGTCCGCCGGGAGCGCAACGCCAAGCAGTCTGGTGGGCTGATATCCGTCTTCTCTGGCCTGATAGTCTTTCATATATTTCAGGATTTTATTTCTGGTTTCTTCTCCGATTCTGCCTTTCCCTGAAAGCGCCCTCGATACTGTCGTTTTGGAAAGTCCGAGCGCTTCCGCTATCTCTTTCTGCGTCATCCCTTTCACCCCCCCTGATTATCAGCCGAAGCTGATTTTTAAACAATCGGATTGTAGTCCGTCCGCCGATATGTGAATCACACATTCTCCCACCTTGCCGGAAGAACGTATCAGCGCGAACGCCTTTCCATGAAATACGGAAATTCTGTTTCCTTTCATACTTTCGTGGCTTCTGGGATTCCCATTGTCCACGCCAGTCAGCGCCGCCGGGCCTTCCACCTCCAGCAAGACGGTGCAGTCCGCCTGTGGGCAGAAATTTCCCGCCCCGTCAAAAACGGATATTTCAATTTGTCCGACACTTTTTCCATCCGCCGCAAGGCTTTCCCGATAACAGGAGGCGCGGAGTTCTTTCGGTTCCCCCGCCGTCCGTATCACCTCGCGCACCGCTTCTTCCCCGCCACAAAAGCCCACCGCCTCTATACAGCCAGGCTCATACGGCACGTCCCAGCTTAGAAACAAGTCTCCGGTATTTATGGCCGCCGGCGGCTTCTCAAAATGCCCGTATTCCTCCGTCATTCCATAAAAAGGATACGCATAAGCCTTTTTACCATAAGATTTCCCATTCAGGAACAATTCTACACAATCACAGTTCGTATAACAGAGCACCGGAAGAACCGTCCCTTCCTCTATATCAAGATTCCAGTGGGGCAGCAGATGCGCCATCGGTTTTTCACGTTTCCAGATACTCTGGTAAAAATAGTAGCCGTCTTTTTCAAAACCGCATGTGTCCAGTACGCCCGCGCTGGAAGAACGTTCCGGCCAGTGCGCCTCGCCCAGGTAATCAATGCCTGTCCACATAAAATCGCCGGCCACATAATCGTGAGACATCGTATAACGCAGCAGTTTTCCGCTTTCCACCGGAGCGCTGTAATAAGGGCGTCTCCACCATCCCCCATTTTCCGGCATATCCATCGGATATTCTCCCCGGATGCCTCCCGTGCCGCCGTTTTCCGTTCCTATTATGCACCAGTCGGGATGCGCCCGCTTGTCCTCGTCATAAAAAGTCTCCGCGCGGTTTCTCCATCTTCCGACGTAATTGTAGCCGACCACATCCAGCTCCTGTAAAAATGCCGTTTTGGCCGGACAGGGCTCCGAGCATATCTGGTCGTTTGCCTGTGTGACGAAACGCTCCGGGTCATATTCCCTACAGATTTCCTTCAAATGTCTCGCCGTCAGATATCCCAGTTCGTGCTGCTGGTCGGGCACTTCGTTCCCGATGCTCCAGATTACGATACAGGGGTGGTTTCTGTCCCGCAGAAGCATCGCCCGCAAATCTTCTTCATGACATTTCTCATACCATTCCGAATATCCTCTGCTTTCATGGGTATTGCTTCCAAATTCTTTCCCTTTGAGGATTTTCCACTCATCAAAGGCTTCATCCATCACGAGAAATCCCATGGTATCGCACAGCTCGAGCAGTGCCGGGTCCGGCGGATTGTGCGCCATCCGAATTGCATTGGCTCCCATCGCTTTCAATTTCTCAAGCCGTCTCTCCCAGACTTCGGCGGGCACCGCCGCGCCCGCACAGCCTCCGTCGTGATGCAGGCAGACGCCGTTTAACTTGCACTGTTTTCCATTCAGCCAAAATCCCTTTTCCTGGTGAAAAACCGCGCTGCGCAGCCCTGTCCGGCTGTGCACCTCGTCCGTCAGAATATTTCCCCGGTACAGTTTTGTAATTACTTCATATAAAAAGGGCGTTTCCGGCGTCCAGAGCATGGGAGATTCGATGATAAAGTCCTGGTATAACGCTATCGTAAATGCGCCGCGTTCTATATCTTCCCGTTCTGTACGTTTCCGCTCCTCGGCTTCCACTGTCTCCGACTGCGCTTTCCCTCCGGGTGCCTTCGCTTTGTCCCGCGCGCAGAGAGTTCCCTGGGGGGCGTAAATCTCCGTTTCTATCCAAAACTCTTCCGAAAGCTGCCTGTCCGAAATGCCGTCCACAGCACATCTCGTTTCAATCATCAGCTTCGCCCGCTCCGCTTTTACATCGGGTTGACGGAGCCATACGCCGTAAGGCAGTATGTGCGCATCTTTTACCCGGTAAAGCCATACGTCTCTTGTAATCCCGGAACCGGAATACCACCTGGAACCGGGCTGTGCGGAATTATCCACCCGCACGTCAATCACATTTTCCTCATCCTTCCCGCACAGCAGCTTCGTAATATCCCATTCGAAAGGCGTATACCCATAGATATGCTTTCCGGCCTTCCGGCCGTTCACCCACACATCGGCCAGCATATAAACGCCGTCGAACCGGAGAAAAACCCGTTCGTCCGGGGCAATCGTTTCCCCAATCCGGAACCGTTTCCGATACCAGCCTGTGCCCGTCTCCACATAGCCGCCGGAACCACAGGAGGGCGCGTTCTTGTCAAACGGATAAAAAAGGCTCCAGTCATGCGGAAGCTGTACTTTCTGAAACGCTTCCACCTGATGCTCTCCGGGAACCGGCTCCTTTTCTCCATGATAAAAATACCAGTCGAAATCAAAACATTCCGTGCATCGCGGTTCTCTGCCTGATAAATAGGTTCTCATTTAATTGCTATGCTCCTTTCTCTGCGCACGCATTGCGTTTCCTGGCGTAAAACCCCGCATCTGTATTCCCCGGCATAAAGTTCCGGGTATAAAAAAGGCTGCCGCACTGGTCAGGAATTTTGATATGCTCCATTTCTTTCCGCAGGCGGCAGTCCCCTTTTTCTATTTCATATATTATTGTCTCCACAGGCCGGACGAGCATGCTTGCATGTTCGTCTGACCCTCATTCGTCCCTGTCGGCAGACTGCCTACCGGGTCGCATACCATGCTTCATACTGTTTGTTAAATTCATCTTTAACAGTCTGTAAACCGGAATCATACATCTTCTGAATCATTTCATCCAATGTCTTGTCAACGTCATCCACAAGGCCCAGTTCCAGCATCGGAACATAATCATCCAGTACTACTTTTACCGCCGCCAGATAAGAGTCAACCGGTGTCGTATCGAATACGAAGGTGATGGTCGGATTGTTCTCTACTCTTTCTCCCCATCCGTCGGAGATTGCCTGCATACGAGGGTCTGCTCCCGCTTCGTGTAAATCGCTGTTTTTGATTGCCCAGGATGCGGAAATCGCATATGCCGCATAGTCGGAAGATTTATCCAGTTCCGTATAATATCCTTCTTCGTCGATGGTGTAATGCTCGCCTTCCACGCCGAGAATCAACAGTCTGTTCAGATAAGTATCGAATTTAATCAGGTCGAGCACCATCGCCGCACGCTCCGGATTTTTGGAGCCGGCCGCGATTGCCATATCGTTATTGGAGAACGCTTCGCATCCTACAAAGTGGTCGGTTGTCAAATCATAAAGTGCACAGTTTACGCCTTCGCTCTGCTCCGCCTGTTTTACATAAGTGATAACGGAACCGTTCCATGCGATGGAAGCTCCCTGTAATGCGCCGAATGCATCGTCATCCGTTACAGTATTGGTCAGCGCGCTGCGGCTCCAGCAGCCGGCGTCCGCCAATGTCTTCATATCTTTCGCATAAGCGCGGAACCAGTCTGTTTCATAAGACGTTGTAATTTCGTCCACTGTCGGGAGGTCGCCGTCCCAGGAGTAAATCATGTCGAAATAATCGCTGTCCAGCGCGAGGAACGTATCGAACTGCTGACGATATACATCCCAGAGCTCATTGTTATCTACGGAAGATGCCAGTCCGTAAATACCGCTTTCCGGCGTTTCCTTTTCACCCATCGTTACCATGAAATTCATATAGTCATCCCATGTCTTTAACTCGGTAATGCCATGTTTTTCAGCAAGGTCCTGGCGAATTGCTACGATTTTGCCCATAGCCGCCGCTACGTTAGAAGGTACCGCAATCGTTTTGCCGGAAAGGGTTGTCTCACTCCAGCTGTCTTTATCCTGGTATTTGTTTGCAAGCGGCATATAGGTTGCGATAAAGTCATCCGAAAGTTCATAGAAGGAACCTTTTGCTGCTTCCGTATACATATAGCACCAGGGCGCCGTGAAAATCAGGTCTACCTGTTCGCCGCCGGCCAGCACGAGGGAATACATCGTCTGATAATCGCTCCAGCTCATGAAAGTAACCGCAAGGTCTGTGTTATACGGTTTCAGATAGTCGTTTACCATCCCGAGCACTTTATCCCAGTCATTCGGCGTATCGCCAATCAGATACATATTGACGGTGTAAGGGTCGCTCAAATCCGTTGACGCATAGAAGTCAGGAGATGCGACAATCGTTCCTTCTCCAATTGCCGGAAGGCTGTCCAAAGATACCGACGATGCAGTATCGCCCGAAGCAGCCGTTGTGTCGGTACTGCCCGATGCGCTGCTGTCGGAAGTAGTGTTCGATGTGCTGTTAGAAGCACTGCCCGACGTACCGGAATCGCTTCCCGAACCGCCGCCGCAGCCAGCCAGCATAGACACTACGAGACAGGTTGCTAAAGTAACTGACAAGATTTTTTTCTTTTTCATAGTTTCTCTCCTTTTTTATGTAAATTTTAATTGTTTACCTCGTTGACCCGGAAGTTTTCGGCGCAAGCCGGAAACTTTCAGCTGAAAATCTTTGATTTTCAGCCTAACCTTTAACTGCTCCAATCGTAAGACCCTTCACAAAGTAACGCTGTACGAAAGGATATAACAGAACAATAGGGCCGGTCGCGATGACGGTCATCGCCATCTTCATGCTTTCCAGCGGAATTGTCGGAAGCGCCATGCCGGATTTCTCCGCAACGATTCTCATCGCTTCCGCGCTGCCCAGGATTCTCTGCAGATAATATTGCAGCATAAACTTGTTTTCATCGGTGATAAACAGCATACAGTTATACCAGTCATTCCAGTAAGCCAGTGCGGAGAACAGGCTCAGCGTCGCAATCAGGGGCTTGCTCAACGGCAGAATCAGCTTCACATAGATGACAAAATCGTTCGCGCCGTCAATTTTCGCGGATTCCGTCAGCGCACTCGGAATGCCCATCATAAAAGATTTGGCAATAATCATATTCCATACCGAAAACATCAACGGAAGAATAATCGCTATATATGAGTTCTTAAAGTTCAGATACCGCACGCACATCATATACCACGGAACCAGTCCGCCGCTGAACAGCGTCGTGAAGAAGAAGAAAAACGAAAACTTATTTCTCCACGGAAAATCCTGACGGGACAACACATAACCTGTCATCGTAGAAAGCAGCACCGACAGGAAGGTTCCCACAACCGTAATGCCGATTGTGGTTCCATAGGCTTTCAGAATCGCTACCGGATTTTTCAGACATAAAAGATAACTCTGTATGCTGACATCCGTCGGTACAAGCGGGTATCCGTTCCGAATCAGAGATGCCTCATCCGTAAAAGAAGCCACGATAATCAAATAAAACGGAAGGAGACAGAGCAATGCAAAAATACCGATAACGACATATCCTACAATATTAACAGAAAGCACGTCTTTGCTCATATGGCGTTTCTGTTTTATCATCACTTTTGACACGATAGCCACCTCCCTTAATATAATGCGTAATCCGGATTAACTTTTTTCACCAGCTTGTTACAGAGGGTAATCGTTACCAGACACAGGATGGACTGATAAAGACCCGCTGCGGCAGATACGCCGATATCTCCCGTATCAATCAGCAGACGGAATACATAAGTATCGATAATGTCCGTCATCGGCTGTAAGAGCGCGCTGCTCTTTACGGTCTGGTAGAATAATCCGAAGTCGCCGCGGAAGATGTTTCCGATTGCGAGCAGTACCATAATCATCATGGTCGGTTTCAAAGAAGGAATTGTCAGATAACGGATTCTCTGCCATGCGTTGGCGCCGTCAATTGCCGCCGCCTCGAACATTTCCTGGTCCAGTCCCGTAATCGCCGCCAGATAGACGACGGAACCATATCCCGTCCCTTTCCACAGCTTCAGGAAAATCAGTACCGGGGGCCATGCGCCCGGCGTATTGTACAGGTCGAAGGGATTCATGCCGAGCCATGTCAGAATATGGTTGAATACACCCCTTTCATAATTAAAAATGTTGTACATAATCGCGCCCGCTACAACCCAGCTGATAAAATAAGGTAAGAACATGAAAGACTGCGCAATTTTCTTGAAATATTTGCTTATCAGCTCATTTAACAGAATTGCGCTCCCCATTTCGCAGACAACGCCCAGGAAAATAAAGGCGATGTTATAAAGCAGCGTATTGCGCGTTACCTGTCCGAGTTTTCCCGAAATCATCAGAGCCTTAAAGTTGCTGAGTCCATTCCAGGGGGAACCGTAAATGCCTCCCGCATACTGATACTTCTTAAAAGCCAGTACGATGCCCGTCATCGGTATGTAATTAAATAAGATAACATAGAACAACGCCGGCGCCAGCATCAGAAGCAGCATCCAGTGTTTTTTGACCGTTTTAAAAAATGGTGCTTTATACCGCTTCGTGTCCGCTTTCTTTTTCATAAAACCTTCTCCCTTTCCGAATCACCGCGCCCTGTCTTCCCTCATTTTTCGTTGGACAACTCAAGGTTGCGCACGTTGATTCTTTATTTTTTGTTAATATTGATAAAAAAAACTTTATAAAATTATTATAATTAAAATAGTGCACAAAAACTATTGACCGCCGCTTAGAAAAACGCCAAAATCTGTTGTGAAGTATAAACAATTTTGACGCTTTTTTGTGCAACTTTAGTTGCGCACTTATCCGAAATGGCCAGAATATGGACATTTTCGAGCACAAAAAAAAGACTGTCCCGATGCCTTTCACTTCCTTATGGGAAAGGTACGAACAGTCTCTTTCTTTATGGTGCTTTCTCTTTAATACCGTTATATGATATGCCGTTTTGCCGGACTACGCCGCCGCCCTGTCTATTTCGTTGTTTTTTCAGGGATAACCACCTTGTCCAGCTTCCAGATATCGTCCACATATTCCTGGATGGTTCTGTCGGATGTAAATTTGCCGGAACATGCCACATTTAAAATGGCGCTTCTCGCCCATCCCTTTTCATCCCGGTATGCCGCTTCCACCTTCCGCTGCGCTTCCGCATAGGGTTTGAAATCCTTCAGGATAAAATAGGTGTCCGCTTTCGCGGTGCTCTGTGTATTCAGCAGAGAATTATACAGGGTTCTGAACAGTTCTGTATCGTTTCTGGAATACGTTCCGTTAATCAGCTGCATCAGCACTTTCCGGATATCCGGGTCGTTGTTGAAAATATCCATCGGACTGTACCCGCCGTAATTCTCATAGCGGATAACTTCGTCGGAGCTTAAACCGAAAATAAAAGCGTTTTCTTCCCCGACTTCTTCCACGATTTCCACGTTTGCACCGTCCATCGTGCCGATTGTCAGCGCTCCGTTTAACATGAATTTCATATTGCCCGTGCCGGAAGCCTCCTTGCTCGCGGTGGAAATCTGTTCCGATACATCCGCCGCCGCAAAAATCATCTCCGCATTGGAAACGCGGTAATTTTCGATAAATATGACTTTAATCTTACCGTTAATGCTCGCGTCATTATTGATAACGTCCGCAACGGAGTTAATCAGCTTGATGGTCAGCTTCGCATTCCGGTAGCCCGCAGCCGCTTTTGCGCCGAAAATAAAGGTTCTCGGATAAAATTCCATATCCGGGTGCTCTTTTAATTCATTATACAAATACATTACATGCAGAATATTCAGCAGCTGACGTTTGTACTCATGCAGTCTCTTGACCTGTACGTCGAAAATAGAACGGGGGTCAACCTGTACGCCGTTATGCTCCAGGATATATTTCGCCAGACGCACTTTGTTCTGATATTTGATATTCATGAACTCCTGCTGCGCCTTTTCGTCATCCGCATAGATTTTCAGTCTGCTAATCTGCGGAAGGTCGGTAATCCAGTCATCGCCCACATGCGCCGTTACCCAGTCCGCAAGAAGCGGATTGCCATGCAGCAAAAACCGTCTCTGGGTAATGCCGTTAGTCTTATTGTTGAATTTCTCCGGCATCATCTCGTAGAAATCTTTCAGCTCCTGATTTTTCAGGATTTCCGTATGTAATCTCGCAACGCCGTTGACCGAATAGCCGGCCGCAATTGCGAGATGCGCCATCTTCACCTGACCGTCATAGATAATCGCCATCTTACGCACTTTTTCCTGGTTGCCCGGGTACATCTGCTCGATGCGCGCAACAAATCTGCGGTTAATCTCTTCCACAATCTGGTATACACGCGGAAGCAGTCTTGAGAAAAGCTCAATCGGCCATTTTTCAAGGGCTTCAGCCATAATCGTATGATTCGTATAAGCACAGGTCTTCGTGGTAACTTCCCACGCTTCTTCCCATGTCAGATAGTAATCGTCCATCAGAATGCGCATCAGTTCCGCAATCGCCACCGTCGGATGGGTATCGTTTAACTGGAACGTTACTTTCTCATGGAACTTCCGGATATCGTCATGCTTCCGCATATATTTTTCAACAGCTTCCTGTACGGATGCGGAAATAAAGAAGTACTGCTGTTTTAAGCGCAGTTCTTTGCCCGCGTAATGATTATCGTTCGGATAAAGAACCTCCACAATATTTCTTGCCAGGTTCTCCTGTTCCACCGCCTTATGATAGTCGCCTTTGTCAAAAGAATCCAGATGGAAGCATTCAACAGGCTCCGCATCCCAGATACGGAGGGTATTGACGATGCCGTTGCCGTAACCGACAATCGGGATGTCGTAAGGAATCGCCCGCACCGACTGATATCCTTCCTGGCGGAAATTGCTTCTGCCGTTCTCATCCACATAAACATTGACATAGCCGCCGAATTTTACTTCCTTTGTATATTCCGGTCTGCGCAGCTCAAACGGGTTGCCGTCCTTTAACCAGTCGTCTGGCGCTTCAATCTGATAACCGTCTCTGATTTCCTGTTTAAACATACCATAGCGGTAGCGGATGCCGCAGCCATACGCCGCATATCCGAGTGTCGCCAGCGAATCCAGGAAACATGCCGCGAGTCTGCCGAGACCGCCATTTCCGAGCGCCGCGTCCGGCTCCTGGTCCTCTATGATGTTTATATCGATGCCGAGCTCCGCCAGCGCGTCTTTGAATACTTTATAAGCGCCCAGATTAATCATATTATTGCCGAGAGCACGTCCCATCAGAAATTCCATCGACAGATAATAGACCATCTTGGGGTCCTGCTTGTCATATTCTTTCTGGCTCGCCAGCCACTGGTCCACAATCGCGTCTTTCACCGCATAAGATACCGCCTGAAAAACCTGTTGGTCAGTCGCTTCCTCCAATGTTTTCCGGTAAAGCGTCTTAACATTGTAAAGCACGCTTCTCTTAAACATCTCCGTATCGAACTTCATCGCTTTCTTTTGCATTTATCTGCCTCCTTCATATCTGATTGCGCAACTTTCAGCTCAGCGGAAGTTTTTTCTCTACGCTGCCGCCTACTTCATAGGAAGTTGCCGAACGGCAACTTTCAGCTCAGCGGAAGTTTTTTATCCGCTGAGCATATTATATCGCTATTTTCCGTTTTTGACTACTATCAATCTTCCCAAATTGTGTAACAGTTCAGCCATGCAGAAATGATTGTACAAATTGCCCGTGGGAGCTTGCTCACTAAGGGCAATCTGCACAATCATTTCTATAGGGCGGAACTGTTACCAAATTGTCATCCGTTGCAACAACTTACACCTTCTCTATGCCAATGAGCGCTTTCTCCCCATTGATATTCCACTCTTTGGAAACGGTCAGACTTTCTCCTTCCACAATGCTCTCCGCCAGCACTTTTCCGGCAATCATCGCTTCGTTCTTCCGTACAATCTCCGCGATTTTCGGATTATCACAGACAGATACCCGGATATGGTCCATAACCTCGAAGTCTGCCTCTTTCCGCATCGTCTGAATTTTACTGATGACTTCATAAACGAAGCCTTCTTCTATCAGTTCTTCCGACAGGTTTGTATCGAGCACGACGGTCAGATTATTGTCCGCCTCCGATACATAGCCTTCTTTCTGCGCCATCTCGATAAGCAGGTCGTCTTTCGTCAGTTCAACATTCACACCGTTTACGTCAAATTTAAGAACACCTTTCTCATTCAGTTCATCCATCGCCTGATTGCCGTCCACGCCGCCTAAATATTTCTGGATACCGCCCAGCTGTTTTCCATACTTCGGTCCCACCGTGCGAAGCTGCGGCTTGAAGCTGTAACTCGTAAACGCCCTGACATCATCCGTAAACCGGATTTCTTTCACATTCAGCTCGTCGCGCACGATTTCCTGATAAAAGTCCCCGAGTGGCTTTTCCGCCTTGACGAACATCGTTCCAATCGGCTGACGGTTCTTAATATTGGCCGCGTTTCTCGCCGCACGCCCCATCACGACGATTTTCAGCACTTCGTCCATCGCCTCTTCCAGCTCTTTATCGATATGCGTCTCATCCGCCGTCGGGAAATCGCATAAGTGAATGCTTTCCGGTGCTTCCTTGTCGATGCTCTTTACCAGATTCAGATAAATTTCCTCCGTCATGAACGGAACCATGGGCGCGGCGCATTTGCTGATGGTAACGAGCGCAGTATACAAGGTCATGTAAGCGTTAATTTTATCCTGCTCCATGCCTTTTGCCCAGAAACGCTCCCTGCTTCTTCTGACATACCAGTTGCTCATCTCATCCACGAAGTTGTCCAGAACACGGGCAGCCTCCGGTATTTTGTATTCGTTCAGGTTATCGTCCACTTCTTTTACCGCCGTATTCAGCCTGGATAAAAGCCATTTGTCCATGACCGGAAGTTTCTCATAATCCAGTGCGTATTGTGTGGCATCAAAATTATCGATATTCGCATACAGTACAAAAAAGGCGTAGGTATTCCACAGCGTCCCCAAAAACTTCCGCTGACCTTCCTGTACTGCCTTGCCGTGGAACCGGTTCGGAAGCCAGGGAGCCGAATTGATATAGAAATACCAGCGGATTGCGTCCGCACCATAAGTTGCCAGCGCATCGAACGGGTCAACCGCGTTCCCTTTGGACTTGGACATCTTCTGTCCGTTTTCATCCTGTACATGACCGAGCACAATGACATTCTCAAAAGGAGCCTTGTTAAACAGAAGCGTTGACTCCGCCATCAGCGAATAGAACCATCCCCTTGTCTGGTCTACCGCTTCCGATATGAACTGCGCCGGGAACTGGCTTTCGAACAGCTCTTTATTTTCAAACGGGTAATGATGCTGGGCAAAAGGCATCGCGCCGGAATCAAACCAGCAGTCGATAACTTCCGGCACACGCTTCATCGTCCTGCCGCACTTCGGACAAGGTATCGTAATCTCATCGATATAAGGTCTGTGCAGTTCCACCGTCTCCGCCGCCGGATTGCCGCTCATCTTTGCAAGTTCTTCACGGGAGCCGACGGATTCCATATGACCGCAGTCCGCACACTCCCATACGTTTAACGGTGTGCCCCAGTACCGGTTTCTGGAGATGCCCCAGTCCTGAATATTTTCCAGCCAGTTGCCGAACCGCCCTTCCCCGATAGATTCCGGAATCCAGTGCACCGTCTTGTTATTGCGCACCAAATCATCTCTGACCGCCGTCATCTTGATAAACCAGGACTCGCGCGCGTAATAGATAAGCGGCGTATCACAGCGCCAGCAGAACGGATAATCGTGTTCGAACTTCGGCGCGTCGAACAGCTTTCCTTCCTTATCCAGGTCTTTCAGGATTTCCGGGTCCGCCTTCTTCACAAACATTCCCGCGTAGGCCGTTTCCTCCGTCATCTCACCCTTGCCGTTTACGAACTGTACGAAAGGCAAATCATATTTGCGGCCCACCTGTGCATCGTCTTCACCAAAAGCCGGAGCGATATGAACGATTCCGGTACCGTCGGTCATCGTAACATAAGTATCACAGGTCACAAAATGCGCTTTCTTATGCTGTTTCGCCGCCGCTTCTCCCGCACAGGCAAACAACGGTTCATATTCCTTATATTCCAAATCTGTTCCCACATAGCGCTCCAGCACTTCCCAGGCCGGCTTTTCTTCCTCCGCCAGCTTACCGAGCACTTTGTCAAGCAGCGCCTCCGCCATATAATACACATAGCCGTCTGCCGCTTTTACCTTAACATAGCTCTCCTGTGGATTCACGCACAATGCCACATTGGACGGCAGCGTCCAGGGCGTTGTGGTCCATGCAAGAAAATACGCATCTTCGCCGACTACCTTAAAGCGAACCACCGCAGAGCGCTCCTTAACCGCCTTATATCCCTGTGCCACCTCATGGGAGGAAAGCGGCGTCCCGCAGCGCGGACAATAGGGAACGATTTTAAAGCCTTTATACAAAAGTCCCTTATTCCAGATTTCTTTTAACGCCCACCATTCGGACTCGATAAAATCATCATGGTAAGTCACATAAGGGTCATCCATATCCGCCCAGAAACCGACGGTTCCCGAAAAATCTTCCCACATGCCTTTGTATTTCCAGACAGACTCCTTACATTTGCTGATAAACGGGTCTAAGCCATATTCTTCAATCTGCTCTTTACCGTCCAGACCAAGCAGTTTTTCCACTTCCAGCTCCACCGGAAGCCCGTGGGTGTCCCATCCCGCTTTTCGTGGAACCATATACCCTTTCATCGTGCGGTATCTGGGAATCATATCCTTGATGACACGGGTCAGCACATGGCCGATATGGGGCTTTCCGTTGGCGGTCGGCGGCCCGTCATAAAAGGTATAGGTCGGTCCTTCCTTCCGGGAATCCATGCTTTTCTGAAAGATGTTGTTCTCCTTCCAGAAAAGCTCCACTTCTTTCTCTCTTTCCACAAAATTCAAACTGGTATCGACTTTCTGATACATTGCAAAACCTCCGTTTCTGCTGATTAATAACTGTTTGTTAGAAGCTCTAATCGAGCAGGCTTCCCCTGCTCGCGCAAAAAAGCCTCATCCTGTAAAAGGACGAGGCCACTTACTCGTTATACCACCCGTTACAACGTACAGCCCCCGCCCGGCCGCTCTTGTGTCGGGACGGATATCATACGGTTTCCGGTAACGGTGGAATGCCGTCGGTCTCTACTGCCCTTCCGGGGTTCGGACCAAAGCTCGGAAGTGATTTTCCCCAAGTTTCTACTCATACCGGTCTTACACCGTCACCGGCTCGCTGTGATTTTGAAAAAAAGGGTACTGTCTTCTTCAATGCCTTTGTTTATAGATATTGGCCTTATTATAATATCAGGAAAACGGAATTGTCAAGGTGAATTGTAGAAGGTTTATGTATCAGTCCGTAACAGTTCAGCCATGCCATTCATAAGTCACCAGATGTACGCTATAATTTGTCATATTATGAATTGGCTGGTGACTTATTTCATGTCGGAAAGGCTTGAAAATCCTCCTTCCATAAAGTATGATAAAAGAGGCCCCGCCTTCGCCGGTTCCGGCAGAGCGGCCAAAAAAAAATAAGTGCAGGCATAATTATGGACGAGACACGAGAACACATATACCTTGAAATCAACGATAACTTTAAAATGCGGGAACTGGATAAAGGCGACCTGGAGCAGTTCAATGCGTTATTACAGTATGCTTTCCAGGTCACATCATATGACTTGTTTCAGACAGGATGGGAACAGGACGAAATCAAATACGCCAAACGTCCGATTCTGGAAGAAGCCTATGTGCTTGGCTGGTTCTATCAGGAAAAACTGGCTTCCATGATTGTCGTCTACTCCATGAAAGTAAATATTCACGATGAAATCATGGATATGGGCGGCATTACAGGCGTCGCCACCTATCCCGAATATACGGGCCGGGGGCTGATTCATTCTCTGATGAAACATGCGCTCGATTATATTCACAAGCAGAAAATGCCGATTTCTTTTCTTTACCCCTATTCGATTCCCTTTTACCGCAAAATGGGCTGGGAAATCGTTTCCGATAAACTCACCTTCATCGTAAAAGACACACAGCTTCCCAAAGCGGTTCCTGTGGACGGCATGGTAGAGCGGGTCAGCCTGGACTCCGAGGACTACCACAATGTTCATTCTTATTTCGCCTTACAGCGGCACGGCGCGCTGATTCGTGACGCCCTCTCCTGGGAAGAATACTGGCGGTGGGATAACGAGGATATCATTGCGGCCGTCTATTACAGCAAGGAGCACAAGCCGCTCGGCTATGTGGTCTATTATATCGCTAACGAAATCTTCCACATCAAGGAAATGGTCTATTTAAATATTGAGGCAAACCACGGTCTCTGGAACTACATCAGCGCCCATTTTTCCATGATTACCCAGGTACAGGGCGACAACTATTCCGGCGAAACGATGGCCTATTTATTCGACGACAGCGAAATTACAGAGACGATTTCTCCTTATATTATGGCACGTATCGTAGACGTCCGGGAATTTCTTGCTGATTACCCTTATCAGGTACAGCCGGAAGAACTGAAGCTCCATTTTCTCGTTCACGACACAATGGCCCCCTGGAACGAAGGCGATTACATGGTGTCCTGGCGCGATGGCAGGACTGTCTGCGAGCGGGTTGAAAACAACCAGAGCATCAATGTTGTAGAGCTTTCCGTCAACACGCTGACGACAATGCTGATGGGTTATAAACGTCCGACCTATCTCTATGAACATGAAAAAATACAGACCGAATACTATATGCTGACATGGCTGGAACGGCTGATTCCGGTGGAAAAACCTTATTTTTCGGATTATTTTTAAAATTTCAAAGTTGTGCACTCCAGGCTTATAGTATGACACAATGGCTTAAATTTGGGGATTATATTTTTCACATTCTATTTCTAATTGGGGAAAATTCAGGCAGCGACTTCTGCCGGCAAATGACTCACCAGAGATGTATTTCATATATAATACATTGGCTTTGTTGCAAATCACTTCACTATTTATCTGACACCATTCTAATTCTGAAGCACAGAGTTTTTTGTAGTATTTGATGTTCTCCCGGTCTCTTTTAAAAATTGTCGTATCAACAAATTGTAATAATTCTTCTTTCACAGGTATCATCAGATTAAAGTTTAAAACACCCAACAATTTGCCTTTTACCTCAATCTTGGAAAAATCCACAGAATTTCTCATACTCTTATGTTTTTCTTTGGGGGATGAAAGTGGTATACAGTATTTATGAATACCACAAACAACAACGATTCCGATAAAAACTCTATTATCTTTTCCTGTCTGCATATACCTCCTCATTAAAAATGGCCATGCGTTTCCGCATAGCCATCTGTGTAGGAACTCCAGTAGAGTTTCTAACGCTTTTAGCAGTCCACTTTGCGGTAGGACTCACCACTGATAGTATAATACCATATTTCTGAAAATAGTCAATCATTTTCCGAAAATCGGTATTATTCCCAAATTATCTATTAAATATCCATTCTGCATACCCCATCAGGCACTTTCCCAGAAACTCCGCCGCCGGAAGCAGCATTTCCGGCTCCACCGCAAAACCCGGATGATGTATCGGATGCCCGATTCCGGTTCCGATTTTTACATAACAGCCGGGAATCTTTTCTTCATAAAAAGCGAAATCGTCCCCTCCCAGAGAACTTTCTTCCACAGCGGTCCGAAGCCCCATTTCCTCTGCCAGTTCCGCGCAGGCATCCGCCATTTCAGGGTCATTATATGTGGCGGGCGGCCCCGGAATCCACTCCACTTCCGCCTCCGCTCCATAAGCCTGTGCCATGTTCTTTGCAATTTCACACAGCCGTTTTTCATACAGCGTCCGGTCCTCCCGCTCCATCGTGCGGACAGTCCCTTCCATAACGGCCTCAGCCGGAATCACATTCCATGTCGTTCCCGCGCTTACTCTCGTCACGCTGAGCAGCGAAGGGTGAAAAGCATTGACATTTCTGCCGACAATCGTCTGCAATGCCTGTATGACGGCCGCCGCCACGGGAACCGGGTCGATACCGTCATCCGGGTGCGCGCCGTGACATCCGATTCCCTTTATCGTAATCACGAACCGGTCCACCGCCGCCGTCACATACCCTTCCCGGATGGCAATCGTCCCCGCCGGATTTGTCGGGTCCGCATGAAAGCCCCAGATTCTTTCCACATCGTCCATAACATTTGTTTCCAGTATTTTCAAGGCGCCAAGAGAAGTCTCTTCCGCCGGCTGAAAAATAATCCTGACCGTTCCATGCAGACGGCTCCTGTTTTCCTGTAACAAAACTGCGCACCCGATTCCGGCCGTTATGTGCATATCGTGCCCACAGGCGTGCATTTTCCCCGGTTCTCTGGAACAATAGGAAAGCTCCGTCTCTTCCTCTATCGGCAGCGCGTCGATATCACAGCGCAGCGCCTGCACCGGCCCGGCCTGTTCTCCACGGATGACCGCCACCAGTCCCGTTTCCAGCGCGTACGGAAGAATTTCGATTTCATACCTTGTCAAAATCTCCCGGATTTTCGCCGTCGTCCTGGTTTCTTCATACGCCAGCTCCGGATGCTCGTGAAACCAGCAGAACGCCTCCTTCAGCTCTTTTTCCAAACCTTTCCTGTCCATCTCAATCCTCTTTTCGTCTGCCCTGTTGTGCCCCATTACCGCTTCTCACTATTCGGGTCCAGCGCATCCCGAAGCGCATCTCCCACAAAATTTATCGCAATTACAAGCACTACAATCACCAGACCCGGCGGAATCCAGAGCCAGGGCTGACTGGTCAGAATCGTCAGGGACTGGGCTCCGTTTAACATATTCCCAAGGCTTGCCGCCGGAGGCTGAACCCCCATTCCAAGAAAACTGAGCGCTGCTTCGTCCAACATGGAAATCGCAAGCACGGAAGTGGCATAAACGAGAATCGGCGCTACCGTATTGGGCAGAATTTCCGAAAACAAAATATGCCGGAGCGGCATCCCCGCCACGATATTCCCTTTTACAAAATTTGTTTCCCGCAAAGACAGTACATTTCCCCGCACCAGCCTTGCAATGCCCGGCCAGTCCACGAATCCGAGTATCAGGATAATATTCCACAGACCGGGTTTAAAAATGGAAGCCGCAACCAGCACAAGCAAGATATAGGGAAACGACATGACCATATCCGTGAAGCGCATGATGAGCATATCCGCCACACCGCCGAAATATCCGGCAATCAGCCCGAGCGCCACACCGATAGCCGTCGAAATCAATGTCGCCATAACACCTACCAGCAGCGATACCCGCGTGGCATACAGCAGTCTGCTGAAAACATCCCTTCCAATCTGGTCCGTGCCGAGCAGAAATTCCCTACAGGGCGCGCCGCTGAAAGGCCCGACCATCGCATCCGGGTCATAGGGGGCTATTATCGGCGCGAGAACTGCCGCGCTGCAAAGAAAAAGCAGAACGCCCAGACTGACCGCCGCAAGATGGTGTTTTCTGAACCGCCTGACAATGGTCTGCCTGTAGCTTTCCGTCGCAATTTTTCGATTTTTCATGTATTCCGTATCTTTCATCTTTACACCTATCTGTCTGCTTTAGCAGACATTCAATTCAATAGTTGAAAATTTTAATTTTCAACCCTCTCTCATTCCGCCGCGTAAGCAGCATTTACTCCCGCGAGCAACGAGCCAAAGTCATGCTTGCATGAATTTGGCGACTGCCGCGAGGGTGAAATACCCCGTAGCTTGCTGCGGGGTATTTCACTGCAGTTGAATCGTCGGGTCTACAAGCGCATATAAAATATCCGTCACCAGATTGCCCAGCAGCACGACCACCGCCGACAAAAGACATACGCCCATGATAACGGGATAATCCCTGTTACTTATCGCGCTCATCGTCATCAGACCGAGCCCCGGCCAGGAAAATACCTGTTCAATGATAATGGCGCCGCCAAACAGCATGGGAATTTCCATGCCGATGACCGTGACAATCGGTATCAGCGCATTTCTGAGTGCATGCTTGTATATTACCCTGAATCTGCCGATTCCTTTGGCACGCGCGGTCCGCAGATAATCCTGCTGCAAAATTTCCAGCACCGCGCTTCTGATATAGCGGATATTGCTTCCCGCCATAGAAGCCGCCAGCACAATCACCGGCATCACCATATGTTTCGCCACATCCAGCGCCCCTCCGTCCGTCCCGAGCGTAATCATCCCGCTGGACGGAAGCAGCCCCAATTTAACCGTAAAGAGATAAATCAATAGCAAAGACAAAAAGAAGCCCGGCACGCTGCTTCCAAGAAAAGAAAGCGTCACCACCGTATAATCTCCTTTGGAGTACTGATGAACCGCGCTGTAAATCCCCGCCGGAGCCGCAATCAGCAGACTGACAAGCAGAGAAACGCCCATCAGCAGCAGCGTAGGCCCGAGATGACTTCCAATCATGGCCGCAACGGGCTGATAGGATTTGACAGAATATCCCATATTACCGTGCAATAGCTGTCCGAGCCATACAAAATACTGGATATAAAAAGGCTTATCCAGCCCCAGAGCAATTCTTTTTGCCTCCAGCGCGCCTTCCGATACCCTGGGCCCCTGTAACATCGCGAGCGGACTTCCGGCAAGGCACATAATCCCATAATCGATTATCGTAATGCCAATCAATACGGGAATCGCTATTAAAATTCTTTTTAAAATATATTTACCCATGTTCTTATGCCCTTCTATTTATCCAGAATACGCGGACAGGCCGCATAATGCCCGTTGTCGATTCCATCCATATCTGCCGCCGCATCATTCTTATCCCCGATTTCCGCCGCCTGTACTGCTTTGTCTCCGCCCTTTGCCGTCTGCGCTGTTCTGTCTGCATCCTTCGCCGTCTGCTCTGCTCCGTCTGCCGCTTTTTTCGTCTGCACCGCCCAGTCCCGTCTGCCTGCCGCTTTTATCATTGCCGGTTCTTCTTTTCCGCATATTTCCGCCGCATACGGGCATCGCGGATGAAATCTGCATCCCGCTGGCGGTGCCGCACTGCTTCCGATTTCTCCCTGTAAAATGCCCCGCTCTTTTTCCTCCGCTTCCGGGTCCGGCACGGGAACGGCTTCCAAAAGGGCTCTCGTATACGGGTGCACCGGATGGCGGAAAACTTCCTCCGCTCTTCCGATTTCCACGATTTTACCAAGATACATAACTGCAATCCGGTCGCTCACATAGTTTACCGCTCCGAGCCCGTGCCCTACAAAAAGAAGCGTCAGATGCAGTTCCTTCTGCAGGCTTCTCAGCAAATTCAATATCTGCGCCTGTATGGAAACATCCAGCGCGCTGACAGGTTCGTCGCAGACGATAAATTCCGGGTTCAGGGAAAGCGCCTTTGCAATGCTGATTCGCTGCCTCTGCCCGCCCGAAAATTCATGCGGATAACGGCCGAGCACATTTTTAGATAAGCCCACCATATCAAACAGTTTCAAAATATCTTTCTCGACCGTTTCCCTGGTCGATACTTTATGATACAACATCGGCTGTGCCAGAATTTCATAAATATGTTTTCTCGGATTCAGCGAAGAATAAGAGTCCTGAAAAATCATTTGCAGATTTGTGCGTATTTTCCTCCGCTCTTCCTTTTTCATTTCGGAAAGATTCATTCCTTTATAATAAATGTTTCCTTCCGTCGGCTCTTCCAGACCAACTAACTGTCTGCCAATCGTGGATTTTCCACAGCCGGATTCCCCGACGAGCCCAAGCGTTTCCCCCCGCATAATGGAAAAGCTGACGCCGTCCACCGCTTTAATATATCCGGTCGTATGCGGAATGATTCCGCCTTTAACAGGATAATATTTTTTCATATTTTCCACCCGAATCAGCGGAATCTGCTCCTTCATCTCAATAACCATGCCTTTCTCTCTGTCCGCCCTTCCTAATACGAATACAGCAATTTTGCCGCGCCTTCACCTGTTTTCAATCGGTATACATCCGAGCGCAGTCGGCGGTACCCGTCCCGCCAGCCAATCGAAGAATCTTTGTCATAAATGCTGTATTCCACCGTAAAATATAAAAATCCGTCCGCATAGTATAAATCTTTATATTTTACTCTGTCAACTTCCCCGTCTTTGTATTCTGCGATATGCACATCCAGATTCATCGCCGCCCTGACAATCCGGCCCGAATCATCGGGCACCGCAAAAATGTCCACTTTTTTCTCATTGACTTCATTATAATATAAGGTCGGTTCACACAAAACACCTATGCTGCCGGAATCGTCACTCCACACCTGCTCCGCCTGACGGTCATAGGCCAGTAAAATCTTTTGTGGGAAAGCAGAGGGGGCACAGACATCCGCTTCCACATCCCATACCATCGTATCACATTCCTGTACGTCATCCGCTACCGGCATCGCATAATACGGAAAATAAACAAACGGCTTTCCATTGTCCTGACCAATATAATAAATATCCCCCGGCGTTTCCACCGCTTTATAATCCGTACCATCAAATTTGACGCTGACCAGTTTTCCGCCCTGAAATACAACCGCGCTTCCGTCATAGCCGCCAATAATAAAATAAATCCGTTCACCGTCCGATTTGATATTCAGTATGCCTTCCCGATAACCGTTAGGACGCTGATTAAACGCCGAGGTAAACGCAATGATTTTTTTCTGCTCGCCTTCCAGTGAAACCGCCCACAGCCCGAAAACCTCCGCATCATACTTTTTAGACTTTTCATAATAAAGCCATCCGTCCTGATACATTCCGACATAATAAAAATAATTATCCTCTCCGTCGGTGAGCATCAGTTTCTTTTCCCCGGTTTTATAATCCAGGGCATAATAGCGTACTCCCTCCTCTTCCGCCATCTTCAGGATAATAACGTGCCTCTCTCTATCAATCGCAAAAATACTTCCGTTTCCATAGTCAATCCGGTTTTTCCCCCGCATATCCACGGAATACAGCCGTTCTCTGTTATAAACCGCCCCGTCTTCTTTTTCCGTTTTGATTTCCGTCATATAAAATCTGCCGTCCAGCAGATAAATATCCCCATATCCTTCATCCGTAAACAGCACGGTTTCCTTTCCGTCCTCATCTATACAGACAATTTCTTTCTTCTTTTCGGGAACGGGGTCATAATTTCCCCATAACGCCGCTTCTTCAAAAGAATCTTCATGATATCTGCGGTAATATATCCTGTCTTCCTGGCAGACATAAGTGCTGTCCGTATATTTCATATCCGCAAGCAATGATAAATCATCCACATATTGTACCGGCATTACCTCATCGCTGTATTCAATCTCTTCCGACAGATACGCCGTAACGAGTTCATTTTCTTCCGGCTGACCCGCCCCCAGTTTTCCGCCCATCATAATGCAAAGTCCAAACAAGACCATTACAAAATTCCGCATCCCCATCTTTCCCTTTCCTCTGCAGCCCCCCGAACGTCACTTCGCAACTTCAATCAGACCATTTACACCCCCGGCAGAATCGCCTCTGAGATTCTGCCTGGCGAAAAAGGACTTGCCCCGCAAATCCGTAGAATTTCTTAGTCTGCGTTCTCCCGCAGACTTAGCAATTCTTTTCGCCACCAGCACTTGGCCGTATGCCCCGGCCCAAATACATAATCTTCCTGTGGGTTATCGCACTCTTTCCCGTAATGCGGACACCTCCCCGCAAAACGACATCCGGTAATCTCATCGTAAACCTCCGGTACGATACCCGGTATGGAAAAAAGCTGTCTGTCGGCCGCGTCCCGAATCGTCGGCACGGAGCCGAGCAATGCCTCCGTATAAGGATGTTGCGGGTTTTTAAAAAGTTCCTTAACAGGGGCTTCTTCGATAAACTGTCCCGCATACATTACCAGTACTCTGTCCGCCATACGGGCGACCAGTCCCATATCATGGGTAATCAGAATAACGGACATTCCGTTTTCCCGCTGCAGTTCTTTTAACAAGTTCATAATCTGTGCCTGTATCGTCACATCTAACGCCGTCGTCGGTTCATCCGCAATCAGAAGTTTCGGATTACAGGACAACGCCATCGCAATCATAGCCCGCTGCCGCATGCCGCCGGAAAGCGTGTGCGGGAATTTTTTCATCGTTCCCGCCGCATCCGGCATCCCGACTCTGGCAAGCAATTTTTCCGCCCGCGCCCTCGCCTCTTCCTTATTTAAATTCATATGAACCCGGATGCTTTCTGCAATCTGACTCCCCACCGTAAAAACAGGGTTCAGCGACGTCAGCGGGTCCTGAAAAATCATCGTAATCTGATTGCCCCTGACCTTATCCAGCTCCTTTTCCGACAACGAAAATAAATCCTTCCCGTCAAAAAGAACCGTCCCTTCCGTCACTTCCCCGCTCCTGGAAAGAAGCCGCATAAGTGAAAGGGAAGTGACGCTTTTCCCACAGCCGGATTCCCCAACAATACAGACCGTTTCCCCTTTATCCACATAAAAGGAAACCTGGTCCACGCTGATATTTTTCCCATAATCTCCCCGGAAAGTCGTCGTAAGCCCTTTTACTTCCAATAGATGTGACATTCAAATCCCCCATTCTTACCTGAGCCGCAGACCCGGTCATCGCGACAAATACCACAGACGGTCTGCTGCCATCTGTGGTATTGCGGCTTAACATTTATCCTAACATCAATTTTTTAATAGTGCAAGACGGCTTCCTTACTCAGCAATATCCCATTCATGTACATTGATAAAAAATCCATACACATTCGCATTTACACCAGTCAGCCGTTTATTGACTGCACCCTGGGCACTGATAATATAAGCGGAAAACATGGGAACCTCTTCCTGTACCTTTTTATCTACAATGGAATAAAAACCTTTCATTTCGTCAATGCTTCCGGCAGTCTGCGTCGATGCGAGCGCCTCGTTGATTTCGTCATCGCCATAACCGGTCCAGCTTCCTTCACCGCCAAGCAGCCATGCGATATCCGGATAAGGGTCAACCGGCGCATAAGTGTACTGCACCGCAAAAAGGTCATAATCCGTCGTACCGGCAATCGTCATAAGAGACGCCAAATCGACGGTCTGTATCTCCGTTTTAATGCCTACGGCCGCCCATTGTGCCGCCATCGCCTGTGCCGCATTGACAAACGTACCGTCTCCGGAATTTACATAGAAGCGCAGCGTCCTGGAGCCGTCCCATCCGGCTTCCGCCAACAGCGCTTTGGCTTTTTCAGGGTCGTAAGGCATTGGCTCGATGTCTGCGTCATAAAAGGGACTTGCGGAAGAAAGAAAACCGTCCACGACTTCCCCATGCCCTTTCATGAGCTGCTCTAAAATCTGATTTCTGTCGATTGCATAAACAAGCGCCTGACGCACCCTTTCATCCGGGATATTGGCAGTCTGGATAAAAACAGACTGATTCGTTACCGGAGAACCATAAACGACATTGACATTCTCCAATGCCTCTATATTTTCGTAATCTTCCTGAGGAATCGCCGTCATCGTATGATGCGTCACATCGATTTCCCCCGACTGAAGCCCCGCATAAATCTGACTCGAATCCAGGATATTAAAATTCAGCTTTCCGATTTTGGGCGCACCCTTCCAGTACTGCTCATTTGCCGTATAGGAAATATAGTGGTCCACATCATAAGCGGTTACCCGGTACGGCCCGCTGACCACATCCGGGTGATTGAACCAGTCCAGCGTGGAAAGCTCCGCCTCGCTGTACTGCCCCAGAATATGTTTTGGAAGCGTGTGGATATAAAAAGCGTAAGTATTTTCAAAAGTCGTCAGCGCAATCGGGTATTTGGTCGTAAACTGCACCGTCTTATCATCCAGAACCTTGACGCCCTCCACGCTTTCCGCGCCTTCTTCCACAAAACCGTCATCATTTACCCCCTCGAACGCATAGAGCATCAATGTCGGATTGGCAATGACAGGGCTTGCAAGCCGCAGAAATGTATACTCCACATCTTCCGCCGTAACCGGCGTTCCGTCGGACCATGTCGCGTTTTCATCAATGTGAACGATAAAGTTCCGGTTATCTTCCGTCGTCACCGAGTCCGCCAGCATCGGCTGAAAATTAAGTTCCCCATCCAGCTCCACAAGCGGAAGGAACTGTAATCCGACCGCATATTTATTGACCCAGGTCTGGTCTATGGTCAGCGGATTGATACCTCCAAGAGAATCCGTAATGCCGATATTGACGATTTTCTCCCCGGGCGCGGCGCTCTCCGCCGCATTTCCCTGCGCAGTGTCTCCCGCAGCCGTGCCGCCATCCGCCGCGCCGCAGCCGGCCGCAATAAGCGTCATTGCCGCCGCAAGCACCAGGCCGGTTATTTTACGGCCGGAAACTTTTTTCATGAAAAATTTTTTCATCATACTCCTCCTCTTCCTCAAACCGTTTCCGGTTCACTTCCTACCATTTAACTAGGAATTTCGTATATTATATTTCCATATATTACTATTGTCAATCTTTTTTTAAAGATTTGTGTAACAATTCAGCCATGCAAAATGGAATATGCAAAATGCCGTTGGGAGCTTGCTCACATAAGACATTTTGTATATTTCATTTTATAGGGCGGATGCCCGACATGAAATAAGTCACCAGCCAATTCGTAATATCATTCGTCGAGATGTATCTTCTGGTGACTTATGAATGGCATGGCTGAACTGACACCCCATCTGTGTCGGGATTGGCAGCCGGGCAAGCAGACAGCCGCCATCTTGACAATCCCCCCTTATCCGTTGTATATTACAATCACTTTGATGTAATAAAAGAACTTAAACACATGATGAAAATAATTGTGAAAGGTATCCCGAACGATGAAAAATCTGCTCAATTATCAGTCCAGCGAATACGATTGCGGTCCTGTTTCGCTGACCAATGCGATTCGGTTTCTTTTCGATAGAGAAGACATCTGTCCCGATATCATCAAATATATTATGCTCTATTCCATGGATTCTTATAATGAGGAAGGTGAAATCGGCAAACGCGGCACTTCCGCATCCGCTATGAGATTTCTCTCCGACTGGCTCAACCAGTTCGGCCAGATAAAACGGTTCCCGATTTCCTGTGAATTTCTGTCCGGGGAAGAAGTACATATCAGTCCATCTGGTAAAATCTCCCGCGCGCTTCGTCAGGGAGGCGTTGTCGTTCTGCGCCTGTTTCTTGAGGTATCTCATTATGTTCTTCTGACAGGCATTGAAAACGACAGTCTGTACTTGTTCGACCCTTATTATGAGGAAGAAGATGACCCGGAGCTGAGCGAAGAATACGACGGCCCTGGCATCGAGTTCATAAACGGCCAGCCCAAACGGGCCAACCGTCTCGTTTCCGCCGAACGCCTCAACCGTACCGGAAAAGATTTTTATGAAATGGGGCCTTATGAACTGCGTGAGGCCGTTATTGTTTTTAATGAGCAGACCAGGGTGCGGCCGGAGGTTTGACAGGCAGACCGGAAATGTCAATTTTATCAATCCGTTTTATCCAATCATTTCTCCGACTGCCTGCCGCCAGTATTTTTCCGGGATATCGGGCCAGTGACAGCTTCCTTCTGCCTGAGAGCACAAAGACATTGCCCTTCCCAGTACACTGCCGTGCGGCGTTTCTCCCGTCCGCAATAGATGTTCGGTCACACTGCACCATCCCGGCGCCTTTTCATACAGGCCTGACTGGTGTAATTCTTTTATCACCTGTTCCACATCGTAATCCACGGAAAAAAATTCCGCGCGCCATTTGGAAGATTCACCTTTTAATATCAGAAACTGTGCCTTTCCCTGTCCATTGACAGATACCCCGACTGAACCCGGATTCCAGACTCTTTTGCCGTTATGTTCCATTGCATTTTGAATATGTGTATGCCCACAGACGATATAATCCGAATCATTTTTTTCTATGGCAGAAAAAGTTCTTTCATTATTCGGAAGCATTTTCTCGTTTACTTTCCCCGGCGAGCCATGACACGCGGTAATTACCGGAAGTCCGGGCAGTATAATATTTTCACAGATTTTTAGTCCTTTGAAAAAAGTCAAATCCTGTTCGGTTAATTGATGATATGTATAGTACAGGGCTCCCGTTGTGGAATCATATTCTTTCCATGTATTGTCATAACCGAGCCAGTAGTCCTCTTTATTTCCTTTGATAAACCAGCACTGGTATTTTTCCTTCAAAGAATAAATGATTTCCATCGTCTTTTGAGGAAATGCCAGTTCTCCCAGATAATCCCCCAAAAACAAGAATCGTTCCACGCCATTATCCAATGCAGACTGAACACATTTTTCCAAAGCGACATGATTTCCATGTATATCCGATAAGACCGCAATATTCATCACCTGGCCCTCCTGCCAATACGTTTTAAATTTATTCTGTTCCGCTCCCGGCGGTCTGGTTTTCAATGATAATCCCTTCCGGAATCTTTTCAATCTCATTCCAATACTTTCTTATACCGTTCCAGATATTCCGAAAGCGCAGTGTACTCCCGCATATATGCGCCGCGCCTCTCTTCGTTCGTCGATGCGTAGTCCCCATGCTTTGCATATATTTCAAGCATTTTATCCGGCTCCATCCATTTGGGAACCAGCCCCCGCTCTATTTCATTCGCGGTTAAATTCTGTTTCGATTTTCCGATAATATCACAGAGAAAATAATAGCTTGTATACTTGTATTCTTCGTAGTATTCATTTATCGTAAGAAAATGGCAGACCGGTTTTACCAGATATCCTGTTTCCTCGCGGACTTCGCGGATACATCCTTCTTCCGGCGTTTCTCCTTTTTCCAGACCGCCGCCCGGAATTGAGTAATAATCCACGTTTTCTTCATGCGAAATAAGCATCCGCGCATTTTCTATCACAATTCCCCTGCTGGCCGCGCGCGTTTTAGAAATGGTTTTATATTCATTTGCACCGTGAATGTCGATTATTTTTGCTGTTTTGTCCATGATTTTCTGATATTCTCCAATTTCATCTTACAGAAACATTTTGTTCATGTCAATGAAAGGCTTTGATGATGAAACAAGGTATATTATTTCTATAAAACACTTTCATACGGCAAAAAAAGACAAAAATATTAAAAAAATTGTCAATCATAAATGGTCGAAACTTGGTAAAATATTATAAGAATGGTTTTTTATAATAATGACAGGCACAGATGCTTTATCATTATATTGGACCCGATTTTTCAATTGCGGTTTTGTGCCGGTACGCTTTCAGCGCCGGCCCAAAGTTCACAGGCTATGAGAAAGGAATGGTTAATAACATGAAGGATGCAATTTCACAAGTCTATGAAGGAAAAGAAAGTTTAATCATCATTGGACTGACCGGACGGACCGGTTCCGGCTGTAGTACCGTTGCCAAAATACTGGAAAAGAAAGAGTTCCAGGATTTAGATTTACACAGTGCAAAGCAGTATGATTTCCAAAACAGAGAAGAACGAAAAGAACGTATCATACATAAATATATGAAAGTGCCCGGACGGTGGCAGCCCTTTTCGGTAATCGAAGTCAGCGGATTAATATTTGCAAGCGTGCTCGAATTGGGAATTGATTCTTTATGTGAATACATTAAAAATATTACAGACGAAGCAAGAAAAGAAACCATTAATATAGGTGAAAAAGATAAAGTTATTGAAAATATTAAACAAATGCGGTATATGTTTAATGAATGCCAGAAATATTCGCTGGACCCTGAGAAAATTAACATATCACAATTAAGTACTAATGCGATATCCGATTACTATAAATTTTATTTGGAAACGTTGAAAGACTTTAAAAAACGTTTTCGCAATGTAGTGGATTCCTATTCCTGTTACGAAACATATACGGATAAACTGAAGGGAAAACAGCAGTCAAAATTTCACCTTTATACTTACATAATGCAGCAGTTCGGAAATAACATACGTTGTTCCGGAAGCCCTCTTAACAGCAATTTTGATGAAAAGAAATACCGTCTCTTCGCAAAACGGATTGCAAATTTAATCGAAATCATCAGCCTTTACAACGAATCAAACAATATCCGGTCCACGCGCATATGTATCGATGCAATTCGCAATCCCTATGAAGCAATGTTCCTAAAAGACAAGTACAGGGCATTTTATCTTATGGCGGTCAGCACGGATGACAGCGACCGATGCGGACGTCTGCGCAATTTGACTTCAGAAGAATTAGCAAATCTGGATGCCATCGAATATGCGCAGAAAATGAAATATCCTCAGGAAGTATTTTATCATCAAAGCATAGAAAGTTGCATTGAATATGCCGGAATCCATGTTTATAATCCGAATATTAAGAATGGTAAATATTATGATTTAACCAGACAATTAATTAAATATATTTCATTAATCATTCATCCCGGACTGATTACGCCTTCGCATATTGAGCGCTGTATGCAGCTTGCCTATAATACCAAGTTTAATTCAGGTTGTTTATCACGGCAGGTAGGCGCAGTCGTGACCCGCGAAGACTACTCCATCCAGTCCGTGGGATGGAATGATGTTCCGAAAGGACAAATACCCTGCCTGTTAAGAGACTCCGCATCCTATTGCCAGAATAAAGACCACGAAAGCTACAGCGAATTTGAAATTGAAAATAAAGAATTTTCAAATGCAATAGAAAAAATTAATTATTATACAAAGAGTAAATTGTATGGGCGCTGTATGCCTTATTGCTTCAAAGACGTATACAATAGCATTACTGGCGAACGCAATCAGGTATATACACGTTCTCTTCATGCGGAGGAAAACGCATTTCTGCAAATTTCCAAATATGGAGGTACCCAGGTTAAAAACGGCAATTTGTTCACTACGGCAAGTCCCTGTGAATTATGTGCCAAAAAGGCATATCAGCTTGGGATTAAAAATATATATTATATAAATCCTTATCCCGGAATTTCTCAAAAGCACATTTTATCTTTCGGGAAAAAAGACAATCCGGAAATGAAGCTCTTTTATGGAGCAATCGGGCAGACCTATTTGGATTTTTACGAACCACGAATTGCCACGAAAGATGAAATCGAATTATTAACAGATATCAATATCAAAAAATTAATTACTAACAAATCTGACCAAACAGAGCTAAAATATTCTGACATCCGATATACGAATATGGAAATAGATTTCCGGTTTATACAAAGCAGGAACGATATCGAATGTTTTAGAACAATTAATGCTGAAATATTAAAAGATGAAATAAGTGAAATTACCAGAAAAATCATATGGACCGGCAGTTCATATGATGGAACCACCTTAATAAATGAAAAAAGCGATGCCGATATTACCCTTATGGAATCAAAAGAATCCATGCCCTATACCCATAAAATCATCGCAAACCGTCGAAAAGGAGACGCGCTCAAATATCAAATACTGACCAAAGCCAAAGACGAGAAAAATGTTATGGAGCCTTATCTGGCACATATGGTAAAAAACCAGACTGACCGGCTTGTTTTAAGAATCTCCTGCAATAAGGAAGACGATATTTTTCACAATGTCAGAGCGGTTATCTATGCGGATTTAAAAATGGAAACGCTCATCAGCGAAACGCCTTTAATCGAACTTCCGGATTGCGGTGAAAGAACCGTATATGAGTATCCGATTATAAATGCCAATATAAACTACACTTATGCTATTGAGTGGACTTTTTAAGTGTTTAGAAAAATTTTTTAAAGTCAAGACTTGAATATTATTATTTATGCGATATAATATAAAGAGAATGTACGTTCGATACAATGACTATTAATAAGCAGAGCCGCTTGCAAGACAATTATGCAAAAATGTTATTTTAGCCAAAATAATTCCGGCTCTCAGACTTTCAAGGGAGGGTTATTTATGGAAGGAGACTGACATAGCGTTAGCGCTTATGTAAAAAGGCTAAAATATTACATAATTCTAAAAAGAATAGCATTTCAAGTTTATACAAAAGCAAAGTCGTGACCATTTCAGGATTCATGTAAATTTGAAAACCAATGTAGGACATGTATTATCAGGAAAGAGCAGCGCCATATTTTGGCTCTGCTCTTTCCTACATAATATTTCCATCCAAAACGCCTCCGCCGCTTTCCAGGGTCTGCAAGGTCTGCTCCCCGGATGAGCCTTTCTTTACTGCTCCATCTGCCTTCCCAGAAATCCGGCCGCTGACTGAATCAGTTTCTGTTCCACTTCGCCCATTTTCGATTTATTATCCATTTCCAGCAAAATAACCGCACCGATAACATCTCCTTCACAAATAATCGGGCTGATTGCTTCATGCTGGTATTCATCTTCCGTCTCATGGCATACGGGAATAAAATTCCGGTCGCCTTTGGTCGCCACAACGCTTTCTCTGTTATTGATTTTCTCTTCCAAATCACGGCTGATGGATTTGCCAAGAACGTTTTTCATGCCGCCCGAAACGGCAATAAACTGGTCTCTGTCGGCAATCATTGCAATATGGCCGGACACCTGGGCCATGCTTTCCGCATATTGTTTGGCAAATGTTCCCATCTCGCCGATTGGGGAATATTTCTTTAAAATAATTTCGCCTTCTCTGTCGGTGTAAATTTCGAGCGGGTCCGCCTCTCTTATCCGCAGAGTCCGGCGGATTTCCTTCGGAATAACAATACGTCCCAAGTCATCTATTCTTCTAACGATTCCTGTTGCTTTCATTTGATAAAAACCTCCATTTACGCTAATAGTATTTTAAATAAGTCGTGCTACTAGTATCTGTAAATGGTGGGAGTTTATACCTGAATCATTTTATTTTTTCGAATGCTTATTTCATGCTCCTTCAACTTATTTCTTAACGCCTTTGGAGCCTGATAAATTGGCATTTTGCAGGATATTAGTCTGGAAGGAAGTCATAAAGCCGCTTTCTTCACGTTCCCGTTTGAGCGCGAGCTTCACCATGTCATCAAGAAGCTCCGCATAGGGTTTCCCCATGATTTCCCACAAATAAAAAGAGAGCGAACCGGGAATAGAATTAATTTCGTTCACATATACCTTTCCGTTATCTTTATCAATCATAAAATCAATTCTTGCCACGCCATTGCAATCGAGCGCCTGGAACGTTCTGACCGCCAGCGTCCGGATTTCTTCACGAAGTTCCGGCGTCAGATTGGCGGGAAGCTCTCTTCTTGCCGTCCGCATTCCTTCAGAACCGCCCTTTCCTCCCGCAACATATTTATCTTCATAGCTTAAAATTTCATCGCTGGAAATCGGCTCTTCGCATTCGGAAGCCTGAGCGCTTTCGTAATCCCCGAGCACGGCACAGTTAATCTCCCGTAAGTTCATGATGGCTCTCTCAACCAGAACCTTCTGGCCGAACTCATAAGCATAATCCAGCGCTTCCTGTAAGCCTTCCCGGTCTTTTGCCACCTTAATGCCCACGCTGGAGCCGAGATTGACAGGTTTTACGATAACAGGATATCCTATTTTACTTTCTATTTTATGATATGCCGCTTCCTCATCCGCCTGATACGCCTTGACATGCAACGTTACGCAGTCAAGTATCGGAATATCGTTATCTTTTAAAATTGCTTTCATAACGTATTTATCCATAGACGCCGCTGCTGCCATAACATCACAGCCAACGAGCGGGATATTGTAGTGCCGCAGAAAGCCCTGTAAAGAACCGTCCTCTACATTGGCGCCGTGTACAACGGGAAAAGCCACATCAATATAATCGACTGCAGAATTTCCGAATTTTTTTTCAGGATATTGAACCAGATTTAATCGTCCGCTTTCACAGATTAAAAAAATGCGGGTGCTTTTTTTCAGCAAATCGGGAATGTTCCGGTAGTTTTTAATCTCTCCGACTGCTTCCCCGGTATACATCTCGTTTTCTTTTGTAATGTAGATGGGAACCGGGTCGTACTTTTCCCTGTCAAAAGCATTCAGAGCCTGAATGCCGGAAATTACGGAAACTTCATGTTCTACGCTTTTTCCACCCCAAAATACACCTACTTTGATTTTCATAATTACTCCTATCTGTCTGCTTCAGCAGACGCTCAAATTCATTATGTCAGCGCACTATCTGCAAGACGAACAAATCCTTTGAAAGTTAATTTTATTGATAATTATCCGTCAAATCGTTCTCGACAAGAACTACTTTTTGCCTTTCATCCGGTATGGCATTAACCATTTGGAACGCTTCCTCTATGGAATCTACCAGAATCATTCTCTTTTCAGGAAAGCCGGATTTTAGCAGGCCGTCCTGTATCGGTTTCGTCTGTTCTTTTCCGACCAGAACCGCATAATCACACTTATCATGGGCATATTCACCGATTTCTTCGTTTTCCTGATACTGCCGCTCTCCCAGTTCAACCATGCCCGGCGTCACCAGTATACGGAGTTCCTCGAACATCGCCAGCGTATCAAGCGCCGCCCTGAACCCGCTTTTGTTGGAATTATAGGCATCGTCGAGCACCGTCCGGCTGCCCTGTTTTAGCAGCTGTAACCGATGCGGAACGCTCTCCAGCTGTTTCACCGGATAGAGAAGTTTCTCCATCGGAATGCCCAGGGTATTGGCAACGGCAATCGCTCCCGCGATATTCTGCACGTTATGATTTCCGACGAGTTTCGTATGAAATTCAAATTCCCGGCCATTTCCGTCCTTCATCTTAAAGGCGGAACCATTTCTGGACACAGAAATATCGTAAGCGGTATAACAGGTCTCCCCATTTCCCGTTCCATAGCTGATTACGTTCTTATTCGTCTGATGACTGCGGATATACTCGTTATCATAATTGAGAAATACTTTTCCGTCGTCCGGAACCGCATCCGCCAATTCGAACTTCGTATGAATGATATTTTCGATACTGTGGAAGCTCTGCAGATGCTGCGGTCCTATGGAAGTAATAATGCCGTACCGGGGATGCACCAAATCACAGATTTCTTTGATATCCCCTACTTCCCTCGCTCCCATTTCACAGATAAAAATCTCATGGAACGATTTCAGCTGTTCCCGAATTGTCCTGACGACGCCGAGCGTCGTATTATAATTGCCGGGGGTATGCAGTACACTGAACTGCACGGAAAGCAATTTACTCAGAAAATATTTTACGCTGGTCTTTCCATAGCTTCCGGTCACGCCGATAACCGTCAGATTCGGCATTTCTTTCAGAATCCTTGCCGCATCGTTGATATAATGCCTGTTAATTCCCTGTTCGATTGGGTGGTTCAGCCAGTTTGCCAATAGAACGACGAAGGGAATCAGCACAAACAGAACCGTCAGGACAAAGGCGCATACCATTTTCCACCCGGCTACGGAAAAGGCACCCGAAATCGCGGCCGTAACAGCAACGGCTACGGCTGCGGCCACTGCAAAAATAATTCCCGTCGTTGCAAACAGCCGCTTTACCCTCGCCGTGTAGACGAGAGGTTTCTTCGCGTGGCGCGGCTTGTTGACCAGTATAGTCATTATATTCAGCAGACAGGCCGCAAACAGACATCCCTTTCCGCCCACAAGCAAAAGCGGCAGCGATATCACCGCATAAAGAATCTTTCCAAGAATCCTTCCGACATTGCTTTTTACTGCCAGCCATTCCCGGTATTCCCTCGGTTTATAGGAATTCTGCTGAAACATATGAACAATATAAAGTTCAAACCGGACGGCGCCGAACAGATAAGTCCCCGCCCAGATAATCCACAAAATAATCTCCATGAACGAACCCTGTTTCCTTTCCACTGCTTCTTTATCCCAGAAAAGCCCTCAGAGCGCCATGCACTCTGTCCGGCTGCTCCAGAAACGAATAATGTCCCGCACCCTCACACACAACCAGACCAGCATCTTTTATCCATGCCTCCATCGCTTTTGCATCCTCAATCGGCGTTGCTGTGTCCTTATCTCCCCATATCAGAAGCGTCGGACAGTTTAGCTTTCCAATCAGCGGCGAAAGGTCTTCGTTGACCACCTTCACGAGCGTCGCCCGCATAGTCGGCGTCGCATTGTTATAATCCGCAGAGCCTCTTTTCTTCCGCATATCCTCCACCGCATCGGGATATAGAAAATGTAATATTTTCGTGCTCATGATGCGGCTTGCCGTTTTGTACAGACGCAGGCTCATCTTCTGCTTCCATGTTTTTTTCGGCATAATGCCGGCGCTGTCGATTAAAACGGCTTTCCGAATCACAAAGGGCAGATTTTCCCGCGCGTTCATTTTAAAGAGCACCCGGCCGCCGAAAGAATGTACAACCGCGCTAAATTCCCGGATTTGCAGCCGGTTCAGAAATTGCATGACAAAATCCACATAGTCATCCACACACCACGGCTCCGGCGGTTCCGCCGTTTTACCAAAGCCCGGCATATCGAGAGCGATTACCCGGTGCCCTGGCGAAAGAGTCTCAATAATCCCTTTAAATAGGGTAATATTGGCTCCCCATCCATGCAATAGCAGAATGACGTCCCCTTCTCCCTGGTCAATATAGTTGACTGAAATCTGATTGATTTTAATAATCACCGCAAAAGCTCCTGTCCCGATAACATTTTACCATGTATGCCTGATACAATTATTTTATTCTAAAAGATATCATATGACATGAAAAGCATATCATGTGCCTGTTACTATGCAATAAGTGCTTTTTCTAATGCCGCCTTACCGCTATGCCTCCATATACTCTTCATAATCCATCTCGCTTGCAAACAGCATATAGCTCCCGTTCACATATCCCATATAACCGCTTTCTACCGTATATCCTTTCATATTGTTATCTCCTTTCAGATTCTTTTTTCTATCTGAAAACAGAATAACACTTATACAGTCCCATAAAACGGTCTTTGTTGAACATTTGTTCTTTTTTCTTATTTTTTTTACTGTTAAAACTGACTGAACAAATTATAATTGAAAAATCACTGGTCATCGGGAAGCAGAATCCGCAGCATATCATCCAGCAGCTGCTCCGTTACGGTCATAAGAAATTCTTCATTTTTTTCCACCAAATCAAATTTTCTGTACCGGTAACGGAAAACCGGAACGCCTTTTGGGTCGAAAGACAAAGCGCCTTTGTAGCGGTTCAGAAGCTGCGGTATATTTTCTACCGCAATCGGCGCGTCCGTCCGCATGATAAACTGCAGCAGTTCGTTTTTCCCTTTTACTTCCGACATATAAAGCCGGTGCGCCCTGACCCGGATGAGCGCGATGCGCAGCAGATTGTCGGCGGATTTGGGAATCTCCCCGAAGCGGTCCAGCAGCTCCTCCTTCATATCATCGCATTCCCTGCCGTTTTCGATTCCCGCAATTCTTTTATAAATATCCAGCTTCTGAATCTCATTGACGATATAAGAAGGCGGAATATAAGCGTCCACGTCCAGGTCGATGCTGGTCGTAAAACTTTCCACAGTGGAGATTCCCTTAATATTTTTGACGGCTTCATTTAACATTTTGCAGTACAGGTCATATCCGACCGCCTGCATATGGCCGTGCTGCCTGGCGCCGAGAATATTTCCCGCGCCCCGGATTTCCAAATCCCGCATGGCAATCTTAAAGCCGCTGCCCAAATCCGTAAACTCCCGAATCGCTTCCAGCCTTTTCTCCGCCACTTCGCGCAGCATTTTATCCCTTTTGTACATGAGAAAAGCGTACGCGGTCCGGTTGGAACGGCCTACCCGCCCGCGGAGCTGATAAAGCTGGGACAGCCCCATATTATCGGAATCATGAATAATCATCGTATTGACATTGGAAATATCCAGCCCTGTTTCGATAATGGTTGTGGACACCAGCACGTCGATTTCACCATTGATAAAATCATACATGATGCGTTCCAGTTCCCGCTCGTTCATCTGGCCGTGAGCAAAGGCCACAGTCGCTTCGGGCACAAGGCTTTGCACGGATGCGGCAATATCTGCGATGTGCGCGACCCGGTTATAAACATAATAAACCTGTCCTTCCCTGGCCAGTTCCCGCGAAATTGCTTCCCGCACCAGTTCTTCGTTATATTCACATACAAAAGTCTGAATCGGCTGCCTGTCATTCGGCCCTTCTTCGAGCACGCTCATATCCCGGATGCCAATCAGACTCATATGCAGGGTTCTTGGAATCGGCGTCGCCGTCAGCGTCAGAACATCCACATCCTCTTTCATTTTTTTAATTTTTTCTTTATGGGAAACGCCAAAGCGCTGTTCCTCATCCACAATCAGAAGCCCCAAATCCTTAAACTGCACATCTTTGGAAAGAATCCTGTGGGTTCCGATGACAATGTCCACCATCCCTTTGCGCAAATCTTCGACCGTTTTTTTCTGCTCCGAGGCCGTGCGGAAACGGGACATCAAATCAATCCTCACCGGAAAGTCTTTCATGCGCTGTATAAAGGTATTGTAATGCTGCTGTGCCAGAATGGTCGTCGGCACGAGATAGGCAACCTGTTTTCCCTCCTGTACCGCCTTAAAAGCCGCCCGGATTGCAATTTCCGTCTTTCCGTAACCCACGTCGCCGCAAATCAGGCGGTCCATAATTTTCGTGCTTTCCATATCCGCCTTCGTATCGGCGATAGCGTTTAACTGGTCCTCCGTCTCCTCAAAAGGAAACATTTCCTCAAATTCTCTCTGCCAGACCGTATCCGCACCGTACTGAAAACCGCTCTTCTGTTGTCTGTGCGCATACAGCTCCACCAAATCCTGGGCGATTTCATTGACTGCGCTTCTGACCTTTGTCTTGGTCTTATTCCATTCCTGTGAACCGAGTTTGTTTAACTTCGGCGTTCCCGCGTCTGCGGACGCGTATTTCTGGATAACGTCGAGTCCGGTTGCCAGAATATAAAGATTGCCGCCGTCCCGGTATTCTATTTTGATATAGTCCTTCGTAACCTTTTCTACTTCTACTTTTTCGATTCCCCGGTAGATGCCCAGTCCGTGGCTTTCGTGTACGACGTAATCTCCGACTTTCAGTTCCGCGAAATCATTTATTTTCTGCCCTTCATATATTTTCTTCCGCTTCTTTTTCTTTTTCTGGGCGCCAAAAATATCGCTTTCCGAAATCACAAGGAATTTCAAAAGAGGATATTCAAATCCTTTCAATACCCTTCCGTAATAAGTCATCACTTCTCCGGGCTGTACTTCCCGCTCCGGGTCCTCGCTGTAAAAAGCCGTAAGCTCCTGCTCCCGTAAATCCTCCGCCAGCCTTCTGGCCCTCGTGCGGGAACCGGATAAAAGAAGTACCCTGTAACCGTTCTTCTTGTATCTCGTTAAATCTTTCACAAGCGCGTCGAAGCTATTATTATAGGAAGGCATACTTCTTGCCTGGACATCAAATTTTCTGTCCGCCTTAAACAGCGGGTTCTTTCCGTCCATCATGGAAATGGCGACCGTTCTTCTGCCCGCCAGTTTCGCCGCAATCTCTTCTGCCCTGAAAAGAACATCCATCTGTCCCGGCAAGATGTAGCCCTTTTCCACACGGTGCATCATGCTTTCCCGAAATTCCATCTCCACCACATCCGCGTGTTCTTTAACCCGAATGGGCTCATCGATAAACACGATGCTCTGCTCCTCCGGAAAAACTTCCAGAAATCCCGACAACGACTGGTAAAAATACCGGATATAGCTTTCCAGATTAACCGCATTCAGGGAAACGCCAAGCTCCAGCAGCTGTTCCTTTAACTCTTTGATTTGTTGGACAACGCGGTGCGCTTCTTCCGTTTTCATTTCCGCGCGCAGTCTGTCCGCATATTCTTTTCCTTCTTTTTCGATTTTTTTCAGCCCGGCGCTCAGCTCTTCCCTGCTCAAGACCATTTCCGTAGCCGGATAAATGGAAATGGATTCCAGCTTTTCAATCGAACGCTGGCTTAAAATATCGAAACTTCGGATAGATTCCACTTCTTCGCCCCAGAGCTCGATTCGATAAGGGTTTTCTTCCGTCAAATCAAAAACATCGACGATGCCGCCCCGGATGCTGAACTGGCCGGGTGCTTCCACCTGATAATTTTTTTCATAACCCAGTTCCGTCAGCCGGACTGCCAGCGTTGTTTCATCGATATGACTCTGTTTATTGACGGAAACAATATTTTCCCTCTGAACAGACAACGGAATCTGAGGCGTCATCAGGGCGTCGAACGTTGTAATCATCGTCGTAGGCTTTCCTTCCATCAGTCTGCGCAGACATTTCATACGCTGCATGATAAGCTGGTTCCCGTGGATATCGGCCTGAAAAAATATCAAATCCTTCGCCGGATATATCATTACGTTCCTGTCATAAAACTGATAATCTTCATAAAGTTCCTTCGCCTTCAAATCGCTGAACGTAACGATAATTTTATGCCGGAACCCGTCGCCCAGTCCGTATATCATATGGAGCTTCTCGGAATCGACGCAGCCGCTTACGGTAACCGCCGCCTGCTTCTTAAGCATTTTCTTAATTTCTTCGTATTCTCCCAATTCCGTCAGGGGAGCCAGTAGTGCTCTCATTCTTTCAGTCCTGTTCCTTTTTTGTTAAATTGATTCATCGCTCTGTCGGCGCCTTCCGCTATCATGACTTCCACCGCCTCCGCCGCCAGCTCCACGCTCTCAGCTATCAGAACTTTATCGTCTTCGTCAAAATGCCCGAGTACATAATCCGCCAAATCAAACCCGGAAGGTTTCTCTCCAACGCCGAGCCGGACTCTCTGAAATTCGTCGTGTCCGAGATGCTGTATAATATTTTTCAGCCCGTTATGTCCTCCGGCGCTTCCTTTTTTCCGGATGCGCAGTGCGCCCGGCGCAAGGCTTACGTCATCCGATATCACGATAAGCTCCGTTTTTTCTTCTATCTTATAATAGTCTATGATTTCTCTGACGCTTTCACCACTCAGATTCATAAAAGTCTGCGGCTTCACAAGCAGTACTTTCCCGCCTCCGAGCATTCCTTTTCCAATCAGCGCCTTATGCTTTTTCTCTTTCACGGAAATATGGTTCTTTTCCGCAATGGCATCGATTACCATGAAACCGATATTGTGTCTTGTGTTTTCATATTTTGCGCCCGGATTTCCGAGCCCCGCAATTACATACATAGCATTACCTGATTTTCTTTCCTGATATTAAAACTAACCGCATCTATTGTATCAATATCCCAAAACTCTCACAAGTAGTTTTTCCAAAACGCCTCGAAAATTCACAGCCGTTCAGCCCCCGCCCGGACAGACCATCGTTCTCTGGCGGAGGTCCTGTAAAGGATGCCGGTACTTAGTGAGAAAGCGGCATGACTGCTTTCGAACTTAGTACCGCTGCATTCTTTAGTGGAGCGAAAGCGTGCCTCCAAAGAGAACGATGGTCTGTCCGGGCGGGGGCTGAACCGCTGCAAAAACAAAAAGGATGCTTCCGCATCCTTTCTGCCATTACCCACTCAATCCACTATTCGTCATTCGGTTCTAAAAGCGCCTTTTCGTAGCTGTCCAGAATAATATTCTGAATGTGCTCTCTGGTAACGGAATTAATCGGGTGTGCAATGTCCCGGTATTCGCCGTCCGTTGCCTTCTTGCTTGGCATAGCAATAAAAAGCCCTTTTTCACCTTCAATTACTTTAATGTCATGCACTACAAATTCATCGTCAATTGTGATTGATACGATTGCCTTCATCTTGCTGTCTTGAGTCATTTTACGCACGCGGACATCAGTAATTCTCATGAAGCTCAGCCTCCTTATCATATGATACCGAACAGATTCCCGTCGGCTTTCACAAGCTTTCCACACAAGTCATACTTATCAAGCCACGCAGCTTGTAATCAACACTATTACTGCTTTATCATCAGCCTAATCTCTAAGTGATAATAAAACTTCTTATAACACTAAATAACATATCTGTCATTGTGTTCTACAACAATTTCTATGCCATCCTCTCCTCTGTAATACGAATTGGCACGAATTGTTCCCCGGCTCTCAACAATGCAATTTTCAATATGTGTGTTATCTCCGATGTAAACATCGTTCAATATAATGGAATTCTTGATATAACAATTATTCCCTATATAGGTCTTTTTAAAGATAACAGAATCTTCCACAGTCCCGTTCACAATACAGCCGCTGGAAATCAGGCTGTTCCGGATTTTAGCCCCTACATTGTATTTCGCCGGCGGATTGTCATCCACTCTGGAATATACATCCGGGTACTGCTTGAAGAAGTAGTTTCTGATTTCCGGTTTCAGGAAATCCATGTTGGTACTGAAATAATCTTCGACCGTCGCAATATTGCTCCAATATTCCTTGATTTTATACCCAAAAATTCTTTTGATGTCTTTGTAACGAATCAGAATATCTTTCACAAAATCATGGCGGCCTTCTTCCGCGCTTTTTTCAATCATCTCAATCAGCTGCCGCCTTCTGATGACATATACGCCGCAGGAAATCGTATTGGATTTGGCAACCACCGGTTTTTCCTCAAATTCTTCGATACGGCTTTCTTCATTCATCTTAATTGTACCGTACCGCTCGATATCCGTGCCGGACTCCATTTCCTTACATACGACGGTAATATCCGCTTTTTTCTCAATATGGTATTCCAGGACTTTGTTATAGTCCATCTTGTAGACACAGTCACCGGAAGAAATCACAACATAGGGTTCGTGACTGTTCTTTAAGAAAGACAGATTCTGGGCTATTGCGTCCGCCGTACCACGATACCAGACGCTGCTTTCCGCCGTTACCGCCGGGGTGAAAACGTATAAGCCGCCCTGTTTCCGTCCGAAATTCCACCATTTGGAAGAACTCAGATGCTCATTTAAACTTCCTGCATTATACTGGGTAAATACTGCGACTTTATTAATATGGGAATTAGTCATATTACTGAGTGCAAAGTCGATACCGCGATAACTTCCTGCAATCGGCATAGCGCAAGCAGCGCGCTTCCGGGTCAGTTCCTTCATCCTATGGTTATTACCACCGGCTAAAATAATTCCTATCGCTCTCACTGTTCTTCACCTGCCTTAATCAATGTTCTGCCGCTCGGAAGATAACCCTCTTTATAATCCTCTGCGGAAGTTACGCCAAATACAACAGTATTTTTCCCGATTGAGACGTTTTTCGGAATAACGCTCTTTTCGCCAATCGTTACCAGACCGTGGTTGTAGATATTCGGGTCTGTTTCATTGGGAGCTTCTTCCCCGACTCCCAGCTTTACATTGTCACCCAATACGGACTCTTCTGCAACGATAGCTTTATATAATTCACAATTCCGGCCGATTTCCGTCGAATTCATGATGATGGAATCTCTGATAACAGTTCCTTCTCCGACTACCACGCCGCAGCCGATAACAGAATTGTAAATTTTACCGTATATCTCCGCCCCCTCGCCGATAATACTTCTTTCCACAACGCTGTCGGGCGCAAGATACTGTGGCGGAAGCGTTTCGCACTTCGTATAAATCTTCCAGTATTCCTCATACAGGTTAAATTCCGGAACGATATCAATCAGTTCCATATTTGCTTCCCAGTAAGAATTCAGAGTTCCCACATCTTTCCAGTATCCGTTAAATTCATAAGCAAAAAGAGGCGCGCCTTTCTTATGGCAGTATGGAATAATATGTTTGCCGAAATCCAGCCCTGACTGTTCCGCATTCAGAAGCAGCGCTTCCTTCAGCGTCTTCCAGTTAAAAATGTAGATTCCCATCGATGCAAGGTTGCTTCTCGGATGCTCCGGTTTTTCTTCAAAGTCAACGATTCTGCGGTTCTCGTCGGTAATCATAATACCAAACCGTTTTGCCTCTTCCATCGGCACCGGCATAACCGCAATCGTGACTTCCGCACCGTTCTTCTTATGGAAATCCAACATTACTTCATAATCCATCTTATAGATATGGTCGCCCGAAAGAATCAGTATATATTCCGGATTAAAACTCTCCATATATGCGATATTCTGGTAAATCGCATTTGCTGTCCCCGTATACCATTCGCTGTGCACGCTTTTCTCATACGGAGGAAGTACCGTAACGCCGCCGATATTTCTGTCAAGGTCCCACGGAATACCGATTCCGATGTGGGTGTTCAGACGAAGCGGCTGATACTGCGTTAATACGCCAACCGTATCGACACCGGAATTGATGCAGTTGCTCAAGGGAAAATCGATAATCCTGTACTTACTGCCAAATGATACCGCCGGTTTTGCCACTCTGGATGTCAGCACACCCAATCTGCTTCCCTGACCGCCAGCTAGCAGCATGGCAATCATTTCTTTCTTAACCATATCCCTCACCTCTTGTTTCTGATAATATATTTTTATAAAGAAATCTTATTTGGTTCTATAAGTATATCACAATTAAATCAGAAAGTGAATATTATTTACAAAATTATTCTCTTTTTATCCCCTTCATTTTATTACTATTTTACAATATTTTTTTTATTTTATTTTAATCTTTGTTACTTTTTCATATGTTCCTTTTCTTCCTGAGGGCATTCATTATGATTTTAAGGAAATTTTTAATAAAATTAGGGCATCCCGTCATATTGCCCCGTTTTTGGGAAATACTTCCGAGTGAAATACCCCGCGGAAATAAATGCCATGAATTGGAAATTCATATTGGTTTTTTGGAAACAAATGCGTATAATAAATTTATAATAATATTATCCATTATCTATCAGGATGAAAACAAAAATGTCGATATTATTCGATAATAAAATCTGAGTGTCTGCGGAAACAGACAGATAGGAGTCAAAATGTATCAAATTGATTTTAAACATCCGATTCATGTTTTTTTCATGGGTATCGGCGGCATCAGCATGAGCGGGCTTGCCGAAATTCTTCTTTCGGAGGGTTTCCGGGTATCCGGTTCAGACAGACAGGCGTCCCACCTTACCGAAGCCCTCAGCAAAAAAGGCGCTGTCATTTATTATGGCCAGAAAAAAGAGAATCTTGTCTCAAATCCTGACCTGATTGTATACACAAGCGCCATTAAAAAAGATAATCCTGAATTTGTCGCCGGACATGAGCTTGGCATTCCTTTTCTCACGAGGGCGCAGCTGCTTGGCCAAATGATGAAAAATTATAAAATACCCATTGCCGTCAGCGGCACGCACGGAAAGACTACTACCACTTCCATGCTTTCCCAGATTTTATTAGACGCCGGCAAAGACCCGACCTTGTCCATCGGCGGCATCTATCAGGCCATCGGCGGCAATATCCGGGTCGGCGGTTCCGACTGCTTTGTAACGGAAGCCTGCGAATACACAAACAGTTTCTTAAGTTTTTTCCCAAAAATCGGCGTTATCCTTAATATAGAAGAAGACCACCTGGATTTCTTCAGGGATATCGATGACATCCGCAATTCCTTTCACGAATTTGCAAAGCTGCTGCCTCCCGACGGGACCCTCGTCATAAACGGAGACATCCCGCATGTGGAAGAAATAACGGGCTCTCTGTCCTGTAAAGTCATTACGTTTGGCACATCTTCCTGTGATTATGTTCCGTCAAACATTGCTTTTGACGAGTTCGGCCACCCTTCTTTTGATTTGACAGGGCCGGATGGGGAAACGCATTCCTATGAACTGCGCGTTCCCGGCCTGTATAATGTTTACAATGCCGCGGCTGCCGTCGCCACTGCCGGGCTGCTGGACGTCGATACGAAAACCATCCGAAAAGCGCTGGCCTCGTTCCGAGGAACGGACAGACGTTTCGAATATAAAGGCAGAATAAATGGAATCACTATAATAGATGATTATGCGCATCATCCTACAGAAATTACTGCAACTTTACATGCCGCGGAAAATTATCCTCACAACACAATCTGGTGCGTATTCCAGCCCCATACTTTTTCGAGAACCAAAGCGTTTCTCCCCGAATTTGCACAGGCCCTGTCGATTGCTGACAAGATTGTTCTCGCCGATATTTTCGCGGCAAGGGAAACGGATACGCTCGGCATCAGCTCCCGGACTTTACAGGAAGAAATCCGAAAGCTCGGGCATGAATGCTACTATTTTCCGACCTTTGAAGAAATCGAAAATTTCCTCATTGAAAATTGCACAAAGGATGATTTGTTGATAACTATGGGCGCCGGAGACGTCGTCAACATCGGTGAAAATCTGCTTCGGAGATAATTGTCCACATTATCCACAGCCAGAGTGCATCATGCCGCTGCTTCTGACTGTGGATATTTTCCTTCGTTGTTCCGTCAAACTTTCCTGTTATTCACAATTTCCACATCTCGAAATCCGATATACGTTTTTTTGTTTCTGGCAAAATGACTATATCTTTTTAAAAATCACCGTGCTATAATTCAACTTACTTTGATAGGAGCAGGATTTTCAGTATGAGCCATTTTACCATTTACCAGGACAATTATACAAACGCCACAGTCATATCCAACCGTTTTATCGATGAATATATGAAGTCTGCCAACGATGCGCAGCTCAAAATTTATCTATATCTGATACGCATGATGAGTGCGGGCCTTTCCACCAGTGTTTCCGAAATCGCAGATGTTTTTAACTATACCGAAAAGGATGTTCTTCGCGCTTTAAAATACTGGGAAAAAAATCAGCTCCTTTCGCTCGATTTCAATGAAGATAAGAATCTGTGCGGCATCCATCTCCGGGATTTGAATCCGGCGCCTCCGGCAGTGATGCCGACGACGGCTTCGATAACGGCACCGCCCACAGCTTTGTCTCCGGCAGCAGCGCAGTCCGCGGCCGCTTCCATGTATGTCGTTCCGATTACATCTAAAACAGCCGCATCGGAAGCAGAACTTCCGGAAACGAAACTGTCAGAAACAGAGGAAAATCCCTATAAAAAGCCGAACTACACAGTGGAACAGTTAAAGGCGTTTAAATCCGACGAAGCTACTTCCCGACTGCTTTTTATCGCGGAACAATATTTGAAAAAGACGCTCAGTGCATCGGAAATCAAATCCATTCTTTTCATCTCGGACAGGCTTCGGTTTTCGGAAGATCTGATTGATTATCTGATACAATATTGCGTTGACCGCGGTAAAAAGGATTTAAGGTACATAGAAAAAGTGGCAGTCAACTGGGCTCAGGAAGGCGTTTCCACGCCGGAACAGGCAGCAGTCCACGCACATAAATATGATAAAACTGTTTACGATATCATGAAAGCGCTCGGCCGCTCCGGTATGCCTACTCAGGCCGAAGTCTCTTATATTACGCGCTGGACCAGAGAATTCGGGTTTTCATTCGATATCATTTCCGCCGCATGCGAGAGAACCGTCCTCGCAACGGACAAGCATCGGTTTGAATATGCGGACAGCATTTTAAGCAGCTGGAAGAAAGCCGGCATTCATCACCGGAATGAAATCAAAGCGCTTGACAGTCATTTCCGCCAGGCGAAAGCAGCCCGGTTTTCAACAAATAAATTCAATCAGTTTAAACAGAATCCCTATGATTTTGACGAACTGGAAAAAGAATTGTTAAGCAATTAAAGGAGTACCGCCGTGCCACTTACAAATACCCAATATGATTTGATTCTCCGCAGCTATGAAAACAGGCAGCTGAAAAACCGCCGCGAGCTGGAGCAAAGAACAGCTTATGTCTATGACCATGTCCCCGGCTATCGGGAACTGGAAGAGCGCGTTGCGGCTGTTTCCGTATCACAGGGGAAAAAATATCTTGCCGGTGACGAACAGGCCATGGAAGAACTAAAACTCCTGATATCCGAGCTTTCTTTTCAAAAGGCGCGGCTTTTAACGGAAGCCGGATTGTCCCGCGATTATCTGAAACCGGTTTATACCTGTCCGGACTGCCGGGACACCGGATATATCGACGGCCAGAAATGTCATTGTTTCAAACAGGCGATGATATCGCTGCTCTATGAACAGTCTAATATACGGGAAATGCTTCAAAACGATAATTTTCAGGCTTTATCCTACGAATATTATCGGGATGAAGATTTACCCCGGTTCAAAAACGCCGTAATAACATGTCAGAATTTTATCAAAAATTTCAATTCCGACTACCATAATCTCTTTTTTTATGGTACAGTGGGTACGGGAAAAACTTTCCTGTCGAACTGCGTAGCTAAAGAGCTGATTGAAAGCGGACATTCCGTTATTTATTTCAGTGCTGCCGGTCTATTTGATTTATTATCCCGTTATTCTTTTGACTACAAAAGCAAAGAAGAAGAGCGGGAGCGTTATGCGGATTTATATCAGTGTGATTTGTTGATTATCGATGACCTGGGAACCGAACTGACAAATCAGTTCGTAGCCTCCCGGCTTTTTTCCCTGTTGAACGAACGCCATATGGGAAAAAAAGCAACTGTCATTTCCACAAATCTTTCTCTGGAAGAGCTGCGCGACCGTTACTCCGACCGCATCTTTTCCCGCATTACCAGCCATTATGAACTCTGCAAACTGACCGGACCCGACATCCGTATGTACAAGAAGCGTTTATCAAACAGAAAGTGAGGATTTGCATGGCAAAACGTGAAGAAAAAAGGAATCTGGAAACCATCCCCGTCGGTTCTCTCGGCATTATTCCGTTAGAAGGATGTAAACCGCTTGGCGAAAAAGTCGATTACTTTCTCGTAAAATGGCGAGCGGAACGGGAAAGCGAGCACAAAGACAGCCTCGCTTTTACCGGCTATCAGCGAGATTCTTATATTCTGGATGCCAAAGTTCCCAGATTCGGCTCCGGCGAAGCAAAAGGCGTTATCAACCAGTCCGTCCGCGGAACCGACCTGTACCTGCTGGTGGACATTGCCAATTACAGCCTTACTTACTCGCTGTGCGGTCATCGGAATCACATGTCACCCGACGACCACTATCAGGACTTAAAGCGTATCATCGCTGCCGTTGGCGGCAAAGCCCGGAGAATCACCGTCATCATGCCGTTTTTATATGAAAGCAGACAAAGCAAGCGGACTTCCAGAGAATCCCTTGACTGCGCGCTGGCTTTACAGGAAATGGTCAATATGGGGGTCGATAACATTATTACATTTGATGCGCATGACCCGAGAGTGCAGAACGCAATTCCGCTGCACGGATTTGAAACCATACAGCCCGCCTACCAGTTTATCAAAGGACTGCTCACCAATGTAAAAGGACTTCAGATTGACAGTGACCATATGATGGTTATCAGCCCCGATGAGGGCGGTATGGGCAGAGCTATTTATATGGCAAACGTCTTAGGCCTGGATGTCGGCATGTATTATAAACGAAAAGATTATACGAGAGTCATCAACGGACGCAATCCCGTTGTGGCCCATGAATTTCTCGGAAGCAGTGTGGAAGGCAAGGATATGATTATCATCGACGATATGATTTCGTCCGGTGACAGCGCGCTGGAAGTAGCCGCCGCGCTGAAAGCAAGAAAAGCGAAGCGGATTTTTATCTGTTCGACATTCGGCCTCTTTACCGCCGGACTCGACCGTTTTGATAAAGCCTACGACAAGGGCACTTTCGACAGAATCCTGACCACCAACCTTATCTACCAGCCGCCGGAGCTGCTGGAGCGTGAATGGTATATCGACTGTGATTTGAGCAAATACATCGCCTATATCATCGACACCCTGAACCATGATTCCTCCATCAGCGATTTGCTGAATCCGGTGGAACGTATTCATTCGATTGTAGCGCGGTATCATAACGGGGAACTGTAATCTCCGCAGACAATCATTCCTGAAAAAATATCCCGGCACAACCGCCGTATAACGGTTCTGCCGGGATATTTTTATTTTTATCAAAAACAAATCAAGAATCCTTGTTCTCTCCATTTTATTTCCATGGATAATACCTCACAACCGCTGCGTGGCTATGACTCCGGCTTCCATCCATCCTCCCCGGCAAGCACCTTTTCTTTTGTATAAAAAGCAATCTGTTCCGCTTTCACTTCCTGTACAAAATCCGCCCGGTCAGGATATTCTTCCGGTAAATTCTCATGAGATAACGCATACAGAATTGTGCTTCTTGCTTCCGGCTTGTTCCAGTCGTGGAATAGCTCGGGATGGATATGTTTTCCAAAAGAGCAGTCCAGGAAAACCGTCCTCGCATAGTTCCGCCAGGGTCTGCCGAGATAAACTGTGCCGTCCGGACATTCCTCCGAAATCAGCTTACAATTTGAAAATACATAACCGTATTCCTTTTCTTCCGGCGTGGACGCGGCCGTTATATATCCCTGGACTTGCCCGACGCGGGCTTGTCCGGCACGGACATGCCCATCTTGAGCTTGCCCAGTTTCTTCCGGGAAATGTCTCAGGGATTCGATGGTGCAGTTTTCAAAATAAGCGGTCGCTCCGCCGAAAATAAAGTCGATATCACCGCAGATATAACAGTTTTTATAATACTGCCTCCTGTGAAGCCGAGGCGCGGACTGTTTCGGCCCGATAAAGCCGTTCTTCTGAATCTCCTTCGGCGGCAGAGGCGCGGTAAAGAGCGTATCCTGATGTCCGAGCAGACGGCAGGAATCCACGATAAGCCTGTCTCCGTCCGCGTACAGAGCAATTGCCTGACCATGCGTAAGCGAATCGCCGGACGCGTTTTCAATCGTCAGATTTTTCAAAATAACATCATTGGCATCGACAAATACCGAATAGGAGCGGAAAGTCCCCCGCTTTGTCCCGTCCTCCATCATATCATTGGCATAATCGTCAAATGTCAGAACCGTATCAGAGCTGTTTTGTCCGGTTCCTTCCAACGTGACGAAAGGCCTGTCCACCGTAATCTTTTCATGATAACGGCCTGGCGCAATGAGGATAGTTACCGGGCTGCGGTTCTCCTTAGGAATGCTGCAAAGCGCTTCTGTAACGGATGCAAAGCTACCCTCTTTTGCTTTATCGAAAGATACATATAATTTTGTGTTATTTTCTGATACAGATTGCAAAATATCCCTTCCCTCCTGTTCCGAACAACATACTGTATGGCGGATATTCCTTAGAAAAAGCGTTCAGAATCTGGTCGAATGTCATGATGTCCGTCTTTTCCCATTCCGTCCCGTCTCCCGTGAAATGATGCGACATCTGCTCTATAAAATTCTGAGAAAGTACTTTAACCGTATAGACCACCGTCTTATCCGCATATGGAATCTGTCTTCCAAGCATTTCACCAAGAGAAGCCAGAATCAGCCGTTCTTCATAAATAAAATATACCCATGCCTTTTTATTCTCCGGCATTTTATATGTCAGCCGGAAACAAAGTTTATTTCCTTCGCAGAAGTCTTCCCCGCTGTAATGGTCGCTGACAAGCCGTGCCTCCACCCGGAAAAGATTTTTGGCAGTCTGTACAACCGCCTTCTGCAGGGAAAGAATTTCATCTTCCGATGACTGATGCACCCACCGGTGCGGATAACCTCCGACAATTGCATGGTCTTCAATCATAATATGTTCGTTCAGCCATCCGATACAGATTCCGATAAAATGCCCTACCGATTCTCTGGAATAGTTCTGCTCTTCCATTTCCTGTTCGAGCGCCGGCAGCGTATTGTAACACATATTGTCATGCAGTTTCTTATGTACCTCATATCCCGGATAACCGATGGACTGCATATAGGCTTCTTCTTCGGCAAAATGTTTTAACGTATAATTTCTGAAATACTTGATGCCTTCACGGCACGCATGCTGCTGTTTCTTTTCATCCTCATTCAGCTCAATCAGTTTGCCTACGATTGAAAACAGCTTCTGATGCGCTTTGTCCACTACTTCCACACCAATGTTAAAGTGATTATTCCACTTTACTGCATTCAATTTCAGCCATCCTCCTTCTCAACAATCCGTTATATCTTAATACGATATGTATCACGCATTATCCGAAGCGGAACTCTCGTGTAAAAGTCCCATTTTCAATTCAAACATCGCAGGACTCATATCCAGATAATGCGGATGCGCGTTTTCAAAACGCTGTTCTTCTTTCCAAATCTCGCATTCCAGCTGTTTTTTCACATAACTTCTGATTTCTTCCAGCCCCGGCAGTTCATAAACCAGCTTTCCGTCCTTGAATATCTGTTTCTGCAGCGGTTTAAACGTACAGTCAACGAAACTTCTGTCCTTCCAGTAGTGCTTCGGGTCCACATAACGTACCGGATGCGCAGTATCAATTTCCTCACCCTTTACGGTCAGATAATCGGCGATTGCTTTTCCGTCTTTGTCATAGACCCGGTAGATTTCTTTGATGCCCGGATTGGTGATTTTTTCTATTGTTTCGGAAATCTTGATTTTCGGAGCGAAAACACCGTCCTTATTGACCGCCGACAGCTTGTATACCGCGCCGAAAACAGGCGTCGTAAAGGACGTAATCAGTTTTTCTCCGACACCGTAACTGTCGATGCGCGCTTCCTGTCTGTTCAGAGAGGTAATCGTATATTCATCGAGGCTGTTCGACGCAACGATAATACAGTCTTTTAAGCCGGCCTCATCCAGCTGCTTCCGCGCTTCTTTTGACAGATAGGCCAGGTCCCCGGAATCCAGCCGGATTCCCTTTAACCGTTTTCCCATGGGCGCCAGCACTTCTTTGGCAACGCGGATGGCATTGGGCACGCCGCTTTTTAAGACATCATAAGTATCGACAAGAAGAACCGTTGCATCCGGGTAGCTCTCCGCATATGCCCTGAAAGCCTCATATTCATTATCAAAACACATCACCCAGCTATGGGCCATCGTGCCGGAAATCGGAATATTGAACAGCTGCCCTGCCAGAACTGTCGCCGTGCCGACGGCCCCGCCGATATAAGCCGCCCTCGCTCCGTAAACCGCCGCATCCACATTGTGGGCGCGCCTCGCACCAAAATCCGATACCGGTTTTCCGTTTGCCGCACGCACGATTCTGTTCGTTTTCGTCGCAATCAGGGACTGATGGTTTATCTGTAACAAGACGGCCGTTTCAATCAGCTGTGCGTCGATTAACGGCGCAACTACCGTCATTATCGGTTCATTGGGATACATAATCGTGCCTTCCGGCATGGCATAAATATCGCCTTTAAACTCAAAGTGGAGCAGATATTCCAGAAACTCTTCCGTGAACAAATTCCTGGAACGCAGATACGCGATATCCTTTTCATCAAAATGCAGATTCTGAATATATTCAATTACCTGTTCAAGCCCCGCAAAAATAGCAAAACCTGCATTGTCCGGATTGTTCCTGTAAAAAACATCGAAGGCGGCCATCGTATTATGGCACTCCTTATTCAGATAACCGTTTGACATGGTCAGCTCGTACATGTCCATAACCATAGAAATATTTCTTTCATCGAACTGCGTATTCATCATTTGGATTTCCTTTCTCCTTCTTTGATATGAACCTGACACATTTTCATCGCTTCCAGCGCATTCTCATGGCTCTTTGGCGTAACGCCCGCACAACAGGAGGCGTCCACACAGACCGGAACTTCCGGCAGAAATGCTTTCAAGAGCAATGCGTTGGAGATAACGCAGATATCCGTGCACAGTCCGCACAGTTCAATCTCATCAATCGGCTCTTTTTCGTTTTCCCTCTTTAAAGCCTCCGCAAGCTCCACGCTGCCAAACGCCGGCTTCTGATAAATTTTATAACCGCCGCTTCCCGCCGCCTCTTCCAGCTCATCGGCAAGCATCCACCCATCTTCCCCCAGAATACAATGTTTTACCGGAAGAATCCGTCCTTCCTGTGTATTCAGGTACTCCTCCGTATGGGTGTCTTTGGTAAAAATAATCCGGCCATCGTAATGTCTGACCTTATCGGCCACCTTCGGCAGAATTGCCTTCGCCTCCTCCGTTCCGAGACTCCCCGTGATAAAATCCTTCTGCATATCCACTACAATCAGATATTTCATGCTTCCTCTCATTCCGCCGCACAAGCGGCACTGTAATCCGCCGTCGTACCGCCAAATCCGGCACTGACACTCTGTAAACAAGTAAATTATACTACCAGCTCTTCAAAATAACAAGCGGCGGGGCAGAATATATCCAATGTAGAACAGGCGCGCCGGCCACTGACGGCCTGGGCATAGTTCTATGGCGGGGGCCCTTGAAAAACGCCGGCACTTGGTGAAAAAGCGGCTTTATGCTGCTTTTGAACCTAGTACCGCTGCGATTTTTCACGGAGCGAGAGCGCGCCCCCAAAGAGAACTATGCCCAGGCCGCCAGTGGCCGGTGCGCCTGTTCCTCACCACGTCCCTTATACGAAATGATATATAATTACCTGTTCCGCGCGAAAGTTCTCCCCTTCATAGCCGCCCGTCAGTAACACCGTTTTGTTTTCTTCAATATCGGATGCCGTTCCGTCCCGGTTCTCGGCATCGGAATCGCCATTAACGCCGCCGTTCTTTACGGTCCGCACAATAAACTGCGTATTTTCCGAAAAATATACGGTAATCAGTTCGTCTCCCCCGCTTGCCTCTGCCATTTCCACCGCTGCACTGCCGTTGTTCTCATCCACATAAGTATGTATCTTGCTGACGACTATGCTGCCTTCTCCGATACTTTGAACGGTTCCATTCAGTTCCGTTTCGCTTTCTATTTCTTTCATCCCGGTGCCGCCATCGGAAGCCGGTTCTTCCACCCAGACGCTGTCCGCCTTCTGTTCGTTTTCCGGGCTGGCGTTTTCTCCGGTGCCGTCCTCCTGTTCCGGCTGTGACTGCCCGCTCCCGCTGTTTTCACCGCCCGCCTCATTTTCAATCCGGATGATATCCTCTGCCTGTCCTTCCGCGTTTCCGCCTGCTTTCCCGCATCCTGTCATGGCGCAGAGCATCGCCGCTCCGAGCATCACTGTTACCTGTCCTTTTTTCTTTTTGTTTTTCATGTTTCTATTCTCCTATCTTTCTTTTTCTGCCAGCTCATGCCACCGGGCACAAACCGACGAAATTCGGACGAAGAAAATAATTCTTTCAACGCTTCCCGAATATCTCCATTGAATATGGAAGATATTAACAGCATAGCAGAGTCGTCTCTAAGAAATCTTTAAAGAAAGAATTTCTTTTTCCCCGATTGTGGTATACAATAAAAAGGAAATATAACATATCAATGCTTTCAAGAGGTGGACGCCATGTTATTACTAAAAGCAAATCCTGAATTACAGAAAGTTTTTGGAAAACTCATTAAAACCATGAAAGTTCCCGTTACATGGAACAATGTTTTTGTCATATCGAATAACTGCCTGATTCTTGCCGGGGATGTCCGCTCCCTGATTTTTAATTTTGATGATAAAAAATCCTATACGAACATTATAGAAATCCCGGAAGAAAGCATACGTCTGCAAAGTATGCCCGCAGATTATATTCTGAACAATATCATGAATATGGCGCTCTATGCTTTTGGAAAATGGGGTGTCATCAGCGGTCTGAAAGTGGACAAAGATTATAGTGCCCTCAATACACTTTTTGCCGAGGCGCTCCGCCCGGTGGAAATCGAACCCGCTTTTGGCAGAGAAAATTTTCGCTTTTTCAGGGGCGGCATTCAGGTTACTTATGAAGATACGGCCCTCGCAATCTTAAGACTGTTAAAGCGGGAAGGGAAATTAAAAGAGGGGCAGAGCCTGGTAACTTCGGATTCCCAGAGCGGCAAGGAGTCTTCCATTCCTGAAAAAAATAACGTCCCGGCCAATGACCCGGAACTTCCGGATTTGGAGGAAGACTATTATAAACTGGGTCTGTGGCATAACATGTGCTGGAAAAGCGAGGCCGCAGATTTTCAAAGAGCCGCCCATACGAGCGCAGACGCCGCTAAAACGCGGATTGGCAATAACTTTTACCAGACCGGATATTTATGTCCGAAATGTCATGAAAAATTATATATGGGCGTATATCCCGCCGGAAAGGAAACGCTGATTGAAACGGATGAAGGCCGGGTCTATATGGCACGGGCCTATGCGTGTAATGCCTGTAATCAGTTCTACACGCCATGCCCCGGAAAGCTGATTCAGGAAGGCGATGTTTACAGTCTGAAATTCGATGAAGACCGGACTGCCTTCGAGGATTACCTGGATGTTCTTGGCCGCGGAACCGAAAGAACCTCCAATTCTAATTTCAACGAATTTGAGCGCGACCGGAACCGTTCTAAAGACAAGGACGCCCAGAAGAACCCGGAAAAGAAAACGTTAAAAGAGCATCTCTCCGAACGCATCAGGGGTGTTTCCAAAAATCAGACGCCGGAATCGCCCAAAGCTCAAAAGTCCCCGGATGATTCGGTTCAGACTGCCCCAGAAGCAGCGGCTCCCGCGAAAAGCCCTGTCCCGGCTAAACCTGTTCCATCTGCAAAGGAATCCGCTTCAGCTAACCGCGCGCAATTGGTAAAAGAGCCTGTTCCGGCCAGAACTGTGCCTTCAACGAAAGAGCCCGCTCCCGGCAGCCGCACGCAATCGGTAAAAGAGCCTGTTCCGGCCAGGACTGTGCCTTCAACGAAAGAGCCCGCTCCCGGCAGCCGCACGCAATCGGTAAAAGAGCCCGCTCCGGCCAGGACTGTGCCTTCTGCAGAAACGCCTGTTCCGGCCAGGACTGTGCCTTCTGCGGAAAAACCTGTCCCGGACAAATCTCTGCCGCCGCAGCCTGACCCGGTTCCCGCTGCGTTCCGCCTTGCCGGAAAAACCACCGACGAGCTGCGGGCGATACTGTCCGGCCTTTCCCGGAAACAGGAAACGCTCTCCCCGGAGCAGGCTGAAAACGATGCACGTTACCGGAAAGTCGTGGAAGAAGTCCTTGCAGAAAAACTGACCGCCAAATATGATGCCCGCATCAGGACGCTGAACAATCTTTCTTCCAGACAGCTTTCCGATTTAAAGACACAGATAGAAAAGGAATCCGTTCTTTCCGAAGAAAAAAAGAAATCGTATATCCAGAAAATCAACGGGCGTCTTTTTAAAGAAGAGGAAAAGGCCCTGGCCCAGAAAGTAGAGCTGTGCAAAAACCGGAGTTATGCGGAAATCGGACGTATGATAGAGGACATTGAAAAGCGCAGTCTCCCGGAAGAATTAAAACAGGAAACGGTTCAGAAGCTAAAACAATTTCGGGAAGAACGCGCCGGACAGGAGGTGGCACAGCTCATTGAACATCTGCCGCTTCATCTCGACAGAAAACAGCTCGCCGCATATCTTGATAAAATCAACCAGTATGAGGGCGTGGATATCACCCCCTACCGGAAACAGCTGGAACAGCGGGAAGATATGGCAGAGAGGGAAGAAATAACTGCCATGATAAGACGCGGCGGCAAAAAAGAGCGGAATGCGCTCTGGAATCTTTACGAACAGATACAGAAGCAGGACTTCAAGGAATCGAACAAGGCTCCTTTTCTTGAGAAGATATATGCCAAAGTCCAGAAAATGGATGAAGAAAGAATCGAACAGCTTTGTCCGAGCATTGTCACGCTCTCTTATACGGACGCTTTGAAAGCATATGACCGTATCAGCCAGGGCGTGTTCCTCCCGGAACTGAAGGTCAATACGCTGGAAATGATAAAAAGGCGCCTCACCCGGCTGAAAACCGATGAAAGCGTCCAGTTAATGCGAAAATTAAAACACGATTTGGAAGAAAGCCTTCCGGAACCCTACGTTTTCTATTACTATAACGCACGGGAAGAAATGAAGCGGACACCGGAACCTTCTGCAAGCTCCTCCGTACAGGCCGACCTGTATGGAAAAGACGATGAGCTGGAGGCGCAAAACCACCGGGATGCCATGCTCTGCGCAATCAACGGCTACGCCGCCGGGCGGGGAGAATACGAATATCCCCTGATGGTCTGCGATACTTCGCGGAACCAGACTGGCAAAGAAGGATTTGTCCTCACCCCGGACCACATTTTTTACCATACGATTTTGCATTCGGGCGTCATGAACATTGCCGACATAGAGGAAATCCGCCCCGACAGAAAGCTCTTTTCCAAAGGCGTTTATGCAAAATATTATGACGGTTCCAAAGAAAAGATTCCAAACCATATCGCCGCAAAAGACTGGCCCGCTTTCGCCGCAGTCCTGTACGACTTTATCATCTATCTTCAGGAACGGCCGGAATCCAGAAGCCTTGAATATATGGCCAAAGAAAAACATGATGTGAAATGCTGCTATCGGTGCGGTTTTGTTTATAAAGAAGGTAATGTCTGCCCCAAATGCGGCAGTAAAATGAATAAATAATTACGATTTACGGCAACAAGGCATAAGGCTGAACATCTCCGGTTTGCGCTTCTGCCAACGCGGACTGCCGCACAAACCAAAAGAAAGGGCACAACCATTGCGCATGAGCACTTTACAATTTCCTTCCCAAATTGCCTCCCTGATTTCAGACCGGACATATCAGACGGATGACATCGGCATGTCCGATGCCTCCGTCCTCTTATTTCAGGATATGGTATTGAAAATACAAAGGGATGATGAAGAGACCGAAAACGAATACCGGATGATGACATGGCTGCGCGGAAAACTTTCGGTTCCCGATGCGCTCGCCTTTGAAAAAGACGGGCAGAAATCCTGGCTGCTCATGAGCCGCTGTCCAGGAGAAGCCGCCTGTTCCGAAACATATATGCAGAATCCGAAAAAACAGGTTGAACTGCTGGCTCAGGGGCTAAAAAATCTCTGGCGCATTGATATCGCGGACTGCCCTTCCGACTGCCGCCTGAAATACAAACTTGCCCAGGCCCGCTATAACGTAGAGCACAACCTGGTAGATATAGAAAACACAGAGCCGGATACCTTCGGCGAAAATGGTTTTCAGACGCCCGCCAGACTTTTGCAATGGCTCTATGATAACCAGCCGGAAGAAGAGCCCGTATTATCCCACGGAGATTTTTGTCTGCCCAATCTTTTCTTCGCAGAATCTTTCACAGAATGCGCCGCCGAAACCCAAATCAGTTACATTGACCTCGGAAAAACCGGAATTGCCGATAAATGGTGTGATATCGCCCTCTGTTACAGAAGTCTGTCCCATAATTACAGCGGCGCATATCATGGAAGGCCTTATACCGGACTCGACGAGCATCTTTTGTTCCGCGAACTGGGCCTTGCGCCGGACTGGGATAAAATACGGTATTATATTTTGCTGGACGAACTGTTTTAAAATTTGGGAAGGATTCTTTTTATGCCGCCTGAAATTTTTCCCAACATCTGCGCCCCGTAGCAAGCGATATCGTATTCAAAATATATATCAGAAAAATCGACACATACCAGCCCGGTACAATGGAAAGCAGACGCTTCCGGTAAATCAGGCGGCTTTTCAGGGCAGACCATATCCGACGGCCCGATTACACTCCTCGCAAAGTAAACAACCGAGCCGTCCGGACAAATTTTTCATTTCTATAATTCTAACGAATCTGCATTTAGCAAAAAGTCATACACATTCATTATCAATATGCCCGCGTCATTATAAAATGGCTTTGGCGTATCTGAAGTAATAACCATTTTCTTAAAAGAATCATTAATTTTTAAAAACGGCCGAATTTCCTGCTCCATCTTTTCCGCAGTACCAAGCATATACGCTGATTGGATATAATACTTTTTAGAGCCTTTATTGCATATAAAATCAACTTCCAGCTGCTTCTTTACCGCTTTCCCATTTTTTCCGTTTTCAATAACTATAAGATTTCCCTTTAATGTCATAACGACTCGCTTTTTCAATCAAAAATACATCTTCTAAATATTCAATATACTTCGTGATAGTTGTTGCTGTAATTTTCGATTTATTTAAACTCTTAAATGTCTTTTGTAATT
>CAJTRL010000002.1 GCA_910578715.1 uncultured Lachnospiraceae bacterium | reverse complement strand
TCTATTTCAACCTGTCGTCCATCGAGGTTTTAATGCCTTCCTCAATGATTTACATTCCACCATGTATCTATTTCAACTTTCCCTCCCATCTACCTACTATCTTATCAAAAACATTTACATTCCACCATGTATCTATTTCAACTGTTTGCGAATTTATAAGCATATCCGCAACCTGGATATTTACATTCCACCATGTATCTATTTCAACCAGATGAGGGCGGTAACAAAAGACGGTCTTGCAGATTTACATTCCACCATGTATCTATTTCAACTTGTAACGGCGGCGCTGGCAGATAAGGTAGATAAAAATTTACATTCCACCATGTATCTATTTCAACCCGCAGACGGTAAAACAAAGATGAAGATTGGGGAATTTACATTCCACCATGTATCTATTTCAACGCCTGTCTGTCCCTGTCCTGAATCCGGGACGCTTCCATTTACATTCCACCATGTATCTATTTCAACTTTTTTAGCCTGATTCTCCGCTATCCTGTCAGGAAGATTTACATTCCACCATGTATCTATTTCAACCCACCTCTTGCAACCTCTCTCCATTCCGCCCATCCGCGCTCATAATTTGTCTACCCTCCCTTTCTATTCATCTTTCACAAACACCATTTCTATTATCCCACCACCCAGCTGCCCGAATCCTGGCAAACTGGTCATTGTCAACCTCCCGCCTTTTTTTCACTATCGGAGGTAGACAATATACGGAAACTCTTTTCCGAAAAATATTCTTATAAAAAGAAACTCGTCTTATCGTCTTCTTTTCCCCAAAACTCTTTGCTCAGCCATTTTTCCTGGCGACTCTGAAAAAGAATTACAGAATCTTCTTTTTTATCAATATACGGTTTCAGTTCCTGTTGCAGCTTCGTCAGCTGTACTTTCGTAATTTCACCTTCAAAAACAGAGTTCTGAATATGAGACAAATACTTTTTACAAATTTTAAAAACATGAGACCAGCGCTTCTGTCCGTTATTATTTTGACTAATGTCATATACTAATACAACATACATATACTATCTTTTCCCTCTTATCATCTGAAAACTATACTTCTCACATCTACCACCATATTTTAAAGCCTTCATATTCTTTTTCACCTATCAGGTGTTTTATCAGTTTATATACCTCGAGGCGCATCAGGTATTGATAACTTACCTGTTTTCCCAATTCTTTGTGATGAATCGTTTTTTTCAGGCGTTCTTCCAGCTCCCGGACGATTAGGCCTGACGCTTCTTTTGTCAGGTGTAAAAAATTCAGGTCTTTTGTAAAACTGTCCTCCGTAATTTGTTTCCGGTTCAGCAGCGCAAATATCAGTCTGTCCCCGATAAGCGGTTTGAAAACCTCTGCTATATCAAGGCAAAGTGAATATCTGCGCACGCCCGGCTCATGCAGATAGCTGATGGTTGGATTCATCTGAGTATGATAAATTTCAGTCAGCACCTTGGCATAAATCAAAGAATTAACAAAGGAAATCAGGGAGTTTATCATGTTGTCCGGCGGATGCATCACGCGTTTTTCAAAACGGATTTCCTGGTCTACTATGATATTCCATGCCGCATAATAGTGCTTTCTGATATTTCCCTCTATACCCATCAGTTCTTCAATCGTCTGAGTCTCCGGGATTTTCTTTCTCAGACTGTCCACTTCCGTCATATAGCCGGAAACGTCTTTACCGCGGCCATTATAATAGCGGAGATTCCGATAGATATTGTCGGCGGCCGCTTCGATAAATTTTCTGGCAATCGTCATGCGTTTATCATAATCCGTATAATATTCTACCTGTTTTACGAGCAGCTGGCCGGCAAGCAGTTTTTCTTTCGGATAAAAACTTCCGGTATAGAAGTGATAGTAATTAAAAAAATGGACAGGAATGCCATATTGTGATATGTAATTGATAAAAGCCGTATTAAAAGTCATTTCGGACATCACATAGATATCGCTTACACGCTCTATCGGAATGTCTCGCTTTTCCCCTTCCGAGGATATGAACTGTAATGTATTATCTTTTCTTCTCAGGTCTCCATTATTGTAAACATAAAAGCTCTGTCCCATATTTCCTCCATCCGGGGCTGTTTACACATCGTTTTACCCCTCCTGAAGCATTATCACCACTATATTTTTATACCAATTTTCTATTATTTTCATTTCAGATAAAACATAAATCATGATATGCGCATTTGGCGCATATTTTTAAAGAAGCAAATTGAGGTGGACAGGTCTGAGCCTTCGTCGTGACAATTTCCCGTATCACTTCATCCAGCCGTTTTTCGTCTTCTTCCGTCAGTTCCACAACAAGATTTTTCTTTAACAAGGGATAATCGATTCTGGCCTTTAACCCGGCTGCCCCGCGTTGTTTCAAATAATACAAATAATATTTCACCTGCCATACACCCGCTTCTTCTATTGCCCGGCTTTTCTTAATTTCGTGCAGTTCTTTATGTTCTTTGATGAAATCTATGTTTATCACATTATCGATATTGATATGCTTATCATCTCTTTGATAGCTGTTTTCATCCAGGAGTTTACCAAGCATTACATTTTCGTTCTCGTTTTCCATATTGATTTCATGGACAAAATACCACAGCTTTCTTTTGCAGACAAAATAGTAATAAATCATGACCCCCGTAATTCTTTCTTCCATACAAACCGCCCCCGTATTTTACAGGAAAATTTCCTCATCTTCCATTTTATCCAGCCGCAGTCCGAGACCTGTTTCGCCGTCAAAATCATATTCCAGTCTTGTTCTGTGGATATCAAATGGCTGAACATTCTCTTTATCTATACTTCCCGGAAGCCCATAGCGCGGATTCAGGCTCAATGTCAGTTCCGCCAGCCTGGCCTTTTGCAGTTTCCGTATGCCCCTGGCTGTATGCGGCGTCCGGAACAACTCCTGAATCTCTTCTATTTCCTCCAGATTTTCCCGATAGATTTTCTCCGGCATGACGGTAATGCTCTGAATCCCGCGAAAATCTTTCCGTGCATTTTCCATATCATATTCAGCAGGCCATAGGGCATCGAGATGTTCCAGATTCTTTTCTATCTGCCGGAAGTATTCTGTTTTTTTAATCCGGTTTACATCATAAACCGCATTGATATATGCCGTTTTATCGGCTTCGGAAAGCATCTCTCCGTCTTTTTCCCATAACAGATTCACGGAACGGTCATAGATATCCTTATCATAAACAGTTCCTCGGCCGGAACCATTATGATATACAATAATATTGGGCGCGGAAGTATCTTTTTTTCCAGCTCTGTTGCATCTTCCCATCCTTTGGAGCAGACTGTCCGCCGTACACATTTCGGTATACAAAATATCAAAATCAATATCCAGACTCGCTTCGACAATCTGTGTCGTCACCCAGACGCCTGTTTTGGTCTCGTCGGCCGAAAAGTCCATGATGTTTCTTTCCAAAATCTCCCGGTGCGCTCTGATAAAACGGGAATGCAGAAGTCCCGGCGCCGCGCCTTCCGCTTTTATTTTTTCGTAAATCTGCTGCGCTTTTGAAACGGTATTACAGATAACGAGGACTTTCTTTTCTTCCGCCATCCGCGCAATTTCTTCGATGTCAAAATCACCTTTTACCAGTTTCAGCCGATGTCTGACGGTTTCTGCCTCTTTTGAGAAATCATGCCATACAAAATCTCTCTCCGCCAGCAGTCCGCTTCTTTCCATAAAGTACTGCAGCACCGGCGGAAATGTCGCCGTAATTATAGCAAATCTCCCTCCCATGCGTCGGATTTCGGAAAGTCCGAATATCAACGCTGCAACGACTCTCGGCTCATAAGACTGAATTTCATCGATAACGATTTTGGAATACTTTAGTGTCGCCGCAAAGATTTCCGTACCGAGCGCCTTATATACAAAGCGGAACAGCTGGTCCACCGTGCAGACTGTCAGCGGACTGGAAAAACGTTTAGCCTTTTCATAATTCCGGTAACCGCTTTCCAGCTCTTCCGCTTCTTTCAGGTAGCTGTTGAGGCTGTCGGAATGCAGAAGCGCCACATCGCCATATTGATACTTGTCACGGATTCTTTGATAAATTGCATTGGACGACACCTTCAGCGGAAGAGTATAAAAACCTTTTTCCCCATGAATCCACAGAAGCGCCGCTTCCGTTTTACCGGAACCTGTCGGAGCGGCAATGACAACGTTATTATCCTTATTTTCCAGCATGAATTTCTGCACCGGGCGGAACTGTCCCTCCCATTTCGCCTCAATACTCTTACACAGCTTCTTTTCCACAAGGTCCGGTGCGGTTTCCGCTTCTTCGTCTCCGGCGCTGACCGTCCAGTCGAACTTATTCAGCATCCCCTTGACGAGCATGTACTGGCACCATACTTTTTCCTTCGGCCGCACATAGGCGTTTTTTTCCTGGTCTGAAAACAGCAGATACTTCTTATTGCTTGTAAAAACCGTGACCGCATCATTTTGCAAGTATTCCCGCACATGGTTTACATAAAACTGTTCGCAATATGCTTTCACCATCGCTTCATCGTAAACGTCCGGGCGCGTATGATGGTAATAAACCGCCGTAAGCAGCACGTCAAAATCCGCTTCCGTACACTGTGGATTTTCCTTCAAAAAATCTTTTTTCGATAAAAGAAGCGCGCTGAGAAAGCCGTGGGGAATCTGCTCCTGTTTCGTTTTTTCTAACGCCGGATTGACTCTGGTCTGAAAAACATAATTGGCCTTCCCGATATCGTGCATACGACAGGCATCCATTATCAGCTTCTTTTCCTTTCCGCTGAAATAACTGCCATACTGCTCAAAAAACTTTTCCGCGCATCGGACCGTTTCTTCAAGATGTTCCCGCAGCGTCTTATGTTCCGTTCTTTCTTGTTTTTGTACTTCGCCGCTTTCTTTCTCATTTGCTGCAGAAAGAATTTTTACCGGAGATTTTGCGTAGTATTCCATTCTTATAATCATGCCTTTCTATCAACTTACAACATTTACACGCCGCGGTACGTTCTTCTTAATCATGCAGTCCTGTTTTTATCCACGTTTCTACTTCTATCCCCGGATTCACACCGCCGACCCCATTTTTCTTTTCTATCAAACTTCAGTTTTCCGCCGCTCCGTCTCTTCCCCCGGACTTACGCCAAAGCCACGATATCGTCATGACTGTCCACGAGCACGTTATCGAGCGACGTACCATGCGGAAAATAATACGCCCGCACTTTCCCGCCTTCCGCTTTCCAGCGGCGAAGTCCCTGTTTCGTAATTTCATACTCTTTGGTAAGCGTATAAACGGTCATACTTCTGTTTCCGATATCTGCAGCCTCTATTGGAATAGATATATTATCGTACGCGATTGTCTGACTGGCTTCCTCGTCCTTCTTCTCTCCCACAGGAATATAAATATCATTGCGCGCGATAACCCCATCTTTTTTCTGCAGTTCTACGATTTCCACGTTTCTGATATCGAGCAAATCTTCATGCCGGCCAAGTGACAGATAAACGGGTGGATTTTGTAAGGAACGAAAAACCGTTTCAAAATCCTCATCCTTCGGTATGATATGCAGGACCATCTCATTACAGCAAATCAGTTCAACATGAGCAATCCCCTTAAAGGCACCGTAATCCATATTTTTTCCCCGGATGCAGACCTGATGCCTTCCACTTTCATATTTTGTATCAAAAGAAAAAGAATATCGGGTATACAATTCGGACACTGAACCGGCGTTTTTTCCCTGAATGCTGATTTTCATCGGATGAAAATCGTCTTTTTTATAACCGCACGCCGTATGAATCATACCGAGCACCGTGGAATAGGGCGGCAGCGGATAGGATTCCTTGATAATAAAACTGCTCGGCTTACGGTAATTGACCAGATTTTGAAAACATTCCACTCTAATTGCTTTCACCATAATAATCATCCACTTCTTTCTTCAACTGACCGAATGTATCTGCGACGGAACCGGTTTTCAGCGTCTGTTTCAGTTCAGAGTCATTGGCAAAAATACTGCTCGTCAGTCCGGCATAAGTATGTTCTTTAACATCGTTACTGCTTTCCAGTATTTCCGTCAGCGTATTCACGCGTATACTTCCCTTTTCCAGAATAATTCTGTTCTCAAAAAAGGGATTTTTTCGTTCATAACGGCCGCCTATCACAAAGACCGGCGTCAGATTTTCGCGTCTTCCTTTGATATCACGGTATAAGAACTGAATGGTGTCGAGAAAGACTTTCATCCGTTCTGCCCGTTTTGCCGCGGAAATGGAAATTTCTCCGTCGATACCGATTCTGTCCAGGTCCGCCGTAATGGTATAAGTATAAAAAGCCCGATGAATTTCACTCTGCGCAATGCCGTTTTCCAGATTCTGCCTTCTGGCAAGTCCCATATTCGTGAGAAATTCTAAATCGCTCTGATAGGGTTCCAGCGCAATCGCATTGCTGAGCCTTACGACCGCGCTTCTTGTCGCTGCTCCGCCCTTCTCGCTTTTTCCTTCTTCTTTGGAACTCGTTTTCATATAGCCGAACAGGTCAATTTCCGGATAATCTTCAATTGTCGCCGACGGTGCGAACTGTACCACGCCGCTTTTGCCGTCCACAGGCGTGTTATCCCATCCCGCCTGCTGCACGATATTATAGCGCATGGCCTGTCTGGAAATGTAAGTGTACTGTTCGTAATTGCCCCTCGACATCTTTTTCAGCGTGGAAATATTGCCGACTCCCTCGCCGTAATTTGCGCTTTCCGCCAGAAAAACCATGGTTGCCGTTAAACCCTGTCTACTCATTTACTACTTCCTCCTTTTTCTCATAATGGCTTCCCTGCAGACCGAGCAGAAAAGCATAGCCGTATTCCACAAACGTATCTTTGTCTTTCAAAAATTCTATAAAAGCATTTGGCACCTGCAATTTGGTCGAACAATAAACCCGCATGATAATTTCCATGAAATGCTCCACATTTCCTACCGACAGGGCGTTTAACAGCTGATAGACCGTTCCCCTGATACAGGCATCATCGCTGGTTCCTTTTGCCCCCAATAATTCATTTCTTAATTTATATCCCTCGTCTCTCACTCTGTAACGGTTCATTAATGCACCTCCTATTTTTTCCCCGCCGCTTTCCGATAATAAACTTGTCCGGAGCTGGATATCGTACACAAATGCTGCCCTGTACATGGCGCCTTCGCTGCCTTTGTCATTATCCAGCGCCATTTTCAGCAGTTTGTTCAGCATCGTATACTGACTGCGGTATCGCAGCACGTTCAGAATAACATTTTCATGAATATTCCAAAAATCTTTTCCCATTTTCACATAAGGAAATTTACTCAGCCGCTCCAGGTCATTTCGGATATTTTTATCATTTAACAGCATCAGTACATCTTTGGAAATCACATCAAACGTGTAGCTGTCGCCTTCTCCCGTTCCCCTGGCAATTACCTGTATGTTGCCGAGTTCTCTGCTCTTTTCCCCAAGCAGCAAGTCAATGGTGCGCGCAATCCAGGAAGCATATTTTTCCTTTTCGCCGCGCTCTGCGTCGCGGGCCAGTTTCCCATAGGAAGCGTTGGCATCCAGCAAATCTTCCACGCTCCGGTTCATATTGATGAACACGAAGTTTCTTCCTGTCAGTGTAAATCCAAGCGGCGCAAGCGAATATACGAAAGCGCATACCGGGCAGAGCCAGGCATCCACTTTGCAATTCCAGAATGCGGAGCGTTTCCTCGTCAGGTCGTCCGCCTGGTCTTTCATAAACGCTATCGAGACCCTTTCTTTCGTGTCCATCTTTTCGCTGCAGTCGATACACAACTCCTTCGCCTTCTCATGGCCAGCCAAAACATACTGCCGCAGAGGTTCCGAAAAGTCCCTGTCGAACATCTCTTTCATGTCCTTCGCCGCATTTGCCCGCAGCAGAAAACTTTTTCCATCCCAAAAACGGTTGATATAATTATAGATAATGCTTTTCATCGAAAAAGTCTCCTCGCACAGAGGCTGCTCCAAAAAGTCCCGGAGCTGCCGCAGTCTGGCGCAAAGTTCTTCCGTTTCCATGCTCTCTTTCAATTTACTGGTTTTCAGCAATTCATATACTTCCGCGTTTTCGATGTCCCGCCGGATATTTTCAAATCCTGAGCGGTAGCTGTTCGATAAAAGTTTATCGTTAATGAATTTTAAATCTTCTTTACAATCCTTTTTCTGGAAATTCTCCTGTCCGGCTTTTTCCAGAATCGCTTCTATTTTATCGAGCGCCGCCCGATAAACCGTAGCTGAACCGTATTTTTCTACGAATGCCTGAAAATACATTCCCGTCCAGTCAGCCTGCTTCACAAATTCCCGCTTCAGCCACAGTCCCTGTCCGTCATCGGAAAGCCCGTAATCCTCATCTTCCTGAATGTTTTTGTTCGTTTTCAACAGATACTGTAATCCGACAATTCCGGCATTTTTCAGGAAATCGCCGGATGATACCGTTATTCTGTCCATCTCTTCATCCATAAAAGAAAATAAATTCATCTGTGACGGTTCCTGTAAACTTGTTATTCCGTCCACTTTCACACCTCCTTCCTATCCGATTACTTCAAATTTTCCATGGCCCGCTGAGCGCCTCGTCCCCATTCCCGCCTGATACAGAATATTCAGCAGCCGGCTGGAACCTGTGAGTTTGAAAATTCCCAGGGACGCATCTACGGGCCGGCCAAATACTGGGACGACCACTTTTTTCCCTTTAATCGTCTGTATGGAAAAATCCTCCGTCGAAATGTCCATTCCCAACCTTTCCAGGAAAAGTCTGATATTTTCTTTAAGCGCCTGTTCAAAGCCTTCCGTTTCACAAGTATAATAAATATCCGTGTTGTCTTCCGTATGATGATTTCTGACAATTAGCGGGCTCTGCATCCGAATCACGATTTCCCTTTCCCGGATTTCCGAAAGCGGCTGCATTCGGATAGACAACAAGCTCATGGAATTTCCGTTCATCGGACATTTTCTGTATTTCATACACTGAAATCCGTTAAAAAACATGAGCAGTTCCTGTTGGTCCACATCGGAAAAAAACAGGGAAAAAGAATTGCTTCCGAGCTCAATTTCTTCCTTTAAGAACTTCGCTCCCGGAAGATAATACGAGAACGAATAACCTTTCAGGACTGATTTGCTTTTATCATACAGTTTCTCGTAGAACTCCTGGGAAACAGCCTGTGCGGAAGCCTTAAGAAAACTGACAATCAGGCGGTCCAATTCTCTGGGGAGCCGGTTCTTTTCTAACGCAAAAGTTAATTTGTACTGGTACACTGATTTTATCCACCTCCTGTCTGATTATGTCGTATTATGTTGTTGTATTATGGTACAATTTACCAGATTTTTTCTTATTTGTCAATAAATTCATTTTCATTATCATATAAAAGTAATACCGGTATAAAATAAGAACTAAATTATATTATTAAAATGTTGTCTTGAATGAAGAATAGAATATATGTATAATACAGTTACATTTTGGAATGTAAAGGTATTGCTTTTCTAAGAAAATAATACAAATAGCTACATCCTGGAACCCGGAAAAGCGCTGTCCGATGCGAAACCGCATCGGACAGCGCCTGCTTTTTAAACAAAATTAATTTTTATAAATCCCCCATTGTCATATTATATAAGCGGTGAAGTGTCAATATAAACTCTTCTAAAGTCTGTCATTCCCACATTTCAACCCGCAGCTCTCCCTACACCCCATCCCGGAAACACACCGCCGCGCAATATCCTCCGAACCGATATTCTCTGAATGTATAGGCCGCGCGGTCCACCTTCTGCCAGACCGCAATCCGCTTCCCCGGCCCGATACGCATTTCAAAAAAATGAAACGGGAGCATCATTCCGGCGCCGACCGCTTTGACGAAACTCTCTTTTAATGTCCAGATACGGTAAAACGCCTCGTTCCGCTGCGTGCCCTTCGGCTGTCTTGCAAGATAAGCATATTCCCCCGGATGCAGAAATTTCTCCGCCAGCGTCATATCCGCTTCCTGTATTTTCTCGATATCGCACCCTGTCTCCGTTCCGGCAAATACCGCCAGCGCCATATTTTCGGAATGGGAAAGGTTAAAATGAATCTGCGGTTCTCCGGGCAGATACGGTTTTCCGTTTTTTCCAAGAGAAGTCACGACTTCCCGCTCCCGGAGCCCGTATGCGGACAGGCCGCAGTCCATCAGAAGCCCCGCGGCCAGAGATAGTTTTTTATCTTTCAGGCGAAGGTAGGAATCCACTTTTCTGCGTCTTTCGGATGACAACGAGCTGTAACTCCGGCCAAAGCACTGACTGTCATTCAGTTCCTGTGCATCCATCCAGTAAAGAACTGCCTCATGGTTCCCGATACACATCCTGTAAAACGCCGCCCCCTGTTCCTCCATGAACATCCGCTCCGTCCATTCCATTTTTGCCGTCATTTCCTTTCCCCGATTTTCAACCGGATAATCGTATTATTCATATTCAGCACTCTCATGTACTGGAAATCCGACATGATTTTGCGAATCAGGGCAATCCCGCCGACGATGGGGCCGTCATCCGGCATTTCCTGTTCCAGCGGGTTGAACGGCACGCCGTCATCCCGAATCCGCAGAAGATAACTGCCATCCTGAATGGTAAAGCTGATATCGATATAATTCTTTTTATCCTGACGGTAGCCGTAGCGGACGATATTGGCGGTTATTTCTTCTAATGCCAGTCCGAGCAGGTTCGCATCTCTTTCACAGATACCGTTATCGGCACAAAAAGCAAACAACCTGTCTCTGAGTCTTGTAACGTCTTCCATATCATTTTCAATGGAAAAGTCAAAGAACGTCTCTTCCTTTATCTGTGGCAGCATATACTGGCCGCCGCCGGGAATCTTTCCGGTTTTCTGCCGCATCATGCGGTAAAGGGTACTGAACAGAATCGTCAGTATTTCGCTGAAAACCGCCGCAATACACGCGCCCGGAAGCCCCTTCCAAAGGATTCCGATGAGCGTAAGCGGCACAATAATGACAAATCCCTGTAATACCGTAATGACTGTTGACAATCCCGGCTGTAAAATCGTCTGGTAGTACGACATTAAAAACTTATTATACACATAGAACAAAAACCGGAATGCGGAAATGCGGAGCGCAAGTTTACATAATTCGAGCATTTCTCCTTCCACAATGCCGAACATTCCGGCAATCACCTGAGGAAACAGGAGAAACAGCGCTATCAGCGCCGCAATGGTAACATAACTGTATGTCAGCACTTTTTTGCAGAGCACGCGGATTCCGTAATAGTCTCTTTCCCCATATAAAATGCCGGCAATATTCGGAATCAGGCCGATAACGCCGCCCACAAACAGTTCCGCAATCAGCATCACATTGGAGCAGACGGAGTAAACCGCCATCGGGCCGTTGCCGAGCAGACGCACGATTGCCGTATTGACCGCGACGGACTCTCCGGCGGCCATTAACGTAAACGCAGCGCTCGGTACACCGGCCGCCGCCGCCATTTTCACAAACAGCAGCATCTCTTTATCCGGCTTTTCCAATTTCAGCATCCTGTGTTTTGACCTGAAATAAAAAACCACCGTCACCATGCCTACCAGATAACCAATAATGGTGGAAAGAGCACTTCCCGCCATCCCCATATGTAATATTTTTAAAAACGCGACATCCAGAATCAGATTCACCACATTGGCGATGATAAAAAGTGCGCTTCCAAGCTGCGGGTGATTATCCGCGTTCATGAAATAGCAGAAAATCATCGCCAGCGTCAGCACCGGGATTCCCCAGAAATTAACCGCAATATAGGGTTTTACCAGCGCCGCCATCTGTTTATTTCCCGCAAGCGCGGACGAAAGAACTCCCGGAAGATACGGCGTACATGCGGCAAACAGGAGGGAAATAACGGCGCCTGTTATGAGGGATGCGGTAAATACGCCGTCCGCCTCCCTCATCTTCCGCTTTCCCAGTAAAACCGCAGCTTCCGCCGCGCCGCCCATCGCCAGCATCATACCCGGCATCTGCAGAAACAGCAGCACCGGCATGGACAGTTCGATTGCCGCCATGGCGTCCGGCCCCAGAAGGTTTCCCACAATCATGCCGTCCACCACGTTACCAAGCTGCATGGCAACCGTCATCAGCACGCCCGGCAAAATATACTGGTGTATTTTTTTGTTAATCAGAAAAGCGTTTCGTTCCATATTACTTGCAATATCCTTTCCACAATCTGCGGGTTTGTGTCTAAGACGCTGTAATGTCAGCACAAACCCGCAGTTGAAAATACCGTTTTTCCGCCCTGTTAAATCCTTCCATCAAAAAATCCCAGTGTTTCCAATGCGGTCAGCGCATTTTTCAGATAATCTTTATCCGGCATCGGCCATTTGAAGCCGAGTCTGTAAAGTATCTTCGTGGTAAAGCTGTTGTCCGCGTCGATGTAAACGCCGCTTTCGTCCTGACTGCCGGGGAGATAGGCAATCAGACCGGATATCAGCGCGTTTTTCTCTTCGTCTGCCAGACCCTTTTCCAGCGCTTCCTGGAACTGTGCATCGCTTACCGTTTCTATCGGAATGCCGGAAGCGTTCATCTGCTCGATAACATCCGACATCTGAATCACATAACTGCTGTAAGCATGGAATACGCTGAACGGGGTTCCCACAGGCGCCGCCAGGCCAGAAACCGCCTGGGAAGCCGACGCTTTGACGGATTCCGTCTGCACAGGTATCATTTTCGCAGCGGCCAGTCTGACGATTGCCTCCGCCGTGGAATCAATGGGCGAAAACTCCGCCGGCATATCCAGAAGAGATACCGGGAATTTTCCCAATGCCACATATCCCCGCAGCGTGCGCATGAATCCGTTGGTCACGGAATTAATCTGAAATTCTCCATCGCTGACACGGCTCATCAGGTTTCCGACGCGAATCACCATGCCCTTCATTCCTTTTTCCGCAACAGCCGTCAGCACCGCCTTCTCCGCGCGGAATTTCGTATCGATATACTGATTTCCGATGTGCTGGCCGAACTCCAGTTCATTCTCATGCAGTTTCTTTTCTTCCTGGAACTTTCCTCCCACATTTTCTCCGGCCACGCTGACGGTGGAAATCTGCACCAGCGCCCTTCCGGTTTCCGTACACAGGCGAATCAGATTCAGAACCCCCTGATAATTGACTCTTTCCAGCGTATCGTCCGCGGAAAAATGCTTCACACAGGCCGCGCAGTTAATGACTTTGTCAAATGCAAACCGTTTCAGTTCTTCTACTTTTCCTTCATCCGTGATATCTCCGTCTATAACAATGATTCTGTTTCCAAACAGGTCATCATAGGAATTGCTGAAATAGTACACGAGCATACTCTTCAGCCGCTTTTCCAAAGAGGGCGCGTTCCCCTGACGTATTAAGCAGTAGATGGTGTTATCGCAGTTCTCAATCATCGTCTTTAAAATATGCGCGCCCAGGAAGCCCGTTGCGCCTGTCAGGAGCACGTCGCCCATTTGGGCTTCACATATTTCGTCCACATGCCCGACGGTATTCCGCGCCAGCAGACGGCTTAGAGCGTTCTGCTCCGGTGTGTCTTGCGCGCCGTCCGCCGATTGAACGGTCGCACCGCCCGCTGCTCCGGCCGCAGACTGACTGCCCGCGCCTTCCGCTTCCCTGATATGCCTCTCCAGCGCGAGGGGTGTCTTGTATTCAAACAGCTCTGCATAAGATACGCCGATTCCCGCGCTCATACATTTCATCGCCACTTTGGATGCCGAAAGGGAAGTTCCGCCGTTTTCAAAGAAATCGTCCTCTATTCCGATTTTTTCCACGCCCAGAGCCATTGCGAAAATTTCGCACAGCCGGCGCTGTAAATCGTTCTGCGGTTCCACATAGTTTCTCTCCTCCTGCGTGTATTCCGGTTCCGGAAGCGCCCGTTTATCCACTTTTCCGTTATTGGTAAGAGGCAGTTCATCCAGCTGCATCAGCACGCCGGGAACCATGTAAGGCGTCAGGTATTTTTGCATAAAACAGGTGAGTTTCTGCGGCTCAACACGCTGGCCCGCCACAAAATAACCACACAGGTACTGGACGGAATCTTTTTCCCGCACGATGACGACGCTGGATTTCACCGACGGGTACTGATTCATGACATTCTCTATCTCGTCTAGCTCCACCCGAAGCCCGCGCAGTTTGACCTGATTATCCATACGGCCCATGAACTCAATTTTCCCGTGATGATTCCATCTGGCAAGGTCGCCGCTATGGTACGCTTTCCTTCCTTCAAACCGGACGAATTTCTCCGCCGTCAGCTCCGGCTTTCCGACATAACCTCTTCCCACACCGTTTCCGATAATGAGCAGTTCGCCCGGAACGCCCGCCGGAAGAAGATTCCCATAGCGGTCTATCGCCATCATTTTGATATTGGCCATCGGTCTTCCGATGGTGATTTTCTCTCCGGTTACCTGTTCAAACGCACAGCCGATTGTGGTTTCCGTCGGCCCATACCCGTTAAAGACCGTGGCATTTGTTCCAAGCGCCATAATCTTATCATAGAGCGCATCGGGAAAAGCCTCCGCGCCGACATTAAACACTTTTATCCGGGACAGGGCCTGCGCCATTTCCGGCATATCGATGATATTAATCAGGAACGACGGCGTACAGGTCAGCATATCCACGCCGTTTTCCAGAATCAGTTTTGAAAGGGCAAACGGATTGTGAATTTCTTCTTCATTCGCCATGCAGACAGTAATGCCGTGATAGAGCGGAATACATTCTTCCAGAATGGACACGTCGAATGTAATCGCCGCAAAAGCAAGCGACACCGTCGCATGATGTACATAGGCATGGGCTTCCACATTAAACGGATTATCGTTCACATAATTGACAAGGTTGCGGTGCTCTATCATAACGCCTTTCGGTTTTCCGGTGGAGCCGGATGTATAAATGCAGTAACACAGATTTTCCGGCAGAACATCCACCTGAGGATTCTGTGTATTTCCTTCCTCTTCCAGAATTTCTTCCGTTACAAGGATATTAACTGCCAGGTTTTTAATAAATTGACATCTTTCCCGAAGCACTTTTTCCGATACGATGAGAAACGCCGCGCCGGAATCTTCCAATATATAGGAAATCCGTTCGTCGGGATAATCCGGGTCAATCGGCACAAAGGCGCCTCCCGCTTTCATAATGCCCTGTCGCACAGCATAAACGTCAACGTTCCTCTGCATCATCACGCCCACCATCCGGTCTTTGGACAGACCGAGTTTTAAAAGCGCGTCCGCAATTTTATTGGCATTTTCGTTCAACTCTCTGAAAGTGCGTTTTTCCCCGTTCGCAATCACGGCGGTTTTATTCGGATTCAGCGCCGCCTGACGTTCAAACAGGCGGTTGGCCGTCGTCGCCTCTACCGCGCAGTCGGTCGCGTTATAGCCGTCCAGTTCACGCCGCGCTTCATCGCTCACCATGCAGATTTCTTTTAACAGATGCTTTTCCTGGAACGCCCTGACTACCATATTCAGGCTGTCAATCAGACCGGCAATGGTACTCTCTTCATACATATCGCCGCGGTATTCCGCCTGATAACAGATTTCGCCGTCCCCGAGCGCCACGTCCACCGACAGCGGCGCTTTCGCCGTATCTAACCGCATCGGCTCGAAAACCGCCTGATGTCCGGCAATCTCCTCGAACCGGAAATTATCCCCCTGGAACGCAAACAGGATATCCGCCCTGATGTTATGGGCCCGGCTGATTTCCGCAAAAGAGTAAATATCCGCATTCATGCTGTTTACCAGCTGTTCGCCCGTCTCCGCCAGGTAATCGCCGATTGTCCGCTCTCCGTCGATATTACAGTATACCGGAAGGGTTTTCACCAGCATGCCGATAATATCCGTCAGTCTCGAATCGTTTCTGCCGTTATAGATGGTCGTAAAAACAGCTTCATCCTTATAAACATACCGTCCCGTCACAAATCCGAAAGCGGCGGTAAAAAGCGTATTCATCGTAATCTTTTTCTCCGCGCAGAAAGCGCCGAGCGCCGCCAAATCTGCTTTCACGCTGCGCTGGTACAGTGCCGCTTCAGGCGTTTCGTCCTTTTTATCCTTTGCGGGCAGAAAGTCCGTATCACAACCGGAAAACAGCGAATCATAATAGGTTTTCGCCCGGTCATAGGCCTCGCCATTCAGCGCCTTTTCCTCCGCCAGCGCATTCTCAAAGCTGGAAAAAATCTCTTTTTTCAGTTGTTTTCCCTGATATGCCGCATTCATATCCCGGATAAAAATGCCGCAGGAAGTGCCATCGCTGATGATATGGTGAAATTCCAGGAACAGATATTTTCCTTCCGCCGTATCATACAGCCCGATGCGGAACAGGCGGTCTTCAAACAGGTTATACGGACGCACCAGCGCATTTCTGTCCAGTCGGTCTTGTATCTCCACCGCAAAAGGCGCATCGTCGTTCCGCTTCTGCCAGATATCCCCGTTTTCATCCATCATAAACGTAGTTTTGATATAGGGATGGGCCGCCACCGTCTCTTCGATGGCTTTCTGCAGCCCCGGCAAATCCACCGCGTCATCCAGCCGGAAAAGGAAAGGAATATTGTATATGGTGCTTCCCGGATTGGCCGCACATTCCACAAAAATGCCGTTCTGGGTCTGGGTCAGCGGATAGGCTTCCCGGATATCGAAGGTCTCTTCCTTTTCGCTTTGTAACAGAAACCGTTCCAGTTTCTCCACCGTATTGTTTTCTTTCAAATCTCTGTTGCGCACCACCGCGCCGTCAAATGCGGAAGAAAGCGCCGCGTTCAGCTTTACCGCGCCGATGGAAGTAAGGCCCGCCCGGTAGATATCCGTCGTCGCGCCGAACTCCCGGTGGCCGATGACTTCCGCAATGCAGTCGAAAATCTTTTTCTGCATCTCGCCCACGGGCTCCGCCAGCTCTTCTTTTTTCCGCTCCGGCTTCGGAAGCGCCCGTTTATCCACCTTCTGATTCTGGTTTAACGGAATTTTATCAATCTGCATCGTCACCGCCGGAACCATGTAAGGCGGCTTGCTCTCTTCGATAAAGGCGTTCATCGCTTCCACGTCCACCGTTTCCTCCGACACCACATAAGCCGCGATGTACTTTCCGCCGCCGGGCTCGTCGAAAGCCGCCACCGTAGCGTCCTGAATGCCCGGGAATCTGCGGATGATTTCTTCCACTTCCGTCAGCTCGATGCGGAAGCCGCGAATCTTCACCTGGCCGTCGCGCCGGCCGATGAACTGGATATTGCCGTCCGGCAGAAACCTTACGATATCTCCGGTATGATACATTTTCCGGTAACCCTCCTCCTCGCAGAAGGGATTATCGGAATACGCCTCCGCCGTCTTTTCCGGCCTGTTCAGATATCCCCTGGACACCTGATACCCGGCAATGCAGAGTTCTCCCGGCACGCCCGCAGGAACCCGTCTTCCACAGCCGTCCACAATATACAGTTTCATATTGGCGAGCGGTTTCCCGATGGGGATATCCTCTTCATATTCCGACATAGGGTATATGGTAGAAAGAATGGTACATTCCGTCGGGCCGTATACATTATAATAGTTTGTGCTTCCTTCCGGCGCAAAAGGCGTAAGCGCCTCCCCGCCCATGGAAAGATGCCGCAGTGCGGCGCATTTCATGGTCGTGGCAAATGCCCGGCCAATCTGCGTCGTCATGAACGCATGGCTCACGCCCTGTTCTTCAAAATATCGGTTCAGTTCGTTCAAATCCAGACGGACTGCCTCGTCAATAATGCAGACCGAAGCGCCGCTCGTCAGCGCCGGATACATATCCATCATATGCGCGTCGAATCCATAGCTGGCATAGGCCGCCACCCGGCTTTCCGGTTTCAGAGCGTAATAAGTCCTGTACCACTGACAGAAGGCCGCCAGATTGCCGTGTTCCAGCATACAGCCTTTGGGCACGCCGGTGGAGCCGGACGTATAGAGCAGAATGAACAAATCCTCCGGTTTCGGCGCCTCCGGCAGCGTTTCCGCCTCCGGCAGTCCCGGAATCTCTTTTATCAAAAGCACTTTCCCCCGATAACCCTCCACTAACGGCAGAAGCGTTTCATCCGCGATTAAGAGCTTCGCATCCGCATCCTGAATCATAAATTCCAGCCGCTCCTTCGGATAGGTCGGGTCAAGGGGCTGATAAGCCGCTCCTGCCTTCAGCACGCCGAGAGAAGCGACGGCCATATATTCACAGCGCGGAATCAGAACGGACACCACCTGTTCCCTTCCGATGCCGAGCTTTGCTACATAAGCGGCAAGGCGGTCCGTCAATTCATCCAGCCGGGCGTAAGTATACAGTTTATCCTTAAAGAGCACAGCGGCGTTTCCCGGCGTGCGGGCCGCCTGTTCCCGGAACAGCTCAACAATTGTCTTTTCCCTGTCAAAAGGCATTTCTTCCCCGTGAAAACGATTCAACAGCTGAATATCCGCTTCCGAAACAAGCGCAATCTGTTCCAGCCGCTTTCTTACAAGCATTTCTTTCAGAACCTGTACGAACAGCTTCAGGAGGCCGCCTGCCGTTTCCTCTCTGTATATATCCGCACGGTAATCCAGGGAAATTTCATATTCACCCTCGTTTTTCATGACCATAACGGAAATATCCGCCTGTACCTCGCCGGCTGGAAGCGGACTTGCCGGGTATTGTCTTCCTCCAAGCGACAGGCCGTTAAACATCTCTCCCTGATAAACAAAAAGAATATCGGATGCGATGCCGTAAGTCTGCGCCAGCTCTCCAAACGAAATGATATCGTGGCTCATGGTCTCCAGGAAATTCTTCTGGACGCCCTGTAAATATTCGTCTACCGCGGATTTTTCCTCCCATGTCCAGGCTAACGGAAGCGTCCGGACGAACATGCCGATGGACTCCTGCATATCGGCTGTATGCCGGCCGTTATTGACGGTACAGAACAGACTGTTTCCGCCCGTATATTTGCCGAGCGCATAGGCAAAAGCGCCGAGGAACAGGGTGTTTTCCGAAATCCCTCTCTGCCTTACAAACTGTTCTACCGCCATGCCGGAAAGCGTCTCTCCCGGCGCCATCCGCACCGCGCCGCTCCGGGCGCTTACTTCCTTCGGTTTATAGTCCCTGATGAGGCTCTCCGCCTCCGCACCGTCCAGTTTTTCCTTAAAAAAGTCTCTGGCCTTCTGATATGCCGGCGTATCTTTTACCGTTTCTTCATAAACGGCCACATCCGTCAGGGAAATTTTCTCCAGCCTTACCGCTTTCCCTTCATAGAAAAGAGAAACCTCTTCCAGAAATACTTTGACAGATGTTCCGTCAAAAATCAGGTGATGGACATCGAACAGGAAATACAGCCGTCCCTTCGCCCGGTATAAAACCATGCGGTAGAGCGGTTCCTCCTCCAGCTGGAAGGGTCTGACAAATGCGCGTTTGGCCGTTTCGATATCCTCCGTCGCACATTCTAAAACAAACGCCTCCAGATATTCCGGGCACAGCCGCATCACAGGCATTCCTTCCTGCAGCGCAAAAGTAACGCCAAATGCCGGATGAGCCGCGACGGCCTTTTCCACCGCTTTCCGAAATCTTACGACGTCGATATCCCCCGGCAGTTCACAGCACATCGGAATATTATACATAGTGCTCTCCGGGCTGGCAGCGCATTCCAGGTAAACACCCATCTGGGAATCCGTCAGCGGATACGCTTCCCGCTCTTCGCCGCATTTTACCGCTCCCGCAAAGGCGCCCTCCGCCATCAGCGACACAATGCGCTCCGGTGTCTTTCCTTCCAGAACAATCCCTGGCGTAAGCGGCAGTTCTTCAAGACACTCCACCAGCTTTAATACATTGATGGAATCTCCGCCCAGTTTAAAGAAATCATCCCCGATGCCCACCGTTCCACAGTGCAGAATTTCTTCAAAAGCGGCACAGATACGGCTCTGCGCTTCGTTTTCCGGCGCACGGTACGCCGCTTTGTATTCCGAAAAGCCCGGCGGCAGAAGCGCCGTCCGGTCCAGCTTTCCGTTGACATTCTTCGGAAGTTCTTTGATTTTCTGCAAAAAACGCGGCACCATATAGTCCGGCAGCGCCTCCCGCAGACAGTCCAGAATCTCTTCCCGGCTCACCGCTTCTTCCGCCACATAATAGCCGCACAAATAATTTTGTCCGTTCGTATCTTCAAAAGCCTTGACCACGGCATTTGAAACGCCGGGCACGGCCGCCATTCTGATTTCGATTTCTCCGGTTTCCACACGCTGCCCGTTAATTTTTACCATCCAGTCTTTGCGGTTTACATAAATATAGTTTCCGTCCGGCAGTCTTTTTCCGATGTCCCCGGTATGTATCAGAACCGTTCCGTCCTCCTGCGGGCGGAATGTCCTTGCACTCTGTTCTTTCAGATTCAGATAACATTCCCCAAAAACGCCCCGGACGCAGATTTCCCCTTCCGCGCCTTCGGGCACTTCCCTGTCCTCTTCATCCAGCAAAAATATTTCCACGCCGGACACGGGCTTTCCGATGGGCGTATTTTCCAACGGCTTCTCCACGCGATAAGAAGCGACCAACAACGCCGTTTCGCTGGCGCCATAAAGGTTATACAGCGTATACCCGTCACCGCACAGTCCCGATACGCGCTCGCTTCCTGTGAACACTCTTTGTAAGCTCGTTCCTTTATTCTTAAAATAACGCAGAAGCTGCGGGCTGATAAACCCACAGGTAATCTCCTGTTTCGCATAATATTCTTCCAGCTGCCGCACATCTTTCCGCACCTCTTCCGAAAGGATATGCACACAGCCGCCGCTGCATAAAACGGCATAATATTCCAGTACCGAAGCGATAAAAGACAAAGGCGCGGACGCAGCCAGCTTATCCTCCGGCCCGAACCCAAGCGTTTCCACATTCCGCATTGCTCCCCCATAAAGGCTCCCGTGGCTGTGCACGATGCCCTTCGGCCGCCCGGTGGAACCGGATGTATAGATAATCAGCGCCCGGTCCGAATCCGCCGCCGCACAGGCCCCTGTCTGTTCGTACCGCCCGATATCGTCCATCCATACACCGTCGATGGTACAGAGCGCCCCGCAGTCCTTCCTGATATAATCAACTCTTTCCTCCGGGTATTCGGGAAGCAGCGGAACATATGCCGCCGACGCCATCATCACACCGATTTCCGCCGCCACATACTCCATTCTCCTGTCCATACAGACCAATACTGCCTTCCCGGCTGCTTCCTGTGTCTTCCGCAGTTTCGCCGCAACTTTGCCGCTTAACTCCCATAATTCCCTATATGCCGTGCTCCTCGTGCCATCCATATCCACAATTGCCGTTTTCTCCGAATACTGATGTACAATTCCTCCAAATTTTTCCAGAAAATTCATTGTTCTGCCCTCCTGCTATGATGCTGTTTAGCCCGGCTCATTGCCCGCGCAATCGAGCATGGGAAAAACATTTCCCTGCCCGCGCAAAAAAATAGACCGGCCCGATAGAGTCAGTCTAACATAAAACAATCTTATTTCTTTTGTCCGGGTACGCTTTGCACTTTTTGCGGTACACATTGCAGAGGGGGATTCCAGCGCACTAGTGCATAGTCACATTGGGCAGCACTTCATCAATATCCACATAATAATGCCCGAAATTCCCGTTTTCCACATAAACCCGCACCATCCGGTCTTGTAACAGCGGCTCCGGGTCGAAAAACAGATAGCGGCTCTTAAAGATATGTACGTTTCCCCCCATATCCTGATATCGGCACATCACCTGATATGGATGTCTGCTGTTGATTCGGATATTGGTGCACCAGACCACCTCCGAAATCTCCGCCGAAATATAATTGCCGGACTTAAAAAGCCTGTTGCTTCGCCATCGCTTCCTGATTTCCAGAAAAAGGCAAATAATGCCGACGGCCAGAAACACAATCCCGAGTCCGCCGAAAACCACCTGAAAAATAAGGGCCTCTTCCCTTACATCCCGGAAAAAGGTCATATACCCCACACCCAGATAACTGGCACCCATAATCGTAAGAATAATTCCCAAAATGAGGCGTACACTCATTCCGCTTTTGGCTTTTCGTTGTGTCATATTTCAATATTTTCCTTTCTGTTGCAGATATTGACAGATTCCAGACAAAGATGCTCAAACATATGTCGGTCATCGTGAACCGGAATGCCCCATTCGGTATCGTGATATACTTTGTCGAGCGGGTCTGTCGTAGCTCATCCGCAACAGCCCATAGCCGGCTCCTCATCTGATGATCAATAGCAAATCATTCGGATACATTGAAAATGTACCTTCCTTTGCCCTTGCCCTGAATTGCCTTAATCAAGTTCTGTGCCTCCATCTTCTTTAAAACCAGTCTTGCCTTAGTGGTCTGGCAGGAAAGAATCCTCATTACCTCTTTGGACGTAATTACCTGCAGAATGTCCACATCTGCGATTATTGCTTTCGCATCTACCACGTCCTTGTACGAGACGGTTCCGGCTGCTTCCATCTGATTCAGTCTTTCAATCAATGCGTCCTTTCCATGAATCGACGCGTCGTTTTGTTCAATCGACGCATTTTCAGCTTGAATCAACGCATAATCCGTCGATTTACCCTCAAAGGACGCGCTCATCACCGTCGTTTTGAGGATGAAGGTGCTGTTGTTGAATACCGGATCAGGTAGACCAACTGCTTCCAGCTCCTTGCACATTCGGTCAACACCCTCACCGTATTCTTTTACATAGCCGTAATCCTTCAGAAATGCGGCTATCTTCGGATTGCGGGAGAAGTGGGTGTAGCGGATGTTCTCTTTCTTCACCATCCCGGCGAAGGTGCCTGGGCTGTCCACCTCCAGGCGGTCATCAAACATCTTGATCTGGATATCCGTGCCTTTGATCCCGTAATCCCGGTGGGTAGCCGCATTAACCACAATCTCGGTGCGGACGAATTCACTGTATTCTTCCTCGGTAACGAAAATGCCATTATGACCGAGATAGGTCTTTTCCTTCATTTGAATCTTGATAAAATCGACGGCCTTTTCCACCTGCTCCAGAATGCGGCCTTCGAATATCATATCTTTGACCACGTTCATGTCCTTGCCGACTTTTGCTTCCGTGCCATCGTAGCGGATAAAACGGATAAAGGCACGAGGGAAGAATATCTGCGGATTCTTTCCAAACAGCAGAATCGCAGCCACAGAAACTTGATCCTTGCCGTCTTTCACCGTAACAAACCTCTTGTTCTCACGGACATATTCCTCCGGAGACTTTGTGTATCCGATGTGCTTGCAATAGCTTCCTACGAATTCCAGATCAATATCTTCGATGGCAGCATCGGCCACAGGCTCGTCCTCAAAATAGCGCACACCTTTGGCATACATCAGAGTCATGCGGTCGGTGAAATCCAGCTTTTTGCTTTTATCTCCGACACGAAGAAATGCCTCATCGGCCTGATTTGCATGGAGCAATGGGCTGGCTTCAATGTGCATCAAAAGCACGTGATCCGGCTTTCCTTCAAAGTTGATGCATTCTACCATCTCCGTGGTTATCGGAACCGTCGGATTACAGAAATCTATTGGTGTCCGCAGAATTTCATTCAGCTGCTCCTCGTGATAATCGACACCCTCGATTCTGCGGTGCTTGTCCGAAATGCCAATGGCAATCGTGCCGCCGTCCGCATTTGCAAAAGCGCAAATAGTATCTGACAGGTCTACAGGTTTGATCTGTATGCTTTTGCGGTCAAATATCTGTTTTTCATTCTTCGCGAGAACTTCTTCAATTGTCATATAGCGTTCCCTCTCTTACTCGAAAAACCTGTCTGTATCAAAGATATGATCCAATTCATCGTTGTTCACGGCATGCAGCACTTTATCTCGGATGGCAGTCCGGTACATATCAAGACGCTTGAAGCGTTCCTTCCCCGCCGCATCCTTGCTCTGCCTGATCAATTGAATTCTTCCGACACCCGGATTCTGCTTTGCATATTCTGCAAAGCCCTTAGCCTTGCCTAGATTGTCTTTGAAATCTGGATTGTGAGATTCAAGAATATCGATGACATAACCGAGCGCCTTGTCCTCACGAACTACGATAAAATCCGGATAGGCAGGCTTTGTTTCTCCGTCGATTTCATAAGGGATGCAAAGTGCCCAAGATGCTTTGGATGGATTTCTAATCCAGCAGACGAAATCCGATCTCTTTTCTTCCTCAGCAACGACTCCTGCCTCCCATGTGTTCAGCTTCATCGCAGCAACACCTGTCGTGTCACTTACAGCGAGTCTCCGCATACTTATGCAGCCTGTTCATGCAGTCTTCATCGGCGACAAATAGGATGACATCCACCTTAAAAGCAGTAATATCCTCCATGTCCATGTATTTGTTGCCATATGCCATACCGATGCCTTCGCGTCCCAGCTTTGTATCGGCAATCTGGAATTGACGCTCAATATCGGTGTCCGTGGTCGTAAACATATCATGAACCAAATAATTGTCCACGGTTTCGCCGAAAGCATCAAAAATCTGCGTCGCGAGCTTAAACTGCTTTACCTGCTGAACCAGTTCATCATACTTATCTTTTGCTTTCAAATCATCCACATAGCCGCGAATCATCTGTACAATCTCGTCCTGAACTTCACGAATAGCCTCGCGATGCAATCTGGACATACTGAGCAGGTGCGCCATTCGGAAAAGAGTTTACCAGTTTATTCGTTTCGCGCAGTATCCTCTCACGGAGCGTGGGATCATCAATCTGCAAGATTAAGTCTTGTAGTAGTGCCACTATGTTCACCTCATTCTTCCGTTATCGTCTTTGCCTTTATATGGCAGGCAATTCCGTGTTCCTTGCAGAAGGCTTTCACTTCCGCAGCCCGCTCATTGTAAAACCGTCTATGCTCTGCATAAGAGTTTGCCTCTTTGCTGTAGTTCGTTCTTCCGAAGATGATTTTATCGGTGAACGATACAGCGTCTAATATTTCATGCAAATCCTGCTCTATCATATTCGGCGTCGAATACGGCTCAATGCTCACCCATGCCCGGCATCCTGCATCGTTCAATACCCTGAAAGCAGCACCCCGTATCTAATCGCTAATTCGTATGAATTATTCCTGCAAATCTACATTTTTATAATAACATGTGTAAAATAAAAAGACTACCCAAAAGATATTTTCTTTCCGATAATCTTTTTATACTTATTCTATTACCCTCACCGCTCTATTTTCAGACAGTTCTATTTTTCACTACCGTATGGTTAGTATGAAACAACTAAAAAGCGTATTTTATTATCTGCCCATTTTTAAACACCACATCTGGTTTTTTTACTTCTATTGATAAATCAGGATATGCTGCATTTTCATAAACATTACTCTTCTTATCATTTGTTACCTTCTATAAAATTAAGCATTTATCTGTATATGATAAATGAACTGGCAAAACAAATCCATCAATTATATATTTCTCTTTACATTCAACACATTCATTAACGCTTCTTGTAGTATTCTCGAAACATTAATTCCTGCATGTTCAGCCTCATAATCGAGCCAGCTTGGAAGTGCAACATTTCTTCTGACAGTTTTTGTATCTATTTTTCTTCTGTATTCACCAGAATCGATATCAACACAGGATAAAATAGTTTCTCCTTTATTTGAGTAAGTCCCCTTTGTAATATCTAATGAATCAGATGGTGATGGAATTTTCTTTTTATAATCTTCCAGAGTAACACACGTTAATTCCATTGCATCTCTTGCTATATCAATAGCATTCTTCATATCTTTCCCTTCCCGCCCGGCCGCCCATGCAAACGACAACCAGGGCGGAGCCGTTGTTTGTACAATGCTTTTACTCTCTACCCGATTCCCACCTCAAATTCATACGTCCCGGCTTCCAGTTCCCGCACCGAACCGTCTGGCAGCGTCAGCTTTGCCGGCGCCGGAACGCTGCAGCGCACCGCCGCCCTGTCGCTTTCCGCTTTCCATGCCACGCGGATTTCTCCGGCGCGGCTGCGGTAACTGCCTTCCACGCCGCCAAGCCGTCTGTCGATAAAAGGATGCAGCGCGATTTTGGCATATCCCGGTTCCAACGGCTGAATGCCCAGAATATAACGATAATAAAATTCTCCCACACTGCCGAAAGAATAGTGATTGAACGATACCATGTTGTCGCCGCTCATTTTGCTTTCGTTGACGGTTCCATCGGGCCGCAAAGCGTCCCAACGCTCCCATGTGGTGGTTGCGCCACAGTTGACCTGATAGAGCCATCCCGGACAGGTCTCGTTCAGGAGCAAATCAAAAGCGAGTTCGGCCTGGCCGTTATCGGCAAGCAGAGGCAGAAGATGCTGCGTCGCAAAAAAGCCCGTCTGCATGCCCTCTTCCCGGATTTTCTCCATCAGCTTCCCAAAACAGGCGTCCCATAACGCGCCTTTTGGAATCACGAACCGCAGGGCCATGACATACGCGCCCTGATAATTGTCTTTCATCGTCCCATCCTTTTTGACGAAGGCTTTCAGATAAGCGGCCGATGTTCTGGCAAGCTGCTCCCGGTAACGTTTTTCATCCTCTGACTGATTCAGTCGATGTGCAGTCTCGGATAAAATACGCAAATCATTGACGATAAACGCATTCGATACCGGGCCGTTGTGCATCGCCATGTATTTCACATCTTTGCCAGGGGCCAGCCAGTCGCCGAGACTTGGGCCCATCCACAAATCTTTCTTGCCCATCAGTCCTTTCCCCATATGGCGGATTTCGCACTCCACATGGGCTTTCATACTGTCATACTGCTCCCGCAGATATTTGTCCGTCCCGTACTGCTGCCAAAGCATTTCCGGCAGAATCGTAACCGCATTTCCCCATCCGAGCATACTCATGAAGCCGACCCCTTCCGGTCCCCGTGCAGGCACGACAGGCGCCACATAGCCTTCGGAATTATCCATCTGCGTATAACGGATGTCTTTCAAGAATTTTGCAAGAAAAGGCTCCGTATCATAATTGTACGAACCGGTCAACGCAAACACATGACCGTCTCCGGTATATCCCATCCGCTCGTCGCGCTGCGGGCAGTCCGTCGGCACTTCCAGATAATTGCTGCGCTGTCCCCACACCTGATTGCGATAGAGCCGTTCCACCTTTTGATTCTCACAGGCAAAAAATCCTGTGCGCTCCATTTCGCTATGAATGACTATTCCAGTCAACAGTCCTTCCTCATACGCCACGCCGGAAAGTTCCACATACCGGAATCCCATAAAGCTGAACCGGGGACGGTATTTTTTCGTCTCCGCACCCTTGTAGTATACGGTCTCCGCCTTTGCTTTGCGCAGATTGGTCGTATAAAGGCTTCCGTCCTTATTCAGGATTTCCCCATGCCGGAGCTTCAGCATCGTACCGTTCATATGCGCCGGGTCAATCTCCACAAAGCCGGCAAAATTCTGCCCAAAGTCCAGAATCGTCGTATCGCCGCGCTTCGTCACGGTTTTGACCGGAATGGTCTCCTGTATCTTCGTATACAGAATCCCCTCTTCCAGAACTTCCGGCAGCTTTCCTCCGTATGGAACAGGCTTTGCGCCGGCTCCGGACGGTACCATCGTTTCGGCTCCGGACGGCATAGCCGCTCCGGCTTTGCACACCGCATCGCTTCCGCCGGAAGAGCTGTCGGCATGATAAATTTCCCCGTCATAAAATCCCGCATAATCATAGGGACTTTTCCGCATCGTTACCGAATCGTCCCGGCTGGTATAAACGACGTCGCCGTTTTCGCACGTTACCGTCAACTGCCATGCACAGGCCGCATATTCCCCGTATATCTGGCATTTGTTCTCAAAAGTATAGCGGCCGCAGTACCAGCCCTGTCCCAGATAGACCCGGAGAACATTGTCCTGTCCGGTCAACATTTCCGTCACATCATAGGTCTGTACCTGTAACTGGCGGGGATAATAAGTATATCCGGGCGCAAATAAAATATCCCCCACTTTTTCCCCGTTAAGTTCCGCCTCATAAATGCCAAGCGCGGTCATACACAACACGGCCTTTGTTATCTTCCCCTTATCCTTTATAGAAACCGCCTGTTCAAAGACATCGACCGTTCCCTCCTGAAAAGCTCTGTCCGCCCGGATAAACTGCTCTCTTAACTGCTCGTACATGATATCCTCCTTTCCGAGAACGTTTACGTTCGAGGAACCGCAAGAGAAATCTGCGTATGCAGTTTCTCTTGTCGGCTCAAGGCTTATTTGTGACGTTCTCGGCACAAATAGCATGTGATAAAATCAGCTATCAAGCTGATTTTTCACAGTAATCTCCCTTTCTGCATATAAAGATTATAAGATTCGGATGTCAAAAGGCGCCATTTTAAAGATGTTCCTTCAAAAATTCCGCGCTCTTCTCAAAACTTCTGACCGGACTCTTATCGAGCCAGTTCCGGTGGCTTTCCAGAACGACCGCTTCCACGCCGAGCGCTTTGGCCTTATTGGAAAGCAGTTCTAAAGGCATCGCCCCTGTCCCCAGTTCCATGCTGTCGCTTTTGACTATGGGAGTCATACAGGGCCCTGTCTGGCGCGTTCCCCGGTCATTAATATGCCACAGCTTCATCCGGCTGCCAAGCATATCCATAACGGCCAACGGATTTTCGCCGCACTCCGCGCACCAGTAACTGTCAAATTCAAAATTCACCATTTCCGGGTCTGTTTCTTCCAGCAGAATCTGATAGGCGTTCCGGCCGGAAGTATTTTTCAGGAACTCACAATTATGGTTATGATAGAATAAACGGATTCCCTCCGCTTTAAGGGCCGCTCCCGCTTTGTTCAGTCTTTCGGCCAATATTTTGACTTCTTCTAATTCTCCGTATGCGAATCGGTACATACCGGTTATAACAATCCTGTCGGTTCCAAACTGCGCCGCTTCCTGTGCCACCGTCTCTGGACCGCGTTCCACACTGCCTAAATCCTGATGAATGGACACGACTTTCAGGCCGCTTTCTTTTACCAGCCGGGGCCAGTCCAGTTTTCCGCCATTTCCGACGGGCATCCCCGCCGCTTTCGTCATCATCTTTACAAGAAATCCGCTGGGATGAATCATAAAACCGCATAATTCAATGCCCTCATAACCCGCGGCCTTCATTTTTTCCATCGTATCGCGCGCCTGTGCCTCTTTATTCATTACCGTTCCGAGCATAAACTGCTGTACTGCTTTAACTGGCATTTCGTAACCATTCCTTTCTTTCCTCTCCGCCGCTCTCAGTTCTTTCTGATTTTCTGCAGAACGCGGTTAAGCTGTTTTATGCTTTCTTCGTCGATATCCCCGGCCTGTTTCAAAAGGCTGATGAGTGTCATCCGCCCCATCATCCGCTGTAATCCCGGATTGTCCTTCACCGCTTCCGCCACATCGCCGCGGGAGGCCGCGCCTTTTTCCATCATCCGGTTTACGATTGCGCCCGCCTCCGGGTTGGCCCGCAAGTCCGCCAGCGTATCGGAAACGGAATAGCATTCCGGGTCAAATTCGTCCTGGTCGAACCAGTTGACGACGTCTTGTTTCTTTACAAATACATAGGCCGGATTCGGCTGTTCCACCCGGCGGATTTTGATGGTATCGCTCTGCCCGGCGGCTTTCGCCTCTATTGTATGTTCTCCTGAAATGGGAACGGAAAAACGGAATACCCGGTGCGCTTTCTGCTTCTCGAAAAGTTCCCCGTCCACATACAGAGACACCTCTTCCGCATTGGAATAGACTTTGATTTCCGTCACTTCTTCCGCCCGCTCCACATATCGTCCGCCGCAGACATGCACCATCGGCTCCGGGTTCCATGCAGCTTTATACAGATAAAAAGCATCTTTTTTCGTTTTTCTGTCAAAGGTAACGAGTCCTTTCTGGTTCTCTCCGTGTTTGCCGCCTTCGTCCCGTCCGTCAGCCGCAAAATCGAACAGATTCCAGACATGAGCAGCCCACAGCCAGGGGCGTTTTTCTATCATCTCCAGCATATGCTCGTGATAAAGCGCCTGGTAAGATTCCGTATAGTCTCCCTTTTCCGGCTGACTGCTCTGGTACTGCGGATTGGCGTCCGCGCCGTACTCGCTGAAACCGATGGGCCGGTCAGGGTACTTTCTATGGTAGTCGTCGAAAAATTCGTCATTCTGTTCCAGTTCTCCCAGATACCATCCGAAATACAGATTGTAGCTGTTCACATCCGGGATATCCAGAATCGGGCTTTCTGTTTCCAGCATGAAGACATTGGCCATCGTCGTCGGACGGGTCGCATCCATCCGGCGGCACAATTCCTGTAACAGTTTGTGGTTCTCCAAAAGGTCTTCGTTTACCGCGCTGGCCGCTGTAATTTCATTGCTCAGCCCCCAGACTGCGATGGAAGGATGGTTATAGCACTGGGCAATCAGCTCTTCCATCTGGGACAGTGTATTTTCCCGTCCATTTTTCATGTGCATGGTGATATAAGGAATTTCCGCCCAGACGATAATGCCGTTTTCATCGCATAAATCATAAAATTCCTGTGCGTGCTGGTAATGGGCGAGGCGCAGCGTATTCGCTCCAAGTTCCCGGACAATCTCCATATCCTTTCTGTGATGTTCCATCGTCAGCGCATTGCCGGCGCCTTTCCAGTCCTGATGGCGGCTGACGCCCCGCAGCGGATAACTGCGCCCGTTTAACAGAAAGCCTTTCTGCGCATCGATTGTATAGGCGCGGCATCCAAAACGCGCGGATATCTCATCCCCGCTCGCAAGAGAAGCGGACGCAGTATACAAATAAGGGTCTTTTATCCCATCCCACAAATGCACGTCGGCAATTTCAAAAACCGCGCGGGCATGGCCGTTTTCCGGCGTCACGCTCCTGCTCTTTCCATCCACCGTAACCGTGACCTCTCCCGTTCCCGTCTGCCAGGTTTCCACTGTGACCACAGCCGATTTTTCTGCAAGATTCACAACAGGCGTCACCCTGATGCCCGGCGCGCCGCAATAGGATAAGTCAAAATGCTCCTTTGGCACGACAATCAGATTCACATCCCGGTACAGTCCGCCATAAAAGGTAAAATCCGCTTTCTGGGGATAAACGGTATCGTTATCGCTATTATCGACCGTAATGCAAAGTTCGTTCTTCTCCTGTAAATACCCTGTCAGTTCCACCCGGAATGCGGAATAACCGCCCTGATGCTCCGTCAGCTTTTTGTCGTTCAAATATACCTGTGCCGACATCGCCGCGCCTTTTACTTCGAGGAACACCCTGTTTCCCGCTTCCATATCCGGCCTTTCCAGCTCCCGGACATATCGGCAGCTTCCGCGGAAATAATCGTTGCCCCCGTCCTGTCCGTCCACCGCGTTCCAGGTATGGGGCAAATCTATTTGACTGTATTGGTCATTTTGATAAAATTTCCAGTTCTGATTCAGTGAAATAATTTTTCTCATCATAACGTTTCCTTTCCATTTATTTATATGATATATTGTATATAAAAACGAACGGGAGAACTTCCATCATGGACATCGAACAAAATCTGGCCCTTTTTCAGGAACTGCTCTGCTGCGGCGGCAATATCTATACCTGGCGCTATGACGCCGACGGACAGCTGCTTTCTTCCAACTGCCCTCATGAATCCCTGTTCGGCGCAGCCTTTTCCTTTCTCGGCTGCAAAGAACGGGCGCTTTCCATCGGCCGCAAAAGCGGACAGCCTCAGGCTGTCGGCACGACCTTCGGCCTTTTATGGGGTGTTGATTTTGTGTGCCGGGACGGCGCGTTGGAAAGAATGTATGTCATCGGCCCCGTTTTTTCCCATAATGTTTCCAGACAGGATATCGAAAACGGATTCAGACACTATGCGGAAGATGAAATGACGCTCGCCTGGAAGCACCGGCTCATCCGTGCTTACGAAGAAGTTCCCATCGTCCAGCATATTCTTTTTACCAGATATCTGCTGATGCTCCATTACTGCCTCACCGGAGAAAAACTGGACGCCGCCGATATGGCGATTCAGCAGTCCTTTGCCGATGCCGCTCCGTCGGCCGCAAAGCGGGACAGGCACCGGGTCTGGATGAGCGAACAGGCGCTGCTCCATATGGTGCGGAGCGGCAATTTGAACTACAAAAGTGCCCTGAACGATTCCCTGTTAATCAGTGAAGGTGTCCCGGTACAGGGAAAAGACCCTCTGCGCCAGGCCAAAACCTCTGTTATTGTCTTTACCTCCATCGTATGCCGCGCCGCCATCGAAGGCGGCATGCCGCCGGAAGCTGCCTATTCCCTCGGCGACGCTTATATGCAGTCCGCCGAAAACGCCCTTACCTATGATGAACTCCGTGCAATTCCCCTTCAGATGTATGACGATTTCATCCGCCGGGTGCACCGGGCAAAACAGAAGCCGAAGCTGTCCGTTCCTATCTCCAGGTGCCGGGATTATATCGAAATGCACCCCGAAGAGAAAATACGGGCCAAAGACCTGGCAAAGCTCGTTGGCTATACGGAATATTATCTGACCAGACGATTCAAGGAAGAAACAGGTCTAAGCGTCAACGATTATGTACAGCAGGCCAAAATCGGCCGGGCAAGAGTTCTGCTGCAAAGCACAGTCCTCTCCATCCAGGAGATTTCCGAGCAGCTCTGTTTCGGCAGCCGGAACTATTTCAGCCGTATTTTTTCCGAAATTGAAGGCTGTACGCCCACACAGTTCCGGGACAGAAAGAATGGCAGATGATACTGCCTCCTCTCTGTCAGAAACCGGATTGTTTCATATGTTCTATATACTTCACGGGTTTCTTAGTTACTTCATATGCTCCATAATCACTTCATGGCGTGCCTTTTCCTTCTTTTCGGCAATCCGCTTCTGTACCTTTATCATCTCATCTTTATCCAGTTTACAGAAGCGCATCGCCGCCAGCGTACAAAGCCATCCGAGAATCGGCATTCCAAACTTAACCGCCATCGTCACCCAGAAAATCGCACTGGTGCACGCTTCACCGGGTTGCGGCATTGTCGCGGTATAACCGAGCAGCGCCGCCGCACCGGCCGCCACCGTCGCGCTGAAAGCGGTAATGACTTTATCTATCAGACTGTATGTACCTGTGACGACGGCGGGCACATATTTCCCGCTGCGGTCCAGCTCATAATCGATGGTATCCGCCATAAACGCGGTATTCGATGTCGTAATGCACATATTGGAACCGTTCTGCAAAAGCGTCAGCAGTACATACAGGAGCATGGCCGGACTCATCATCACGGCAATCTGTCCCGGCTCGATAACCACAAAGAACAAAAGCGTAACGATAGAAATCACCATACTAATCCAGGTCCAGGTAACGATGCCCTTCCGGCTTCCGTGTTTTCCGGCATATTTCGCGCCCACCGCCGCAAACAGAATCGAGGGAATCATGCTGATAACCGTCAGCATCGTAGAAATCCCCATATTGCCGATGACGATTCCGAACAGGAGCGTTGTAATGACGGACTGGCTTCCCGTCTGCTGCGCCAGCTTGTCGGAAGCATTGGAAACGATATAGCACTGCAAGGGTTTGTTATGCGCCAGCACCTCCAGCATATCTTTTACTTTCAGCTTTTCTTTCTTCTGCTCCAGCCCTTCAAAATATTCGGGTTTATCAAAGGACGATACGCCGATGCAGACAAGAACCGTACCGAAAGCCGCCACTGCGAGGCAGACGAGGCAGGCCGCCGTCAGAAATCCCTGGTTGTACTCTCCGCCGAACATCGGCAGCAGCGCCATATTGAGCACCATCATCAGTATCATCGGCACGAAATAATTGAATGCCGTCGTCCAGACGCCGATGACCGGACGCTGTTTCGGGTCGTTGGACATGATGGCCGGAATCGTCTGGGCCGTCATGTTCGTAATCGTATAGCCGATGACATAGATAATATAGAAAAAAGTAAAAGTTATCCAGCCGAACCCTTTTCCTGAAAACAGGCTGAACATACATAACAGGGCGATTGCTTCGATGAGATAACCGGACACCAGCAAAATACGTAATTTACCAAAACGGGTATTCACCCTGTCGTAAATAAAAGCTAACATCGGGTCTGTCACCCCATCCAGAATCCGGGTACAGGTCAGAATATAACCGATAACAATCGTGGTAACGCCGTAGCCGATGCTCGCGCTGTAACTTGCGAGGTTAATCAGAGAATAAATGCTCATGCCCACCAGTCCGTTACAGGCATACAGAATAATCTGCCAGGTTTTTGCACGGCGGTATGCAACGCCGTCGATTTCACTGGCCGTAAGTTTTTTTGACATCTTATCTTCTCCCTCCTTCATAAAAAAATCTGTAACACGTTCTCTTTGCCTTATTATAGGCCCCGCTTCTTTTTCTTTTAAAGATAAAAATTCGCGTTTAAGTACAATAATTAGTTCCCGTTTTAAATGTGCGCTAATTTTTATCCATATTCTATATTTTTTACCCATCTGCACTATATTTTTTGTGCAATAATCATGCTACTATGAAATAGAACCGAACAGAAGGAGGTTTCTCTTATGACTTTTGCACAAGATTTTTTCATCGGCGCGGCCACCGCCGCACATCAGGTAGAAGGCAATAATATTCACAGCGACTACTGGGCACAGGAACATATGACGCATACGGAATTTCTGGAACCGAGCGGCGACGCGGTAGACCACTACAACCGCTATTCTGAGGATATCCGTCTCATGGCGGATGCCGGGCTCAACGCCTACCGGTTTTCCGTGGAATGGGCGCGCATCGAGCCGGAGGAAGGACGGTTCGAGGAAAAGGAGCTCGCCCATTATCTCGACATGATACATACTTGCCGTGAACATCATATCGAACCCGTCGTTACGCTGCTTCATTTCTCCAGCCCCAAATGGCTGATTACCAAAGGGGGATGGGAATCCGACGAAATTCCGGCTTATTTTGCCCGCTATGTCCGCTTCGTCATGGAAAGGCTCGGCAAGGAACTGCATTATGTCTGCACCATCAACGAGGCGAACATGGGCCTTCAGGTGGCCGCCATCGCCGAACGATACAAAAAACAGATGATGGCAAGGATGCAGTCCGCTCAGACGGACGGTACCGTACAGATGGGACTGAATCTGGAAAAAATGATGGCGAACCAGGAAGCCGCCGCAAAAGAGCGCATGGAAATCTTCGGCGTACCCAGAACGGAAGGCTTCACGAGTCCCCGCACGCCTCATGGAGACGAAATCGTTATGGAAGCCCATAAAGCGGCCCGCGCCGTTATCCGTGAAATTGCGCCGCATGTTCAGGTGGGACTTTCTTTAAGCCTGCACGATATCCAGGCGCTTCCCGGCGGCGAGGAAAACGCCGCAAAAGAATGGGCGGAAGAATTTACCCATTACCTTCCAGCCATTGCGGACGATGATTTTCTCGGTGTCCAGAACTATACCCGCACCCGCATGGATGCTTCCGGCTCCCTTCCTACACCGGAAGGCGCGGAACTGACCCAGATGGATTACGAATTTTACCCGGAGGGCCTCGAACACGTTATCCGCAAAGTATCGGAAGATTTCAAAGGCGCACTGCTTGTAACGGAAAACGGCATCGCAACGGCCGACGACACACGCCGCACCGCTTTTATCGAAACCGCTTTATCCGGCGTAAACAACTGCATTGCAGACGGGCTTCCCGTGAAAGGCTATTTCTACTGGAGCCTTCTGGATAATTTTGAATGGCAGAAAGGGTACTCTATGACCTTCGGCCTGATTGCTGTTGACCGTACAAGTCAAACGCGTTTTCCGAAGCCGAGCCTGAACTTTCTCGGGAATTATTGTAAACGCTGAATTAGCATACGAAAGGAACTGCTCATATGAAACAATACTTTTGCAACCCGATAAACTTTTCCTACCGCTACCAGTTCAACCAGAAGGAAAACGGCTTCTCCCTGAACCGGGAGGCGGCGGACCCGTCCATGATTTTATTCAAGGGAAAATATTATCTTTTTCCCAGCATGACAAGAGGCTTCCTCGTGAGCGGCGACCTGGCCTCCTGGAAGCTCTGTCCCTTAAAAGATGTTCCCGTCTACGATTATGCGCCGGATGTGCGCGTTGTCGGAGATTACCTGTATTTCTGCGCCAGCCGTCGCGGACAGACCTGTGATTTTTACCGGACCAAAGACCCGGAAAGCGGAATTTTTGAACGGATTCCCGGCACCTTCGATTTCTGGGACCCTAATCTGTTTTCCGACGACGACGGCCGCCTGTATTTTTACTGGGGATGCAGTAACATGACCCCTATATGGGGCGTGGAACTGAACCCCGACACGATGGAACGGCTCGGCGAGCCTGTTGTTCTCATTGAAAATCACAAAAAGGAATACGGCTATGAGCGCACCGGGGAAAATCATCACTATGACCCGGACGGAAGCCACATTGTCGCGCTCCTCAAGGCGCAGATGGCGAAGAATCTCGGCTGCAGTCCTGAGGAAATCACGGATATTACGCCCGCCATCGAAGCGACGCCGGAGCAGTACCGCCCGCTGTTAAAGGCGGCTCTTTCCGACAATCCCTACATCGAAGGCGCATGGATGACGAAACACGACGGAAAATACTATCTGCAGTACGCCAGCCCCGGCACCCAGTTCAACATCTATAACGACGGCGTTTATATAAGTGAAAACCCTCTCGGCCCCTTTACCATATGCCCGAACAATCCTTTTTCTTACTCCCCCGGCGGCTTCTGCCCCGGCGCCGGACACGGTTCCACGATGGAAGACATGGCCGGGAACTGGTGGCATACCAGCACGATGCGCATCTCCGTCAGCCATGAATTTGAACGCCGCGTGGGAATCTGGCCTTCCGGCTTTGATAAAGACGGTGAATTGTTCTGCAATCAACGTTACGGCGACTGGCCCCAGGCCGTTACCGGAGAAAAAAAAGACCCCTGGGAGGAGCCCGAATGGATGCTGTTGAGCTATCACAAGACCGTTACCGCCAGCAGTCAGGAAAAACCCGCCGCAAATGCGGTAGACGAAAATGTGCAGACCTGGTGGCAAGCCGCGGCGGAAGATAAAAATCCCTGGCTTCAGATGGACCTGGGAGAATGCTGCGCCGTCAACGCGGTACAGATTAATTTTGCCGATGATATGGGGATTGTGGAAAGTCTGCCGGAAGGCGCACAGCCCGTCGGAGAACCGGGGCGGGGACGTTATATCGAGGAACGCGACTTTACGACCCGCTGGCTCTTAGAGACAAGCGCTGACGGCATCACATGGCAGATACTGGAAGATAAAAGGAACTGCGATACCGACCTCCCCCACGACCTGATTGTCCGGCCCGAAGGCGTCAGAGCCCGATACCTCCGGCTGACCGTGACCGATACCCCCTATCATACCGCGGCATGCATCAGCGGTCTGCGGGTATTCGGCAAAGGCTGCGGCAACGCTCCCGCTCCGGTTACGGAAGTCCGTGTGCGCCGCACGGATGCTATGTCCATGCAGATAGACTGGTGCGGAAACGCCGTCGGCTATGAAGTATTGTGGGGCCATAAACCTGAAAAACTATATCACAGTTACCGGGTATTTGACCGGACATCGCTGGAAATCCGCGCGCTCATGGCGGACGTCACGCAATATTTTGTACGGATAGACGCCTTTAATGAAAACGGAATTGCAACGGGAGAAATGCTTGCCGTCCAGGAATAAACTTTACAGACTATCGAAATTCCAAGATTTCCATAATATCCTTTCGCGGTCTGGGATTTGGGTGTTCGTCCGCAATGCCCAGTGATACTGCGCCGATGAGCTGGCCTTTTATGCCGATAAAATCAGCCAGCTCATGATAGGCAAAACAGGTATTGGCAATCCAGAGCGTCCCATACCCCAGTTCCGCTGCGGTAAGCAGGATATTCTGTACAGATGCCCCGATGGACAATGTATCACATATTTCCGTGATTCTGCCATCGGCGTCTATATCGGCGTAGGGCGACTGCCCGTTTGTATTTTCAATGATGATTAACACAGGAGCCTCCCGCATTATTTGCAGCGTATGAAAGGCGTCAGGCAGTCCGGCCTGTGACTCTGGCAGCAGTTTTTCCCCGTCCCGCTCTCTAAGCAACCCTTTTTCCATCGCATCCAGAAGGTCGTCCTTTTCCGCGCCTTCGTATACGATATACTTCCAGGGCTGTCTGTTTTTGGCGGAAGGCGCAAGAGCGCCCGCCTGAATCATTGTTATGATATCTTCTTTTTTTACGTTATCCGGCTTGTATTTTCTGATACTTTTTCGTTCTGATATCGCTTTCATTTGATTTCGGTATTCTCCATTCCAAATAAATATTTTCAATGGCTGACCGGTTTCCGCCTTCGCGTTCCGGGCCTTTTCCATACTTTAAAAAACCCATTCCTTGAAAACCCTTCAGCTTACGCTTTTCAATCTCACCGCCATATACTGTTTTTCCGGCATCTCTATCCGAATCTCTCCCGCAAAAACACCGGGCAGTTTTTCAACCGTCATATTCCAGGTATCTATCAGTTCGATTTCATAAGTATACCCTTCCGCCAGCTTCCAGGTGCGGAAGGAAGGCCGGAAAAATCCGAAATAATACAGGAAATAGGACTTGTCTTCTTTGCACAGACAGGAAACGTCCCAGTTTTCCCCGTGGTTTTCCGGCGTAATTTTTAAAGGCGCCGCCCCGTCCGGCGATTCTTCCATGATTTTTCTCAGAAAAGCAATTCTCTCCGGACAGGTTCCATGCAGTTTTCCGCCGTGAGACCACCATATCTGCTCATACTGGACATAGACCTCCCCGTGGGACAGATAGCCGCCCCGGATACAGCCTTCCCAGAAACGTCTGGTCATCTCTTCTCCTGTCAGATTACCCCATCCGTAATTGATATTTCCTTCATAGGCGCATTCATCCACCACCACCGGCTTCTGATACCGCTGCCGCCACTCCGTCACCTCTTCCGCCGTCCTGTAATTATCGACGCGCTGAATGCTCGCATGGGTAATCCACGGACGGGTATGGTCATAGAGCCGCAGACAGTTATGGATGGAGCGGAGATGCCCGTATGCGTCCCGCCGCATGATGACCCGTGCGTACAGTTCCCAGTCCACAATGGATTTAGATGGTAAAAGGTCATATTCATTGGCCAGCGACCACCAGATATTTTTGAAATGACTTAATCGGTCAACCGCATATTTCAGATAAAAGACGTCCGTTTCCCTTCCCATCTGAGAAAATCCCCATCTGTCATAGGGATGAAGCAGAATGATGTCCGCCTCGATTCCCAGGTCATCCAGTTCGCCAATGCGCTTCTCCAGGTTTTCCCAGAATACCGGGTTAAACCGGGTAAAATCAAACCCCTCTTCCTCATTTCCTGCAAAAGCATAATACGGAGGATTCGTCACGTTATATGTATAAAATTTCGGGAAAATGCACATCCGCACTTTGTTAAAAGGAGCGTTTTTCAGCGTTGCAAGCGTCTGCTCCTGAATTTCCTCCGGCTGATTGACCCAGGCATAACAAGTGGTTCCAAAAGGCAGAAAACGGGTTCCGTCCTCATAGGCAAAATGAAACCGTGCCTCCTCCTCCGCATCTTCCGGCGCATAAACTTCATTCATCGGCAGCACCCGCCCGTGATTTCCGCTCCTTGCGGCAGAACACTCACAGGTCAGATTTATCCGGTTTAAAGCCGCATCGTTCGATTTCGTGACTGCGTTCCAGATACCCGGCTTTGTCGGCATAAAGCGCACTTTATAGATACCGCCGCCGCAATAGAAACCGTTCACTTCAATTCGTTCCGATTCGTTTTCAAAAGCCGCTTTCAGCCAGATGTCCTTATACGGATTTCCTTTATCTGTGCCGGTCAGCGAAGCCTCAAAAATTTTGTATTGCTCTGTCATAATGGTTTCCTCCGCACTATCGCGCCAGATGCCCCTTTACATTATGGCACAATAGTTTATTCTTTTCCCATTATACACCCCGTTCCCTAATCTGATAAGAACCAATTTCCTCTCAAAACTGTTTTGCATGACTGTTCCCAGGCATGTTACTCCACCGGCACAACATACACGTCTTCCTCCGTCATAGCGCGCGCCTCTTCCGGCAGTGCTTTCAGAAACAGCAGGGCGTCCACCTGGTCCGTGTCCAGAATCCTGTCAAGCGCAAACGAGCAGGTATATACTTCGCGGTTCTCATCAAGATATCCCATGGAGCCGCCCCCGGTAATATATCCCTGGAAAGTTCCGTCTTTTAACCGGACTCCGGTAACCGGAGGAGCTTCCACAAAATTGCTGGAAGTAATCGGTTCTCCGTTTTCATTGACACCTTCTATCGTCGTTTCCCGCATCGGAAAATCATAACGCACATAGAGGGAAATCGGCGATATCTCCGCATAAATAACGGTGGCCCCGGTGTCGCCGAGCGGGTCGGACAGCGTCAGTGTCCGTACTTTATCGGACCCCTTCAATACAAAATCGAAAGACCAGACGCCTTCCAGGTCCGGCGTAAATTCCGCCTTGTATACGGTTCCGATATCCGTAAATTCCACATGCAGTTTTTTCCCGGCCAGTCCGCCATATTCCGTTGCATTGATAATAATCATGTACTCCATGCTTCCGTCTTCGTTTATAAAAATTTCCCCATCAGCGGGCGAGCCGTCTTCATATACCGGTTTTCCTTCTTCGTTCCGGTGAATGCCATTATAAAAGCTGGCGGTATAAGAAATCGGCGCATCGCTATTATCGTCGGCCACCACCGTAACATGATTAAAACAAGGCTCCTTTCCCTCTTCCAGCTGATATCCTTCCACCCGAAAAGAAAGCCATGCAAAACGGCTGTCAACGATGCTTTGCAGAGGCGTTATGGTAACGCCCGCCTCCGTAACACTGTTATTCCCCATTTCGCCGTCTTTATTTTGAAGCGGCGCCGTATACTGCTCTTCTTCCAGCATCTGTTTCTGCTCGTCCGTCGCCTGAAACTGCGCCTCGATTCCCTGACTCCAGCGCAGATATGCCGCGCACACCGTCATTGTACCAAACACAAATACCGCCGCCGCAATCAACAGCCACATAGATTTCCTTTTTCCTTTTGTCCTCATTTTCATTACCTTCCCCTTCTTTTTCTGTTCTTTTTTAATTCTGTCAAGCGCAAGTTCCGCCCGCTCCTGTACCACATCCGGGATTACGAGCTCGCTTCGCAGTTTGTCCATGATTTCTTTTTCCTTCATACTAATAGCCATATGCTCCTTTCTCAATCTGCGAATTTGTGCCCTCAGACACAATTTTGCATACAATAATAACCATTCCTTTCCCTTTGCAAACCTTGTTTCATACGGTATACAATTCCGCCATCCGGCTTCTCCCTCTCGCCAGCCTTGTCCGCACCGTACTGTCCGGCATATGCAGAATCGAGCCGATTTCCGTCGTTTTTAATCCGTTTACATAATACAAAACCATGATGAGCCGATATTTTTCATCCAGGCAGTTTATCAGTTCCATCCACTCCACATTCTCGTATTCCTCCGTGGATATGGGCGTCTCTTCTACCTCCTCGACAGGATAAGCCTTTTTTCTCTGCCGCAAATAGTCATTACACTTGTTAATCAGAATCCTTGTCATCCACGTTTTGAAAAATTCCGTCTTTTTTAACTGTTCCATCTTTTCCCAACAGGCCAGAATCGTATCGGATATGGCGTCCGCAGCGTCTTCATCGTTCCGGAGCATTGCTCTTGCGGTCTTATACATATTCTGCATCTGGGACTGCACCAGTTCGGCAAACGCATCCGCATCTCCCCGCTGTGCACGCTTTACTAAATTGTCCATCAGCAATGTTTCCTTTCCTTTGTATTTTATTGATTAGACGGCCCCAAAAAACAAAACGTCCCAAATTATTTTATCCAATCAGGCAGGGAAAAAAACTGCTGTACCATTTGAAATTACAGGCACAGCAGTTCTTTGATAATATTCAGTTCGTTTGACCGATGCAGTCATATATTTTCAAATACCGGCATATAATCAATCGGCGCTTTCACACGGACGACCTGTTTTCCTTCGTAAGTCTCTCCGGTGGAGGTCAGCATCCATTTTCCTTCCGGCAGATAAACGTCGCGTTCAAATTCATGCAAATGCAGAATCGGCGCCACCAGATACTTTTCACCGAACATATACTGGTCGGAAAGCTCCCAGCACTTCGCATCATCCGGGAACTCGTAAAACATCGTCCGAAGCAGCGGCGAACCGTTCTCATGTGCCTCTTCATATAATCCGCGGATATAATCGTGCATGGAAATGCGGAGGTCATAGTATTTTTTCATAATGGCATAATTCTCTTCCCCATAGCTCCAAAGCTCGTTCGGCTGACCGGTATGCAGATAACCGCCGCCCCAGTCCCGCTCGTCCAGAGGAGGGATATTGTACGGCCCTCTGTCCCCGTGCATGCGAAGCACCGGGGAATAAACCGCAAACTGATACCAGCGGATTAAAAGCTGCCTGAAATCCTCGTCGTTCACATCGTCAGTCATAAAACCGCCGATATCGGTGGTCCACCAGGGAATGCCCGCAAGTCCCATATTCAGCCCGCACTGAATCTGGTCCGCAAACGCTTCAAAAGTGCTCGGCACATCGCCCGACCAGATTACATTGCCGTATTTCTGGGAACCCGCCCAGGCACAGCGCAGCAGATTGACCACGCTTCCTTTTCCAGGCCCGCTCATTTCATCATAAAAAACACGGCTGTACATCTGCGGGTAGATATTGCTCAGCGCAAGCGCCGGACCGTCGCAGTAACGGTAATTTTCAAAATCATAAACCCCGTAATCCGGCTCGGAATTGTCCAGCCAGAAGGCGTCGATTCCATAATCGTAATAATTTTTTTTGCATACTTCCCATACATATTTTCTCGTTTCCGGGTTAAAAGGGTCGATTTCCACGCAGTCGCCCTGATAATCATAGGTCTGGGCCGCGCCGCGCTCCGTCCGGATTAACAGCCCTTTTTCCATCATAGGCCCGAAGTTTTCGCTCTTCCGGTCCACAGAAGGCCATACCGACACGATGACTTTAATGCCCATTTCATGCAGCTCATCCACCATCGCCTTCGGGTCGGGCCAGTACTTTTCGTCAAACTTCCAGTCTCCCTGAAGCGTCCAGTGGAAAAAGTCGATAACAATCTGGTCGATTTGGATGCCCTCTTCCCGGTATTTCCGCGCCACGCTCAATACCTCTTCCTGAGTTCTGTAACGCAGCTTGCACTGCCACAGGCCCATCAAATCCTCCGGGAACATTTCCGCGCGCCCGGTCGCTTCCGTATAATTTGCAAGAATCTCCTTCGGCGTGTCCGCGGCGGTAATCCAGTAGTCCATTTCCTTCGTCGCCCTGGCAATCCACTCATAATAATTCCGGCCAAATGTCACGCGGCCCACCGCCGGATTGTTCCAGAGAAAGCCATATCCCATCGACGAAACCGCAAAAGGCACGGAAATCTGAGAATTGCGCTGCGCCAGTTCCAGCACACAGCCTTTCAAATCCATGCAGTCCTGCTGATACTGCCCCATTCCGAAGATTTTTTCTCCATGATTGCTCTCAAATTTCACATTCAGAGAATACTCGCTTCCGCCGATAATGCCCTTCCACTCTCTGCCCAGCAGTTTCAGACATCTGCTTTCTCTGGAAATCGTTCCGTCATAAAACCGGAAATATTCCCGCAGAATCAGTCTGTCGTCTTTATAAAAAGAAAGAATCCCCGCAAAATTTACAACTGCCCTGATGCGACCGTTGATAATCGTCGCAATCTCTTTTTTATCTACCGTGCCGTCGCCCACCCAGTGGTCTTCCTCTTCCACAATCACTTTCGTATCACATTGGCTGACTTCTTCGGTCAACGCCCATCTTTTCCCGGTAAATGAAGCCCCCACAGCCGCGCGCACGCGCAGCGAGTCCTTCCCCCAGGCCTCGATTCTGACCGTTTCTCCATTGTGATAACAAACCAGCGCCCCGTTATCGTTTTCAAATCTCATATACACCCTCCGTTCTTGTCTTCTGTCATCCGCACCAATTCGTTTCCCGCTCAATAGTCCCGCTCTATTTCACGCCTCCGCCCGCGCTGCGCGTAGTTCTCTGACGGAGGCCCTGTAAAGGATGTCGGTACTTGGATTTTGGGTCGCCTGCGTCACAAAATCCTTAGTACCGCTACATCCTTTAGCGGAGCGAAAGCGTGCCTCCAAAGAGAACTACTCGTTGCGCGGGCGGAGGCGTGAAATACAGCACCCCAAATCCTCCGGCAAACCCTTGAGAAGAAAACCTTTTAATGATATAATACTATTATCAAAGGTATAATACTATTGAAATACTACTGTTTTATAATACTATCCTACTTCCCAACATTCCCGGCAAAACCACCGTCCACAGAAAGGAAATCCAATGACGCCCGACAGAAAGACCGAAGAAAAAAGACAACACAGCACCACCCTCGTTCCATACAGTTATTACGAATGCCGGCTGCCTGAATATTTTGCAAACGTACCGATGCACTGGCACAGCGAATTTGAAATCAACTACCTTTATCGTGGAAAAGGGGAATTTATATGCGGCGGCAGGAAATTTGAGGCGGTCGAAGGGGATATTCTGATTTTTCCGCCCAACATGCTTCATACCGCTTATCCCTGTAAAGACAATATATTGGTTTACGACGCTTTCGTATTCAGTTCCGTTCTGCTCGGCGCCAACAGCAGCGACCGCTGCAGCGCAGAATGTATATGGCCCATCATAAACGGCAATATCCGCATTAACGTCCATATCCATCCTGAAATGGAAAATTATGTAGAAATGAAACGTACGACGGAACGGATTCTCTTCTGCGTGCACGAAAATACGCCCCGGACGGATTTATTATTAAAAAGCGAACTTCTGCGGTTATTCTGGCTGCTGGAATGCGGCGGTCATATCATATTTCAGCCGGATGACAGCGCCGGACGCGACGAAATCATCCGCCCGGTTCTCGAATATATGGCTGGAAATTATCAGAACGATATTACGATAGAACAGCTCGCAGCCCTTGCCCATCTAAGCAAAAGCTACTTCATGAAATGCTTCAAAGATACGGTCGGCGTCAGCGCCATCGAACATCTCACCCAGTTACGGCTGAACGCCGCCTGTGATGCGCTCTCCGCCACCAGGGACAAAATTTCCGACATCGCTTTTTGCTGCGGTTATAATAATCTTTCCAATTTTAACAGGCAGTTTCTGAAAAAGACAGGATGTTCTCCGGACGAGTACCGGAAACGCAGCTTTCCGGGAGCATTAAAGTCTTGAAAAAAGCGCTTCAAATTCTGCCATATCCGACGCTTTTGCCGCGCATTTATGCCACTTCCGCAACTGCTCCGGGTCTGTTTCCTGTCCGATTCGCGTGGCAATCCACTGGGGAATCTTTCCCAGCTCTTCCAGCAATTCCAGAATATCTTCCACTTTTCCGATAATCCGTCCTTCTTCTCTTCCTTCCCGTCTGATTCTGTCCGTAATTTCACACATCAGCGCCACACCCTCCTTTTTTGTTTTCAAATAGCTGACACGCTCTACGATTCTCGGAAAATTCTCCGTCTTATAAAACGGTTCCGAGTGCTGAAAATAGTGCAGTAATTCATTGATACGCATATCGTCCACCGGGTATTCCAGATTATAATATTTCTCATGAAAGCCGTTTTCCAGGCACATTGTTACTTCCTGTCCGCCGGATTTCCTGTCTATGTTATAGAACCCCTTCCGCTCCCCGATGAAGTCTTCTTTTGTCAGATAAATAATGGTTACATCCGGAAGCGTATGATAAGGTTTTCCTTTTTCCAGAATGCTCATATCAATACTGGACTGATAATAGCGGCTTCGTTTAAACGGAGCCTTTTCCCGGTACATCTGAATTTCAATATCAATCAGGTTTCCTTGCTGCTCTTCTGCAAAAATATCCAGCACTACCGAATGATTTTCCAGATTCTGAATCACATACTGCGTTCTGACGCTGCGCAGTATAATACGGTCGTTCTGCATCAAAATTCTGCACAGCTCCTGGGCTGCTTCCAAATCCTCAAATACTTTCCCGGCAAACAAATCACTGGTCAACTGGTATTTTGCAACACTCATTTTCTGTTCTTCAAAAGTTTCAATTACCGTTTCTTTCTTCAAAAATAGCTCTCCTTTTCTTTTTGTACAGGAAAGCCTCAAAGAAAACGGAAAACCGGTCACAAAATCCATAAACTGTGCTGTGCGGTCCACATATACAGAAATATCAATGCGGATTTGTTTCTACTATCCTTTTCATGCCCTCTATCTCTTGTCCATTTCAGAGCTGCAATCCTGCCAAACAAACGAGAATCTCTGGCAGAACTGCCGGAATATGCACCCGAAAGCGGTCCGTTCCACAGACATTTTCCGCTTCTTTCATAAACAAGTGCACAATATTAGAATCAAGATTTGTTTTCTATCGGTATTGTATCATGAAATTTCCTTTATTGCAATATAAATATTATGTTTTTACATTATCTTTTTTGCATTATTTTAAATGTTTTATCGTTTTTGTCATGCCGGATTAATCATTTACCTCCGGTATCACAATTTCTTAATAGTAGAAAGCCCCCGGAAACATCTCCTTCAGAAATGCTTCCGGGAGCCAGTACTCCCCTTTTGCCGTATCGGACGGCTGTCCGGCCGTTACAGTCTGACATCTACCGGCACATAATATCCTCCGGCTGCCCCATTGTTCTCTTCGCCGCCGTTTTCTCCCGCTGCAGCGGCGGATTCGTCATCCTTCTGCACTTTCTTCTCTCCGTCCTCTTCCGCTTTCCGCGTTTCATCTGCGCCCGCTGATGTTTTATCCGCACCCGTCGTTGCCTTATTCGCTTCCGCCAGCGCTTCTCCCGCCTCGGCAAGCGTTTTCATCTGAGAAGCCGTCGCACCCTCCGCCTTCTGTTTTACATCGGCAAGTTGCGCTTCTTTTGCCGACGTATCGCCGTTCCGGGCGCTGTCCAGTTTGATTTCCGCTTCCAGCACGCCCGCCTTTCCATCCATCGAAGCAGCGACGCTGCCCTGTACCTTCGCCTGTTTCATGGCTCCATCCGCAGAAAGCATTGCCTGCATGCCTTCCGCAGAAATCTGAACGTCAACCTGTCCGTCTTTCGCATTTTTCTTTTGGGAATTACCGGAACGCTCTGCCGCGGAAGCGCTTTCCGCCTGTTTCTTTTTGGCTTCTTCCGCTTCTTTTCTCTGCATTTCCATCTGATGCTGGCGCAGCTGGCTGTTCAGTTCGCTGATTTCCTTCTGGATTTCCTGACGCCTTTTCATCTTTTCTTCCACGCTCATTTCGCTGTTGGCGTAAATCTCCTGTAACTGCTTCTGCGCATTTTCTATCTGCTGCATCAGTCTCTTGCTTACAGCATCCTCTGCCTGACCTCTTCCCATCGCGCCCGCCTGCATGCCGGCTCCGCCAGCTCCGTTTACACCGCTGATAACCATGTCTGTATTCCTTCCTTTCTTTCGATGACTGCATCCCTGCAAATCCGGCACAGCCAGCAAATCTTTTTCCATCCTGACTCCTGTCTGCCCACTTCAAAGGACTAACGGAACCGGATGGTGAAATTTTTATTTTCATCCTGTGTTTCGGCATGAATTTTTTCCCGCATAAGCGCTTTGTTGTCAATACGACTTTTTTCGTTGTCAAAGCGTTTCTGACATTCAGGTCCACTTTCAAGGGCCCGCTTTCAAGCTCCCATTTTCAGACTCCCCCTGTCAAAAGCATCACATGTAGCAAAAATACGCCCTCCGTCTGCTCTATCGCAATATCTCCGAAATATTTCCGCGCCACCTGGCGGATATTATTCAGGCCATAGCCATGTTCCCCGTTATCTCCTTTGGTCGTCCCCGGAAGCCCGCTCTCTTCTTCCAGAAAAACCTGTCCTTTCAGGCTGTTCGCCACCTCTATCATATAGACGTTTTTCTCCCGGTAAGAAGAAACTCGGACAAACGGCTCTATCCCCGGCATAATACACGCCACCGCGCCTTCTATCGCATTATTCAGCGCGTTATTCAAAATAATGCTGACATCGAAAGCATTGACCGACGTGCCCTCCGGGTAATGGAAACCGCACGCGAAAGAAATTCCCCTCTGCTCCGCTTCTTTTTTGCTCTCCGTTAAAAGGATATCCGTAACCGGATTGCCGCTTTTGATTTCCGTTTCCGCCTCATGAAACTGCCCTTTTAGCTTTTCCAGATAGTCGATGGCCTCCGCCTGTCTCTCCTTCTGACAAAGATTTTCCAGTATCATAATGTGATTGCCCATATCGTGCCTCATTCCCCGGATATCCTGATAGAGCGCCTCCACCTCTCCGATATGCTTCTGCAGACTTTTCACCTGTCCCGCAAGCACAGCGTTTTCTTTTTCCTTCCGGTAATTCTTTTTCATATCCTGATAAAAAGTGACCACCGCCACGAGCGCGGCATAAGAGATACTCTGATATAGCGCAACCACCCAGTAAAAAGACGCATGAGTATCCTGTATATACCACTTCGTATCTTCAAGATAAATATCCGAGAAAAAGACGAAAGCAAAATAACCGATGATTACCGAAATCGGTATCGCCAGCATCAGCCCCAGTTCTTTTCCGCTCATGTTTTCGCTTTTATAGATATAAATCCGTTCCATAATATTAAGCAGCATCCGCATCACGAAATACTGGCACAGGGCAAGGCAGAACTCGGTCAGCAGAAAAGCGCCAAAATAATTCCATTCGCCCCATTCCAGGGCAGAACCCAGAATCAATGAGCCCTGAAACAAAAGCTGTCGAGGTATTACCAGAACCCCATGACATGTCCACTCCACCAGATACAAAAAGAAAAACAGGAATATTTTCTGTTCCAGATTCCTCCGGTCATACAGGTAAATAACGACAAAAAACACCAGCGCCCCCAGCGCATAGGCTAAAAAGCCGTGCATTGTGTAGGGAAACAGGTACAACACTGACATCGTACAAATATATATGATTTTTACAGGCCGTACAGCCTTTTTATTATGCAAAAAAGGAGTAATAAACCGTCCGTAAAGCAATCCGTATATGATAATTGTTACGATACCGTACAGCCGTGAAACCAGCGCCCACAAAATTTCCATTTTATCGTCTCTGTTTCTTTCTTATTTTATTATTGTTTTTCGCAGTTCTTAACACAACATCTTCAGGAATGGAGCCTGGAACTTCTCTTCACACGGTTATAGCGCAGAAATCTTTTCACAAATTCCCCGTAATTCTGTTTCGCCATGAGCGCCGTTCCTTTTTCCAGCCAGATTTCCGACACATTGTATCTTTCCACATATTTGAAATGCACCAGATTTGCCCTGTGAGAGCGAAAAAAGTCCTCTCCGAGCTGTTTTTCCAGGTCGGACAGTTTACCGTAATATTCGATGTCCCCATGCACGCTGTGTATCATTACTTTTCGGTTAAATACCTCCGCATAGATGATATCGTCAATTCGGATTCTGGTATGGACGCCGCCCGTCTTGATGACAAGATAGCGTTCTTCCGGCTCCGCTTCTTTTCTCCGCCCCTCATCGGCAAAATTTTCGTACTGTTTAACCGCGGCATTTAACACCGCCGCAAATTTTTCATCCGTAAACGGCTTCACCAGATAATGAAAAGCGCCTACGTCAAAAGCCTGAAAAACATACTCCTCCAGCGCCGTTATAAAAATCAGAATCAGCTGTTTGTTGGTTTTGCGCAGCTCCGCCGCCGTTTCCATGCCGTTTCTTCCTTCCATCTGGATATCCAGAAACAGGATATCAAACCGCTCCTCTGAGCGCAGCAGCGCTTCCCCCGATTCATACACAAAGAGAGACGCCTCCGGATGCAGTTTTTTTATTTTACTGCCCAGAAGCGCCCTTACTTCCTTTTCGTCATCGCACACCGCAATCCGCATTGTTCCGCATCCTCTTTCCTCTTCTTATGTACTTTATATCGGAAATCCGTTCCCTTTTCCACAATCCCATGTTGTGAAACGGACTTTTTATGTTGTAAGTGTTTCCCTTTACAACTCCTTCTGCAGCGCCTTCAGCATCATAATATGATATTCCTCATCCTGAATCATTCTCCGCAGAACCGCATTAACATATTCATCCTCTATCCAGGAAATGTGCATTTCGTACTGGTTAATTGTGGCTTTTTCGGCCTCCATATCGGCTGCCAGCATCTTGCTGCACTCCGACGGAATATTCAGACAGGAAGGCGTCCACATAGCCGGCCTTCCGTTTCTTCCCATCGCGGAATATCCGATATCTCCTCCCAGCAGCACAATCAGTTCTCCCAGTTTCTGAAGATGTATCATTTCACATACCGCCATCCCCAGAAGCGCCTGGGCCATCGGACATTTCTGGCTTGCCAGTCGGTTTTCATTGTTAATGTACTGGGCGATTGCGGTCATTTCCGAGATGGAACCACAGTAGTCAACACCCAGAAGGTCCGCATAGGACGGGTTCTTGCCGCTTACCCGGATTGGCGGATAAGGCAAATCCACCATGACCGGTTTGATGCCGCTGAAATCACAGGAGTTCCCCATACATTTTCCCTCCATACAATTCCTCCATGTTCACAGTAGACATTTGTCTACGTTCATTTTCACATTGTATGAGGATAAATCCGGGTTTATTCCCTGTATTCGCAAAAGTTCTCCGCCTACGGCGCGGGCCGCCCCGCTTTCTGCCGCCGGCCCGGGTCGTTCAACTGTAACTCCCGCCTCCTGGCCGAGTCATTCCACTGTAAATTCCGCCGCCAGGCGAAATGTAACGCGGCCTTCCGCTTCCTGAATATCCGCCGTCTTGGTAATGCGGTAACGTCCCTCCGGCAGAATGCCGTGGAAATAAGTCCAGGTCACATCCATCCGCATCGGCTCATCTTTATCAGGTATATAAGCAACCATATTAAAAGCCCAGTTATCGACGATATAATCCACCCGATGCCAGTTTTCGCCCTCCCAGACCTGTAATTCATAATCTTCTCCCAAAGTAAGCTCCTTATCCGTCCGGTTCAGAATTTCCAGGCTTGCGCCTTCGGATGTGGCTTTCGTTACGGTCATTGTGACGCCGTCAACGGGCATTATTTCTTCCGCGTCCACATCCCCGAAGGTCGCTTCGGGAAACGACTGCTCCCGATTGTCCAATCCGGTCAATCCATCGGATTTCCCTTCCGTGCCCTGCATGGGGCCGTCAGTCTTAAATACATAGTACGCCGTCCCGAAACACCCGTTTTCTCCGACATTCTCCTCATCCCATGACAGATAAATCTCATACACTTTTCCGGCCTGTAAGGGGATAATATAATCCGCCGCAATTTCCTCCCGCTCATATACCGCTGTCCGGCTGCCCTGTGCCTCATAATTGCCAATATCTTCCTGGTGCCACATCGTGACGCCGAGCTCGTCGGGATTGACTTCTGTGGTTAATCCATATTCCAGGGAATCATCACCGTTTCCGGGCAGAATCAGGATATCCCAGGGCGCGCCCTCCGACAGGGGCGCCGCGCTGTCCGCAACCGCCGCTCCCATCTGGTCGGCGCCTTCGGGCCAGTTCCAGGTATATCCGCATGCTCTTATTATCAGAGAGTCTCCCTCCCCCGCCGCCGGATGAAGCTCTATCTGCGGCGGTTCCTGGCGTACCGGCGGTTCCTCCGGCTGTTCTTCCGCTCCACCGTCTGACGCTGTCCCACCGTCCAAAGCTGCACTGTCCGATGCCCCGCTATCTGCCGCACCGCAGTCCGATGCCGCATTGTCGTGCACGCTTCCCGCCGCCTCTTTTTCTTCCCGGCCGCAGCCACTCATGACCAGTGCGGTCAATCCAAGCAGCGCCAGTACCGTTATTTTCTTTTTCACCCCAGTTCCCCTTTCTCCAACTCCTGCATTAGTCTGGCTTTTATAAGAATATCTTATCACAAGCCGTTTTCGATGTCATGCGCTTTCTCTTATCCGTAACCTTCACCCCCGACCCGGACAGGGATGAATCTTATCAAAAACCCATTTTTCTTCCTTGCACAGACATGCTTACAATAGTATACTAATGTTATAAGAAAGGAGGCGTATGTCATGTATTTCAAAAAAATGCTCACCGCAGTAACGGCCGGTATGCTTATCGCAAGCCTTATCGTAATGCCTGTTTCCGCGCACGGGCATCATGGCAGAACCAGGACAGCCTCAACTACCGTCACGACACAGTGTCCGGTATGCACCGTTGAAGACTGCACCGAAACAGGACATCACACACATGACGACGAGGTTTACTGCAGCTATAACCACGAAAGCGGTTACTGCGATGGCTCTTGCGGCTATTGCGACGGTTCCTGTGGTTATTGTCAGACCACAACAACATCCTCAGGTTCACATCATGGCGGAAGACACCACGGCTGTCGTTAGGCGCTTTGCCGGAAGCATTTAACACAATACAACAATCCGCCTCGGCGTTGTCTGGGGCGGGATGCTTCTGGTCGTTGCCGAATAAAAGACAAGCAGCGTCTGATTGCCCGGATTACAGGTTACTCTTTGTCCGTTGAGCGTCTCGATATTCGTATTTCGCGCAAGATTCAACTGCAGAGAGCCGTCCCGCGCCGTCAGATTTCTGTCAAATTCATTCAGCATAATCTGTTCATCCCGCGTGAGTACCGCAACAATCTGCGCCCGGTACTGGGGCGGAAAAATAAGCGGCACGGGAAGAGATGCGTCATAGTACGCCGCCACCCGCAGCCCCGCTCTGAGCGGTCTGTTATCAATTACATAAGTCTCCGGCCCTATTATAAAATTGACAATTCCTTTTTCCGTCCGAAGCGACATCGTTTGACTACAACAGTCATTTCCTCTTGTCATGTTCAGAATCGTTCCGATTATAGGTTCAAAATTCGTATATGCCATTGTATAAACCTCTTTTTTCTTTATTCTAATTTAAGTTATGTATCACAAGAAAAAGTGTACGCCCCGGATAAGCGCATCCCCCGACATAGTAAAAAAGCGCACAAAAAGGACGCCTGTTTGGGCGTCCCCTGATGGTTATTCCATTTTATAAAGCCTTTTTCAATGCCCGCATCCGTTCCCTGATATTTTCTTCAAATTCTTCATCCGAATATTTCGGGTCCCTCGTTTTCATCCAGATTTCACAAGGCGCTTCACTGCATTCACCGCAATGCTTCATTCCTTTTTGGTGAACCGTGCATTCATAGATGGCACAGGTCTGTCCTTCCGGTACATGAAAAACCTTTCCGCCGCATTCATTACAGCCTTTGCACATTTTTCCAAAGCAGTAACAGGCACCGCAGTCCGCTCCGCATACGCTGATATTCATCCTTTGTCCATTCCTTTCCTTTATTATATTTTAAATAGCAGTTCAGCCATGCCATTCATAAGTCACCAGAATATACATTTTGAATGAATATTACGAATTGGCTGGTGACTTATTTCATGTCGGGCGTCCGCCCTATAGAAATAATTGTGCAAGTTGCCCTTAGTGAGCAAGCTCCCACGGGCAATTTGTACAATCATTTCTGCATGGCTGAACTGTTATCATATTATCAGGATATGGACGATGGGTATTGTATATTTCCGACATGATACGCATATTTTCTGGCGGTCCGCATATCCATCCCATGATAGCGCTTAAATTCCCGCATCATATGGGACTGGTCCGCATATCCATACTTCCACACGGCATCCTGAACCTGAAAAGCCGGATTTTCCAGAACCTCTCTCCAGACGGACTGGTAACGGACCAGATTAGCGAGCTTTTTGGGCGTAATTCCAATGTATTCATGAAAAAGCCGCTCCAGCTGTCTACAGCTGATAAAGCACTCCTTTGCCAGCTGCTCCGTAGTGAGCGCGCCTTTGTGCAGAAGAATCAGCGCGACCGCAGACTGCACGGACTCAGGCTTCATGGGCACAGACTGCACGGATGCAGACTGCGTGGATGTGTACCGCACAGATGAATACCGCGCAGAAGAAAACTGCGTATTCGCAATCTGCCTGTAAGCGGTCGTTTTTACTCCCGCCAGCCGCCGTAAAAACAGCGCTTCCGTTATGTTTATCCGTTCCCGCAGGGTTTCCTTTTCAAACAGCAGCGGCCGCAGCAGTTCATCCAGCCACCGGAACCTGGACCGCACATCATAATGGCCGTTCAGCGTGCCTTTCAGGGAGTCTTCCGCAAAAGCACAGGCTTCCCAGGCATAAAAACGAATTGCAAAGACAGAAACAAGATGTCCTTCCATCGTTTTGTCAGTTTCTGAAAAACTGACATCGTTAATTCCACAAAATCCGCCGCTGATTTTATTCGCGGTATAGTCCACCCAGTAAATAATATCCACACAGGTGTCGGGCACAACGATTCCCGCATCCTCTTCTTTTTTCGTGTAAAACACATCGCTTCCCCAGAAACAGCGGATATATTTTCGAAGTTCCGGGTGATGCGGCGCTGTCTCCCGGTATTTCTCATTTTTCCGAAAAGGCGCAGCTGTCAGCGGCATATAGGGTATTTTCTGCATTTTTGTCTCCATGGGTCAGGCGAACATACTTACATTCTCGGAGAGCCGACCTGGGCAAATTCGCCTTCTTTCTTACGGTCTTTCACGATAGAGGTACAGGTCGGAATGGCGCCGCCAATCGTAAACACATACAACAGCGCGAGATTGGCCCAGTAATTTCCGCTCTCAATCCGTCCCCACTGAAGCAGCGCCGGAACCATCTGAAAAGCGGAAAAGATATCGCCGCCCAGTTCCCGCACGATAATAATCGCCCAGCCAATCCGGTCGCCCACATAGGTCATAAGAATCATCATGATAATGCTAATCACAATTCCTTTTTTCGTGAGCTTTCCGCCTAACATTTCATAGCCTTTCAAAGTACAGACCGCCATGACGATGCCGGATGCCACAGCTACCCTTCCGAGCTGGCCAAAAATGACGATACAGACAACGCCGATAAGAGAGCCAAGCAGCGCGCCCACAAAGCCGCCCACCAGATTTTCATTTTTCTCTTTCTTCTGCTGCGTTGAAACCATCGCATCCTGACGCATTCTGCCCGCACAGTCCGGACACAGGTGCATATAACCGCCTTTCGTTTCATATCCCGCCGTCTCCATCTGCTGCCCGCAGAGCTGGCAGCATGGCGCAAAGCCTTTGCTCCTCAAAAACGCAAGCAAAGCGCCGATTCCATAGTTCAGATTGTCCCGAAGCTGTTCCTGCTTCGGCGTATTTTTCAGAACCATCTTAATCAGATTTCCCTCCTGAATGAGAGAAACCACCGGTTTTTCATTCTTTACGAACAGTTTATAGTCTTCCTTTCCGAGCGCGCCCATCGGTGAGCGCGCACTCAAAGAAACGGTAAGCCAGTACGGATATCTTTCGTCCGCCGCATAAACAAGCAGTTCGAAGCCTTCCCGCAGTCCGTAAAGCATATTTCTGTCCCGGTCCAGTCTGAGTCCCGTCGCCATTCCCAATTGTTCATAATTCTGTGTCGCCTTGCCCATAATCCTTCCTCCCTCATTTGAACTTATTTGTCATCTCGTTTAAAATATTTCAGTTTAAAATATTTCGTTTAAAAAAACTTGTATTATATCCCCTGAAACGTAAAGGTAAATTCCAGTTTTTGGCCGATATCAATCAGGTATTCCGGGTGTACAGGCGCCCCCCAGCTGTCATCTCCGCCGACGCCCATCTGCTGCATCGAAACGCGCACCCATGTATAATGCACTTCCGGAAGTTCAAAAGGATGCTTTGCATTTTCCAGTTCATGCGGCGTATAAGGCAGTGCGGAAAAGTTCATCTTATCTCCGGTAAAAAGCAGTCCCCGCCCTTTCCGGTCCGTAACGGACGCATAGCGGACGCCTGTTTTGTTGCCGCACTCCTGGGGAACCAGGTACCGGGCCATATTCTCCTGTACCAGATTCCGGTAAACGCCGAGCTTCGCCCCCTCTTTCCGGTCCTCATAAGTCTCTTCCGGACCGTTTCCATACCACTCCACATGGTCGTAATCCGCACTGAGCTGGAACAGCATGCCAAATTCCGGCATATCGCCCAGCTCCTTTACCGGGTCATAGGAAAGCGTCGTCACAACTTTACCGTCGCCGTAAACCCGGTAAGTCACCTGACATTCCGCCTTCGGCGTCGTCTGAAGATGATAATAATAGGTAATGACCGCACAATCCTCTTCTTCCCTGACAACCGGGTTGTCATACCATGTACCGAGCGCCGTTTCTCTCGCAATTCCCGCGCCTTTCGTCGTCAGATACAGGCTCGCCAGCTTCCACTGACCGTATCTGCCCGGCATATTGTTCCCTTCATCGTTATCGACAGGAGCACGCCAGAAATTCGGCTTCGGACTCCTGATGAGCATCTCTTTTCCCCCATACCGATAGGAAACAAATCCAAATTCAATGGAAAACAGCGCCTCGAAATCCCTTCCCCTGACACCGAAATTCCGCTTGCCGCGAATCAGGGTGTAAGGTTTTGTCTCCGGCTTCCCGGCCGCTTTCACTTCTCCCACAACGCCCTGGCCGAAGGCCACCTCATGGCCCGCTCCGGCCCAGAGCGTATCGTTTTTCAAATGAAAAGAAATTGTCACCGCATATTCGCCTTCATAGGATGGTATCACAAAAGGAATCGGAAATACCCGGCAGCTCTCCGGCTCCACGCACAAACACAGCTCCTTTTCCTCCAAAGGCACGCCGTTCCGAAGCAGAACCGCCTTCGCGTCAAACGTATCTGTATTTACAAACAGATTTTTATTCCATACCTCAAACTCTTTCTCACGAACATATACTGCAATATTCTGATAATCGAATTTCACTTCCTGCATCTTCGGCGACGGATTTCTTTCCCCGCCGTATACGATGCCGTTACCGCTGAAATTATAATCGCACGGCCGCTCTCCGAAATCGCCGCCATAAGCCTGATATTCCTTGCCGTACCGGTCTTTCCGGTAAAGGGACTGGTCGATGTAATCCCAGATAAAGCCGCCCTGATAGCCGGAATTTTCCCGGTCCGCCAGATTCGTGTATTTATGCAGAGCCCCACAGGAATTGCCCATCGCATGGGAATATTCACAGCAGATAAACGGCCTTGCTTCCGCGTCCTTTAAATATTCCTCAATTTCCCATACCTTCGCATACATTCTGCTTTCCATATCGGTGCTTCCATTATAGCTTCTGTCACAAAAAACGCCTTCATAATGCACAAGCCGCGTATCGTCCAGTTCCCGGAAAAGCTCCGACATCCGAAAAATCGTCCGTCCCCCGAAAGATTCGTTTCCACAGGACCATAAGAGGATTGCCGGATGGTTCTTGTCCCTCTGGTAACAGGAATTGACGCGGTCGAGCATCATGCCCTCCCATTCTTCATGCTCGCCGGGAAGCACAAAAGACTTCTCCGCAACGCCGCGCAGATAAGCATCCCATGTGCCGTGCGTTTCCATATTACATTCCGCCATCAGATAGATGCCATACCGGTCGCACAAATCATAAATCGCTGCATCGTCCGGATAATGACAGGTCCGGATGGCATTGATATTGTTCCTCTTCATCGTCACAATATCTTTTTCCAGCTCTTCATAAGAAACGGCGCGGCCGGAAACGGAGCTGAACTCATGGCGGTTGACGCCCTTGAACACAATCCGTTTTCCGTTTAAAAGCATACGGTTATTTTTCATCTCAAACTTCCGGAATCCCACCGCCTGTACCGTATATTCTTCCATTTCGCCGGAAACCCCGTAAACTTCTATTTCCAGCTGGTAAAGATTCGGTTCCTCCGCGCTCCATAGTTTCGGAGAACCCACTTTTTCCTGAAATACGATGTTCTCCGGCACGATTTTCTTTTCCTGTACAAATAAAACCTGTCCGCCGTCCTTTAAGCGGATTTTTATTCTGCCTTCGCCGGATGCTTTTGTCACCGCTTCCAGCACGGCCTCGTCAAAGTTATCTTCCTCAAACAGCGTCTTTATCCGAATATCTTCCAGATGCGCGGCGGGAACTGCATACAGGTATACGCTCCGGTAAATGCCGGAAAAGCGGAAAAAGTCCTGGTCCTCGCACCAGCTGGAAGAGGTCCATTTATAAACCTGTACCGCCAGCTTGTTCTCTCCCTCTTTCAAAAAAGGCGTGAGCTCAAATTCGGAAGGCGTAAAGCTGTCCTCGCTGTAACCCACATAGTGTCCGTTCAGCCAGAGAGCCATGCCGCTCTCCACGCCCTGGAAGGAAATGCGGATTTCTTTTCCTTTCATCTCCTGCGGCACTTCAAAATGCTTTACATAGCTTGCCGTCGGATTGAACCGCACGGGAATCTCTCCCGGAACCAGCTCTTCTCTGCCGTCCCACGGGTACTGCACGTTGGCATACTGGGGAACGTCATATCCCTCCATCTGAATATGTGCCGGCACGCGGATGCTCTCCCAGCATGTACAGTCAAAAGATTCTTTTTCAAATCCATCCGGCGCCAGAGCCTGATTGGCCGCATAGGAAAATTTCCAGATACCGTCGAGCGGCATCCGAAGCGAACTTTCCCCTTTATCAAATTCCTCCCTGTTCCGGTACAAAACTGCCTCCGCATGCGCCGGAAGCACATTTTCCTTAAAAAACAACGGGTCTTTTACTTTTTCGTAGTTAAATTGTGCCATTTTGTACTCCATACCTTTCTGATATCTTAATCTTATACAGAATGTCCGTCAGGGCATTCTGTCCGGTCTCCCCGCATTCATATCCGTATACATATCTAACAGTCCGACTGTCTCCGAAGCCGGGCGTCCATACATGTTACAGCACTGTTTGGAAACATGCTTTTCCTGTTCCGCGTCCTCGTCCATCAGTACGCTCATCCGGTAAACGCCCTGTCCTACTTCAGAATCCAGATGATTCATGATTTCCGCTATCATCTCGTCTTCTTTCATATATTAATGCTCCTTTTCTTTCCGATTGAATATCTCCCGCAATGATTCCGTATAAGGTTCCCTCGCCACGCCGTATTCCGTGACGATGCCCGCAATCAGGTCATGGTCGGTTACGTCGAACGCCGGGTTAAACACTTTCACGCCCTCCGGTGCCATCGGTTCCCGATACCACATCTGCGTCACCTCATGGGCCGGCCGCTGCTCTATTGTAATCTCCGCTCCGGTAGGCGTCCCCAAATCGATGGTTGCGGTCGGCGCACAGATATAAACCGGAACATTGTAGCGTTTTGCTACTGCCGCCACAACGGAGGTTCCTATTTTATTGGCCGTATCGCCGTTGGCCGCCACCCGGTCACAGCCGACAAACACGGCGTTCACCCATCCGTTGCGCATGACGGTTCCCGACATATTATCGCAGATAAGGGTAACGTCCACACCGGAAGAAAAAAGTTCATAAGCGGTAAGCCTCGCCCCCTGTAAAAGAGGTCTCGTCTCGTCCGCAAAGACCCGGAAATGATAGCCCCGCTCTTCTCCAAGATAAATAGGCGCGGTAGCGGTTCCGTATTTACAGGCCGCAAGCTGCCCGGCGTTACAGTGCGTCAGAATACCGTCACCGGGCTTCACAAGACCTAACCCGTACTCTCCGATTGCTTTACAGACCCGGATATCCTCTTCTTTGATTTCCACGGCTTCCTTTTTTAACAGTGCCTTGATTTCCGCTATCGGTTTTTCCCGGTTTTCCAGACATACCCGTTCCATCCGCCGCAGCGCCCAGGATAAATTAACGGCGGTCGGCCTGGACGAATCCAGATAGGCTTTCTGTTTTTGAAATTCCCGGTAAAAAACATCGAAATCCTTCGTCTCCATCCGCTTCGCCAGCAGATAAATGCCAAAGGCCGCCGTCACGCCGATTGCCGGTGCGCCGCGCACTTTGAGCAGATAAATCGCGTTCCAGATTTCCTCTCCTGTCTTTAAACTGATAAGCTCCGTTTTTCCGGGAAGAAGCGTCTGGTCGATAATCACCACCGCGTCGTTCGCATCGTCCAGCGCTACCGTTTCATAATCCCTGATACTTTTCATGCCTTGTCGTCCATGCCCTTTCATATATTTCATTTTGACTATATTGGTCAACTTCTGTAAACTTCCATACGTTTCCTCCATGTCAGAGCTGCTGCTGCGATGACACGCGGAAACGCAATGCGGATATTCTTCCGCTCACCGGCCCGCAATGACATCCGCAAACTCGCCTCTGGAAGCTCTGCAAAGGTCGCCGGGTTTTAGTTCAATCTGGGAACCGAGCCGTCCGCCGCTGACAATAACCGTTTCCAGCGCTTCCGCAGACTTATCGATGCGCGTCACATACTGCTTTTTCATCCCGACCGCCGTACAGCCGCCTCTGACATAGCCCGTCACCCCATTGATTTCTTTGACATGTATCATGCTGACGGCCTTTTCTCCCACCGACTTCGCGGCCTTTTTCATATCAAGTTCTTCCGCAATCGGAATCACAAAAACATAGTAATTCCTGCTGTCTCCAACGGTCACCAGCGTTTTATAAACTTTTTCATAAGGAAGCGAGAGCATATCCGCAATCTGCAGCGCGTCCACAAATTCCTCACATTCGTATGTATATTGCGTATACGGTATCTTTTCCCGCTCCAGAATCCGCATCGCATTGGTTTTTATTTCTTTGTTTTTCATTCTTATAAAATACCTTTCTCTCTGTCCGCGGCATATGGGCCGCCAATATTCGCCAACCTAAAGAAGCAGATAATACGTTACCGGGAAAAACTTTTCCAGCACACGGAACAATGGCACATATACCGCAAGGCGAATCCAGACCGGACAACAGATGACACTGCAAAGCACAAACAACGGAATAGCGGCCGCAATCGTTTCCTGTCTTCTCAATACTATTCTGATTATACTACAATACAGAACAATTAGGAACTGATAAAAAAGAAGCCCAAATATTTCCTTCCCAAAACCGGATGCCAGCCCGGCCGTCAACGCTTTCTCCGAACCGGAGGCTGTTATATTTCCGGTCAGCCACAGGGAGAAAAACGCGGCCGCCGAAGTATAAACGGTGGGAATCCATATGTTGACCATCGTAGTCACTATCGGGGAAGTCAGGCGCAGAAACCGCTTTTCCGACCGGTCTTTCCAGTCGGTCAGCAGTCCGCAGAGACCGCTCAGGAAAATACAGACCGCCAGAATGCCCCGGAGCCGGAAGGATGTGTCCAAAAGACCATCCGGGTTTTCGCCACCTGACAGGGTTCCGCCGGCGTCCGACCGATTTCTATCGCCATCTGTCAGGTTTCCATCATCACCTGCCTGGGTTCTGTCCAAGTTTCCGCCATCGCTTCGTATCTGATTTTCCTGATATTGAAACGCAAAGGTGCTTCCATCCAGCAAATGCGTTTCATACGCCGTCCTGGCAAACTCTGCGATATCTGTGTCAGCGCTCGTTCCTTCCGTTCCGGCAGACTCGTCAATATCTGCACCGGTCCCTGTTTCTTCCTCCCTGAAAAATACTTCCGAACTTTTTATATAGTTTACATAATTTTCTTCCGAATACAAGGTAAAAACAAGGCTCGCAATTTTTTCTTTGACTATCTGGGTCATACTCGAAGAAGAACTTTCCAATATGGTAATCGTCCCCTGCCATGTGCCTGTCTCAAGCCCTTCCCACAATTCCTCCCGCAGGAAAACGCCGCAGTCCAGTTCGCCTTTCTCCACAGCATGCCGCATTTCTGCTTCGCTATCATATACCCGAAGCCGCACAATCCCTTCCTGTTCGGACAAAAGCGCAAGAAACCGCCGTATCTTCTCTGTCCCGGCTTCTTCGGATGCTTCCGTTCTCTCCGTTCCGGCTTCTTCCAACCGAGCTTCCGTCCCTTCTATCCTTGTTTCCTCTCCTTCCGTTCCGGCTTCTTCCAGCCGCGCTTCCTCTCCCCTTACTCCGTCATCTTCCCACGCCTCCGCTTCCCATCCTTCGATACAGATTCCGGCAGCGATTCCTTCACTTACGCCTTGTCCCAATCGGTCAACCAAAAGAGAAAGAAGGGGCATACTCAGTAAAAATAGCAGAAATGCCGGATTTTTCAATGCGCGCTTCATCAGAAGCCGGAACCAGACCAAATACCGTTTCATGCCTCCTTACACCTCCTTCTTCATACGCCGCCATTCAAATCCACAGGCGGCGCTCCCGCAAAGAACCGTGTAAAGGACAAGATATAACACTGTTTTCCAGGAAAGGCTGCCCGTATAAAGGCTTCCCGCTGCCTCTATCAGATAAGCGGAAGGAAGCATTTTCCCGATTTTCTGCACCGTTTCCGGTAAAAAAACGGGCGGAAGGAACCCACCGGACAGATACTGCATCACAACGCTCAGAAAAAACAGCAGAAGAACCGCCGTCGTTCCGTTCCCCGCAAGCTGAAATACCAGAAAAACAAAAGAGGAAGCGCACAGCAAAATCAATAAACCGGCGCCGGCCCGTAAATCCGGCATTGGGGCGCCGAATCCGGCAGCCCTCAGTCCCATTCCCACAAGCATTCGGAAAAAAAGCGCACTGATTCCCATACTGCATGTCCCGCACAGCCATTTTCCAAAGCATTGTCTGCCCGCCCCGATTCCTTCTCTGACAAGCTGCCTCTGTAAAGCCTTCGGATAAGGCTGCATCACCGGATAACATGCCATGCCGAGCAATAGCAGAAAAAAGACGGCGCCGGAGGCTATGCCATACTGCATCATTGACAGTTTCCCCGTAGCGGAAACCTCCTGTGTCCGGAACAAGGCCAGCCGCTCCATCGCAAAAGCCAGATTATCCCTATCGATATCCATTTCCATCGCCGACAGCCGCTCCATCGCTCCATATGCCTTTGCCGTATCATACATTCCATAAATCTCCGCCTGGGCCACGCGTAACATCCGCACCCCCGCGTCCGTCAGTTCCCGTAGCAGCGCCGATTCCACACCGGCATCTTCCGGGAAAAAGACCTGAACCGGAACGTTACTGCCGTCCATAATTCCCTCTATCATTCTTTCAGGTAAAAACAGCGCGGCTGCTGCTTTTCCCTCCTGTAACATGGAAAAGGCTTCCTCTTCCGGCACGGTCAGAAACTGGCAGACTTCTGAAACGCTTTCCATTCCCTGCACATAATGCAGCATGAAATCCGTAAGCGGATTTTCCTCCGCCTCTACGACCGCAATCGTAATCTGTAAGGCCGGAGCATCCCGGTACAGAAATCCGACAGCGCCATATAATATACCCAGAATACCAATCAGCAATGCCGACTCCGCCAGCATGGCGGGCAGCTTCCTGAGCATTCGTTTGAAATCCGACTTCCATAAAACCAAAGTTCTTTTCCCGATAATCGCCTGCCTCCTGTTCCTGTATACTGTCAAATCTATTCCCGTATGCTGCCAAATCTCTTCCTGTATATTTCCCAGTCTGTTCCTGTATGCGTCCAAACCTCTCCTTGTATGCTTCCAGGTCTCTCCCTGTTCCATATTATCCGAAAACCGAAAGCGCCTTGAGCCAGCGCCATACCTTTTTCATAATCTGCTCCCGCAAGTCCCGGTATTCCTCTTCCGTCATTTCAAAAAGCTGAATCGTTTCCCCGGCAGGCGCTTCTACTTCTTCCCGCAACGGCTCCAGTTCCAGCTTTCCGGTGAGCTTAAAGCTGCCAATTCTGTCAACCGAAACGGTCAATTTGTGAAGATTCGATGTAACACATATGTCATTTTCGTTATACAACATCTCTCCTCGCAAATCCAGAACGATTTTATCCTCCGTCCCGGAATTGTTGCCAAATACGGATAATAGCCTCTCGTCCAATCCAAGTACCGTTAATGGCAGCTCTGTCTGCAGACTGACGAGAATGTCATCCACACTCCGGCTCTCTCCCAGAAAACAAATATCGCCGGACAGTCCAACCGCAATCTGCTCCTCTTCCATTCCGACGTAAACGACAAACGGCTCCTCCAACGCAATCCGGACGATTCGGTCATTTTTATCTTCGATTGCAAACACAACCTCGATATCCTGTGCAATCTCCGCAACAATCTCCTCTTTTCCTGGCAGACTTTCCGCTTCCAGCCAGTCCGCAAACCGTTCGTTCATCCATTCCGCCGATATCGTCAGATGATATTGACTGCATCGGTACTGCACGTTATCCTTTTCCGGGATGCTGATATCGGTTGTTTTATCCAGCTTCTCTATCTGAATGTTCTCTTTCCAGCCCTCCAGATACTGCGCCCACGAAACAGTTTCTTTCTCCGGAAACAAATCGATGGAAATTTCCCCTTCTTCTAACGTTCCAAATATTCTGGCAAATAAAGAATTATTATACTGTACATCGATGTGCTCCGCATCAAAGGCAAAATTTTTTTCAATAAAATCGGGAAGCGTCACAGTGAGGGTTTTATCCTCCCCATAGACTTCCACTTCCAGCAGCTTGCTATTGCTTACGCTGAACTTCGTACATGATTTCATTTTTCGGGCATCGGCATCCCGCGTCAATACTGTATCGACTCCCAGAGTCATCGGAAGTTCGTCCCCGCTCAGGTTGCAGACAGTCGTCAGCTTTACCCTGTCAAATTCCTCTCCGGGCCCGCTTCCGGCTGCTTCTTCCCATAACTCCCGGCATTCCAGCGCTTCTTCCGCCAAGTTCCTGCATGCCCGCAGAAACACATTTTCTTCCGAATAGTACCACCTTGCGAAAACAAGAACTGCTGCCAGAAATATAACAATGCAGCCGGCCAGAACGCCCGCTGCAATCTTCCAATTCCGTCGGTTCCCTCCGCCCCGCTGCTTCTTTTCCTTAATTTCCGGAATCTGAATTTCCATTTGTTCCATAAAAATACCCATGTCTTTCTCTCAACCTAATCTCCATTCCGAAGCGTCACACCACCGCTCCCCGTCTTCATCCGGCCCTGCACACAACACAAAAAAGCCGGAACACGCTTAATGGAATTATAGCGTGTTCCGGCTTCTTTTTCAATGGGATTCTGGTTCTATGCTCCTCAGCCGGTCCGTTTCTCATTCAGCCGCCGCAAATGTGTCCGCAATCACAAGGATTCTTCTCCCCCATCCTTCCTCGGCATCGACCGGATAACGATAGTAGACGCCCCATATACCGTTTTCCAGCGCTTTCAGCTCGACTCCGTCAATCATCTCACCCTCCTGCCGCCAGATATTGCCGTTTATTTCTACAAAACCGCTGTCGGAAAGCTCCTGTTCCACCTGGTCGAGCGTTTTTCCGTCCTGGCGGGCAACCCAGAACCGGACCTGTTCATTCGCCAGAGCCGTCCACATATCCGAATCGGACTGCTGCCACTCGTCATCAGGCAGATAAAACGAATACCCTTCCCCAGTTACAAGGCTTGCCGGAACCTGTTCTTCTTCCCCTTCCAGCATAAACGTAAGAACAGCCGTATTTTCCGGCATCTGTCCGGCCGCCTGCGCATTGCCGTAAGAAGATGCCGCCGCGTTTTCTTCCCTTCTCCAGCGGACGGCCTCCCCATGCCAGTCCATCTGAATATACTCGTCCCCTTCCTGGTTTACATAATTTAAGGTAAGTATCTCCTGTTCCGCCAGATTTTCTTCGTAGGGCTGTATTGCTACGGTTATTCCGGCCTGTGTTTCTTCACATTGACCGGTTCCCCCGACACCGATACCGATATAATAGCGAAACTCTCCCGAAGCCGATATTTCCATCTCATTGCCATAAGAAATACCGGAGCCCCACAGAGACGAATCCGTTACCGTAAAATCAATCACCCAGCGGCCTTCCATCTGTTCAAACTTTCCTACTTCCGTATCCGGCAGATTTTCGCCTCCTCCCGATGCGCTTTCTCCGTTTCCTGTCTGCGACATGTCCGCATCCGTCTGCCCATCTTCCGCCTGAGCCGCATTTTCCTCCCCTCCGGCGGCATTTTCTCTGTCTGCGGCAGCATTTTCCCCTCCGACAGCCGCATCCTCTCCGCTGCTTTCCCTGACAACGGAGCATCCAATTAACGTTCCCAGAATAACCGTCAAAAAAACCGCTCCGACTAAAACTGCAAGACCGTTTTTCTTCCTTTTTCTGGATAAAATATTTTTAAAGCGTTTCTGCATAATCTTTTTTCCGCCATAAAACTGCGTCGATAAAACCGTCCGTTTCGCGCATTGCCTATGCAGTGTGGATAACAAAGTTTCCGTATATGCCTTTCTTCCGGCATAGTTCGCCCCCTGAACGACGCTTTCATCGCAATACAGCTCCATATCCACTACCGCCTCTTTCTGTAAAAGCCAGATACACGGATTGAACCAGTGAAGCGCACTTGCAATGACAAAAAGCAGCTTGCCGTACAAATCTTTATGCTGTAAATGAACGAGCTCATGCTTCAGGATAAAAAACAGCTCTTCCTCACCGTACTCCTCTTCCGGCAAAACCAGAACCGTCTTAAAAATCCCGATAATCATGGGACTTGCGGCTTCCGGTGATTCTACAACAGACACACTTTTTCTGATATGTAATTCCCGCTTCAGATTCTTTATCCGATGCAGAAGAACCGTATCTTTCAGCACCATGCCGCTTTTCATAAGCCGGTTTTTATAATGCAGATAAATCCATGTATGTACCGACAAAATAAGCAGACACCCGGCCAGCCACAGCGCTGCCACAACGTCAAGCGCCGTTATCCGTACACCGCTTTTTTCGGACCGTACCTCCAATGGAACCGTCATCTGCTCCGGTATTTCGACAATAACTCTTCTGCTCACTCCTATACCATTCAAACCCGGACCATTTAAAAACGCATTTGCATCTTCTTCACCGGAGCCTTCCTTTTCGACATCCGCTTCCGTCTTCATCATTTTCTTCGCAATATTATCCGCTATCGTCCACACATCCGTCCCGCTTATGGGCACAATGAGGCGCAATGCAAGAAAAAGCCATATCCAGTACTTCCACTTGGCAGCATAACGCATATTCAGAAATGGAGACAATAACATCAGAATCAGTACAATAAAACCGGTCGATATGGAAATTTCCAAAACGGAAAGAAACAGATTCGCCGCCATCAGTCCCAATCCTCCCCGGAATGTTCTGCTTCCAGCTCATCCAGAAAATTCCTGAGTTCTTCCACGTCAGAATTTTTAATCGCTTTACTGCTGTACAGCGTGGCGACCATATTTTGAAGCGAATTATTATACAGCTTTTCCAGAAAATGTCTGCTTGCCCCGCTCTTATATTCATTTTCCGCAATGACCGGGGAATACAGGTTATTCCCCGCAGAGCGGTCACAACAGACAAATCCTTTATCCGAAAGACGCGCAAGCGAAGTCATCAGCGTGGAAAGCTGCCATTTCCGCTTTCCCTGTAATTCCTTCAGAATATAATTTGACGTAACGGGGCCGCCGCTGTTCCAGATAACTTGCATGATTTCCAATTCGGCTTCTCCCAGTTTTTTCGGTGTATTGCACATATAAATCTCCTCCATTCCTTCCCATCCCACAAATTCTAACAGCAATCAAACTGCGTCGGTGCCAGAATTGCAGTGTTTCCGGTATACGAACGTATATTGTTACACGGACGTATAATAGATTATACGTCCGTGTAACAAATATGTCAAGAACTGTTGGAGATTTATCTTTCTCTAGCTTCTGTTTTTGTCCGCCTTTGTCCCGCAGGCAGACTCCGCCCCTTACCGCCTCACCGCGTCACATCCCTAAGCCACACCTTTTTCCGGTACCGCCACAGGCAGAAAGGCACTTTGATGAACTCATCGGAAAGCAGAAACGCATAGACAACCGGAATCGGACAATGGAAAACAAATGCCGCAAGCGCGCTGACAATTATGGAGCCAAACCACATCGTCGTCATATCCAGTATCATGCCGAACCGGGTATCGCCGCCGGAGCGGAAAACACCGACAACCCAGGTGGAATTGACGGACTGCCCGATGACGTAGGCCGACATCATACATAAAAACAAATTCAGGTAGCGCTCCGTTTCTCCCGTAAAGCCCATTCCCCAGACGATAACGGGCCGTAGCAGCAGAATGACCGCCGCGCCGCCAATGCCGCAGAGAAGACCGAGTATGGTAAATTTTCGCCCATAATCCTCCGCCACATCCTTTCTGCCTTCTCCAATCGCTTTTCCAATCATGATTGCCGCCGACGACGCAATACCGAATCCTACCACCATCGAAAGCTGTCTCGTCACCTGGACTACCGAATTGGCCGCGACCACACCGCTTCCAAGCCGTCCCACGATTGCCGTATTGGCGGAATATCCCGCCCCCCAAAGTACCTCGTTCAGAATCACGGGCGAAGCAAAATAAAAAAAGTCCTTCCAGAGCACCGCATCCGTATGAATCACATATTTCCACTTCACCCTTACTTCCGGATTATATTGGTTTACATAAAATATCAGTATACCCAGCTCAACCAGCCGGGCAGTCAGCGTTCCGATTGCGGCCCCCTGAATGCCCATCGCCGGAACTCCCATCAGGCCGAAAATCAGCACGGCATTAACCAGAATATTGACGAGCAGCGAGCTTCCATAGACAACGGTGGAAACTGCCACCCGTTCGATGCTTTTTAACATATTCAGATAGGCCATCGTAAATGCAGAAAGGGGATAAGTATACGCCACAATTCTAAGATACAGAACCGCCTGCTCTATGATTTCCGCATCATTTGTAAAAAGAAGCATCAGCTTATCCGGAATCAACAGCGATACTGCCATAAAAAGAAGACCGATGGACATCGTCAGCAGCACGACGATGCCCATAATCTTCTCAATTGCCTCCAGATTCTTTTTTCCCCAGTACTGCGCAATCAGGACCGAAGCGCCGGAAGTGGAGCCGAACAGGAACAGGCTCAGAATCCAGAAAACCTGTCCTCCCATCGAACAGCCGGACAATACCTTTTCCCCGACCCTTCCCAGCATGATGACATCTGTCGCGGAAACACCCACATTGATTAAATTCTGCAATGCCATCGGCAGAACGAGCACAAACACCCGCCTGTAAAAACTGTCTTTTTTCGTCATGACGATATACCCTTCCCATCACCGGGCCCGGCGACGGCATTCATTTATATGAACACATATTTATGCAGACGTTCCATCGCTTCTATGAGCCGCGTCTTCGGCAAAGCCAGATTCATCCGTATGCCGCATTCGCTGTGAAAAGGCCGTCCATCCTGCCAGATTACGCCAACCTCCACGCCCGCCCGCTGTACTTCATCAATCGTCTGTCCATGCTTTTTACACCATTCGCCGCAGTCTAAGAGCAGCATATAAGTCCCCTGGGGCCTCGACACGGAAACGCCCGGAAAATACTTATCGATATAATCGCACGCATAAGTCACGTTTTCAAACAGCACCTGACGCAGTTCGCGGGCCCATTCCGCCCCCTCTTTGCTGTACGCTCCAATCAGTGCGTACATGGACAGCACATTCATGGAATTGTAATGCGATAAGGAAGAATCTTTCAATATCCTGTCCCTTAACCATGTATTATAAATAATGTGATAACTGCCCACCAGACCGGCCAGATTAAAGGTCTTAGAAGGCGCATAAAAAGCGGCGGTGCGCATTCTGGCGTCTTCTGAAACGCTCTGCACCGGAATATGCCTGTACTCTCCCAGGATGATATCCGACCAGATTTCGTCCGCAATCACCATCACGTCATACTTCCGAAACAGCTCCATCGCCCGTTCCAGTTCCCATCTTTCCCAGACTCTGCCGCACGGATTATGGGGCGAACAGAATATTGCCGCGTGGATGGACTGCTCCCGCAGTTTTGCCTCCATATCCGCAAAATCCATCCGCCAGATACCATTTTCATCTTTTTGCAGCGGGCTTAATACAATATCATAGCCGTTATTTTCAAGACTGCCCGTAAATCCAATATAAGTCGGCGAGTGGAGCAGCACTTTATCTCCTTTGGAACAGAGCACGTTCAGCGCGCTGATTACGCCGCCCAGTACGCCGTTTTCATACCCGATGCACTCTTTTGTCAGCCCCTGTACGCCGTTTTGCTCCGTCTGCCAGCGGATAATCGCGTCATAATATTCTTCCTTCGGGTCAAAATAACCAAACAGAGGATGCGCCGCCCGCTCCATCATCTTCTGTGTAACGGCCGGCGCCGTGGCAAAGCTCATATCCGCAACCCACATGGGAATCCTGTCAAAGCCTTCCTTCACCTGAATATCCGCATACGGAATGATTTCCGCCGCAATCGCATCTTTTCCTTCCCGGTCAATGATATCCGTAAAATTATACTTCATCTGTATGCCTCCCTGTCCGCCTTTGTCTGTGCTTTAGGCTTTTCGCCTGTACTTTGGGCCTTCCCGCCTTTGCCTTGAACTTACTTTGAACTCTCCGTTCCGGCCTAAAACTCTTTTTACTATTATAGAGCACTCTCCGCAAATTCACAATGGGCCGTTATTACATTTCACGGAGCGAAAACGCGGCCCTTCCCCGTCCTTTCTTTCTTTTTGTCCGCTGCACAGCCTCCGGCTCCTTAGCCAGGCAGAACAACAGGACGGAAAGAGCCGCCACACATCCGACGGAAGCAGCTCCTGACAAAATATTTCCTCTCTCCGAAGTCCCCGCATAATTCGCGGTATCAAATCCAATCATCGTAAGCGCCGCCGAAACCGGATAAATATCACGCAGAAGCCCTTCTTTAAAGAACATACAGCTGTACCCGTAAAGAAAAGCCGCGACCGAACCGCCCATAAACTTTCCCGGCCTCCGGCTGTCGAATACGATAAAGGGAGACACCACAACGTACAGGACGACGGATAACCCTGCCATCTGCAAAAAACCGATAAACAGCACCGGAAAGCTCCCTACGGAAAGTCCGGCGAAAAGACCGATAATCAGGGTTACAAAATAGCAGTAAACGCTCAAAAGCATCGCAAGAATACCGAGCGTCAGCAATTTCCCGGCCAGAAATTTTCTGAACGGACAGGGGACTGTCAGAATATTTTTCAGCGTATCGTCTTTATATTCCCGGTCAATCAGATATCCGCCGACCAGCGTCAGCAGAACCGGCATAAAAATCGTTGCGTTCCCCCAAATCGTGTTTGCAATCAGGGCCGCCATGTCAAAATGCGGGTTCTTATATTCCTCCGCCACCACCATCTGCGAAAACAACTGCAGAAGCGGCGCGCAGGTCATTCCGATGATTCCAATCAAAAGAATATGATACCGTTTCATTTTCAAAAATTCCATTTCTATTAGTTTCAGCATATAATTTCCTTCCTCTCACAATTAATCATGCCTTTCCCATAGCCTGCGAACTATGGACTAACGCTGAAAGCGCGGCGCCTTCAGCGCAATGGCACCCTTTATACGCTCTGACGCCGCCAGACCCTGATAATCAGTGCCGTACAGACGACGGCTTCCAGCCCCAGAATCCCAAAAATGACAGGCGTCCTGACAAAATAGGGCTGAAACCGCTGATAAAACGCGAGCGCTTCTTCACTGACTCCTTCCATCGAATGGTATTGATAAAGCCACCGTTTTATAAGGGGCATCGGCAGAAACGTCTGCGCATTGCACCCCAAAGGAACCATCATGATGGAATCGCTGATTTGCAGAATATAGGACAATACCGTATACGCAAAAGCGATGATAACGGATATGATATAGGACCGGTTGGCCCAGACTACCAGCAGAATACAAGGCATTGACGCCGCCCAGAGCAGGATTCCTGTTCCAAACGTCAGAGCCAGTTCTTTCTGCCATCCCGCCGGAACTCCTCCCGAAAACAAGACCAGCAGAAGCCCCACGATATAGGAGGCCAGCAGATATCCCACATCAAAAAGAAGAAGAACCGTCATTTTAGCCATGACCAGCCGGCCTCCCGCAACCGGAATGCACAGCAGATTTTTCAGCGTATCGTCATCATGCTCCCCAAAAAACAAATTGGCCGCAAGAACGACCGACAACGGCAGTAAAAGTAAAAATCCGTTTTCCTCCCGCACCACCGACGCCATGTTATCCAGGCTCCGCTCCGATAAAATTACCGCATAAGCTATCGGCATTATAAAAGTCGTCAGAAAAGAAATATAAAACAGTTTCTTCCGTTTCAGCTTCCAAAATTCACAGACAAGCAGTTTAAGCAATGCCCTCACCCCCTGTCACGCGCTTGAAATAATCTTCCAGGCTTTCCTCACAGGTATGGACTTCCGAGACTTCCAGCCCGTTTCCGACAAAGGCGGCGACCACACGGCCAACCGGAAGCGCAAGATTATGCAGGCGCATCTGACGGTCATTCTGTATGCTGAACTGCTCTTCATTAAAAAGCTGCTCCAAAAGCCTGGCGGCCTGTGCCGTATCGGAAACGGTAAACTGGACATGTTTATTGCTCTTCTGTTCCAACGTCTCAAGACTCTCTTCTTCCAGCAAAACGCCCTGGTCGATGATTCCGATGTCATCGGCCAGCAGAGCAATTTCCGAAAGAATATGGCTGGAAATCAGAATCGTTTTTCCCCTTTCCGTACAAAGCGTTCTGATAAAAGAACGCACCTCCGCAATTCCAATAGGGTCGAGCCCGTTAATCGGCTCATCCAGAATCAGTAATTCCGGGTCGTGCATAACGGCAAGCGCAATTGCAAGGCGCTGCTTCATGCCGAGCGAAAACTGGGAGAACAGCTTTTTATCCCGATAGGGAAGCCCCACCAGCGCAAGCGCATTCTGTATGGCATCGCGGTCCGGTACACCGCGCAGCGTTGCAAAAATCCGAAGGTTTTCCGTTGCGGTCAGATTCGGATAAAAACCGGGGGATTCAATCAGACTTCCAATGCGCGGCAATATCTTCTTTTCATTTCCGGACATCGGCTTTCCAAAAATCCGCACCTCTCCCGCGCTCGCTTTCGTCAGCCCGAGCAGCATTTTCATCGTCGTTGTTTTTCCGGCTCCGTTTCTGCCAAGCAGACCGTATATCCGCCCTTTTTTCACATGAATATTCAGACTGTCAACGCTCTTCTGCTCTCCATACTGTTTGGTAAGATTTTTGGTCTCAATTACATATTTGTTCATAAATAACCATGCTCCTTTCCCGCCCTGGCGGGCATTCTTAGAAATTTCCTTCCGACTGTCATTCTACCACCCGTATCTTGCACCAACCTTGACGGAACCTTGCGTAAACCTTGCATTTTGAGTATGCAATCGAGTAGGAAAGAGCCCTCTTCCCATACCCGATGAACGCGGCATTCGCCGGATGTGAGTGTATGCGCTTACAAATGCCTGCACTCCCGCCTGGCTCATTGCCCGCGCAAAAAGCCCCGTCCGCATCGGACATCCGCACCGGACATCCGCATCGGACAGGGCATCTTATTCTGACAGTGGAAAAGAAATATAAAAGGAGCTTCCTTTTCCGGGCGCGCTCTCCACTTCGATGCTGCCGTTCATTTTCGTAATGAGCTGCTGCACGATTGACAGACCGAGACCGCTTCCTTTTTCACTTCTCCCCTTATCACATTTATAAAGACGTTCAAAAATATGCTTTACATCCGCGCTGTCCATACCGTTTCCGTTATCGGACAGGCATACAACAAGTTTTTCTTTTTCTTCTTTCATAAACAATTCCAGCCGGTCCGCTCCGCTGTGCGCAATGACATTTTGAACCAGATTGTTGAGAATCCGCCTGTAACATTCCCCATCCAGCATCACGGGAAAGGGACGTTCCGGAATATCAATGCCATAATCCAGCCCCTGTGTTTCCAGCACCGGAATCCAGTCGGCCAGAATAATCCGCGTCAGTTCGCCCGCATCGGCCGCGCTGAGCGTCACGGCAAACTCGCCCGAATTTAACTTAAACCAGTCAAAAAGCTCGTCGATATATTCTTTCAAATCATAGGCCTTCCGCCTGGCCGTCTCCATATATTTTTCCCGCTCCGTTCCCGTAACGATTCCCCTGTGCACCGCATCCAGATAACCTATCAGCGTCGTCAGGGGCGTCCGCGCATCATGGGAAAGGCTCGTCATCAGCTGTCTGTTCATTTCCTCCGCCCGATGACAGGCGCAGATACTGTCTTCATAAGAACGGATAATATCGTTCATCGCATAGGCAAGCGGCGCCGTAAGCTCATGCTCCTCCGCCAGAATACGCCGGTTTCCGTTCCCTTTTTTCACATCCGACAACGCTTCTGTCATCTCCGCAAGCTGCTTTTTTACCCTGTATATTACCCGAAAAGCAAAAACAACAGCCAGTATCGCAGCTGCGGCGCATGTCATAACCACTATTTTCATATTCTTTCAGACCTCCTCAACGGAAATTCCCATGCTCTTTCAGGCTTCCTCTCTGGAACAATGTCCTGCTCTTTTCAGACCTCCTTGCTGAACCGGTAGCCGACTCCTTTGACGGTCTGTATATAACGGGGACTTCCCGGATTCTCTTCTATCTTTTTCCGAAGTCTGCTGATAATCGCCATAATGTTACTGTCGTCATACACATAGGGCTCTTTCCATACCGCTTCATAAATCTGCTGCTTTGTCAGTATTTTTCCCTGATTCCGCGCACAAAAAAGCAATACCTCAAATTCCTTCGGCGGCAGTTCCAGCGTACCACATTTCATTGTAACGGAGTAGTTGTCCAAATCTATTGTCAATCCTTCAAAATCCAATTTTCGCGCGCTCTCCTGTCTGTTAAACCGGGTATACCGGCGAATCAGTGAATGAATCCGGGCAGTCAGTTCCTCCATATCAAAGGGCTTGGTCAGATAATCATCCGCCCCTTCCCTAAGCCCCATCACTTTGGAAATACTGTCATTCCGGGCAGTCAGCATCAAAACAGGCAGACTGCTTTCCCGCCTGATTTGCGCCAGCGTTTCGAAACCGTCCGTTCCGGGCATCATCACATCCAATATGACGAGCTGATACTCGTTATTTTTGAGTTTCTCCATCCCCTCTCTGCCGGAATAAACGCACTCCGCTTCCATCCCTTCATAAGAAATGCTTTTCTGAATCAGCGCACATAATTCTTTGTCATCATCTATCATTAAGATTTTATTCATCGGTTAATACGCTCCTCCGCTCCCGTCTGGGAACATTTATATACTGTAAGTCCTTTTCCTGTCTTTCTTTGCGGCCATATCGATATCACCCGCATCAGAACATATCCGTCAGTATCTTTTCCTGCTTTGCTTTTACGGCCATGCAGATTCATCCGTATCAGAACATATCCGTCAGTTCCTTTCCCCGCAGCTTTCTGTCGGCCTCCACCAGCTTCCCGCCTTTCATAACATATAGTCTGCCGCACAGCGAAAGTTCGCTTTCCTCATGAGTTGTAATGACAACCGTTCCTTTTCGTTCCAGATATATCTGCAGATACCGCCGGATATCCTCTTTACAGACCAGGTCAAGAGCCGCGCTCGGCTCATCCAGTATCAGAACGGGCGGCATTCCGGACAGGGCGATGCCGATACTGACTCTTTTCTTCATTCCCCCGGAAAGTTTTGATACCGGCATTTTCAAAAACTCCGAAATACCCAGTATCTGCAAAAACCCTTCCTTCAGCTCTTTCATAAGTTCCGCTTTATCGGTATACCAGAGTCTTAAATTGTCGTAAACGCTAAGTTCCGGCATCAACGGATTTTCCTGTGGCACATAACCCGTCATCTTCCGAAAAACAACACGATTTTCCAACGCGTCATTCCCATAATACCGTACACTTCCTGACGTAGGTTTTAATACTCCCGCCATAATGGACAATAACGTGGATTTTCCGCATCCGTTCGGCCCCACAATCCCGATACACTCTCCGCGCTCGGCCGCAAAGGACACGCCCTGCAGAACTTTTTTTCTTCCATATGCGCTTGTCAGATTTTCGATTTCTATCATTTTCATGTAAATTCTCCCATCAGACATTAGACTCAAACTCTTCCATGCTGGATGCTCTCGCGGCGCACCGAAGCCATTTGTTCAGCTTCTCTGGATTGCTTTCCTGACGAATATTCTCAACAACACGCTGTGGAATATTTCCAAAGTCCCCAAGTAATTCCAAAATATCCTCAATTTTTCCCTCAATTCTGCCAATAGCTCTTCCTTCTTTTCTTCCTTCTTCTTTTCCTTCCCGCCTGATTCTGTCCGTAATTTCACACATAGCTGTCACACCCTCCCTTACTGTCTTAAAATATCTGACGCGCTCTACAATTCTCGGAAAATTTTCGGTCTCATAATCCGGCTCCGAATGAGCAAAATATCTCAATAATTCATCGATTCGCAAGTCATCTGTTGGATATTCCAAATTATAGTATCTCTCATACAAACCGTTATCAAGACTTATTTTTCTATTCTGCCCTTTGAATTTCCGCTGTATAATATAAGCGCCTCTTTTATCCCCAATAAAATCTTCTTTTGTCAGATAGATAATTGTCACATCGGGCAGATTCTGATAGTGTTTTCCTTTTTCCAGAATATTCATATCGATACCGGACTGATAGTAGCGGCTCCGTTTAAACGGCGCTTTTTCCCGGTACATCTGAATCTCAATATCAATGAGGTTTCCACGATTTTCCTCCGCCAGAATATCCAGCTCCATCGAATGATTCTCCAGATTACGGATGACATACTGTGTTTTAACACTTTGTAGCACAATGGTATCATCCTGAAGCAAAATTCTGCACAATTCCTGCGCCGCTTCCAAGTCCTCAAATACCTTTCCGGCCAGCAAATCGCTGGTCAGCTGATATGCCGCAATAAAATCTTTCTGTTCCTCATACGTTCTCATCCTGTATGTATCGGACCTCCTTTTTATCATTTTACAGGATAGTCCGGTAAACAATTCTGTCAGACGCTTTTTTTCATTCCTATCCTGCCAAACAAATGTGAATCTCTGGCAGAACTGCCGGAATATGTATCTGAAAAGCCTGTCAAGAATGCTTCCCACTTTTTACAGGCTGATACATAAAATCAGAATCAAGATTTGTTTTGTATCGGTATTGTATCATAGAATCCGTTTGATTGCAATAAATTTAACAAGGAATTTTGAACGGTTTTACGTTTATACCAAAAAAACAGACAGTGACATACTGCCACTGTCTGTCCGTTCATTTCTGTTATTGTTTTTTATTTCGCCGCGATTTCCGCTTTCAGGCTTTCTGTTAGCTTGGGAACGATTTTGTTCAGGTCGCCTACGATGCCGTAATCCGCAACGTCAAAAATCGGCGCATCCGCATCTTTGTTGATTGCAATGATGATATCGGATTCTTCCATGCCGGCAACGTGCTGAATCGCACCGGAAATACCGATTGCAAAATATACGTTCGGACGAACTGTTTTTCCTGTCTGGCCTACCTGTAAATCTTTCGGCTTCCAGCCGGAATCAACAACCGCACGGGAACAGCTTACCGTACCGCCGAGCACTGCCGCCAAATCCTCCAGAATCTTGAAGTTCTCCGGGCTGCCGACGCCACGGCCGCCTGAAACGAGAATTTTCGCATCCATAATATCCACGGTGTCCGTTACGGCTTTAACTACATCGAGAATTTCCACATATTTGTTATCCGGTGTGAATCCTGGATTGTACTCTTCCACAACTGCCTTTGCGCCTTTAATCGGCTCAATCTTCTGCATAACGCCCGCACGTACGGTCGCCATCTGTGGACGGTTATCCGGACATGCGATGGTAGCGATTGTGTTGCCGCCGAATGCCGGACGGGTCATCAGCAGCTGATTGTGTTTCTGCTCCTGTCCCGGAATCGGCTGTAACGGGAAATCACCGATTTCCAAAACGGTACAGTCTGCGGTCAGACCGGTTGCAACTCTTGCGGAAACTCTGGGGCCTAAATCACGGCCGATTGCGGTCGCACCAACCAGTACGATTTCGGGTTTATATTTGTTGATAACGGACGCCAGCGCATGTGCGTAAGGCTCTGTTCTGTAAACCTTTAATTCCGGGTCATCCACAACGATAACCTTATCTGCGCCATACTCTGCCAGTTTATCAGCCAGTTCTTTTACACCGGAGCCCAAAAGAACCGCCGTTACATCTGTACTTAAATCTTTTGCAAGGTCTTTCGCTTTACCAAGTAATTCAAATGCGATGCTGCTAATCTCATTGTCTACCTGCTGCGCAAAGACATATACTCCCTTGTATTCTTCTAAATTCATCATAATCCTCCATTCTCGCTCAGCTTGCAATATTCATCTTTTAGATGACATGTTTAACCTTTAATTTGTCAACAATATAGCTTACAGATTCATCAGGGTCAAGAACGACCTTTTCGCCCGCTCCTTTTCTTACCTTATCGGAGGCTTTGGCAATTTTAGTCGGTGAACCTTTCAGACCGAGATTGGAATCATCAACATCCTTTAAATCGGCTCTGCCCCATACGGTAATCTCTTTCTGATATGCGTCAAAGATTCCGCCGGGTGTCATATAGCGAGGCTCGTTTAATTCGGAAAGTGCTGTAATCAGACAGGGCATTTTCGCTTTCACAACATGATATCTGTCTTCGTACTGACGTTCAACGATTACGCTGTCGCCTTCGATTTTGATATTCTGTGCATAAGAGATAACAGGAATATCGAGATGCTCTGAAATCTGCGGGCCTACCTGTGCGGTATCGCCGTCGATAGCCTGACGGCCTGTGATAATCAGGTCATACTCCAGATTTCTAAGCGCTCCGGCAATCGTCGTGGAAGTCGCCCATGTATCGGCACCGCCGAGCACTCTGTCGGTTACAAGAATACCTTTGTCCGCGCCCATTGCCATCGCCTCGCGAAGAACTTCTTCCGCCTTCGGAAGTCCCATCGTTACGACCGTAACCTCTGCGCCATATTCATCTTTTAATCTCAGCGCCGCTTCCAGACCTGCTTTGTCATCAGGATTCATAATCGCAAGCATAGCGCCTCTGTCTAATGTACCGTCGGGATTGAATTTTACGCCGCCCTTTGTATCGGGTACCTGTTTAATACAAACAACGATTTTCATCGATTTTATCTCCTTTACTATACTATGAATTTATTTCAACAGACTTCCGGAAATAACCATACGCTGAACTTCACTGGTTCCTTCGTAGATTTCCGTAATCTTAGCGTCGCGCATCATACGTTCTACATCGTATTCTTTGATGTAACCGTAACCGCCGTGTAACTGAACGGCTTTCGTTGTAACTTCCATTGCAACTTCCGCCGCGTACAGCTTCGCCATCGCCGCTTCTACAGAATAGGAAATCTTCGGGTTCTTAGCATATTCAGCCTTTTTCATCGCCGCATTGTATACTAACATCTGCGCAGCTTTGACTTTGGTAGCCATATCAGCAAGCTGGAACTGGGTGTTCTGGAAAGCGCCGATTGCTCTGCCAAACTGTTTTCTTTCTTTTACATAGTTAATGGTCGTCTCCAGTGCGCCTTCTGCAAGGCCGAGCGCCTGTGCTGCGATACCGATACGTCCGCCGTCCAGCGTGTGCATCGCGATATTGAAGCCTTTGCCCTTCTGTCCCAACAGGTTGTCTTTCGGAATACGGCAGTCGGTAAAAATGAGTTCGTATGTAGAAGAACCACAGATACCCATTTTATTTTCTTTCGTTCCGAAGGTAAAGCCGGGCGTTCCTTTTTCCACGATAAATGCAGAAATCTCTTTTGTCGTTCTGCCGCGCTTCTCAACAGTTCCGGTAATTGCGAAAATAACATATACATCCGCTTCCTTACCGTTTGTAATGAAGCATTTGGAGCCGTTCAGCACCCATTCGTCACCTTCGAGCACCGCTTTGGTCTGCTGACCCTGCGCATCCGTACCCGCGCCCGGCTCTGTCAGACCGAATGCGCCTAACTTCTCGCCTTTTGCAAGGGGAACCAGATACTTCTGTTTCTGCTCTTCCGTTCCGTATGTCTGAATCGGGTCACAGCAGAGGGATGTATGTGCGGAAACAATAACGCCTGTCGTACCGCATACTTTGGAAAGCTCCTCGACACACATCGTATAGGTCAGAGGGTCGCAGCCCTGTCCGCCGTACTCCTTCGGTACGGGGATTCCAAGAAAACCTAATTTTGCCATTTTGTCAACGGTCTCTCTTGGGAAACGATGATTTTCATCAATCTCCTGTGCGAGAGGCTTTGCTTCTTTTTCAGCGAATTCTTTGAAAAGAGTTCTCGCCATTTCATGCTCTTTGCTTAACGTAAAATCCATGATTTTTTATTCCTCCATAAATATTTTAATGGTCTGTTTATTGCTGGATAAGCAGACTCAAAACACTCCGTGTTTTTCGTTCGCGTTGCCTCTGCATAAGCCAAGAGGAAGAACGCCGTATTTTAGGCGTTCTTTCATGTGAGAAAGATTTGCCATTAGCAAATCGTAGAACTTCTTGGCGAAGCACCCTTCGGTGCAAGCCTTAGAAGTTCTTCTCACACTGCTCTCGGTCTGCTTATCTCGAATAATCGTAGAAACCTTTTCCTGTCTTACAGCCAAGTTTGCCGGCGCGCACCATTTTCCGAAGAAGCGGAGCGGGACGATATTTCGGGTCGCCTGTCTCGGAATAAATAACTTCCATAATCGCAAGCACGATATCAAGGCCTACATAATCGCCTAACTGAAGCGGGCCCATCGGATGATTTGCGCCGAGTCTCATCGCCGCGTCGATATCCTCTACGCTTGCAACGCCTGCTTCCAGAACGCAGATACCCTCGTTAATCATCGGAATCAGGATTCTGTTTACAACAAAGCCAGCCGCTTCGTTTACTTCAACAGGAGTCTTTCCGATTTCTTCCGCAATCGCTTTTACCTGATTGAACACTTCGTCTGTTGTGTTCTCGCCGCGGATAATCTCAACCAGCTTCATAACCGGAGCCGGATTGAAGAAGTGCATGCCGATAACCGGTCTGTCAATGCCCGCGCCGATTTCCGTAATGGAAAGAGATGAGGTATTGGTCGCAAAAATGCAGTCTGCCTTACAGATATCCTGTAATTCCTTAAATGTCTGTTTTTTAATATCCATTACTTCCAGCGCTGCTTCCACAATCAAATCACAGTCCGTACAGATTGTTTTAACACCTGTCGTAATTTTTGCAAGAACCTTGTCAGCGTCTTCCTGTGACATTTTGCCCTTTGCAATTCTTTTTTCAAAGCCTTTTGCAATCTTGTTCTTGCCGTTTGCGGCAAATTCTTCATTGATATCGCAGAGACATACTTCATATCCTTCTGTCTGTGCAAAAGCCTGAGCGATACCGGAACCCATCGTTCCCGCGCCGATAATACCTACTTTCATGGTAAAAACCCTCCTATATAAAATTTTATTTTTTATTTGTTCTGAAACGGCTCTTTCACTTTTTCTTTGTTCTTATCCAGGAAAAATGCCATTCCATACTTCTGGTCTTCCGTTTCGAAGCAGTCGCCGAACAGCTTTTCTTCGATGACAATCGCATCGTCCATACCGGCTTCCAGACCGTCGTTAATCGCCTTCTTGCAGTTGCGTACCGCAATGGGCGCGTTCTTCGCAATGCCGGCCGCCATTTTTTCTGCCGCGGCCATCAGCTCTTCCTGAGGATATACCGCATTTACGAGGCCGATTCTCAAAGCCTCGTCGGCCTTAATATTTCTTGCCGTATAAATCATCTGTTTTGCTATGCCGGGGCCTACCAGTCTCGCCAGTCTCTGTGTGCCACCAAAACCGGGAGTGATACCAAGTCCGACTTCCGGCTGTCCGAATACCGCGTTATCGGAACAGATTCGGATATCACAGCTCATGGAAATCTCACAGCCGCCGCCCAGTGCAAAACCGTTTACCGCCGCAATTACGGGAATCGGGAAAACTTCCAGCTTCCGGAAAACATCGTTTCCTTTTTTACCGAACGCCTCGCCCTCCGCTTTCGTCAGCGTACTCATCTCACCGATATCTGCACCCGCAACAAAAGATTTCTGTCCCGCTCCGGTCAAAATCAGGCATCTCACAGTATCCAAATCAACCGCATCAAGCGTCTTATCCAGTTCATCGAGAACCGCGGAGTTTAAAGCGTTCAGCGCTTTTTCACGGCTGATGGTGATGATGCCGACCTGTCCTTTTACTTCATATAATACAAATTCCATTGTTGTCCCTCCATATCATAGCCATGCTTTCTCTCAACCCGCGATATTTGGGCCTGAAAGGCACAATATTCGCTTGCCGAATAAATTCGGCTTTGAAAAATCTTTGATTTTTCAACCTACTCTCTTGTAACGATGGTTGCACAGCCCATGCCACCGCCGATACACAGTGTTGCAAGGCCCTTCTTCGCATCGCGTTTCTCCATCTCGTAAAGCAGTGTTACAAGAATACGGCATCCCGATGCACCTACCGGATGGCCGAGCGCAATTGCGCCGCCGTTTACATTCAGCACGTCGTTGCTAAAGCCTAAGTCTTTCTGTACCGCAAGGGACTGTGCCGCAAAAGCCTCATTCGCCTCAATCAAATCAAAATCATCAATCTTCATGCCGGCTTTTTCCATTGCTTTTCTGGTTGCCGGAACAGGACCCACGCCCATGATGGAAGGGTCAACGCCGCCGAGCGCGCCCGCAACGAAAGTCGCCATCGGTTTTACGCCCAGTTCTTTGGCCTTTTCTTCGCTCATAACTACGATTGCCGCTGCACCATCATTGATACCGGAAGCATTTGCCGCCGTCACAAGGCCGCCGTCCGGTTTGAATGCGGGACGGAGCTTGGAAATGCTCTCTTTGGTAACGCCTGCGCGCGGGCCTTCGTCCGTATCTACAATGATTGTTTCTTTTTTCTTCTTTACTTCTACCGGAACGATTTCGTCTTTGAATTTACCTTCCGCTCTCGCTTTTTCACATTTCTGCTGTGACCACGCCGCGAACTCGTCGAGCTGCTCTCTCGTCAGACCGTACTGCTCCGCAACGTTCTCCGCCGTAATACCCATATGATAATTATTGAAAACATCCCATAACGCGTCGTTTACCATTGTGTCAACCAGCGTCGCATTGTTCATTCTGTAACCGTAACGGCCCTGCATTGCCGCATAAGGAGCCATAGACATATTTTCCATACCGCCCGCTACAACGATGTCGGCATCTCCGGCAATAATCATCTGCGCCGCCATATTGACGCAGTTCAGACCGGAACCGCATACAACATTGACAGTAACGGCGGGTGTTGTCACCGGCAGACCGGCTTTGATGGATGCCTGACGCGCCACGTTCTGTCCAAGTCCCGCCTGAATAACGCATCCCATATATACATGGTCTACGGCATCCGCCGGAACGCCTGCTCTGTTTAATGCTTCTTTAATCACGATAGAACCAAGAACCGGTGCGGGAGTCGTGCTCAGTGCTCCGCCCATTGTACCGATTGCAGTACGACATGCGCCTGCCAAAACAACTTTTTTTGCCATTTCTCTTTCCTCCATTTACTATAAATGCCTGTGTTTCGGGCTTTCGGGATGATTGTTATTTTTTTATCATTGCCCATTGCCACTATTGTATCATAGAGGTGTTGTTTTTGCAATGGTTTTCGCGTGGGGATTTGTGGTGTTTTTCCTCCCTGCTCAAATAAGAAAAAAATATCTTTTTTCTTATTTTTCTGGTAGAATATCTATAAATATACCCACAAGAAAAGGAGTGATTCAGTTGGTAACCTTATGTGATAATCCAAATTGTAATCTACCAGCACATCACAAAGGCAAACATCGGTTTGTGTTCAAACAAGCCTGGGAAGATTCTTTTAAATCAGACGATATAAATAAAATACAAAAAGCCGGATATTGTACCCCGCGCGGCGGCGCAAAGGGCGGTTATCAGAATCATGTAACCCGAAACAGCAAAGTAATTATACCTTATGAAAAATTATCTGAAGTTAATCTCGATAATTATAAAGATGGATATGTTATTCGTCTTTTCCCATCACAGTATTTTTCAGCCATGCATGTTGTTAAAAACATTTTTGCAAATAACACCTCTGTAATAGTTGGCGAAAACGCCTTCATATTATACAGAACATACGAAGATTGGGATAATTTTCCACCTTTTCCCGATTGGAAAATTCGTTCTGTCTTGAAATATGACAGAAAAAAGAAATCCTATTGTATACCATCCAATGACAGACGCGGGGATATTATAGATTGCGGTCACTATTTACTAAGAATATCCAATAGTGGCACAAATAAAAAACAAAACAAATTTGAGGGTCCTGCTCAAGGCATATTCGCGCCTGAATACGCTGATGCAAATACCAATTTCTTATGCCAGGCCGTATTAGCATGGTTAATAATAAAAACAGAAAACTCCCCATATAACGAGTCCGATTTTGAGCACTTGCAAGCCATACTAAATAAGCATAACTTATTAAATTCACTACATTATGAGAACGATTATATTTTACATAATGGAAAGACTACTTGTCCTCTATGTCAGAAAACTATTTTGTATAGCGAGCTTAATGAAATGATTTCTTTTGACGATGAGGAAGGCCTGGAAAACTCTACCGACCAAGCTGGTTCAACCCGCTCAACCAAAGTCAATCTATTTCATATGGTTCCATTATGTTATTCATCATTGGAAAATATTCCAACACAAGTATCCTGGGGACATGCAACATGTAATACTCGTTTAGGCCAACGCCGCTGCTATTCTTTCAATGATTTACAAGCTACAGAAATTGAAATAGATATAACAAAAAATCGAAAAAAACGCTTGCTTGGTTATACGAATACAGCTCAAAATTTTATTCGTTCCCAAAACGGTGATGTCTGGATTAGAATTGCCAAAGGTAATGAATAAATTAATACGGGGTATCATTGTCGATACCCCCGTGTTTTTATAAGAAAAGAGCATTCATTATTCTTTTTCTTAATTCTTCTATTAAACAATTTTCTTGTAGAATACTTATATAATATGCCAATGCCGGTTCTGCTTTTTCCATAAACTTTTCCAACATCTCCTGATTAACTTCCATTTCAAGTTGTTCAATATCTTTTTTATACACTTCTTTAAACGTACTACCATTAGAAATCGATTCAACTAATGATTTATGCCTTGTTATCCAAAAATATAACTGCAGGGAATTAACATTTTTTTTGTCCGGAATCAAGGAAAGCATACCTTGATTTGTAGTTGCTTCCGATAGGTTTATTACACATTCTCCTATTGTTGCCCTGCTAGTCATCATTACGGAATCTTTTGGAATGAGCTTGGCTCCACTGTTCGCCAAACCTAATACACTAATCTTTTTGCCCGCTGAAAATGATATCAAATTTTCATTTGAGGCGATGTCTGACGGAGTATACCAATCATATACCCCATTTTTCCAGTAGCTCTCATTTCGGGTAGAAGGCGTCCCTCCTGTAATAATCTCAGCCACATCTGCTATTCTCTTTCTTTCATATTTAATTGCTCTATTCTCAAAATATTGAATATACAGCATTTCTAACAAAGACTGAATGCTATTAAGCATTGTACTATTATGTTCATATTTATCGTCAAACTGTACAAGCTCATCTACTATACTTTTTTGCTCTGCCACACTTGGTAATTCTATCTCATATTTTCCTATTGTTTTACGAGAAATTTCTTTAAATGTACTTCCATTTCCTAATGACTCAAATTTCTTTTTATGAAATTTTAAATAATAATATAGATAATGATTATAAATTATTTCTTCATTGCAAACAAAACTTTTAAATCCTTGATTTGTACATAATTCTTTTCCCGCAACCGCAACATATCCGATTGGTGCTCTTGAAGAAAATAAAATCGCACCTTGTGGTATCTTATATGTTGCGCAGCTCTCATAACCTTCTTCAGTTATACTTCTGTGACCTTCATAAATATATTTATGATTATATCCGGACAAATCCTTCGGAGTTATCCATGCAATGGTTCCACCCTCATAATATTTCTTTTCTTTTGTCAATGGAGTTGCTCCACTAACAATTTCAGCTACATCTTCCAAATAATATTTTTTCATGAAATCAGTCCTTTTAGCAGCGTATTTGCCATTTGATTAGAAATCTTAATTTGCTCCATTAATTTAACCTTTAAGTTCTTTATTTCAGCCTCATTTTCTCTCTGGTCAACAATGATTTCTTCAACACCTGTATATATGCCAGGCATCAGTTTGCATCCATTTAATAATACCTCCTCCACTGTTGAAGCCCAGGAATATCCTCTTACATTATATTTTATCCTTTTCTTATTTTTAAAGGACTGATATAGTTTTGAAATGCTTTCAATATTAACCTTTGATATTACTTTTTGAGTTTTACTCACACTTTCACCACATTTACCAGCATCAATAAATAAAATCTTATCATCCTTATTTCTATTCATATCAAGAAATATGAGCGCACTCGGTATAGCAGTTCCAATAAACATCTTATCTGGCAGCTGAACCACACAATCCACAATATTTCTTTCTAACATTTTCTTACGCGTTATAAAATCAGCCTCATTTGAACTGGTTAGTGCTCCATTAGAAATGACGAACCCCGCTTTCCCTTGAGGTTTTAAATGGTATATAAAATGTTGAATCCACATGTAGTTTGCATTATTTTTATTTACCATTCCAAAAACTCTAGGGTCATCAGCAGACAATTGTTCGGCTCCCCACTCCTTCATATTAAACGGCGGATTACTTATTACATAATCTGCTCTTAAATCAGGAAAACAATCATTTAATAAAGTATCCCCATTTTTTATTTCAATATCTAATCCATGCAATACGCCATTCATATATGCAAGCAAAATTGTCTTACAATTCTGTTCCTGTCCTACAAATTTTAAATTTGAACCACTATATTTGCTTGACTGGATAAACATGCCGCCTGTTCCACAGGCAGGGTCATATATAATTCCTTGCTGTGGGTTTAACATATTAACCAATAAGTTCACTATAGAAGGCGGCGTAAAAAATTCCCCGCCTCTATTTCCTTCTGTTGCTGCAAAATTTCCTATGAAATACTCATATATTTGACCGAGATAATCTATTTGTTCACTATTGCTCTGCAAATCAATCTCGTTAATTAAATTGATTAAATCATTTATTGTTCTCGCCGGAAGATTACTATTAACATACATGTCCTCGTATGGATTAGTCATATTATTAAACTTAGGCAGTATTTTCATCAATTCTTCATCTAATAATGATGCAATTTTTTCATCATTACTGTTATCAACAATTTTATTCCACACATTATCATTCTTTTTAGCAGACATATACCTAATAAAAACTAATGGCAGCACATAAAACTTATAATCAGATGGCGGAATTTTCCCTCTCAATTTATTTGCAGTCCTAAACAATTCGTTCTCATAAATTTCCATAAAAATCCTCCATTCTTGCTCAGCCCGCGATATTTGGGCCTGAAAGGCACAAATTCGCAGTTGAAAAATCTCTGATTTTTCAACCTATACACCTCCGCCATTTCTTTAGTACAAAATACCATATTCCAGCATAAAAATCTATCCTTTTTTTGGAATACGCATTTCACTCCACATATATTTTCAAACTGACATCAGCGCATCACTTTTCCATTTTGATAGTCAAAAAGCCACAATCGCGGCAGCCTACTACCAACAATTGCAGCTTTTTACGTCCATATATCATTTTCAACCATCAATTACCACTCAGAATTTCTCCAAGACATTTACCTATATTCTACCCCCTTCTGCAGTAACTCCGCACGGTCAGCCAGAGAAACAGCGGAATTTCCACGACCGGAACCACGAGCAGAAGCCAGGGTGTCCAGACGGAGAAGGGGCCGATTTTCAGAAATTCAAAATCCGTCAAAGCATACAGGAAAGCATTGCTCCCGCCAAGACCGCCGGATGGTAAGAGCACCCGGAACCAGGATGCCAGCTTCCCACCTGTCATCATATAAAAAACTGACGGCAAAAATCCGGTTGCGATAGTCAGTCCGGTTGCAATCGTCGTGTTTTTACAGGCCGCCGAAAGAAAAAGCACGAAGCAGACGCTTCCCATCATGGAAATAAATCCCGCGAGAATCAGAAAATTCTGCATCTCCCCGACGTTCAGGCCCAGAAGGCTTACCGCGGAAAACAAAATCTGCATCGAGGTTTTCCGGCATTCCCATCCGAACAGGCTGTTGGAAATCACCTGAAAAACAGTCATACAGAAAACAAAAACCGTTATGCTGATGCTCAGAGCCGATAAAATTTTTACCAGAACGAGGCTTTTTCTCCCATGCTTCGTACTGCGCAGAATGTCATCCGCTCCCGTCTGGTATTCACAGCAGAACAGAGGCGCCGTTATCATGATGCACAGAAACATGAGCAGAAAGAGATACATGCTTTCATACTCCGCCATATTCGTGCCATATCCCGGATAAAAATAAAAGGGCATCTCTACCTTTTCATACATCCTTGCGGCAATTTCCTGGGCATCGGCATTATTTTTCTGCTCCAGCCGCATCAGGTCACTCAGGTGGGAGCGGCATTTTTCATAAAACACATAAGCGTCTCCTTCGGAGATTTCCAGATAATCCGGCGCAAGGCCGCTTTCCGAATCCGCCATGACTTCATGCAGTCTGGTAACCAGTTTGGAATAAGGCAGAATTTCGCTGTTCCAGATATTCTGCGGAAATTCTCCATAAAAATCCCCGTAAAGCGTCAGGTTTTTCTGATAGGCTTTCAGCCCCGTCAGCATTTTTTCGGGCGTCACTTCTCCCGCCGCGGGCGCCTGCAGCTGCTTTTTCAGCGCCAGCGCTTCCCGCCCTTCTATGATGATTTCCTGTCCGTTTTCTTCGTATGTGTAGCGTTCAAAAGTCACGGGAACCCACGCCATATATACTGACAGCACAATGGCCGCGGCCAGAAACAGGCGCGCGCTTCTGCTCCTTAATATACGTTTCATTTCTTCTCTATACAGTCTTTTCATAACGGCCTCCATCCTTTTTCTTCTTTCCTGTATGCCCTGTTTCTGTTGTCATGATATGATTTCCTGACGGAAAAAGGTGCAGATACAAGTCCTCCAGCCTCGGCTCCTTCGGTATTGCGCCCGGCATGTCCTCCTGTTTTCCGATATAGCGCAAGGACACGCTTCCGTCCGCCTCGTTGCGCAGATTGATAACCTGTACTTTCTTTTCCCACTTTTCCAGTTCCTGTGGCGCGACTGTTCCTTCAAATACCTTCCCGGACATCTGTGCGACCAGCTCCTGGGTAGTTCCCGTCTGCAAAATTTTTCCGTCCTTCATAATAGCGTTCTGCGTCGCGATATACTCCACATCCGATACAATATGCGTGGAAATCAGCACAATTCTGTCATGGGCAAACTCCGATAACAGATTACGGAATCTCACCCGCTCGCCAGGGTCAAGGCCGCTGGTGGGCTCGTCCAGCACCAGAAATTCCGGCTCGTTCAAAAGAGCCTGTGCAATTCCCACCCGTCGTTTCATACCGCCGGACAGCTTGATAATCTTCTTTTTCCGCACCTCTTCCAGAGAAAGTCTTGCCAGCAGTTCCTCAATTTTCTGTCTGGCCTGTCTGTCGCTCATGCCTTTCATTGCCGAAAGATATTCCAGATACTGCTGTACCGTAAATTCCGGATAAAATCCAAATTCCTGGGGCAGATAACCGATAACGCTCCGGTAGGCATCCCCCAGCTGTCCGATTTCCACGCCGTCATAACAGATACGTCCGCCGGAAGGCTTCATAATGCCGCATATCATCCGCATCAGCGTCGTTTTTCCGGCGCCGTTTGCCCCGAGCAGTCCCCAGACGCCCGCAGAAAAGCGCAGACTGACATCCTCCACGGCCTTTTTGACGCTATGCCTGTCCTGAAAACTTTTTGAAACATGTTCTAATACAATTTCCATAAAAATCCCCTTTCTCTTTCCTGTAAAAATGATTTCCAATATATCCGCCCTATCGCGCAGACGCAGAGCACGGCATAGCAGATGCCGATTCCCATAATGCCCTCCGAAAACAGGCGGCCCATAAACACGAGCGCTTCATAAACGAGCAGAACCGCCCCCGCGCACAATAAGGGCAGGCAGAGGGACAAATATGTTTTCGAGCGCACCCACAACATCAGAACGGTAACTGCTGCCGTGAGAAACGGGATAACGCCGAATAAAAATACAACGCTGCCCCCGGCCCCATACCGTAATGCCAGAAATGCCAGCACAGTCAGCATTCCCATATCCCCGCATCCGACAAAAAGAAGCTGCGCTGCCAGCCCGCCCCTGACGGAAAAACGGGTGGCGCATTCCAGCTCATACATGCCATAACGCAGCGACCTCTGCAGAACGGGAAGGGCGCAGAGCGCAATAATGCCGCCGCCTGCACACAAAAATCTGGCAATGAACCACTCGCTCCACCGCGCCGCCGTGCCGCCGTACAGACTGAAAAACATTCCGCATAATGCCGCCAGTACCATCCCCTGTAAGAACCATATTTTCCATGCAAAAAAACGCACCTGTTTTACCATAAGCCCCCATAAAGTCAACGGGTTTTTGCTGACTGAATTAGTCAATTTTTCTCCCGCAAGCCGCCGCGTCTCTTCCAGATGGACATCATATGAAACACACTTTTCTACCGCCAGAAGTTCCTTCCACCGCTCTTTTTCTTTTTTATTCATAGCTCCTCCTTCCTTGCTGCCTGGCCGGGAGATGGTTTTCCCCTTACTGCAGCGCTTCCCGCAGCCGCTTCACCGCCCTGAACAGCTTTGTCTGCACCGTCCGCAGCGGAAGCCCTGTGATGTCGGAAATCTCCCGTAATTTCAGTTCCTGGCCGTATCTGAGCAGAATTAGTTCCCGCTCCTGACTGTCCAGGTGCGCCAATGCCCCTGTAAGCAGCTGCCGGTCCTCCACCGTCTGATATCCGTTTTCCGGCACAGAAATGGTTTCGGCCACCGTTTCCGTCAATGGCTCCGTCGCCATACGGCTCCTTTTTAAGTCAATACAGGTATTCGCCGCAATCCGGTACAAAAAGGAACGGAAAGCGCCTCTGTTTTCGTACTTGTCCAAAAACCGCACCAGCTTTAAAAAGGTTTCCTGTACCGCGTCCATTGCGCTTTCCCTGTCAGGCATATGCCATAGGCAATAACGCAGAATAGCCGGATAATAGAAAGCAATCAGCTCGTCGAGACATTCCCGTTTTCCGTTTTTTATCTGCTCAATGAGTTCCTCTTCGCGCGTCACCATAACAACCTTTCCCACTCTGCCATGAAGCATGTCCTTCTGTTATGTCATTACTATATATAATGACGATGGCAAATCGGAAAATGATTTGCCATCGCCTGAAAAAATTTAATATCGCAACGGGAGCCGTCCGTCCGGGGCGCATATCGTTTCTCTGGCGGAGGCCCTTTAAAGAATGCCGGTACTTAGTGAGAAAGTCGCATAGCGGCTTTTGAACTTAGTACCGCTGCATTCTTTAGCGGAGCGCAAGCGTGCCTCCAAAGAGAACGATATGCGCCCCGGACGGACGGCTCCCTCTGCTGTGACAAACCTTATTTGCAAACCGCCGCTACGTCTCCGGAACTTTCCGGTCAAATTCTCCCGCGTTTTCCACCGCCGGGTCTTTCATCTGATAGACGCGGTGCCATTCCTTCGTTTCTTCATCTTTTACCGTCTCACTGCGGTTCTGGTACAAAAACTTGGTCAGCTCATAACAGTCTATCCATATTTCATTATTACTTTCTTTCTGGGACTCGTCAAAAATCAGTTCCAGTCCCCAGTGCAAATGGACGATTTCAATATTGTTCACATTCTCCGTCGTGCTGTACCCCGTATGCCCCATATAACCGATAACATCTCCGGCGGTCACGACGCTTCCCACTTCCAGCGCTTTATTATATGGAAAATTCTGTCTCAAATGCGCATAGTAATAATAACGTTTTCCGTCAAAGCTGCGGATTCCGATGCGCCAGCCGCCGTACTGGTTCCACCCGAGCGCTTCCACATAGCCGGATTCTATGGCAATAATCGGCGTGCCAATCTGCCCCATCATATCGTGGCCGAGATGCGGCCTGGAATATCCATAACTCCTGGAAGAACCGAAATCGTCATAGTGGCTGTAATCAAATCCTTTTGCAATCGGGGAAAAGGCCTTCAGCCCGTAAAAATTTTTCCACTCTTTTTCCCCGCCGTCTCCCTTTGGCACTTCCAGCGAAAACTCTCCCACCATTCCGCTCAGCACCGCACCGTAAGCCTCCTTATAATAGTCGTAATATTCCATTTTCTTCGTCAGCTTTTCCATCGTCGTTTCTCCGGAACGCAGTTTTTCCGCGGTTTCCTGTATTTCCGAAACACTTTTCTTATCGAATTTACCGCCATGCTTTGCACCCACATAAGCTAACAGTTCTATCCAGTCCGTGTGAATTTCATCCTGATAGGAATCCACATCCAGTTCATAGGCTTTGCTCATCGCTTCACAGGTAATGTTAAAATCCACCCACTTGATATAACTGCCGTCGGCCGACACTTCGACCGCTTCCCCGGTTTCCGCCGCCTCCTCCCGCACCGTTTCCTTTCCTGCCTGTCTTCCATCGCCCATTGTCCGTATTACCCAGACGCATATTACCGCCGCAAGCAGAACAAGTTCCGCCCTGATTCCCCATTTGATTTTTTTCATAACAAGCGTGCCTTTTCTGCCGTCTTAGAAAAATATATGAAAAAAACCTGTGGGTTATGTCAGCCCCCAGGTCTCTCATCTTCATGCTTCCTCCTCATACTTCATACTCATACTTCCGCCCTATACTTTCTTTTCATTCCGATAAACAAATTCCCTCTGTATGACAAAACTCAAAAAGAACAAAAGCACATCCACAGGTATTTTTACCGCTACTTCATACCCTCCGAACACCCGGAAAAGTTCGTTGACCAAAAGAGCGCTGCAAAGCATCTGGCAGACGGCCAGCGCAAAATACTTCACGGCAGTAACCGCAAGGTTCGCGCTGCTCTGAAAAACGACCTTATAGTTCAACGCAAAATTATAGACTGCGGAAATCACCCGGGCCAGCACGGTTGCTCCCACAATATAAGGAAATCCTTTCCAAAAGCCTGACGCCGCCTGCAGCACCTCACAAAAAAGGGCAAACAGCGCCAAATCCAGTACGCTGGAAGACAAAGAAGAAAATAAAAATTTTCCGAATACCATATATATCCGGATGGAATCCTTTATCGGGTTAAAATGACTCGCCTTATTCGCTTCCAGATAAATTGTCTCCACCGGAACTTCCAAAATCGGAACCGACAGGGTTTTGGTCTCAATCAGCATATTCGTTTCATATTCAAACCGCTCCCCTTTAACGTTCATAAGCGATTTCATAAAAGAAGCCGGAATCGCCCGAAGCCCTGTCTGGGTATCGGAAACTGACAGTCCTACCAGATAACGGAACACCTTTCTCGTACACTTATTGCCAAAACTGGAACGGGCCGGTACATCCGCCGCGTCAAAATTACGGCAGCCGAGAACCAGCGCTTCCGGATTCTCCCACAGCTTTTTCATACAGGCCAGAATATCCTCCGGCGTATGCTGTCCGTCGGAATCCGCGGTCACACATCCGCACAGCCCGGGAAAACGCAGCAGGCAGGCGTTAAAAGCCGTCTTTAGCGCCCTTCCTTTTCCCAAGTTCACCGCATGATGGAGCACCTGGCATCCTTCTACCGCCTCAGCGCGCCGGAACAATTCCTGATATGCGTCGCCGCTGCCGTCATCCACTACAATCATATGGGCGATGCCGGCATCCTTTAACTGCTCTAACAGCAAAGGAAGTTTTTCATCCGGTTCATAGGCCGGTATGATAACCGGAATATTGTAATAAGAATCCATAGATGTTCCTTTCTTTCCGCTATATATTCCCTTTTTCTATGCCATCGCCTAAGCTGCGTCTCTGCCAGCCAATGACCGCATCACCGGAACTATGCCTCCGCCAGCCAATGACCGCATCATTGCCGGAACTGTAACTCCGCCAGCCGCATCTGCGTTCCGTCATCCTCAATCCGGTACAGCTTTTCACAGGAAAAAGTGCCGTCATCTGTCATATTATTAAATACCTTCCACGTATCCGCATCCGTCTGCTCCACATACAGATAGGAAGCATGGGAATCCCGAATCTGCTCCGCCATCCAGTCCGGCACGGCATCATCCAGATTCACGGCACAGTAGACCACCGATATCGGAGAAGCTGCCAGATTCGTGTAACTGTTTCGGACCCATTTTGGTTCATCGTCCCGCTGTACATAGCAAATCCGGGTGCTTTCTCCCGTTCCGAGTACCTTTATTTTTTCCAGAAAAAGCGCTCCGTCTTCGTCCGTCATTTCCGCCCGCGCGGTAAGCTGTTCCGGCACCTCTTTCCGGTAACCGATAAGTCCATGATAACCAGTCCGCCAGTCCGCTGTCAATCCCACAAAAAGAAGAAAACAAAGGCAGACGCCGTATTTTGCCATAAAGCCCCGCTGATACCACGGTTCTTTGACAGATTCTTCCCTGTCCCAATGCGGTTCTCTGGCAGAGGTCCCCTCGTCCCCATGCGGTTCTTTAACAGACTGTTCCCTGTCCCGTCCCGGTCTTCCGTCTTCGGGCGCCGCAAAAAGGCCTGCGCCGCAGTTCATCCAGATATGCGCAAGAAACAGCAATGTCCCGATTGTAAACGGCGCGCCGTAACGCTCGATGGAAGAAATCATGCCGGACGCCTCCAGGTACTGGGTTTCCGTCGCGAAAATCGTGATATGGGCGATGAAAATAATCCCGTAAAAAAGTGCACCGCTCAGAATGCTGAACCACAATACAAGCCTTCCCTGTTTCTTCGGCATCAGTTTTTTGCGGTAGAAAAAAATTACAAGCAGGCAGATACACAAATAAAATGAGAGCGGCGTCAAATCCAGGCCGAAGGTCCTGTTTTTATGCAGGGGCAGACTGACAAACGCTTCCAGAAACGCCCTGGCAAAATCGCCCGTATAGCCCGAAATCCCATATTCGTCCGTCGTCATATATTTTACCGCTGTCGTTGTGGTTTTCGTCACCCGACGCATCAGCAGGCAGAAAAGCATCCAGCTGCCACCCGCCACAACCGGGGCGGCGCAGACTAAAAACGCCTTCAGCCTGTCCTTCGCCTTTCCCACGGGCTCTGCGGACTGCTTACCCGACGATTTCCCGGCCGCTGAAACGCTTTGCCCTTCCCGTTCCTTCACGGCCGCTGAAGCACTTTGTCCTTCCCGTTTCTTCACGGCCGCTGAAGCACTTTGTCCTTCCCGTTCCTGTCCGGCCGTCGGAACCTCCCGGCCGCCCATGCGGTACTGATATGCCAGGAAAAAGACGATGCCAAACAGCGCCCAGATAAAGCCCACCGACTTCACCAAAACCAGCACACTTAAATAAAGCGCCAGCCTTGCATAATAGAAGCTCTCCTTCTTCCCCTCCCTGTCGATTACTGCATATAAAAAACCGCCATAAATACAGGCAAGCGTCAAATCCGCGCAAAATCCGTCGTAACCATAAACTTCCGCTATTCCCGGCAAAAGCCACAGCGCTATGGCCATCCCGCCCATCAATAAGATATTTCTGCCGCGTATCTTCCGAAGCAAGGGCAGCATAAAAACAAGGTTCATGCAGTAATATCCCGCAAAAGCCAGCCCTTCCCGGAATCCATCCGGGTTAAAATGCAGAAACCACCATTTAATCATCTGGCCGCCCGGCGGATAATCTCCAAATTCCGGTGCCACATTTCCGTATTTTCCGGCAAATCCATTCAGATAATACAGGGATTTTACATCCGTCGCCCAGAAGTTAATGTCATCCCACCATGTTACAACCTTCCCGGAAGTACATAGAATAACAGCGATAAGAAGCGCCACCGATATTATAAACGACGTCTGTGTCATATTTTGCAGACAAGTTTTTCCAAACGATTCCCTCCGACTCTGTTCGCTGCGCACGAGCCAGACGCCGAAAAGAACAATCACCAACACGCCGATTCCGTCAATCCAGTTCAGCCGGTGCAAAAAAGCAAGCCCGTAAAGCATCAGCACCAGCATACAGGTGAGCGCCGGAAAAACATCCGCCAGGCTTTCTTTCCAAAAATAAGCAAGCGCGAACAGACAGATGAAAAAAGCGATGATATTTATAACGGACATATCAATCTCCCTTTGGGGTGCACCCGTCAGCTTTGCTGACAATCTTCCTGCGGGCGCCCGTGTGCATAAATATCACCCTGTCATCAGGGTTGTCCAACATGACAGGGTGATGTTTTTTACCAGATTACATTGCCTTCCCTTCCAAAAATAACAGGGAAGATACCACAGAACTTAATATTCCGGCTCAAGCAGACCGTAGGTATTTCCTTTTCTCTTATATACGACATTGACCTGGTCCGTTTCCGCATTGCAGAATACAAAGAAATTATGTCCGAGAAGCTCCATCTGTACACAGGCGTCCTCCGGGTACATCGGCTTGATATCAAACTTCTTCGTCCGGATAATCTGTACCTCTTCCTCGTCCATATAATCCTTGTCCAGATATTCCTGTTTGAAAAAGCCTGCAGCCTGTTGCCGGTCCGTAAGTTTCGTCTTATACTTTTTCAGCTGTCTCTCGATAATTTCCTCTACCAAATCTATCGAAACATACATATCGCTGCTGACCTGTTCGGAACGTATAATGTTTCCTTTCATCGGAATGGTCACTTCTATCTTCTGCCGGTCCTTCTCGACACTCAATGTAACATGTATTTCTGTCTCTTCGGCAAAATATTTCTCCAGCTTGCCGATTTTATCTTCTACCGCTGTCCTTAATCCCTCTGTTACCTCAATGTTCTTTCCAACAATTATAAATTTCATAGCACCCATCCCTTCTATTATGGATTTTTGTATGTCCAAAACAGCCCTTTGCAAAACTGTTTGAAATATTATACCATATTTTTACATTCCTTATCAACAGAATCATGTAGATTATTATCTTAGCGATTTTAACTGCATCGCATTTTTCATAAACATACCTCCAGGTATGATACGGCCCGGTATTCTATCTGTTAAATCCCGGAGAAATAATGCCGTTTCATGAAGAACAAACATAACTGCCAGTATAAATTGACAGTTATGACAAATAGTCTTAAAATGAAAGACGGGTGGTCTGTTTTATGGATAACATTTTAAGATTAAAAGATTATGGTTATGATTATAATGATTTTTGTACAAGAAATGAAGAAAAGGTTTGTAAGCATACTCTCTATTCCGAAAATAAAGCACCGTATCTAATTGTGTATGAAGTCAACAAAATAAGCGACTATGAGATAAGCCAGCTTTTTGAAGTGATGAAAGATGAATCGGATGATATGTGCTCATTATTTTGTCTCATTGATGATTCAGAATATATTGCTTATTCAAAAAATATGAAATCTAAACAATATATTCAATTGCGAGAGCTTGTGTATTATTCAAAAAACAGCCGATTGTTAAGTTACTCAGGAGCTTCCATCAAAAGTGATGATTTTGAAAATGTATTTTTTGAGGCCCACTCTTTTTTAAGAGACCTTGACGGTCTGCATCCGGATGAGGCTTTAGATGAATTATGCAAGGTAATATACGCAAAATTGTATGATGAAGAATTAAAAACTAATTTGTTTGAAAATCCTCAAGGGAATAATGAAGAATATGCTGCAACAATTAGAAAACTCTATCAAGATGCAAATGCGTATGATGTAAGAGTATTTTCATTAAAAATCCCAGGATATAAAAGGTCAAGGGGAGTATTTGACGAACCTATTAGTATTTCTGCGAATGCAATTAGCAAAGTAGGCTTGTTATTTGCAAAATATAACTTTTCTGCTGCGGATATAGATTTTAAAGCAAGAGCATTTCAAAATGTCTATAAGCCTGCAACCAGGGCAGGAATGGGACAGTACTTTACACCGCTGCAAGTGATTAAGTTTATTGTTAAGTGTGTTAGTCCCAATGCGGCAGAACTCATAATTGACCCTTTTGCTGGTTCAGCTCATTTTTTAACAGAAGCCTTAAATTATGTCGTTCCCGGCATAAAAGATAACAAAGCAAGGGATGAATTTGTTTTTTACAAACTTCATGGAATTGAAAAAAGTGAGCGAATGGTAAGAATTGCTATGACGGATATGCGATTACATGGCGATGGGCATTCAAACATTCGTTGTACCGATTCCTTGTTATCATTTGAATCCTATGCGGATTTATACGAGAATATGTTTGATGTTGTCATGACAAACCCTCCTTTTGGTTCAAATCTTCAAAAAGATTCATATGCTTATTTAGGTGATTATGCCTTATTGAAAAATAAAAGCAAGATTCCTCTGGAGGCACTCGGTTTAGAAAGAGCGGTTCAATTGCTTAGACAAGGAGGACGAATTGGAATTGTCCTTCCAGATAGTATCTTTGTAAATAAATCATACTCCTATGTAAGGAAGTGGATGGAAGAAAACCTGACAATCAGAGGAATCATAAGTCTGCCATTATCAACTTTTTCTCCTTTCGGGGCAAATATAAAAACAAGCATATTATTTGCGACCAAAGGCGCCAGCAAAGCACCTTACAACATTTTCACCGGTGTAATAGAGAATATTGGATTTGATAGTAAAGGAGATGAATTAGAAGGTGCTGATTGGGAAGAAGTAGCAGACTGCTTTAATCGGTTTATAGATAAGGAGGGCTGGGTGTGTTAATTAATGTTATTGATAACGCAACTCTCTTTAGTGAAAAGGCATGGAGCATTATGACGTTATTTCCTCATGATTCACTAAAGGTTAATAATGATTTTAGGCTGGTCAGGCTAAGTGAAATTGTTAAAGAACGAAAAGAATCTGTAGGCGCGGAAAAAAAAGGCATTCTCAATTACGTTGGATTAGAGAATATTGAAGCAGGAACGGGCAGGCTAATCAATTATGTACCAAAACCTGCATCCGATATAAAATCCGGCACTAAAAGGTTTTCTATTGGAGATATTCTATACGGAAGGCTTCGTCCAAATTTAAATAAAGTATTGCTCAATGACAACATCGAGGATGGGAGATGCTCGACAGAAATACTTGTCCTGGAACCAATGACAGACAAAGTTGTGCCGTTGTATTTAGCAGAAATATTACGCACAAAAGAAATGAATGCAAGGATTGTTGACTTAATCAAAGGCGCCGCATTGCCGAGAATTGGAATATCCGATTTACTTTCTCTTGAGATACCGATACCAAGTATCGACAGGCAAAAAGAAATCGCAAAAGTGATTCTAAAAAAAAGAGAAGAACTCGAAGAGCATATTCGAATGGCCAAAATTATTCCAGAAGAATTAAACGCGATGATGGTTGAGGCTTATTCGTAAAGGAAAAGAACACCTTAATGGCGCTCTTTTATAATAAATCACGCAGCAATTGCTGATAATCAGCATATGTTCTGATGCGATTATACAAATCAGCTTTACTCATTCCGGAGCAATCAATATTGAGTGCTGTACCAACAACTTTCAATTCTGCAATAGTATATTGGTTTTTTTCCTCAGCAGGGAAATTACGATGGATAAACGATATGTAATGGTCCGCTATGCGACTTGTTTTTCGGATATCACGGAGAACTTTTCTGGCAGATTCATTATCTGTTTTTATCATTCTTACCAAACCGCCAAAATTTGCTGCGAAAGATACCGACTGTGAAACTCTTGCAGCAACAGGACCGGAAAGACGTTCGCGTTTTCCGGCAGCATTTAAAGGCTCACCATCATGTGTACATTCAGATGGAGCACAATGGTCGGGACAACTGGCCGCCGATACAAAGGAACCTCCTCTTGACTTATGCAATTCATCTCGTAAAGCGGCTACCCCTTTTGCTCTATCAAAAAAACTGTCAATTACGATAGGCGAAAAATGGAAATCATCAATTTTTTGCCACTCCCAGACAAGAATCAGAAGCGCATCATCGTCTTCAATCTCTCTGTCTATGGCCGCGAAATGAGCCTTTGATTCATCAGCACCGATATTCATACTTTTAACTTCTATACGGAAGTATTCACTGTCTCTTGTACCAGGATTCCATTCTTCATCACGCCTGATACAAGAGAAATCATTATACTGATTGTCTGGAAACCACGCAATTTCGCAGTCAAGTTTATTTTCTTCAAGTATTATTTGATTCATCATATAGCCCCACAGAGCTTCAAGCAGAGCCCCCATACCACTACCTACTCGTCCGCCGCGGGTTTTTAGTATTGCTTTGGAAAATTCATTCATACGAATACAAGCTCTGTCCGACATAGAGCATATCTCGTTATATACATCACTGTTATCCATTATAAACACCTCTATTTTACATAATATCGCATATTGTGACGCAAAACAATATAAATCTGAAATATTACCTCCTGCACAGTTATTCTCATCACACAAAAAACGGCACAGCCAGATTTTTCCAGCCATGCCGCCTTTTATCATTTATTATTTCACTGTCTGTTTTCCGCAGTTTAAATCTTTCGGAAAACGTTCCCTAGAAAATTCTTCTGATAGAAAGAATCGAACGATAAGTTGCGTTGGAAACGATAATACCTGTCTTGGAGGTAGATGCGTGAACAATCTGTCCGTTTCCTGCGTAAATTCCCACATGACCGGAATAGCAGATAATATCGCCCGGCTGTGCATTTTCGATTCCGTTTACAGTAGCCCCTACATTTCTGTCGGCCGCCGATGAATGAGGCAGGCTCACGCCAAAGTTACCATATACGCTCATGACAAATCCTGAACAGTCCGCGCCGTTTGTCAGGCTGGTTCCGCCGTATACATAAGGGTTGCCGACAAACTGCATTGCAAAATCCACAACTGCCTGACCGGAAGCGCTGCCGCTTGGCGGTGCATAAGTGGTCGTCTGTCCCGAAGAACCGCTGTCGGAAGAAGATGCTTTATTCTCCGCCGCTTTCCTTGCCGCCGCTGCCTGTGCTTCCGCTCTGGCCGCTTCTTCTTTTGCAAGTCTCGCACGCTCTTCTTCAATGGATTCCGCTTTCACAAATTCGGTAGACATATTGACATAATCCGTCGATACATAACCGTCGCCCTCTTCGATATTTACTTTAACCCATCCGTCCAGTTCTTCCGTAACAATCAGTTCATCTTCAATCGGAACCATGCCTAGAATCGTTGCATCCGTTCCGGGCTCTTCTCTTACATACAAAGTGGTTGTCGTAACCGTCGCGATTCTCGTTCCGACTTCTCTCGCATAACTTACCGCATCATCGCCCGTTACGCAAAATTCCGCTTTAACATAACCTTCCACGGAACCGGAACTGATTTTATACCAGCCGTCGCTCTCTTCGATAAAAGTTCCGACAGACTTATCATACAGCTTTCCGACGATTTCTCCGTCTTCACTCGGAATATCGCGGACATTTACATAATTATTAACTCTTGCAATAACAAGGCTCTTAAATCCCTCTTCCTCTTCGCTGAGTTTCGCGGCATTGGAAGCCTCCCGCAAGTCTCTTGTATATCCTTCGCTGACAACAATCGTTCTTTCGATTTTCTTATCCGATATCGTTGTCTGCGCATTGCTCTCCAGCATACCGCCGATAGGAATCTCACCCGAACCTTTTACGGCAATTTCCGCTGTGGATGCCGTCAGGCCGCTGCTGTTCTCTCTCTCTACTTCTTCTTTCATGTCGGAAAGAGACGTCGTACTCTCGGATGATAAGGAATAATCAATTCCCGCCGAAGGAAGTACGGAGTTCAAATCTCCGGCCGCATGAACAGATATTTTCATTCCGGAAAATGTGATGACCGCCGCCACTGCACAGGCTGCTATTCTCACGCTTTCTTTTCTCATATAAACCTGACCTTTCTTTCAGTTCGTTTTCAGTCTCAAATTTTTCATTTATTACAAAATTGTTAAAACTTATGAAATAAATATAACACCAATGATACTTTTTGTCAACTGTCGTAACGTATAAAAATACCGAAAAAAAGGCTGTTTTTTGTACATCCGTGTTTTATGCTATTCTTTTTTCTTCCTTATAATATATTTTTCGACGCTCGCGACCGCATTGGCGCCGTCGGCAGCTGCCGTTACTATCTGCCGCAGCTGTTTGGTTCTGACATCGCCCGCCGCAAAAAAGCCTGGTGTCTGCGTAACGCAGTCTTCTCCCGCCAGAAGATACCCTTTTTCGTCACATGTTACAATATTTTGTAACAATTCCGTATTAGGCCGGATGCCGACCGCAATAAAAACGCCGTCTACGGAAAGTTCTTCCACACATTCTTTTTCCACACATTCTTCTCGCACAGGTTCTTCTTCCGCGCGCTCCTTTTTCAGCCGCCGCACCTTCAGGGCTTCTACTTTCTCCTGGCCGCAGATTTCTTCCACCACACTGTCCCAGAGCACTTCCACGTTAGAACATCGAAACAGCGTGTCCTGTAAAGATTTGGCCGCGCGCAGGCTGTCCCGTCTGTGAATCAGATAAACCTTTTCGCAGATTCTGGACAGGAAAATTGCGTCCTCCACCGCCACGTCTCCCCCTCCGACAACCGCCGTCGTCTTATTCCGAAAAAAAGCGCCGTCACAGGTTGCGCAGTAAGACACGCCATGCCCGGTCAGCCTTTCCTCTCCCGGAACCTGTAATAACGCGTGGGAAGCTCCTGTCGCAATAATGACCGCCTCCGCCTCGTATGACTTTTCCGAATCGCCGTCTTTTACGGTAATGACTTTACAATTGTCCTTATCCGCAAACCGCGTCACTTCCGCAATTTCAAAGACAGCGCCCATTTCTTCCGCATGCTGCCTGAACTTCATCCCCATTTCAAACCCGTTGATGCCGGGCATTCCCAGGTAATTATCCACTTCATAAGTATTTAAAATCTGTCCGCCGCTCATCGGATTTTTTTCCAGCACCAGCACATCGAATCCGGCCCTTTTCCCGTAGACTGCCGCCGAAAGCCCCGCCGGGCCCGAACCCACGATAACCAAATCATATTTTTGTGACATTGCGAACGCTCCTTTCTTTCTTCTGCTTTTTATAGTATAATTCCTGTTATAACATTTTGTCAAAAACCCGAAAGGAGTATTCCCTTCCCATGTCAAAATATGCTTTGGTTACCGGGGCGTCCCGGGGAATCGGCCGGGCCGTTGCCGAAATGCTGGCTTCAGACGGCTATCACTTATATCTGACCTGTCTTCATTCCGGAAAACAGCTTGCGGAATATGCCGCAGAGCTATCTGAACGCTATCGTATTTCCTGTACGCCGTTTGTGGGGGATATGGGGAATGCCGATGATGTGGAGGCTCTTTTTTCTCTTATCGAAGACCTGGACGTTCTTGTTAATAACGCCGGGATTTCCTATGTGGGCCTTCTGAGTGAAATGTCTCCTTCGGACTGGCGGAAAGTATTTGCCACCAATACAGACTCTGTTTTTTATACGAGCAGACTCGCCATTCCGCTGATGCTACGCAAACACAGCGGCAGAATCGTCAACATATCTTCTGTCTGGGGAAATGTAGGTGCTTCGATGGAAGCAGCGTATTCGGCTTCCAAAGGCGCGGTGAACAGCTTCACGAAAGCGCTTGCCAAAGAGCTTGCGCCCAGCAATATTCAGGTCAACGCCCTCGCATGCGGTGTCATCGACACCGACATGAACCGCTGTTTTTCGCCGGAAGAAATGGAAGCGCTGCGTCAGGAAATCCCCTGCGACCGCATCGGTACTCCCGCGGAAGCGGCCCAGATGGTGAAAAGCCTTCTGAATGCGCCCGCCTATCTGACCGGACAAATCATTACATTAGACGGCGGCTGGACATAAAAAGGCGCAGGCGCTGCAGCCCGCGCTCCACTATGATTACAGCAATTTCCTATAAACTGAAAATACGGGAAAAATGCCCGCTTCCGGCATTCTTCCCGCATTTATTATCCGCCAATCTGACAGTACAGCGACGTGGTTTTCTCCACGGCCGCCTTCAACAGCTCCATTCTGCCTTCCGGCAGCACCGGCGCGTCTCCCATCGGATAGGGGCGTCCCAATCCTTCATATTTTCCTTCCCCGTACTTATGGTAGGGCAAAAGATGAATCTGCTCGACTCTCGGAAGAGAATCCGCATAAGCCGCAATTGCCGCAATCTCTTCTTCCGTATCGTTAAAACCCGGAATAACCGGAACGCGGATGATGAGCTCGCACAGATTGCTTTCCGCAATCTTTTTCGCGTTTTCCAGCATCTTCGTATTTTCTTTTCCGGTATATTCTTTATGTTTTGCCGCATTCATATGTTTGATGTCCATAAGATAAGTATCGAGATACGGCAGAATCTTCTGAATCACGGAAAATTCTGCAAATCCCATGCTTTCTATCGCCGTGCTGATGCCGATGTCCTTCGCCGCATGCAGTAACGCTTCCGCAAATTCCGGCTGTAAAAGGCTTTCGCCGCCGGATAAGGTCAGTCCGCCGCCGGAACGTCCGTAATAAGGAATATCCCGCCGCACCACGTCCATGACTTCCGCCACCGTAACGTCCCGTCCGATGGTCTTGGGCTTCCCGTTTACCATCATCGTCTGCACCGCGTATTCCTGGGATTCGGGGTTACAGCACCATCTGCACCGCAGAGCGCAGCCTTTTAAGAATACAATCGTGCGGATGCCGATGCCGTCATGGATGGAATATCTCTGTATGTCAAAAATTCTTCCGGTAACGTTTCTATAATCACTCATATAATTACCCTTATTCCTCTCAAAACTTGCAAAAAATCTATGAATCCGGGTTCACAGAAAACGCCTGTTTCTTTTTGCACGGAAAATTTCCCGTTCCGGTTTATCTGAAAGCCGCCTGCTCCGTTCTGCGGATAATGTCGTCCTGTAACGATTTGGACAGTGTCGTAAAGAGCGCGGAATAGCCCGCCACACGCACTACCAGTCCGCTGTATTTCTCCGGGTGCTTCTGCGCATCGAGAAGCGTCTCCCTGTCAACCACATTAAACTGCATGTGCATGCCTTTCTGGTCAAAATAACCGCGGACGAGGGAAACGAAATTCTCAAGTCCTTTCTGACCTGACATGGCCGTTGGATGAATTTTCATATTGAAAAGGGTTCCGTTGCTGGCGATGCCGTGGTCGAGGCGCGCTACCGAGTTGCATGCCGCCGTCGGCCCGTTTGTATCTTTACCGGAAGAAGGTGACACACCATCCGCCACCGGCGTATGCGCCAGCCGTCCGTCCGGTGTCGCTCCGGTCTGGGCTCCGAGGGGCACGTTTGCGGACACCGGATATAAGCCCGCCTGGAAAATACCGCCTCTCGGATTTTTATACGTTTCAAGCGGTCTCGTATAGGTATAGGCCGCATCTCTTGCCAGCTCATCCACTTCGTCAATATCGTTGCCGAATTTGGGCAGTTCGTCTATCATCGCCAGAATTTCTTCATAACGTGCTTTTTCTTCGGCCGGAAGCTGCATGGTAAGCACGCTGCGGATTGTCATTTCAATAATATCGGGCGTCACTTTCTGTCCCTGTGCTTCCAGTGACTTTGCTACCTGTAATGCAATCTCTCTGGCCATAACCGCATCGAAGCCCTGTCCGAAATTCATTTCCAGCGCCTTTTTCAGCTCCCCGATTGTTACTTTTTTCTCTTCAAATACGAGCTTTTTCACCGTATACAGGGAATCCGCCACGTTTGCGATACCAAAACCCTGGGGACCTGTGAAGTTGTACACCGCACCGCCTTCCTGGAGGCTCTTGCCCCGTCTGATGCAGTCGTCCGCCATACAGGATTCAAAAGGCAGCGGACACAGAATCATATGCGCCATGTCGATAGCGTTGTCCGCATTGACGAGCAGGGAAATGTTATAATTCATCTGCTTTTTATAGGCGTCGTAAAACTCATCAAAGGTTTTAAAATCTTCCACATTTCCGGTCTGTATGCTGGCCAGTTCTCCGTTATCATATCCGTTGGTAAATACCATCTCAAGCGGTCTGCACATGTTAAAGAATGCGGCGTCATGCCATCCTTCCGTTTTCCCGGATTTCTGCGGTTCCACGCAGCCGATGATATTGTAATCCCTCGCGTCTTCCAGCGTAAGTCCCCGGTTAATCAGTGCGGGAATGATGATTTCATCATTATAATAAGCCGGAAGCCCGATGCCGGTTCTCGTCAAATCCGCCGCATGCAGTAACAAATCCTGTGGAGAACGGTTCCACACACGGATGGACAGCGAAGGCTGCGGCAGAAAAACATGCTTGGAAGCCGTAATGCACATAAAAGACAAATCATTTGTGGCATCTTTGCCATCCACCGTCTGACCGCCTACAATCAGATTCTGAAACAGGGAATACCCCGCAAAGCCTTCCGCGCTCACTTCATCGCGGCATTTATTCAAATCGTTCAGCTTCACCCAGATACAGTCAATCAGTTCCTGTGCGTATTCCCGGCTCAGCTTTCCGCTGCTTAAATCTTTTTCATAATACGGATACATGTACTGGTCGAATCTGCCCGGCGAAATGGAGTGTCCGCTGGATTCCAGCTGCAGAAGCTGCTGTACGAACCAGAACGACTGACAGGCCTCCTGAAAACCTTCCGCGCCATGCTCCGGCACTTTCTTACAGATTTCGGAAATAGTGAGCAGTTCCTGTTTCCGCTTCGCATCCCTTTCTTTGTCCGCCATTTCCGCAGCAAGCCGCGCATATCTTCCGGCATAACCGATTACCGCATCACAGGAAAGCATGACCGCTTCCAGAAAAACGCTTTTCGTCGCGTAATTTTCATCCCCGAACTGACAGCCCGCAAGCTCCTTCGCCGCCTCTTCCTTAATTCCGGCAAAGCCGACTGCCAGCACCTTATCATACTGCACCGTAATATGTCCTACGCCGTTATAGAAATAGTTTCCCGGCGTAAAAAAGTTATGCTCCATCGCACGGTGGGTTTCCGGTGCCATATAGCTGTATGCAAGCTCGCTCGTCGTCTTGCCCTTCCAGTAGCCGTTGACCGCTTTCAGCCGTTTTTTCGTCTCGTCGGCAATATAAAAAGGGTCCGCCGCCCGATGCTCCACCGTATCGAACTCTGCTTCCATCCATTCATAGGAAAACTCCGGATAAGTCTGACATCCTCTCGGCGCAATCGTGGAACTGCCCACAATCAGCTCTCCCGGCCGGATAATAATCGGAATGTTCTCCAGAATATGCGCAAAAGCCTTTGCTCTGCGCATCATAATGGGCTGCCCTTCCGTTTCCCGATAGGACTCCGTAATCAGTTCCGCCCTTGCCGCCTCGATTTCCGGCATCTTCGCATACAAATCCGCTACCAGTTTCGGTATTCTCTCCGTTTTTTCAATCGGTTTCGTATAATAAGTATTCACCATGCCAATAACCACGCCTTTCTCTCACTCTGCGATTTTCTCAATCCGCAATATCTGCTGCCAAAATCCTGATATCTCCGACGATATCCGCCACCAGAGCCCCGGCATTTCCGGCAATGCCTGACACGCCCCGCAAAGCAAATCTTTTCTTTTCATTACTTTACCTGTTACTCTTTATAAATACACGCTATTCCCATCCTCTGAAACGCCTCAAGCCAGGGTGCGTCCGGTTTCCGGTCGGTGACAATAACATCCACCTCCTGCAGACCGCAGATTTTGGAAAGCGCAGTTTTCCCAAACTTGCTGGAATCCACCGCAAGATAAACTTTATCCGCCGCGGAAAGCATGTTCTGTTTCACGCCTCCGGTTTCATCATTTCCATCGGTAACGCCTTTTTCCAAATCAACTCCCTTACAAGAGATAAATGCCTTATCCACATAATAGGAGCTGATGCCGTCCGCCGCCCTTTTCCCGAGCAGGGACATGGAACCGGCTTTCAAAAGGCCGCCTGTCGCGATAATATCCCACCCTGACACATCCGACAATTCCAACAGTATTTCGATGGAATTGGTTATAACCGTCAAATGTCTTTTCTGCTTGATATTCTTGGCGATAAAGACCGCTGTCGTAGAAGCGTCCAGGATAATATGGTCGCCGTCTTCGATTTCCTGGCTAATCAGCTCCGCAATCTTCTGCTTGCCCTGGGTGTTCGACTTCCACCGGACGTTAAAGGGAAGGTCAATGCTTCCTTTCTCGTTGATGACCGCACCCCCGTAACTCTTGATGACATGGCCGTCCTCTTCCAGCTTATCCAAATCCCTGCGGATGGTCTCTTCGGAAACATCGAACTCTCTGCTCAGCTCGCTGACAATTACCTTTTTGTTTTCATGAACCTTTTCCAGAATCAGGTTCCTTCTCTCGGCCGCTAACATTTCCCGCCTCCATCATATCCCGGTTGTCTTCCAGACGGTCATACATCAAAACCGTATGACATCTGGCTCACCCATGGCAATTTCCTTTACTGTCTGTCAGAATATGTACTTCATCAGCTTATCGGAGGGTCTTGCGATAACCGCGCTGTCAAGGAACATGCCCTTATCACCGGCTTCCGATTTTGCCCTGTCGATGGCCGCCTGTACGGCGGAAACACTTCCTGTAAGCGTCATATAGCTCTTGCCGCACATGCCTTTGGCGAGGCGCAGTTCAATCAGTTCCACGACCGCCGTTTTGGCCGCCATATCCGCCGCCACAATCAGCGCCGCCACATCATACGTTTCCAGAATGCCCAGTGCATCGATTTTCTCCGGCTGTGCGGTTCCGTAGATTGCCGGAAAAATGGATTCATGCGGGTTGCCGAGCACAAACGTATCGATGACCTTATCCGCATATCTGTTTCCCGCCCGGTCAACGGACGCCCGAACCGCGCTCAGTTCTCCCGTCACAAGAATGACAAACTTGCCGGGACAGGTAACTTCCGCCTGTAAAATTTCCACATCCGCAGCCTTCGCCATTTCATCCGCCGCCAGATACCCTGTGGAGACTGTCGTCATTTCCACCATACCGATTGCCTTCGCCATTTTGATAACCATATCCTTTCCCGTTTTATATCTTCGTTTGAGATTCCTATCCTTATGCTTTCCGAATCACAATTTCCTTCTCGTTCACCTTCTCCACGATGCCGTCTATGGAGCTGTGAACCGCTACGCCAAGCCCTTCCGCCGCTTCTCCGATTGTCTGTCCTTTTTTCACCGGACTGCCTTCCGTAACAATCGGTTTCGCCGGAGCGCCGATATGCTGGCTCATCAGAATCTTTACCCGCCCGACAGCGGGGATTTTGTCCGTAAGCGGCGCCGGGACATCGTAATCGGACAAGCCCAGTCTTGCCTTTAATCTCGCCACCGGAACCTTTTTCAGTTCCCTGTCCGAAACGACTTCTTCCGGTTCCGGCTTTTCACCCCGGATTCCGGCCGCCCTCAGCCCGTTCTTAAATTCCGCGATAACGCTTCTGGGCGAAAGTCCCTGGGGACAGGCATAATTTTCACACAGGCCGCAGCTGCTGCAATAAGCCGTATTCGTATAAACCGACAAATCGCTTGTATCGTGATTTGCCACCGCGCGCATGATGCGGTGCGGTTCTATCGGATGGCCGAGCGCATGTCTCGGACACATTTCCGTACAGGTTCTGCACTGACAGCAGGAGGACGCGGCTTTCCGTCTCTCCAGCTCCAGATTTTTATTCATACGCATTACCACTTTATGGTCTTCCGGTAAAATGATAATTGCATTTGTAGTCTTTGTTATAACGGTGTTTTCCGTTCCGAGTTTTCCCATCATCGGCCCGCCCATGACAAAGGCCGGGTTTTTTACCGTTATTTTTCCCGCAAGCAAAACCGCCTCTTTCACCGTCGTTCCGAGCGGAACGCTGACGGTTACAGGATGCTCGATTTCACCAACGATTGTCACCAGTTTGTCAGTAACCGGTTCTCCAAGATGTACCGCCCGGTACAGGTTGTACATCGTTTCCGTATTATAAACGACAACATGCTCGTCAATCGGGAGCCCGCCCGGTTTGATGACGCGCCCTGTCGCCTCATAGATGAGAATCACCTCATCGCCCATCGGATAAGTCGGCCGTACCGCGCAGATTCTGACTTTGGGATAGTCGTTAAGAACTTCTTCCAATATCCGAATCGTATTCCGATGTTCACTTTTAATGCCGATGACCGCTTCTTTTGCCCCGAACGTTTCCCGTACCTCATTTAACATCCCGACAATTTCTTCCGCATGGGAAGCAAGCAGCTGTTTATGCAGCTTTAAAAGCGGTTCACATTCCACACAGTTTAAAATAACCGTGTCCGCCTGTTCCGTCATTTTGGCATAGGATGGGAAGCCGGCTCCGCCGGCCCCCACTACACCGCTTTCTTTTGCAATTTTTTTCAGTTCATCAATTAACATGGTCATCTGCTCCAATCCTGTCCTTCGTCAATGATGCCTACGATTGCCGCATCAACAGGCGCATCCGCCATATCGCATCCGATTCTGGCCGCGGAGCCCTGTGCCACCAGCACATATTCCCCGATTCCGGCGCCGATGATGTCAATCGCCACGAGACGCTCTCCGTTCCCTCTCATCGTTTCGACAGGTTCTACTATCATAAACTTGTTGCCGACCAACTTTTCACTTTTTCTCGTAGAAAATAAACTTCCTACCACTTTTCCTATAATCATAATGAACCTCTCTGTCAAATAGCCCCGTCAGCCGCCGGAATAATGCCCGGATATGGGCATTATTTCCGCACTATGTTTGCACAGTCGCCCTGTTTTACCTGACAGGCATTGGCTTCATCCGTATCGATGTGCATCTCCAGAGAAAAAGACTCGTCAACGCGGATTTTCACATGGTCGAGCACCGCGCCCCTTTCGTTCCCCATTTTAACGGAAACATAGTCTCCGTCATGCAGTGATGCAGATGCCGCCTCTGCCGGAGTCATATGGATATGTCTCGCCGCAACGATGCAGCCTTCTTTCAGATAAACTGCGCCTTTGGGTCCGACAAGCGCAACGGGAGCCGACCCGGCCGTATCTCCCGACTGGCGTAAGGGTGCATTGACGCCAAGCGTTCTCGCATCCGTAGCGGATATCTCGACCTGTGATTTTTTTCTGACCGGCCCCAATATCCGTACATTCTCAATGGCGCGCAGCTTCAGTCCAACGACAGTACACTGTTCATTCGCCGCAAACTGCCCGCCCATCAAATCCTTCTTTTTCGTCAGCTGATAACCCGCTCCGAACAATTTCTCCACATCCTCCTGTGTCAGGTGGATATGCCGCGCGGAAACGCCGACGGGAACCGTCATGCGGTTCTCGTTCTCTTTGGCGTTTTCAATCGTCTGGAGCACCATTCTCGTAATCCGCTCTACTTCGTTATAAGTGTCCATCATCTACCCCGTTTCCTTCCTTCGTCCGTTCGCCAGACCTTCAAGTTTCCTGGAAGAATACCCGTTTTCCGGGTGTCCTTTCATTAACCGAGTTTGGGTAAAATCATCTCCACGTCGTTGTGCGGTCTCGGGATTACATGGGTCGCAATCAGTTCTCCGAGTGCGCCCGCGCTGTTAGCGCCCGCTTCTACTGCGGATTTTACCGCGCCTACATCGCCGCGTACCATAACGGTTACGAGTCCGGAACCGATTTTTTCCGTTCCGATTAAAGTTACGTTTGCAGCCTTGCACATTGCATCCGCCGCTTCAATTGCCGCTACAAGTCCTCTTGTTTCAACCATTCCCAATGCTTCGAGTGATGCCATAATTTTTTTCCTCCTGTTTTCTTTTTCAATAAATTCCTATTAACTACTTTTCGTTTTTAGGTACAAAATCCGGCGGGTCTTCGCCCAGCATCTTCGAGCCGGATGAAGGCTCTGCCTTTCCTTTGAAACGGCTTGCCGAAAGTTCTACCATTCTGACAATTTCCGGATGCGGGTTGGGAAGCACTCCGGTTGCCGCAGGCTTCTTTAACGCCTGTGTGGAGCCTGCCTCAACGGCCTGCCTGACCGCCGACACGTCTCCTTCTATTACCAGCGTGACCAGCCTTCCTCCGAGCTTTCTTTCCCATGTCGCAAGTTCCACATTGGCCGCCTTGCACATGATGTCCAGCGCATCCATTGCCGCCACGACTCCGGTTATTTCTATGAATCCATATGCTTTACCCATGCCGTTACTCCTTTTTCATGCCGCATACCCATATTCATTCCAATACCAATGGCGAGACTACTTTAGAACTTCTTCCCGCCCTATGCTTTGAACTTCGGAAGAATCTTTTCCACGTCGTTATGCGGTCTCGGTATTACATGAGTCGCTACCAGTTCGCCTAATTTGCTCGCCGCGTTTGTTCCGGCTTCAACCGCTGCCTTTACCGCGCCTACATCGCCGCGTACCATAACGGTTACGAGTCCGGAACCGATTTTTTCCGTTCCGATTAAAACGACTTCCGCCGCTTTGGTCATCGCATCGGCCGCTTCAATTGCCGCCGTAAGTCCTCTTGTTTCAACCATTCCTAATGCTTCCTGTGCCATACTAAATCCTCCTTGTTTTGCTTTACATCGTGCCGCCGTCCGGCGTCAGTTTTTTAATTTTTATCCAGTGCGCTGATTTTCAGCATTTTTTCCGTATCTTCCGTTGGTCTCGGAATAATGTATTTACATACGACTCCCGTATTTGCAAGCGCAACCTCTTCCGCAGCCCGCATAGCTTCCTCGACATCCGCAATGCTGCCTCTGAATTTGACCGTTACCAGAAGCGGCACCGGCAGAGCATCTGCATTGGCAGGCTTGTTCTTATCGAACACTTCCAGCCGGACGTTTGCCGCCTTGCAGCCCGCATCTGCGGCAAGGAAAGCGCATACGAGGCCAAATACTTCCAGCAGACCTACCGCTTCCGCTTCCTTACGAGATGTTACTTCTTCCATAAATGATACCATGCCTTTCTAACAGTCTGCAATATTTGTGTCCGGACGCTATCTGCGTCGGCACAAATCTCTTACTTGTTTACGATTGCAATTTTCAGTCCGGTCATCGCAAGATTTGTTTTCAGCGCTTCGTTAATCTGCTCTAACGGATATTTGTGGGTAATTAAGTCTGCTAACGGAAGGCCGATTCCTTTTGCCCTCTTTAAGAAGTCAAAAGTCGTCGCATAATCCCGCAGCGTGTATACCCAGGAACCAACAAGCGTAATTTCTTTCGAGCATAAATCGAAATGCGGATTAATCGTCGCATCGCCACCGTTTACGAAAAAGCCCAGTTCACAAAGTCCGCCGCCGTTGCGGATGAACTTGTAGATATTGGCATGCGCCGCCGGGTTTCCCGTACACTGGAATGCGAAATCCGCCAGATGACCGCCAAAAGATTCCTTGACCGCTCCGGTCAGTGCTTCGATTCCCTGATACTCTTTAAAGCTCACCGTATGGGAAGCGCCAAGTTTTTTGGCAAAATCAAGACGCATATCGTTGCCGTCCACCGCCGTAATGTTCTCAATGCCGAGTGTACGGAGTACTGCGATACAAATCAGGCCAATCGGTCCGCAGCCCTGTACGACAACGCGACTGTTAAACCGTAAGATTCCCGTTGTTTTCGCTCTTTCCACCGCATGCACGAGCACCGCGCAGGGCTCTATCAGGATTCTGGAATCCAAATCCAGGTCGCTCACATTGAACACGGTAGAGCCGCCGCGAATCAGAATATAATCGGAAAACCAGCCGTTTAAATGTACGTCGTCATCGGGAAGCAGTCCGTATACGTCCGCCGCTCCCACATTCTGTTTGTTCAAATCATACATCGTAATTTCCGGGTCGTCTTTGAAAATCATACAGGTAACGACTTTATCGCCAAGATGAAGGTCCTTGCCCGCGCTGTCCTTTTTCACATTCTTACCCATTTTAACGATTTCTCCGGTTCCTTCATGTCCGAGCGCTACCGGAATCAGGCCGAAGGGGTCGCGCTTAAATTCGTGCGCATCCGTTCCGCAGACGCCGCAGCCTTCCACTTTCACCAGAATATCGTCGTCGCCGACCTGTGGCATCGGAAATTCTTTTACTTCAAATTTTTCCAGTTCCGTCAGCATTGCAACATGCGCCGTTGCCGGGATTCCCGCTGCCGCCTGGCTTTTCGCCGGTGCAGCTGCCTGTGCGCCGACGCCGCTTCCCGAAAGCTGGCCTAAAATCTGTTTGACAATCTGCTCAACTTCCTTTTCATTTACTGCCATATTTCTGTTTATCTCCTTTCTGAATCTTTCTATTTCATACAGAGGCAGAATGGCCGTCAGGACATTCTGCAGAGTGAAGAAGGTCCGCCTCGCGGGCCGTAGAAGTTCTTAACGAAGCGCCCATTGGCGCGAGTTTTAGAACTTCTCTTCACTACATTAGCGGATGCAGAGGCTGTCGGACATCGTGCAGCGTCTTCTCTTCGTAAACGACTGCGCGCTCGTCAGGCCCTCGCCCGTTCTGGAAGCAATCGTGAAAGTGCAGTACCCTTCGCCGCCAAATCCGAGCGCCGCATAGCTTGGCCCGTTCTTTACCAGAATCGCCGTATCGATTGCCTTTGCATATGTTGTAATGTTATCTACATTTTTGGAATGGATATGTGCGGAATGGCGATTGCCATGCTCCAGCCATACGGCCGTCTCCACGCCTTCCTCAAAAGTTTTGACTCTGACCATGCCGAGAATCGGCATCATCAGCTCCGTTGCGATAAGCGGGTGCTCTTTCGGGCCTTCAAATACAATACAGCGTATTTCCGGTCCCACTTCCACGCCTACCATCGCGAGCAGCGCCCTGGCGCTTCTTCCCACGCATTTTCTGTTCAACGCCCCCTTAGGCGTGATAACCGTTGCCGTCAGTTTGTCCTGAATTTCCTTGCTCGCAAGGTAACAGCCGTTTTCCTGAATCATATAGTGCATCAGTTCGTCCGCGATGCTGTCCATCGCCACGATTTCTTTTTCCGCGATACAGGGCAGGTTGTTGTCAAACGTACAGCCGTTCACGATATCCTGCGCCGCCTTCCGGACATCTGCGGTATCGTCTACCAGCGCCGGAGGATTGCCCGCGCCCGCGCCGATTGCCCTTTTGCCAGAAGAAAGCACTGCCGTTACAACGCCGGGGCCGCCTGTCGCAACGAGAAGCGGTATGGAAGGATGCTTCATCATAATTGCGCTTGTGTCCATCGTCGGCACCTCCACCGTAACCGCCACGTTATCCGGGCCGCCCGCTTCCAGAGATGCTTCGTTAATCATATTGATGGTAAAAATCGTCGTTTTTTTCGCATTCGGATGAGGATTGAATACGACCGTGTTTCCGCCGGCAATCATGCCGATGGAATTGCAGATAACCGTTTCCGAAGGATTGGTCGCCGGCGTAATCGCGCCGATAACGCCAAAGGGCCCCATTTCCACTAACGTAAGTCCTCTGTCGCCGGACCATGCAATCGTTTTTAAATCTTCCGTTCCGGGCGTCTTATCCGCCGTCAGATGATGTTTTAAAATTTTATCTCCCACATTGCCCATTCCGGTCTCGTTCACGCCCATATTGGCGATAATTTCCGCATTTTCATGGGTCTTTCTCCGAATGGCAGAGATGATTTTTTCTCTCTGGTCCAGACTCAGATTGCGAACAACCTTCTGCGCCTCAATGGATGCCTGGATGGCGTCGTTCATATCTTTGAATACGCCGTGCATCCCTTCCACAGAACCGGATATCTGCATATTTGCCATGACTTTCTGTACAATGTCATGAATCATGCTTTCATCTAAAGACACTTGATTACCTCCTTTAACATGGCTTTTCCGTAAGCCGCCAGCTCCGTGTCCTGAACCGCCGTGCCGCCTGACACGCCCAGGGCGCCTATCATCGTATTGCCGACCATCAGCGGTTCGCCGCCGCCGAGTATCATCACCTTCCCGTCATTGGAAAACTGAAGGCCGTACAAATCGTGACCGGGCTGGCATAATCGTGATAATTCGCTCGTTGACATCTGAAAAGCGGTGGCCGTATAAGTTTTATTTAACGCCACATCGAAACTGCCGTGATAGGCGTTGTCCATACAGTGAACCGCCACCGGTCTTCCCGCCGCGTCCGACACGGCGATGACGACCCGCATTCCCATCTCCTGTGCTTTCTGCTCCACCGTTTCAATCAGCTTTACGGCAAGCTGCAGGGACATGACTTCTTTTACAATCGCCTCGTCAACGAGATTTTTTACTATTTTCTCAAGGTTATATTTATCCATAGATTATTTGCCGAGCTGCTCTAAAACTTTCTTCGTGATTGCAGCTACCAGTTCCTGGCTGTCCTGGGAACCCGCGGAAGAAGAACAGGAGCCGCAGTTATGGCAGTTCGCCTTTCCTTTGTTCTGGCACAAATCTGCCGGATGGCGTCCGGGCAGACCCATTTTTCTTCTGATTTCATATAACTTCTGAACGTTTTCAGGGCTGAACTCCTTCGGGCCGCCGAGCTGTCTTGCTTTGTAAAGAAGTTCCGCATAGAACTCTACGGATTCCATCTTCATATATGCCGCAAGGAGGTCCGTTGACCAGGTCAGCGCGCCGTGGCTCTCTAACAGTACCGCATCAAAGTGCTCCAGATACGGCTCTACCGCATCGGGAATCTCCATTGTGGAAGGTGTTCCGTAAGGTGCAATCGGAACGCAGCCGAGTGCGATAACCGCTTCCGGCATAATCGGCTGTGTCAGCGGAATGCCTGCGATGGCAAAGCTCGTTGCAAACGTAGGATGCGCATGTACTACGGAGCCGACGTCTGGCCTTTTCTTATAGACACGCATGTGCATCTTGATTTCGGAAGAAGGCCGGAATCCTTTGTTTGCCTGGATTACATTGCCGTCCGCATCGACCTTGCAGATAAATTCCGGGGTCATGAATCCCTTCGATACGCCGGTAGGCGTGCATAAAAATTCGTTGTCGTTCAGCTTTACGGAAATATTTCCGTCGTTCGCCGCAACCATGTTCCGGTCATAGATTCTTTTGCCGATGTCGCAAATCTGTTTCTTGATTTCATACTCGTTCAGTGCCATTTTTTTCTCCTTTTCTTTTCTTTATTAAACTATATCCAAATAGAATCCCCGCACAGCGTATCTTCTATTTTAGTTCCCCGTTCATTTTTGCCAAGGTAAGTTATCCCCCGGCTCGCTCAGATACTCCAGAATCTCGGCCACGCCTTCATTCGCCCTGGAATTAACAAAAAATATCTTCTTGCATCCCGTCAGTTCAAGCCACCTCGCCGCCTGTTCCGGGTCGGCGTCCTCTCTGTCAATCTTCGTCACGATGCCAATGACCTCCCGGTTCACCATACAGGTGATGTTGGGCGGATAGAGCGAATAGGGCTCGTTCGCCGCAAGCAAAAGCCCCACCACGTCGGCTTCGTAAGAATAAAGCGCCAGCGCCCTTCCGAGTTTCGCTGTCTGCGCATATTCGCCCGGCGTATCGATAATAACGTCAAAATAATTGACATACTGCGTTTTTTTATAAGTAATCGTTTCACCTTTTAACGCCTGTGTCAGCGTCGTTTTGCCCGCTTCGCTGCGTCCTATTAAAATCAGCTTTTTCATGTTCTTGTAATCTTGCAGACGGTATATCCCAGCGTGTTTTCCGTATAAAGAAGAATCGCCTGAATTGCCGCCTCCACCTGAGAGACCGTTCCTGTGACGATAAGGGACCCGGAAAACCTGTCCACAAAACCTAAGTCCACGCCGGAAGATTTCATCGCGATATCGGCAATGATAATTGCCGTTTCCGCAGGGCTTACCGTCAGAACGCCGATTGCGGACTTCGCATATTCTACGGCCGGATTTAAACCCAGTTTTTCATAAAGAATGCTGTCAGGATTGGCGATGATATGCGCCAGCGTAATCTGTCTGCCGGGAACAAGCTCCTGTATGATTCTCTGCTTCTCTTCCATCAAAAATCCATACCTTTCTGTCCGCGATATTTGGGCCCGCGAAGCCCCTCTTATCCATCTACTTTTACCGTTATACCATATTATAAAGTATGTCCCCGATAAAGTCAATACAAATTCAACACAAAACAACATTTTATTCTTCCGTTTTTGCCCGATTCATCTTTTGGAGCTGGGAAAAATTTCTGTTCTTTTCTGTTTTTGGTTGGTTTTTGTTGGTTTTGTGTGGGATTTTCTTTTATGAAGAAACGCTGGCAGAAGACGCCTGGCTGACGATGGAAGAACCATGTTGGAAAATTGTCAGGTTCCAAACGCTGCAACGCCTGTAATTCTCATCAAAGAAGGCAACGTTGGCAGCGTGCTTTTCCGATATCAGGAAGAAATCGTTGACCGCGTCAGGCCGGGGCCTCTGCAAGCTGAATTGCGTATACTATACTTAATTTTTTCGTTGCAATCTACTATCTATTATAGTATAATGCAAATGCCTTTTCAAACTATCCTGCGGATTGCCGCAAACGCAGACCGCTCGTAAAAGGAATTGTCGTGTCTGTCATAGCAGACAGAATGGTGTATCAATAGCTGAAAATAAAATAGCGGAAACGATATCTCATTCCGGTATGAAAATAATCGATAAAACATTAAAACATGATGAAAGGAATCCTTATGAAAAAAATACCTATGACAACCGCCATCCTGGCGATTGCGGTTTTTGTTCTGCTCCTGATACCGTTACTTTATCTTTCCCCTGTCAACCGGGCTTCCGGAGACGATTACAATTGCGCAATGTATACGAGAGCCGCCTGGCTGGACACCCACTCCCTCGCAGAAGTCGGCCGGGCGTCATATAAAACCATTACAAAACTTTATTCCAATCATCAGGGCAACTGGTTCAGTCTCTTTCTGTTCAGTATACAGCCGGAAGCCTTTCATGACGGCGCTTACTGTATCGTAGCCCCTATGATGCTGTTCTTCTGGATTGGAAGCACTTTTTACCTGTTCTGGCAGATATTCCGCAAAAAACTAGCCTTTGATAAATGGCATTATCTCCTGATTACTGTATGTTTTCTGATAATCAGCGTAGAATTTATCCCCAACGTCAAAGCCTCCGTTTTCTGGTACACCGGCTGTGTACACTATATCCTTCCTTTTTCTATGTGCCAGATGTTAATCGCATGGCTTTTTCAATATGCCGAGACTTATCGGAAAAGATATTTTCTGGGAATCACGGTTTTTATGACACTGCTTGGCGGCTCCAACTATCAGGCTGCTTTGCTTGTCATGATTGTAACCTGCTATATGCTTCTTTATGTTCTTTTTATGCAAAAAAAGCGCCGCATCCTCTGGCTCTTACTGCCACTCCTTCTGGAACTGACAGGACTCGTCATCAGCATGAGGGCGCCGGGCAATCGGTTCCGTGCTTACTTAGAGGGAACGACGCTCGATTTTTCTTTTTCCAGAATTGTGCAGACCATCGGAAAGGCTTTTGGGTATGCGCTGAAAGATATAGGAAATTACCTGGAAAATAAGCCCTTGATATTTGTGGGACTTTTTGCTTTATTCCTTATTTTTATCGCCGCGTTCTGCCATCAGGAAAACTCCTATCGGTTTCGGATTCCTGTTTTGGGAGCCGTATTACTTTTCTGTCTGCACAGCGCCATGCAGACGCCGGAAATCTATTCCGGTGTGCCTGTTTCCGGGGGCGTCCCGAATACTAATTATCAAGTCTTTTTGCTGTCCGCGTCAGGAATTTTGCTGATGATTGCTGAAAAAACCGCTTTCAGATTGAAAGCCCTATGGTCTGAAAATTGTATTAAGAATGTTTACCGGATGATATGGATTCCGGGACTGTTGCTCTGCCTTGTGCCACTATTTCATTTTAAAGGCACCCTCAAAAAAACCGCTTCTTATAACGCCTTACGCTATATCGTAAGCGGAGAAGCCGCGGATTATAAAATGCAGATGGATTTGCAGACCAAACTGATGGAAACGCCGGATAAGGAAGACATCATTGTACCGTTTATCAACGACGTACAAGGCCCTCTGATGCATATGCCGGTCACGGATGACCCGAAAGAATTTACCAACTGGGCAACCGCGGTGTTTTACGGCAAGAACAGCGTAATCGCAATAGACAGGCCGACGTGGGAAGCGCTTTATGGAGAAACGGCGGAGTAATCATCCGCCGATTATCTCCAGCCCGTCGGGAATTTCCCGCACCGCCAGCGCACAGGTATTGGTCAGCCGGATATTTTCTTTTACCGGAAATGCGACCTTCCCTGTTTTTTCGCCGTCCGCACAGTGAACGTCCAGCTTCGTATTCAGCAGTCCCAGGCTGCCGGGCAGATTATTGGTAAAAATCAGGCTTCCCGCGCTCACGCCGATGACCGGGCCGTCCAGACGGATATATTCCTTCAAAGCCTTGCCAAACCCCGTATCATTCACCCTTTCCAGCAGATACCCTGTATTGCCGCCGCACAAGTATACCACATCATACTGCCTCAGCTCTTCGATTTCCATCCCGTAATGCAAATCGTATACCCTGATATTCTTATTTGGGATGCCGCATTTTAGCAAGTCGTTCATGCACTTTGGCAATACCGCTACTGCGTCCGCGTCGATTGCCGCCGTCGGAATAAACAAGGCATGTACCTGCACCATTTCCTTTCCCAGCATCTCCATAAAATATTGCTTGATTTCTTCCGTTTCCAGTCCCGCCGATGTCAATAAAACTCTCATGATATCCTCCATTTCCGTGCCGTTCCCGCACAGTCTTTACACCATTCCCACATAGTTTCTGTGCCGCCTTTCTTACTCCGGCCAGTTCATCTGTTCCTCCGGGATGCCCAGTTTACGACACTCTGCACAGACGGACGCCTTCTGCTCCTGATTTCCAATCTGGTATTTTAAAACTTTGTTTCTCAGCACGATATATTTTTCACTGCCCGCCTTAAAATCTACAAACCAGTTCCCGCCTCCGTTCCGGTCTGACACCATCACTTCCGCAACGCGCTCCGGGAAATCCCTCCTGTCACAGGTAAAAAACAGCGCCGTCCAGTATCTCGGCCTTCCGCCCGCATGCCACAATTCCACTTTATGAACGCGCAGCATATCGATAACTGCATCGTCCGTGACGCTTTCCTTTATCAGGATTCCCTCATAGATTTCTGCTTTTTTCTCCTGAACCGCATTGTCTCCGCAATGATGAACTTCCTTCACCGCATTTACCGTCAGTTCATCCTTTAACAGAACGTCCAGAGAAACCCGGAAAGTCTCTCCCAGTATCAATATCTTTTCCGTTTCCGGCAGCGCGATGTCCGCCTCCCATTTCGAGATGGATTGTCTGCTGACATTGCATATTGCGGCGAGTTCCTCCTGAGTCATTCCGTTTGCTTTTCTCAGTTCCACTATTTTTTCCGACAGTTTCATCTTATCCGCCTCCTTTCCGGCGACCACCCGGCCGCAGAATATCCGTTCCGGCCACTCCATTCCAACACAATAATATTGTATAAAATATCTTTCATGATTACTACCAATTTCAGGGTTCTCTTTGGCAACCTGGAGTTTCCTTTTTCGGGCGGGATTAACGATTCAGCTTCCGCCACGGACCAGGTATCGTTCTCTGGCGGAGGCCCTGTAAAGGCAGCCGGTCCTTAGCGAAAAGGCAGCTTGCTGCATTTGAGCTTAGTACCGTTGCTTGCCTGACAGAAAATTTACTTCGTAAATTATCTGTGTGGAGCGAAAGCGTGCCTCCAAAGAGAACGATACCTGGTCCGTGGCGGAAGCTGAATCGTTAAAAAATATTCCATACACCGGGATTATTTGCAGAATCATGCGAATTGTGCCATAATAAAATATATACCCGGCAAAAAACTGGCAAAGATTGTTTAGATTTATATTAGGAAGGTATTCTTTATGCAGACATTTCCCATTCTGGCAGATATTCACACCCACTGCATCGCCAGCGGGCACGGCACACAGGACACCATAACGGATATGGCGCGGGCGGCGGCGAAATGCTCCCTTCGGGTGCTCGGCATCTCAGACCATGGGCCGGCCACGCCGGGCGCAGCGGACAGTTCTTATTTTCGGAATCTTCTGCTGGCGGAACGGAAGCGTTTCGGCGTTTCGCTATTATATGGAGCGGAGCTGAATATTTTGAACGAAAAAGGCGACTTGGACATGGAAGATAAACTGATTCCGTTGCTGGATTATGCCTTTGTCAGCATTCATCCGCCCACATTCCGCGCAGGCACGGTTGAATCCAATACCGACGCTTATATCCGCGCAATGAAACATCCGGGCGTCCGCTTTCTCGGCCATCCCGACGACGGACGGTTTCCGGTGGATTATGAACGGCTATTGTCCTCCGCCAGAGAAAATCACGTTTATCCCGAAATCAACAACGCTTCCCTGATGCCGGACGCATACCGGACGGAAGGCCGCCGCAATTCGATGAGGATTCTCACACTCTGCAAAAAAATGCGCCTCCCGGTTCTGCTGTCCAGCGACAGTCACGGAAAAGCGCATATCGGGGATATTCAATATATTCTGCCGTTACTCGCGGAATGTAATTTCCCGCCGGAACTGATTATTAACGGCGATTTGGAAAGACTGTCCCGGATTCTGAAAGAATCCTGATTTATCCTTATAGGGAATTTTTCATGTTACTGGGGTTATCCTGTCTGCGGGACTGCCGAAATTCTTTCGGCGTGACATTTAAATATTTTTTAAATATCTTACCAAAATAAGCGCTGCTGTGAAAGCCGGTCATGAATGCGATGTTTGTGACCGGCTCGTCCGTTTCCGCCAGCAGGCGCTTTGCCTGCTCAATGCGATAGTGAATCAGATAATCCATCGGCGTCTGATGAAAAGTATTCTTAAAAGAACGGATGCACTCTTTCTCACTGACTCCGGCATAGGAAGAAACATCGGCAATCGTTATTCTTTCCTGATAATGTTTATGGAGAAAACTCAGGATATCTTTTGTCCGCTCATGAATCGAAAGGGTCTGAAATGTTTTTATCCGCTTCTGCAATTCTATTTCCTGAACGAGAACGTTCCAGGCATCGGATAGCAGATTCCTGATTTGAAATTCCCGGTTTTCGGTTCCGCGCAGTCCGGTCAGCGTATATAAAATATTCAAAAAAGCCTTTCCGCCATCCGTATCTTCTTTCAGGATAACGACTTCCACCGACTGATTTTTCAGGACAGGATTCAGATATTTCGTTTCAAAAATGCTCCGGTAATGTCCCGTGAGCAAAATCGGATGAAATAAATGGGCATGCTCAACCGCAACGGAAGCTCCGTCCGCTTTTCGCTTTGTATTCATGACATTTGTGTTGATAAAATAAGCCTCTCCCTGGCGAATGGTATAAGTATGATTCACCGTTTCGACAACAAGCGTCCCCTTATATACATAATTAAATTCCAGTTCCTCATGCCAGTGCCACGGAACCGTATAATTGCTTAAGTCCCTCTCGTGCATGGTATACGGAAACTCAAAAGAAATTCCCTCTATCAGCTCCACCGCATTTTCATCCTGTATAAAAGAAAGATTCATATCGCTTCCTCCACAATTTCCCCCTCGCGGCAGTCGCTAAATTCATGCAGGCATAACTTTGGCCCGCTGCCCGCGGGAATAAAAAACAACTTTCTGCTTAGGCCGAAAAATACTAATAAAATCCCGCATTCTGTCTTTATAATGATACTATAAGTCCTAAAACTGATATTTTCAACCCATCTTTTCTGATATGATTATCTCATCAACTAGAAAAAGGAGCGGATAGCAATGACGAACAATTTTAATTTTTATTCACCGACGGAAGTCGTTTTCGGAAAAGACACCCACAGGGAAACGGGCAGGTACATCAGGAAATACGGAGGAACCAAAATACTAATCGTGTATGGAAGTGAACGCGTTTTCAAAAACGGACTGATGGACGAAATTACCGATTCGATAAAAAAAGAGGAACTGACCTATGAGTTTCTGGGCGGCGTCGTTCCCAATCCACATCTTTCCAAAGTTTATCAGGGAATCGAACTGGGAAAAAGAATGCAGGCGGATTTTCTGCTTGCTGTCGGCGGCGGCTCCGTCATCGATACCGCAAAAGCGATTGCCTATGGCCTGGCCGAACCGGATAAGGACGTCTGGACTCTGTTTGAGCATACCCGCACCGCTCAAAAATGTTTTCCGGTGGCTTCTGTTCTGACGATTGCGGCCGCCGGAAGCGAAACCAGCATGGGGGCCGTCATTACCAATGAAAAGACAAAAGAAAAACGGGCCTATGATGACAATCTCTCACGCCCCAAATTTGCGGTTATGAATCCCGAACTGACTTTATCCCTTTCCGATTACCAGACGGAAAGCGGCTGTGTGGATATCATGATGCACACGATGGAGCGCTATTTTACAAATGGGGGAAACATGGAAATCACGGATTCGATTGCAGAAGGACTGTTAAGGACTGTGATGGCAAATGCTAAAATTTTGCACAATAATCCACAAAACTATGATGCAAGAGCAGAAATCATGTGGGCCGGTTCCCTGGCGCATAATAATCTGACCGGGTGTGGAAACGACGGCGGCGATTTTGCCACTCATATGCTGGAACATGAAATCGGCGGAATGTTCGACGTAACGCATGGCGCCGGGCTTGCCGCAATATGGCCGAGCTGGGCAAGATATGTATACCAGAGCGCTTTGCCCAGATTTGTCCGCTTCGCGGTAAATGTCATGCAGATTAAACCGGAAGGTTCCGATGAAGAAACCGCCCTGAAAGGCATTGCCGCAATGGAGGATTTCTATCATGCCGTCCAGATGCCCGTCAATATGAGTGAACTGGGCATTCATCCCACGGATGAACAGCTCCATGAAATGGCGGTCCGTGCATCCAAAGCCTGCGGCGGCTCTAAAGGCTCCGCCAAAGTCCTCTGTCAGGACGACATGGAAAAAATCTATCGTATGGCGTTGTAAACTCCAACGGCATACAGTATGATACGGTCATTACGTCCGGTGCGCCGTAATGACCGTATAACTATGCGCGTTTACCGTAATGACACAGCCGTCCACGGACACATACCAGTTCTTGCCTTTTCTTACAATCTCCGCATCCGCCCGCTCAATTCTTTCTCTGCACCAGCCGACCACATCCTCCGCATCAATCGAAAGATTTCGACGGATTCGGACAGCGCCCAAATCGGTCGTATGCAGTTTTCCCAGGTTTGTCAACAGTTCGTTTGACATCGTTCTTCCTTCCAATTCTTCGGCCGTTCTTCCTGCATTGTTCTTTTTTATAAATTATACCGGGCCAGGCTTTTCTTGAAATGCCCTCATCATAGCCATCTCAGAAATAATAAACGGGCATTTCGTCTCCAAGCCCGAAAATCTCATTCGGCGCCGCTTCCCGCTCCAGCATGCCGCTGCTCTTCTGATATACAATCTGTTGTAATACTTCCTCGGACGGGGCCGCGATGACCTGGGCCGCCGTTACAGCTTTTGTTTCCGTCTTTCCGACAGCCGCCTTTGCATCAGAGGCCGCTTTTTTCGCCGTTGTCTTTTTGACCGCCGTCTTTTTCGCCGGCGCCTTTTTAACCGCTGCCGCCTCTTCTATCCCTTCCGCCGTCTGCTTCGCTCCGGTTTCTTTTCCTTCCTCCGGTTTTGCCTTTTTCTCCGCCGCCTTCGCCGCTCTTGCCATACTTCCCTTACCTACTGCCATATCCGATGACCTCCTCTGTCAGTTTTTTAAATTCCGTCGCACTCCGCGTCGATTTTTTATAAACCGATACGGGCTTTGACGCGTCCTGTGCCCACTCGATTGCGGAATCCACATGAATGAAAGATTCAAAAACGTGAATTTCCTGATAGCTTTCCAAAATCTCTCTTGCCTGTCTGTAATAGTTTTTGCGCTCGTCCACTTTTGTAATCAGAACGCCCATGATTTTCGCATCCGTCACATCCTGAATCCGGTTCAGGAAATCGAACATATTCGCCAGCCCGAAAAAGCCCCAGGGGGACGCCTCCACCGGAACAATAACGAAATCGGAAGCACAGAGAATGTTGATAACCCATGTGCCGAGGGTCGGCGGCGCATCGATTAAAATATAATCATAACACCGCTCTTCCCTGATTGTCCGAAGGCATTTTTTTAAAATAAATTCTCTCTGCATCCGGGTAAAAAGCTCATACTCCACCTGGCTCATCAGCGTGGAGGACGGAATCAAATCCAGGTTTTCATAGTCGGTAGAAATGATATAATCCTTCAAATCTTTTCCATCCCGGATGGCATAATACAAATTTCGTTCGCTCTCCGCCATATCGAGCACCCGCTCTTCATCAAAAAAGGACAGGGACAGATTGAGCTGCATATCTCCGTCGATGAGCAGCACTTTTTTCCCCGCCGCCGCAAGTTCATATCCCAGATTGGCACAGGCGGTGGACTTGCCACTGCCGCCTTTGTTATTGGTAAAGCATATCGTCGTAGTATTCCGATTATCGTCCATCGCCACACTCCAAAATTCCGCCTTTATTCACACATTTTGCCGGCCGCACCTTCTGCAGCTTCATGTTCTACATTGTACCCGGATAATCGAAAGAATGCCTCGTTCAGGCATTCCCCCGTTCATCATTTTTATTCATATACTTTGATTTCAAAAGATTCCGCCACGCATGCTCTCGCCTGCTTCAAATCCTCAAATTCTCCGCTCTGAATCATCTGTGTGAGAATATTGCCGATTGCGGTCGCTTCTCCCGGCCCCGCATAGACCGGAACGCCCGTGTATTTCGCGGTGAGCTCGTTTAAGTATACCGCATTGGAGCCTCCGCCGATGATATGGATTCTGTCGTATTTAACGCCGACCAGTTTTTCGATTTCCTGTAATTTCTCCGCATAACATTTCGCAAGGCTGTTATAAACGACGGAAGCAAGCTCCGGCAGCGTCTCCGGCACGGCCTGGTTTGTTTCGCGGCAATAGTCCTGAATTTCTTTTACCATATCGTCCGGGGACAAAAAGCGGTCATCCTGACAGTCTACTACCGATGTAATGCTTTCTTTGGACGCCAAATCACACAACTCGCCATAGGACATCTCCGGCGCCAGTTTTCCGCGCACCGACTGTATCATCCACAGCCCCATAATGTTCGCAAGATAGGTGATTTTTCCCTGATAGCCGCCTTCGTTCGTGAAATTGGCTTCCTTGCTTTTCATGGAGCAGTCCGCGTCATCCCTCTCCACGCCCATCAGAGACCATGTTCCGGAACTGATATAGCAGACGTTCTCATCATTGGACGGAACCGCCATGACTGCGGACGCCGTATCGTGGGTAGGCGGAAGAACAACCTGACAGTCATATCCGACCGCATTCTTGACTTCTTCGGTCAATGTCCCGACCACCGCACCCGGCATATATACCTTCTGGAAAATTTCTTTTTTGAATCCGAGCTTTTCAATCAGCTCATAGTCCCAGTCCTTTGTCGCCGGGTTGATGAGCTGCCCGGTCGTCGCCTCGGAATATTCCTGCACTTTGTTTCCACAGAGCTTATAATGGAAATAATCGGGAATCATCAGCATGGATTCCGCCCGCTCCATGTATTCTGGATGCTGCTTTTTCAACGCCATCAGCTGATAAATGGTGTTAAAAATCGCTTTCTGAATCCCCGTCCGTGCGTACAGGTCATCTTCTTTGATAATCCGGTAAACTTCCTCATCCATGCCGTCCGTGCGGTGGTCCCTGTAACCGACCGCCTGACCGACGATTTTATCCTCTTTATCGAGGAGCACAAAATCCACTCCCCATGTGTCGATGCCGACGCTCTCCGGAATTTTCCCGATTTCACGGCATTTTTTCATGCCTTCTATAATTTCGTGAAATAATCTGTCCACGTCCCAGCAAAGCGTTCCATCTATATCGTCCATGCCGTTCCAGAAGCGATGCACTTCCTCCAGCACTATTTTCCCATTCTCCAGGCTTCCCAGTATATGCCTCCCGCTGGATGCCCCAATATCAACTGCAAGAAAATACTTACCCATATCAATAACCTCTCCTTTCTCTGTACCAAATGAACATTCGTCCCCAAATCAGAAAATTCCAAATATTTTTTCGCGAAAATTGTTATAAATTTTATCGTAGTCAGCATACTGGATTTTACTGTCTTTAAATTTTGCTTCCCACGCATCCCGGATGCTTCCGGCAATCAAATCATTCACTTCACTCTCTTCCAGCAGAATGGCCGGAAAAACATAATAAATCATAAAGAAATTCATATCTACCTGGGTGCGCGCCTTAATTTTTCCCCTGACTGAAAAAGTTTCCTTCACCGCATCGGTAAAAACATCCGCCACTTCTTTTGCCGCAGTTTCCCTGTCCTCTCTTCCTTCCACATACTGTACCATCTCCCGGAAAAAATGTCCGTTCCTTTCCCGGAACTCCTTCATGTGTTTTTCATAAGACGCCTTCTTCAGTTTCTTCATCATGTCGAGCATTCCGTCGAACATGCTTCCCACATTTTCCAGCATATGCTGTCCTCCCTGATTCTGCTCCGTGAAACCGTAATTCTGAGATAAGCAGTCTTATGCCCATGAAAAAACTGCCCTGCATATCATAGAAGTTTCCAGTGAAACAGCCAAGTCTGAGAAATTATTTCTCAGACTTAACTGTTGAGCTTTCAAAATTCTCGTTATATTATTTTATCATTAACAAATGCTGCCGGTCAATCCGTAACCACACCTTTTTGCAGCATGACGTTGGCATAAAGCGCTGACTCCCCGGTTGCGATTATCGCATAAGCGGTTTTGGCCTCTTCGTAGAATTTAAAACGCTCAATCGTGCCTACTGCCGCATCGCCGCGTTCGTCGTACTTTCTGACGATTTCCTTGTAGGTGTCCCAGATAGGCGTTTCCACATCATCGCCCGCCATAACTTCCATCAGATTCATAGGATTTTCTACATAAGTATCTAACGGGAACACTTTCAGAATCGCTTCTAACAGCTCCGGAACCCCATGTCCATCGCAGCGGATAACGATTGCGTTTTTCCCCATGGACTCCGCCGGGAAATTTCCGTCGGAAATAACCAGCCTGTCGCTGTGCCCCATTTCTGCCAGAACCTTCAATAACTCCGGCGAAAGAATTTTCGGAATACCTTTTAACATTGTATAACCCTCCTTTTGTTTTGATTAGAGAAAAAGGAACAGGGCTGTGATATCCCTGTTCCCTTCTTTAAAATTCCTGTTTTTCTGATAAGGTTGTCTTATCCGATTAGTCGTACAGGTTCGGAGCGATGGAAGCATCGTCCATATTTGTAGAATCATACCAGTAACCCTGTGTCGGAACATCGGATACGGATTCGCCGTTTGCGATTTTGGTAAGAACTTCTACTGTTGTCTGGCCCATTGCCAGAGGAGACTGTGTAACCGCACCGAACATCTTGCCGCTTGTGATAGCTCCCTTGATTACGGAACCAGCGTCAAAACCAGCTGCCAGAATGGAATTTGCCGGGTCTGTTCCCAGTACGTCGAGGTTCTCGTTTGCTGTCAGAATACCTTCTGCCGCAACCTGGTTGGAACCGAACATACCAATCGTATCAGCCTTGTTCAAAATAGCGGATGCTTCTGTTGCACACAGCTCAACGGTTGTCTGTGCCGGTACTGCAACTTCGATGATAATGTCTGCGCTCGCTTCGTCGCCTTTGTCTTTACAGTTGTTTACATAGTATTCATTACCGATAACTGCTACTGTCTTGCCGTCTGCCGTTGCCAGCTCGATGAATTTGTCGATGAATCCAAGTCCACGGCTCGTAATGGATTCGGAAGTAGCTTCCTGGTTTACTTCACCGATTCTTACAGGTGCGCCTGCGCTTGCAATCTTGTCTTTCAGAGCCGGATAAAGGTTTTCTGCCGCCGTTGCGCCAGCTGCGTAGTTGTCCGTTGCGATTGTCGCGTATACGGAACCAGCCGGAGCGCTCGGAATACCGGAGTCAAAACATACTACCGGAATGCCTTTGTCCATTGCCGTCTGCAATGCGTCCAGACATGCTTCCTGGTCACAAGCCGCAAGGCCGATGCCGTTCGGCGCGCTGTTGATTGCATTGTTCAGCATATTTACCTGGTCTGCGATATCGCTTTCTGCGTTAGGTCCTGTACAGTTTACGGTTACGCCAAGTTCTTCCGCCTTCTGATTTACACCCGTTACGGCTGCCTGCCAGTAAGATGACTGGTAGCTCTTAACAATGATTTCAAATTTGTAATCTCCGCCTGTTGTTGATGCCGATGAAGCATCACCCGAAGATGCCGCCGTATTTGCGGACGAATCATTTGATGACGATGCGGGTGTTGAACCGGAATCGCCACATCCGACAAGCAGTGCAGCTACGAGGCTTACGCTCATCAATGTTGCCAATACTCTCTTTTTCATTTTTTGTCCTCCTTTTAATTTGAGTGAAATCTATATGTAACCGCTTTGCGGCCGCATATCATATTATTTTTGTTTCTGTTTCTTTTTTGTTCCTGCTTTTGTATTATTTTTGTTCTTTCTTCTTTTTCATAATATCAATCAGAACCGCGCCAATCAGTACGAGGCCCGTGATAATCTGCTGCCAGTTCGCCTGCAGGCCGATATAGGGAAGCCCTGTCTTTAACAGACAGATAACATATACGCCAATCAGAGAACCCACCACGCTGCCAACGCCGCCGCTCGCGGATACGCCGCCGATAATCGCGCCGCCGATTGCTTCCAGCTCAAATCCGGCTCCCGTACCCGGCTGTACTGTCGAGAATACCGCAGAATAAGCGATTGCCGCAAGTCCTGCAAAAAATCCGGAAATCACATACGCCATGATATGATAAAACTTCACGTTGATACCGGAGAGAATCGTCGCTTCCTTGTTGCTTCCGATGGCTATCGTATAACGCCCGATTTTCGTATGATTCAGCACGAACGCCATCAGCACTACCAGAAGCACTACCCACAGAAAGCCGAGCGGAATCTTCGTGCCGTTCACGGTAATTTTGAAGATGTTCCGAAACCAGCTCCCCGGCGTTCCGCTCGTCGGCCAGGAAATACCGAAGTTCTGCGAGAAAATGGAACCGAGCCCACGGGTAATCATACAGGTACACAGCGTCGCCAGAAACGGCGGCAAGTTCATAATGGCAACCAGAACGCCGTTTAACAGGCCAATCGCAATGCTGAGCAGAAGCGCAACCACCATGCCCGCTCCTACGGGCCAGCCCTTCTGTACGATTAAATAACCGCCCGTCAGGGAGTAGCAAATCAGTCCCGTACCGATGGAAAGGTCAACGCCTCCCGTAATCAGCGGGAAGGTAACGCCGATTGCCATCAGCGCAATATAGTAGGAATAGTCCAGAATACTCATGAAAGTCGTATATTTCCGAAAGTCAGGACTAACCGCACTGAAAAAGATGATTAATCCGATAACTACCAGAATCACGATGAATTTCTGACCGCCCAGTCTGGAAATTACCGATTTATTCGATACTTTGCTCTTACTCATGTCTTCTTCCTCCTAACTTATCTCTCGCGTCGCCATATTCATGATTGCTTCCTGGGAGGCTTCTTCGATGCTGACCTCTCCGGTCTTTTTGCCTTCGCACATGATAACGATGCGGTCGCTCATTCTCAATATTTCAGTCATTTCAGAAGAAATCATGATAATTGACTTGCCTTCTTCCGCCAGCTTATTCATCAATTTGTAAATTTCGTTCTTCGCGCCGACGTCAATACCCCTTGTCGGTTCGTCGAAAATCAGGATATCGCAATCCCTTACGAGCCATTTTGCAATAACGACTTTCTGCTGATTACCGCCGGAAAGATTTACGACAAGCTGGTCTACGCTCGGCGTTTTGGTTGCAAGAGACTTTACATATTCCTCCGTAATTTGTTTTTCTTTCTTCTTATCAATAAACAGGCCCTTCATATATTTTTCGAGGGTAGCCATCGTGGAGTTCTCGGCAACGGTCTTCTGTACGACAATACCATAACGCTTCCTGTCCTCCGACAAATAGCCGATACCGCATTTTACCGCGTCTTCCGGGGAATTTATCTCCACCTTCTTACCGTTGACATAAATGTCGCCGCTCTCTTTCGGGTCAGCTCCGAAAATGGCTCTTGCAGTCTCGGTACGCCCCGCGCCCATCAGACCGGAAAAGCCCAGAATCTCGCCCTTACGGAGTTCAAAACTGACGTCTTGAACCATTTTGCCCGCGTTCAGGTGTTCCACTTTCAGCACCACCGGCGCATCGGGAGCCACCATGCTGTGCTCCTTCGGGTCTTCGTAAATGACACGCCCTACCATCATATTGATGATATCGTCTTTCGTACAGTCTTTCGTAATCAGCGTTCCTACATAAGTGCCGTCTCGCATGACCGTTACCCTGTCGGTAATCACCTTGATTTCATCCATACGATGGGATATGTATACGATACCGAGCTGCTGTTTTCTCAAATCTTTAATGATTTTGAACAGTTCTTCGATTTCCGCTTCTGTCAGCGCCGCGGAAGGCTCGTCAAAAATGATAACCTTCGCCTCATGGGAAATCGCTTTGGCAATTTCACACATCTGCTGTTTACCGACCGTCAGATTGCTCATCGTCTCCGCCGGGTCAATGTCGATATGAAGCCTGTCAAACAGCTTTTTCGCCTCTTCGTTCATCTTCTTATCGTCGATTGCAATTCCTTTTTTAAACTCTCTTCCGATAAAAATATTCTGCGCGACCGTCAGATGGCCGAGCATATTCAGTTCCTGATGCACGATAACAATGCCCGCATCCTGCGCTTCCCTTGTATTATGGAATTCCACTTCCTTTCCCTCGTAGGTAATGGTTCCGGAATCCTTCTTATAAATACCCGTCAGCACCTTCATCAGGGTAGATTTCCCCGCACCGTTCTCTCCCATCAGGGCGTGCACTTCGCCCTTCTTTACTTCAAAATTAACGTGGTCCAGCGCATGGACACCTGGGAAAGATTTATCAATTTCTTTCATCGTCAAGATTACTTCGCCCATATTCTTACCTTCACCTTTCTGCCTGCCAGCCTGTACGTTACATTAATTTTTCCTACGTCTTGCAACAACGTCCGCGTATACCGCCACAATAACAATAATGCCTGTAATAATAAGCTGATAGTCCTTCCTAAAGTGAAGCGCCAGAATGCCTTCCTGTAAAAGAGCGATGATAAATACGCCGATTACCGTACCGCCGATGGACGCCAGACCGCCCGCCATGGAAGTTCCGCCCATAACGCATCCCGCGATTGCTTCGTTATTATACGTGTCGCCGTAACCCGGCTGAACGGTCGTATATGCCGCTACAAAGAAAATAGCCGCAATTCCTACGAGAGTGCCGCAGATAACATATGCCAGCATTTCCCATTTCTTAATATTGACGCCGGAAAGCCTGACCGCCTCTTTGTTGCTTCCGAGACTCAATATGTAACGTCCGGCTTTCGTTTTATTCAGAATAATGGAACAGATAACCGCAAAAACAAGGAAAATCACCAGACCTACCGGAAAATCACCCACTTTTACCAGATTTCTGAACCAGCCCTGTTCCGATACGCCCTGGGGCCAGCTGACCGACTGCGTTTTCGTGAAAACGGAAGCGACGCCTTTGGCAATGTTCATGCTCGCCATGGAAACGATGAACGGCGGAACCGACCAGTACGCCACGAGATAACCGTTAAAAATACCGAACATCATACCTACCAGCACGCTGATAAGCAGACTTAACGCCATCGGAACGCCATAAGATGTCAGGCAGTAACCCGATATCAGTGCCGCGCAGAACATCACCGGCCCGATGGAAAAGTCGATGCCGCCCGTAGCGATTACAAAAGTTACGCCAAGTGATAAAAATCCTAAGAAATACGCATAATTGAGCGCGCTTAAAATTCTCGGAAGTCCCGTAAAATTATCGCCGAACACCGCGAAAAGCGCATACATCAACACGAGCACACAGCATAAAATAATTCTGTTGAAGCCCAGTTTTTTCACAATTGGATTTTGCTTTATTTTTTCCAATTTTTTTCTTCCTCCCAACTACATGATAAAGTTGCTTCGTGATACCCGCCCCGCGGCATTCAGGCTTTTCCGGCCGAACCGCATACCGTTATTTTCTCTTTTACCGTCCGGGTGACATATTCCATAGCCAGGGTACCGTACTTTTTCGGGTCAAATGCTTCCGGATTGTCTTTCAGGAACTGCTTAACGCCGTTGCTGTATGCAATGCGCAGCTCCGTCGCAAAATTGACTTTGCTGATGCCTCTGCGGATACATTCTCTGACCGCTTCGTCGGGAACGCCCGACGCGCCGTGAAGCACCAGCGGAATGTCCACCCGCTTCCGAATCTCGGAAAGTCTCTCCACGTCCAGTTTCGGTTCGCCTTTATAAATACCGTGCGCAGTGCCGATTGCCACCGCAAGAGAACTGATTCCCGTCTCCTTCACAAACCGTTCCGCATCGTCCGGGTCGGTGTAACCGGGGTCATTGCAGTCCAGGTCATCCTCTTTGCCCCCCACCTTACCGAGTTCCGCTTCCACCGGTATGCCGGAAGGGGCACACGCCTCGGCAACGCTTCGTGTCAGCAATATATTTTCAGCAAATTCCTCGTGGGAACCGTCAATCATAATCGAAGTGTAACCGACCCGCAATGCCTGCATCGCAAGGGAAAAGCTATTTCCGTGGTCCAGATGAAGCGCAATCGGAACCTTCGCCAGTTTCGCAGCCGCTTTCACGTTTGCATAATATAGTGGAAGTCCGGCATATTTGATGGTAGACGGCGTCGTCTGTAAAATCGCCGGCGCACTCATCTCCTCTGCCGCCTTAATAACCGCCATGACCATTTCCATGTTCTCCACATTGAACGCGCCTACCGCATAACCCGCCGCATCCGCCGCTTTTAACATCTGTTCCGTTGTAACGAATGACACTGAAATCCCCCCTGTTTTTGTTATTGGTTTTTCGTAAAACAAAACGTTTCGCTCTAACTGATTTTATTTATTATATCAAAATATTGTATCAAATACAATGCCGGCGTATGCGACATTCGGGGAAATCTATGCAACGATATTCACATTTTAGCGGCAAAAGACATCTCCTGTCATATAATTTAATTTTGTCGCATAATTGTAATCCTCGATTAAGTGTACCACACAATCCTCCGCAAGTTCCCTGGCAGTTCGTGGTAAAAGTCCGTCCCGCACTTTCACATACTGTACCGGCATATACTGCCGCAGCATACCGAGCGGAATCTCTGTTTCGTCCAGATTCCGGAACAGCTTTTCCATTGCTTCCTTCATCTGAGGGAGCGCAAAATAGTATCTGCACCGGTCGGAAAAACTGTACTTTCTTTTAATCGCAAGCTCTCCTTCCGTTCCGTGATAATGTTTCTTCCAGTTGGAAGGATTTTTCATCATAACCTCTTCCATAACTTCTATAAAATTCGCCCGTTTTTCCTCGGGAACAAGCTGTTTTTCCATAAAGGACAGTGCAAAAAGTCCCTCCCGCAGTGAAAAGGTCAGCGCCGGGCCTACTTTCAGAATTGCGATGCCGTCCTCCACCATCTCTTTCAGTTCCTCCGGAGACTGGTAATCGGTGGAATGACCTTCCATGACAATATTGTTATATTTCTTCACGGATTCCGTCAGCTTTGCGGCATTCACCCTGTTATAGTGAAAAATATCTTCGTCCCCGAATTCCACACCGGGCTGTACCACAATGCCGATGATATTCTCAAAGGCATCTTTCAGACCGCGTTTCTCGAACTCCCGGCGGTAAACGGCAATCGTCTTCTCCACATCCTCCGGCTCTGTCACGGAAACGGATTCCTCCGCTTCCTGTGCGCCGCCCGGAATCGGCACTTCGCTTCCGATGATATAAACCGGTCTTACCTCCGCCGGATTTTTCTTAAGCAGTTCCTGATAGGCTTCCTCGCACGCCTCATACAAAACGGCGCCTCTTCCCGCAATCGTCTCATCACTTAAAGGGCGGTCCTTCGGGTCATCCGCAACGCGCATGCTGGTGTCTAAGTGAATTTTCTTAAAGCCGGCCAGCACGAACAGTTTTACAAGCTCTATGGATTTTTCCATCGCCTCTTTTTCCGGCTCGTTCTGCCAGGTCAGCGGTCCGAGATGGTCTCCTCCCAAAATAATCTTTTCTCTCGGAAATCCGATGCCGTCCGCTATTTCATAGACAAAATCGCGGTAGTCCGCAGGCTTCATGCCCGTATAGCCTCCGAACTGGTTCACCTGATTAGCGGTCGCTTCCACAAGAACATCGTCTCCGAACCGCATCGCCTGTTTCAGGCAGGCTTCTATCACCAAATCGTTCGCCGTGCAAAAAGAAGGAACCCCGGCAAATTTCATGCCCGATTTTCTTTTTTCCAGCATTGCTCTCATCGCATCCATTTCTGTATTTCCAGCCTTTCTGTTTGTTATTTCTATCAGGATTCGGGCGTCAGAATTTCCAAACCCGCGTTCTCTGCTTTAAAAATTCAACATTTCTATTATTCATTGTCCGGACAGCTTACAATAACCCCGTCTTCATCCCACAAATCATGCCAGTCCGTTGCGCCCGGCCACAAGAACACCTGTCCTTTAACGAGTCTGTTATTTTTCTCAAGCGTCGAAATAATCCGCATTTCCTCTTCCGTCAGAGGCTCTGTTACGGTTGCTTCCAGATTCGCCTCATAATTATGCGTGGAAAAAGGAATCGGAATCTGCCCCCGCTGTATCGCCCATTTCAGGGCAATGATAGCCGGATGAACGCCATGTGCCTTCGCAATCGCCGCAAATTCGGGAACCTGCATATCCGCAACGTCTTCCGGCTCCATATCCCGTTCCGGTCTCTGGGGAGAACCGATTGGCATATATCCCACCGGCTGGATATCGTGCGCCTTCAGGTAATCGAAAATCTCCTGCTGCTGAAAGCACGGATGCAGCTCCAGCTCGCACGCCGCCGGTTTGATTCTGAATTTATCGATAACGGCTTCCAGCTTCGGAATGGTCATGTTGGAAATGCCGATATGCCGAATCAGTCCTTTGTCCACCAGCGCTTCACACTGCCTGTATGTGTCCATAAATTCTTCCACCGAAAAAGGTCTGGAATCGGGGTTCCTGGAATCCACGCCGCAATGGGGCGCATGATAATTCGGGAAAGGCCAGTGAATATAAAACATATCAATATAGTCACATTGTAAGTCCGCGATGCTTTGCAGACAGGATTTCTCCACCTCCCGGTGCATATCGTTCCATACCTTCGTCATGATATAAAGGTCTTTTCTTTCTACAATTCCTTCATCAAAAGCGGCCCGGAACACCTCTCCGATTTCTTTCTCATTTCCATAACATGCCGCGCAGTCAAACATCCGGTAACCCACACGGAGCCCTCCCGCCACCGCGGCAGCCACCTGGTCCGCGCTGAAACGGTCCGAACCAAACGTCCCCATCCCGATGCACGGAATGTTATCCCCTGTATTTAATGTAATCTGCGGAACCTTTGAAGCCTCAACACCCATATTGCTGTCCTCTCTTTCTATTTTTCGTTATACTCGAAGTTCTGTCGCGGCGCTATGGCAGTCGGAAAAGATTTCCTCCGGGCAGCCCTGTAAAAACGCCGGCACTTGGATTTTGGGCCACTCGTGGTACAAAATCCTTAGTACCGCTGCGTTTTTAGTGGAGCGAAAGCGTGCTGCACAGAGGAAACTTTTCCGACTGCCAGCCTGCCTCACCACTTCGCCATCCCGCTGAAACTCCACCTCTGTTTCCTAACCCTCGCTGTCAATCAGTATCTTCCCTTTCACCAGTCCCGGCGTCTTGAACATTTCAAACGCCTCGTCTATTTTGGAAAGAGGAATCTTCTTATAAATAAAGGAATCGTCAAACTGAAGTTCTCCCGTTCTGAAATAATGCGCCGCCAGTTCCCATTCGTCTCCGGGGAAAGGCGCGGAATAGCTCATCCAGGAGCCTGTCAGCATAAATTCTTTCCGGTTCATATTCTCCCATTCTTCCACGCTGAAAGAAAGGTCTTTCGTCGGCGTTCCGATAAAGCAGACCTGAGCCTTGTTGGCCGCCAGCTTAAAAGCGAGCTTCATCGTGATGGTATTTCCCGCTGTTTCATAAACATAATCAAAACCCCGGCCTCCGGTAATTTCTTTTATCTGTTCCATAAAGTCCTCTTTGCCGGAATTGACGCCGTAATCCGCGCCAAGCCTCCTGGCAAGCTCCAGCCGTTCGTCCAGAATATCAAAAACTGCAACCTTCTGCGCACCGAATATTTTCGCCCACTGCATCGTCATCAGGCCGATTGTGCCGCCGCCCAGAATCGCAACGCTTTTTCCTCCCCGGTATTCCACTCTGCGCAGTCCGTGCAAAGCGACTGTCGCCGGTTCGAAAAAGGCGCCTTTTTCAAAGCTCACTCCTTCGTCGAATTTCACGGCATTTTTTTCCGGCACGACCACATATTCCGCAAAACTTCCGAACTCTCTGGAACCGATAAAGCTGTAATGTCTGCACAGGGAATAATTTCCTTTCTGGCAGTCCGCGCACTTCATACACGGCACGAGCGGCACGCCGGCCACCCGGTCGCCCGGCTTTAAGGTGGTAACGCCTTCTCCGACCTCCTCGACCGTTCCTGAAAACTCATGGCCGAGCACGTTCGGAAAATAATGACAGGCGTCCCCGTTGACCCGCGGGATATCGGAACCACAGATTCCGGTATATTTCACCTTAATCAGCACTTTCCCCGGCGTTACTTCCGGTTTCTGAATCTCTTCATAGCGAATATCGTTTTTCGCATGTACTACTCCAGCTTTCATATCTTCTTCCTCCTCTTATATCCATTACTTAGATAGGATTCAGGTGTCAAAAGGTTCCCTCATAAAAATGTATAGGGCATAATGCACAAAATGTTCACGAAATTGTCCTGTGAAGTTGAATGAGATTTTCTTAATATTCCGTTCAGTTTCAGCAATTTGGGGACATGGATGTCCCGAAAAGCCCGTAATGAGCACGGATGCGAATGACGGGCGGTTGCGTCCGGCTTCGTATACCTTACCGGAATATTCAGAAAATCCATTTAACGAAACCGGACACGAGAGAACATTTGTGCATTATGCCGATTTCTTTTTTAAATGTCACCTTTTGACACCCGAATCCTACAATTACACCGAAAATCCTTCCTTCAAATCCTCATATAACCGCAGATACCGTTCCATTGCCCGGTCATAAACCGCTTTATTCTGCGGATTCGGTTCCTGTACTCTCGTTATCCGTATCGTCCGGCCAACCGCCTCATCATAACTTCCGTAAAGACCGCAGCCTACGCCCGCCAGAATCGCCGCGCCCAGCGTCGTTGCCGTATCGGACGAAGGCACGCGGATTGTTTTGCCCGTGACATCTGCCTTAATCTGTGTCCAGAGGACGGAATTGGACGCCCCGCCCATCGCATTCAGTGAATCCACAGAAATGCCTGTCTCGGCCGCCGTCCGCAGATTATGTTCTAGGGAAAAAGCCACGCCTTCCAGAACCGCACGAATCATATGTCCTCTTGTCTTGTCAAAAGACAGTCCGTAAAAGACGCCTTTCGCATCGGGATTCCAGACAGGAGAACGTTCTCCCGCCATATAGGGAAGAAAAAGAACGCCGTCCGAGCCGGGAGAAACTCTGGCAGCCTCCGCCGTCAGCTCATCAAAGGACAGCCCGCTGCCAAGCTCCTGTCGGAACCATTTCAACGTACCTCCGCCGCCAACTGTTCCGCCCTGTAAAAGCCATAGTCCCGGAACCACATGGGTGCCGAGAATCAGCGCTTTGTGGGAAAGGGCTCTGTCGGTGCAAATGCTCATGCCGCCCGCCTGTCCGCCCTGTTCCTGTGTTTCTCCCGGCCGGTACACTCCGGCCCCCAACGCGCCGCAGGCAGCATCCAGACCGCCCGCCACAACCGGCGTTCCGGCTTTCAGTCCCGTTTTCTCCGCCGCTTCTTTCGTCACGCTTCCGACAATTTCATCACAGGCATACAGCTTCGGCATCAATTCCGGTGACAATCCCATTTTTTCCGCCAGCGCACTATCATAGGTGCGTTTTTCCATGTGAAAAAAATGCAATCCGTAGCACTGGGAGTATTCCTGGCTCATTTCTCCGGTCAGCTTCATAACAATGTAGCTGTTGCTCTGTAGAAATTTCGATGTCTTTTGAAATATTTCCGGCCTTTCCTCCTTGAACCAGAGCAGCTTCGGCGTTACATAAGAAGGCAGAAAATCATTGCCCGCCACCCGGAAAATCTCATCGGCGCCGATTTCTTCCTTCACTCTTTCACAAAGATATCTGGCTCTCGTATCCATCCAAATCGGCGTATTATGTAAGACGCTGCCATTTTCATCCACCGGAATGGCCGACCAGCTCTGGCCGTCCACTCCGATTCCTTTTATCAGTTCCGCGTTTACGCTTTCTTCGGAAAGCACTTCCCTGACAGCGTCGCAGATTGCTTCCCACCATTCTTCCGGGTTCTGTTCTGCCCACCCGCTCTGCGGATAATACACCCGGTAAGGCCGGTTCGCCTGTGCCAGCACCTTTCCTTCTTCGTCGAACACCGCGACTTTACAGGCGCTCGTTCCGATATCAATCCCCAATAATTGCCGTTTCATAGTCCTCCATACAGAGCGAAACGTTTCGCTCTAAATTAAAAAAATAATAAAAATGTCAAAAATTTATAATTTCATTATATACACGGTTTTTATGATTGTCAATGAAGTTTCGCATTTTTTGTATGTTTTATATTTTATAATGTATTTGCGAAACGGTTTGCGCTTTTGAAACATTTTGCGCTTTTTCCATCGTTTTGCGCACAGCCCGGCTACCATCGTAAGGACGGGAGTATTCCTCCTTCATCGGGGTTCATCAATACCCACTCTTCCCCATATCCGTCGGCCAGTATCTCTTTTTCATAAAAGCCAATTTCTCCCCGCATATAAACAGCCGCGTAATAATCTGACTGGTAATAATAATCCGCCACCGGACAGCGGAGCAGCTCCATAACATTCTTTTTGGTTTCCGATGTCCAGGGATAGGCCCTCTTTTCCAGATTCATCCCGGACTTTTCCACGGCTTCCCGCAACATTTCATCCGGGTTGTCGTCCACAGCGGTAATCGCCCAGTCCGCCCTTCTGCCATAGGCTTCTTCATCTTCCGGGTAACTGCCGCCGTCCTGCCACCATTCTTCATCAAAAGGACTCCACAAAGAATAGACGCCAGGATAATTTTCCTGATAAATTTCATAACCTGTAAACGGAACCTGTAAAGGTGCAAACGTTTCTTCGTCTATCTTCAGACTTTGCCCGATATCGACATAGCTTCCGTAGCCGGTACCCTCCGTATCTGTTTCGCGGGACACATACACATAAAACTTGCCGCTTTGATAATCATTGATATGGTTGACAAGGGGCAAATCCCAATGGAAACCATAAGATTCTTCGCGGTCCACAACGATTTGATTATTCCGCCAGCTCAAATGGATTCGAACACCGCCTTTCCAGGAGGAAGCGCTGTTATAACCGGATATTACGAGCAGCTCCGTTCCATCCGGCGCTAAAATATCCGTATAACCGGCCCGGAAATCCGTATTCTTGGACAGTACTGTATATTCGCCGTCAGGTTTTTGAGAAAGAATATAAAAAGCGCCGGAATTGTCGGAAGCATGACCGCACATTTCCACATAGACACAAAGCTCCGGCTTCCCGTCTCCGGTAAAGTCATAAGATGAGGCGCTCCGTAATTCATAAGGAAAATCAGCCCGTTCCAGTTCCACTTTTTTTCCAGAAATCAAATCCTCTGCATGGGATAACAGTTCTTTTTCCAGCTCTGTACAGTATTCGATTTCTTCCGGATAGGGATAATAATCCGAGTCCATATATTCCACGCAATACTCATCACTGATATAAGAAAGCGGCTCTTCATAAGTATCAAAATCCGTAGCTTCATAGAAAACGCCATCGCTTTCGTAAGTCAGTTTATCCTCCCTGTCGGTCCGGCGGTCCAGCGTCTTTGCACTCTCACCGCAAGTATAAATAACCTGATAGGGCGGCAGTCTGTATGTAAAGCCGCCAACCGCAGTATAAGCGCAATCATCAAAATACGCGACGACTGTCTTTTCATCGACGCGCGTCCAGGTGCCTGTGTCAAAATTCCGGTTTCCGTAATGCGCCGCCTTTCCATCGGGAGAAAAAGAAGTCTCATAAACCTCTTCCCACCGTCCGAGCCCGCTGTAAACAAATCTTTTATTCGTCCATGTCCCTACGACCGGGTCCGTTTTTTTCACGACAAATTTAGAGAAAGATGCGGAAAGAATGGCGGCCGGATTTTGATTCAGTTTACTCATTCCGTTTTCAGTAACCATCGCCACAGAAGCGGTCATCCGGGATTTCCCATTGTTTCCGCCGCATGCCGTAAGCAGACCCAAAAACATAACCATTACTATCAGCAGTTTAAAATAATATCTTTTCACACGAACAACCATGCCTTTCTTCCAACGCCATATACATTATAAACATCAACGTCCGTGTATCTATAGAAAGCAATCCCGTATCAGCAACATATACTCCTACAACAGCCGCGCCACCGAATTGCCTTCCCGGATTCTCGTCCCCATGATGACTTCCACCGGGATATCTTCCTTTTTTCCCTTCTTGCCTTTGTTCCTGACATGGTGGAGCAGAATTTCCACAGCCTTCTCGCTCATTTCTTTCATCGGCTGGATGACCATGTGCATCTGCGGTTTTAACAGGTGGGAAAGAATCAAATCGTCAAAGCCGAGCATGGAGATATCCTCGGGACACTGCATGCCGGATTCGTTCAGTGCCATAACAGCACCGAGCGTTATCTCATAATTGCTCATGAAAACAGCCGTCGGACGGTCTTCCAGCGCAAGCAGTTCCCGCATGCTTTTCTGCCCGAACTCGATGGAATGATTTCCCAGTTTCCGGTACTGCGCCGGAATTTCTATTCCGGCCTGTTCCACGGCGTCGAGATAGCCTTTATAGCGCTCGAAGCCTGTATATTCGTTTTCGCTGTCCGAACAGATAACCGCAATTTTTTTGTGATTATTTTCTATCAGAATGTTGACCGCCCGGAAGGCCGCCATCCGGTTATCAATGCGTACACAGTCGAACTCCGCATTCTGGAAAGAGCGGTCCATCAGAACGACCGGCACACCCGCATCCTGTGCGGGTTTTAAAAAACGGGCTTTTCTGGAAACGGGTACTACAATGATGCCGTCCACTTTTTTGTTCAAAAGAAAACGGATATTTTCCGCTTCTATTTTCTCGTCGTTACAGGAATCGCAGATTAAAATGCCGTATTTTTCCTTTCTAAGGGCATTGCCGATATGATGCAGCAGCGTCCCGTTAAAAAGACTTTCCACACTGTAAACCACTACCCCCACCGTCCTTGTCCTGTTCGTGACAAGTCCTCTGGCAATCTCATTTACTTCATAATGGAGCTCTTTTATGGCCGCCTCAATCCGGACTCTGTTTTCCGGAAGCACATTGCCGCCGTTCAGATATTTGGAAATGGTAGCGAGGGATAATCCAGTCTTTTCTTTAATGTCTCTTATCGTTGCCGGCATAGAATCTCAACTCCTCTGTTATAAAAGGCCTCTGGTTATAAAAAAAGCCTCCCATGATATTACTGTGTGGTTCATATACCATTCATTATATCACAGGAAGCAAGTGTGAGAAGAAGTTCTAAGGCTCACAGCAAAAGCTGTTTCGCCAAGAACTTCTACGGTCCGCCAGGCAGACCTTTCTCACACGAAAGAACGCCTAAAATACGGCGTTCTTCCCATCATTTGTACCGGATGTGCCGGAATGATGGGAAGAATGAAATCTTAACATTTCTATTTAATTGTCTTATACATCGGGCCGTATGCGCCGCATGCTCTGAAATCCTGTCCTTCTCTGTCGGAACCGAACGCATTCCATGCCGCCGGGCGGAACAGCTTCTCTTCCGGCACATTGTGCATACATACCGGAATCCGCAGAATCGAAGCGAATGTAATAAGGTCCGCGCCGATATGTCCATAACTGATTGCGCCGTGATTTGCGCCCCAGTTATTCATTACGTCATAAGCGGTCTTGAAATAACCTTCGCCCGTGCATCTCGGTGCAAACCATGTACACGGCCATGTATAGTCTGTACGTTTCCAGAGCGTATCCGATACTTTCTCCGGAAGATGTACCGTCCAGCCTTCCGCAATCTGAAGAACGGGGCCAAGATTCTTTACGAGATTCAGACGCATCATCGTGACAGGCATCTCCGCTTTCGTTTCAAATCTGGACGAAAAGCCGCCGCCGCGGAAATATCCGCTATCAGCCGCACACCATTCCGTCGCGTTCATGATGGCATCCTGGTCCGCTTCCGTTATTTCATACCAGGGTTTCATCACGCCGTTGCCGTCCGCATCCTTCGCTTCACCGCAGGCATCCAGACATGCCGCGCCGGAATTAATCAGATGAATAAAGCCGTCCGCGTCTTTCGCATGACCTTCGATATCATATCCCGTCACACGTTTTACCGCATCCCCGCTCCAGTAAGTACGAACATCCGCGAAAATCTGCGCGCGGTTCGTAAGCAGCTTCATAAACAGCATGCCGAGTCCATTCAGGACGTCGTTTTCGGTTGCCAGAATATAAGGCTCTCTCGCGCCGTTCCAGTCAAACGATGTATTTAACAGCGCTTCCGGGAAATCGCAGTTCGGATAGAAGTCCGTCCACTGACGCTGCCCCTGGAATCCCGCCGCAATCGCGTTATGGCCTACCATCTCTTCCTCGCAGCCTTCCGGCAGATTCTTGTTGCCGTTCATCAGGTCTTTGATGATAACCATCATTTTAACGACAAATTCCCATGTCTTTTCCTTTTCTTCGTCGGAAGCCTTTACGAAATCAGGGTTCTTGTCATAGCCTTCCTTACATTTTTCTTTGGTCCATTTCAGCGCCTTCTCATATTCGGCCTTGTCATAAATTTCTTTCGTCATACGGCGGATAACTTCCACTTCATCCACGGATTCCACGCGCATCCCCAAATATTCTTCTATAAATGCCGGGTCGATAATGGAACCGCCGATGCCCATCGTTACGGAGCCAATCTGCAGATAAGACTTTCCTCTCATGGTAGCCGCCGCAACAGCCGCACGGCCGAACCGAAGCAATTTTTCTTTTACGTCTTCCGGTATGGAAGTGTCGTCCATATCCTGAACTTCATGTCCGTAAATGCCGAATGCCGGAAGTCCTTTCTGTGCATGGGTTGCCAGCACGGACGCAAGGTATACCGCACCCGGACGCTCCGTTCCGTTAAAGCCCCATACGGCCTTAATCGTCATCGGGTCCATATCCATCGTTTCCGCACCGTAGCACCAGCAGGGCGTAACGGTAAGTGTAATGTCAACGCCTTCTTTTTTAAATTTCGCAGCACAGGCCGCCGCTTCCCCGACGCGCCCGATTGTCGTATCGGCAATCACGACTTTCACCGGCTCGCCGTTTGAATATTTCAAATTCTCCTCGAACAGTTTTGCCGCCGATTTTGCCATATTCATCGTCTGGTCTTCCAGAGATTCTCTGACCTTCAATGCGCCTCTCCGACCGTCAATCGTCGGTCTGATACCAATTACCGGATAATCCCCAACTAATCTGTTTTCTGCCATTTGATAACCAACCTCCTTGAGACTTATTCTTTGTAACGGCTTACGAGCGTCCGGCCAGGGCATAGTTCTCTTTGGAGGCACGCTTGCGCTCCGCGAAAAGCAGCAACGGTACTAAGCTCAAATGCAGCATAGCTGCCTTTTCGCTAAGTGCCGGCGCTTTTCCAGGG
>CAJTRL010000001.1 GCA_910578715.1 uncultured Lachnospiraceae bacterium | reverse complement strand
AGAGGGTGGGATTCGAACCCACGCGCCCTTGCGGACAAACGGTTTTCAAGACCGCCTCGTTATGACCACTTCGATACCTCTCCGTGTTCGCATCGCGTGGCATTTCCCGGCCAGCGCAAAAATTATTCTATCAAAAAAGGAAATGTGTGTCAACAACTTTTTGGCGAAATATACCGGAAAATTTTTTCGGAAATTTTTCAAATAATTTCCCTGTCTTATTCTTTCAAAAAAGAACGCGCAATATTCAAATCCTCCGGCGTTGTTATCTTCATATTCTCATAAGAGCCTTCCACCAGTTTCACCGGATGATTCAGCAGCGTTTCGACGACCATCGCATCATCGGTAATACTGATTCCCTGTATTTTTAATTCCTCTTCTTTAATAAGAAGGGTTTCGTATGCTTCTTTTGCAAGTGCAATCGAGAAAACCTGCGGCGTCTGCACCTGCCAGACCAGCTCCCGGTTCGGCGTCATCCTGGCAAATCCTTTTTCATCCGCAATCTTAATGGTGTCTTTTACCGGCATCCCCACCACACAGGCGTGATATTCTTTTACCGCATCATAAGCGCGCAGTAAGATTTCTTCGGTCAGAAACGGCCGGGCTCCATCGTGAATGAAAACATAACCTTCGCCTTTCACTGCTTTCAGGCCGTTGGCAACGGAATGGTAACGTTCTTTTCCGCCCTCTACGATTTGAGTGATTTTGGAAAAATGATATTTTTCCGCAATCTCCCGGCGGCAGTATTCCGTTTCGCCGTGTCCGACTACCAGAACTATTTCGTCAATAAAACTGTCCTGAAAAGTTTTCAGCGCATAATAAATGACCGGTTTGTCCCGCAGCAGAAGGTATTGTTTCTGCACATCGCTGCGCATTCTTTTGCCCGCTCCCGCCGCCAGCACCACGGCCACCGTTCTCTCTTCCATTGTCAGTCCTCCTACCGTCACCTCTCCCGCCATATCACAAGTCAAATACCCCGCGACAAGCTGCGGGGTATTCGACCCTCGCGGCATTCGTCAACATGCCCATGAGATGCAAAGCATCTCGCAAGCACGGCACTTGACTCATTGCTCGCGGGAACAAACCCCGGCCGCTCCGGCGGACATTCCGCAATGTGAAAAAGCTCTGCCCGCTGAGCGCGAAATCACTTTGCGGAATCTTTCCGGGTCTCGTGATTTCCTTTTCACTCACACTTGCCAAGCGCCAGGTTCGGAACCGCATTCAGGTCAAAACCATGACGCACGCCTTTACGGTATTCATAATAAGCCGCCGTCCCAATCATCGCCGCATTATCCGTACAGAAAATGGGGGACGGGCAGTAAAACTCTATTTTCCTCGCGCCGCATTCTCTGACCAGCGCCTCGCGCAGAGCGCTGTTGGAGGCCACGCCGCCCGCAATCGCAAACTTATTCAGTCCGTATTCTCTGACCGCCTGCATGGAATGCTCCACCAGTACATCGACCACCGCCTTTTGGAAGGAGGCGGCAACATCCGCCTGACAGACGGTAATTCCCTTCATTTCACAGCTGTTTAAGTAATTCAGCACCGCAGATTTCAGGCCGCTGAAGCTGAAATCGTACGCCGCATCCGCAACTTTTGCCCTGGGAAAAGAAATCGCCTCCGCATCGCCTTCCCTTGCGGCTTTATCGATTTTGGGGCCGCCGGGATAGCCAAGCCCGATTGCTCTTGCTACTTTGTCAAAGGCTTCTCCCGCCGCGTCGTCCCTCGTTTTTCCAATGATTTCGTATTCGCCGTAATCTCTGACAACGACCAGGTGGGAATGTCCGCCCGACACGACAAGGCACAGATAAGGCGGCTCCAGTTCTTTATTTTCAATATAATTGGCATTGATATGGCCTTCGATATGATGCACGCCAATCAGAGGAATCCCCGATGCAAAGCTGATGGCTTTGGCGGCGGAAACGCCGACCAGGAGCGCACCGACCAGACCGGGGCCGTAGGTGACCGCAATCGCATCCATATCCTGCAACGGCGTTCCCGCTTCCCGTAATGCCGTTTCGATAACCTGATTGATTTTTTCGATATGTTTTCTGGAAGCAATTTCAGGCACGACGCCGCCATAGACCGTATGAAGCGCTATCTGGGAAGAGATAACATTGGACAAAACTTCTCTCCCGTTTTTTACGACAGCGGCCGCAGTTTCGTCACAGGAGCTCTCTATCGCCAGTATCAATACGTTTTCCTTTTCCATTTCTCCGCTGCCCTTTCGCTTTCCGCTTCCCTTTCACACTTATCCCCGCCCGCATTCCTCAGCCTCAGCGGGCATTCAAATCAACATCGTGAACCCTTTAATGTGTCATTTATCAATTGCATACACTAGACATCCAAATCCCATCCGAGAATCTTCCAGCGTTTATTTTCATCCTGCCGCAGAATAAAAACAAGTCTGCTCTGCAGCATATCCGTTCCCTGTCTGATGCTGTATGTACAATATAATCTGGCACAGGAATTTCCGTCTTCCGAAAAAAACTCCACGTCCGTGCTCGCGGGCATCTGGTAAGAAGAGACGGAGCGGTCGTTTGATTTCATTTCCACAATATCGTTTTTCAAATCTTCTATGTATTGTTCCTGTGATTTGTTCGCAACCAGCTCCGCATCATAAATGCCCTGGATTTTTTCGGCCAGCTGTACGAGCTCGTCATCCGTGTATTTTTCATTATAAAAGCACATCGTAATTTCGTTGAAGTATTTAATGACTTCCTTCGGCGTCGGCGGATAATTTTTATCCAGGTCCCGCATCAGCGCGGTCTGTACCTGAGTGGACTCCACAACTTCCTCCTGCTGCTTCTGCGTCTTATTTGCCAGATGAAAATAATACCCGATGACAAGCGCCGCCAGTATCGCGCCGATAATCACGATTTTAATTCCGCCGGACTTTTTCATACCCCATCCCCGCCTTTCTTTTAAAAAATATTGAAATACTTTTCTCTTTTCTTTTAAAGCAATACCGAAACGCCTTCCGACGCGCCGAACTTATTCCTCCTTATACTGTAAGTCTACACTCTTTCCGTCCTTTCCCGCAATAGCATTTGGAAAAATTTTCCTGACTTCTCCCATATATTCTTCAGCCCTTACGAGCGAGGGGCTGTAATGCGTCAGCCAGAGTTCCTCCACCTGTGCTTCTTTTGCCAGATAAGCCGCCTCGTAAAAAGTCATATGCTTGTATTCTCTGGCCTTCTGCTTTTTCTCCGGCTCACCGTACATCCCTTCGCAGATAAACAAATCCGCCCCCTGTGCATTTCTGACAATACTGTCAGTCGGCCTGGTATCGGTGCAGTAAGTGAGTTTAATGCCTTTTCTTGGCGCGCCGAGCACCATGTCGGGCGTCCAGACCCCCTGTTCCGTCTCTATCGTTTCACCCTTTTGCAGGCGGTTCCAGTATCTTCTGTCAATGTTAAGCGCCTGGGCTTTCTCCACATCGAATTTCCCGATTCTGTCCACAAGAATACTGTACCCGTAACAAACCACATTGTGATTGACTTTAAAGGCTTCTATCCGGAAACCGTCAAACTGTAACGACTGTTCCGCTTCCGTCAGTTCCAGACATTCCACCGGAAAAGGCAGTTCCGGCGCAATGACGCGCAGCGCTGCCACAACCTTTGTCAGCCCTTTCGGCCCAACCAAAAGAAGCGGCTCTGTCCGTTCCGCATTGCCCATTGTGAGCAGCATGCCCGGCAGTCCGCTGATATGGTCCGCGTGAAAGTGCGTAAAGCAGATAATGTCTATCGGTTTGGGACTCCATCCCTTTTCCTTCATGGCAATCTGCGTGCCTTCTCCGCAGTCTATTAAAATACTCGTTCCATTATATCTTGCCATCAGGGAGGTCAGCCATCTGTATGGCAGAGGCATCATTCCTCCCGTTCCAAGCAAACAAACTTCTAACATACGCGCTCCTGTTCACCGACAGGCTTACAGCAGTTCCGTCCGTTCCCCGTTTTCCACCGGAATCCGGAACTTTGCAATCATTTTGTTATAGCATTCTTCGCACAGGTCGAAACATTGTATTTCGCCGTCTCTTTCGCTGAAGTAGCCAAAAGCGTGGGAAATATGAATACATTCATCTTTTAAAATGCCATTTTCCACCCGTAATTCTTTCTTACAGCAATTGCAGATAACTGAAGCGAGTCCCGTGTCATTTTTTAAATTATTACCAAAATTTTCCAATAAATAATGCTGGTTCAGACTTTGCTCAAGATAAGTTCTCATTTTACCCTCCTGTACCTACATAAACAATATCCTGCGTCGGCATGTCTGCGTCACATGTTATGCCGGACATCTTCGTACCTTCTTCATTATAACAATCTGTCCTATGTAAAAACAGTGGTAAATATTCGGTCTGTTACCTATCTCTTCCACATGATTACGGCGTCTTCAGCCGGCTTTTCATAAAAGTTCGGCCGGATTCCTTCGGAATGAAAGCCGAGCTTTTCATATAGATGAATTGCGGCGGCGTTGCCGGCCCTCACTTCCAGGGTAAAAGCATTCAGCCCATTCTTCTCCCCTTCTTCCATCATATACTTAAGCAGTTTCGTTCCAATCCCCTGATTCCTCACGGACTCCCTGACCGCCACGTTGGTGATATTGCCTTCTCCCGCAATCATCAGCACGCCGCAGCCGCCGACGATTCCTTCCTGTGATTCCGCCACATAATAAGCGGCGTCTTCTTTCGTAATCATTTCTAAAAAAGCCTCCCGCGACCAGGGCATGGAAAAAGTCTCTTCTTCCAGTCTGCTGACCGCGTCAACATCCTTCCGTTCCATCGGCCTGATATGTATGCTTTGGGAAATCTTTTCGTCCCGTTCGCGTTCCGCCTGTGACAGCCGCAGATACTCCGGTACAAACGCCTCACCGCTTACCATCTTTCCCTGGGCGTAATACACGCTCCCAAGCGCGCCGATGCCGGCCGCCCGCTGTCTGTTCATGTGCGCCGGAGCAAGCGAATACGGAACCCGCATCATTTCTTTCATACGCTCCGCAAACACGGGAACCCCGTCCCCCAGGAAAATTACTTCCCGTCCGAGCGCATTCAGCTCCCGTGCAATTTCGTCAAATGCGACGGCGCACTGTCGTTTTATAATATCCAGACAATACTTGTCATTTTGCCGCAAGAACTGGTAAATTCCAGTATAAACCTGGCTCCGCCTTGCATCCATAATCGGGCAGACGAGTTTATCCGTCCCATACAGGTTATAAGCCAGACCGTCCACCGTCGGAACTGCAATAACCGGCTTTCCCATTGCAAAGGAAAGTCCTTTTGCCGTAGCGGCGCCGATACGCAGCCCGGTAAAAGAGCCGGGGCCTGCGGCTACCGCCACCGCGTCCACATCCTGTAAATCCAGTTCTATCATATCCCGTACTTCCGCCAGCATCGGAAGCAGCGTCTGGGAATGCGTCTTTTTATATTGAATCGTATATTCCGCAATCAGTATATCATCTTCCAGCACCGCAACGGATGCGACCAGCCCGGAGCTGTCAAGGGCTATCAGTTTCATATCCGCAACCCTGCCTTTCTTTCTGCCTGTTTTCGCTCTGCGTTTTTCATGCTTTCCGCATTTTCCACGCTTCACGCTGTTCTATCATTCTCTCCGCTCCATCTTTATTGTCCGGTAATCAAATCCAGACGCTAAATCTTTTGAAATCTCGATGCGAATATAGTTTTCCGGAAGTATCTCCTCTATGAGGCCGGCCCACTCGACCAGGCAGACGCCTTCTCCGTAAAAGCAGTCTTCATATCCGATTTCTTCCATTTCTTCGATATCGCCAATCCGATATACATCGAAGTGGTAAAAAGGAAGTCTGCCGCTTTCATATATCTGCAGAATTGTAAAGGTCGGACTGTTTACCGCTTCCGTGATTCCGAGTCCAGCCGCCACCCCCTGCGTAAAAACGGTCTTCCCCACGCCCAAATCGCCTGTCAGGGCATAAACCTGTCCCGGCCCGGCGCTTTCTCCTATCTTTTTCCCAAACGCAAAAGTCTCTTCCGCGCTGTGTGTTTCAATTATCTGCTCCATTTCCACTGCCCGTTCCCATATTCTTTCTGCTGCCTCGCACCAGCTTTCCTTTTTAATTTCCGAACCATATCAGCCTCAGCTCCTGATTTTCACTTTTCCCGGCGGCATATGCGTCGAAATCATTTCGATGACTTTGTATTTATCCTCGCCAATATCCTTTTTCGGAAAAATACAGGCGTTGATTCTGGAAGTATAGACCACAATGCTTCTTCCGGTAGAAACCGCCTTGTGCATATCTTCCCATTTCTGACTGTCCGCCGCGTCTCCCTGTGTTACTTCGATTCCCTCCTCCGTCAGCTTATAATGCAGCGGATTTTTAAAAGAAGGATTTTTAAGCATCTGCTGTCTGGAACGCAGAAAAAGCGTCCACGGCTGATATGCAAGCGCGATAATTCCCGCAAGCAGATAAATGAGTTTTCTGTCGGAATAAAAAAGAACCAGCAGAAGCGCGCCCGCCGCCGTTCCCATCAGTCCGGCAAAACTGCTGTATGTATGATGCAGCATATAATCGTATAAAATACCCGCATCCATTTTCACGTCAAATTCAACTTCCATAATATTACGCTCCCTTTTCCGCCGAAAACAGTTATTCTTCGTTTATATTATTATACTGAAATTCCGCCAAAGTGCAAGAGCGAGTTGGGAGATGGCCGTTACGCCTTACGTCCAGTCCTTCTTTCTGTATAAAACAGCGCCGATAACAGTACATGCCGCCGTCATGATTCCGAGAACCAGCAATTCCGTTCCATATGTGCCAAGACTGTCTCCCGCAAATACACCCTGAACCAAATCGACCGCATAAGTCATTGGCAGAAAAGCAGAAATTTTTCTTATTGTATCGGAGAACAGCATATCCGGCACGGTTGCACCGGACAGAAACAGCATGACAAAATAAAAAAAGTAACAAAACAGAGACGTGCTTTTTAAATCTTTTCCGACGGCCGTAAAAAGAAATCCCATGGAAAACATGGCGGCTATGGAAATCATGATGCTTATAAAAACGGGAAGAAAAGCGCCTTTTATCCGTATCCGGTAAAGAACTCTTCCGACAATAAGCAGAATCAGGATTCCCACAAGCGTCATGATAAAATTCACAAACACCTGTGCCAGCATGACACGCTTCTTCCCGGCCGGAGTCGCATCGAATCTCTTATATATTTTTTTCTCTTTATAACCGGACAATGTCAGGGGCAAAGACATCAGACCCGTGACCCCGATTACCATAACGGAATATGCCGGCACGGAAATGTCCATCTGCCTGATGTCCGCTCCCTCGTAAACCGGTTCATTTCCAAAAATGCTGCCAAATAAAAGAAGCATCATCACGGGAAACACAAGCGCGAAGAAAAAGCCAAAAAAGTCCCGTATAAATAACCGTAATTCCACTTTGCAAATCGCCAGAAATCCTTTCATAAAATCCCCATCCCTTTCTCTCAATAAATACCTTCCATCGTAAGCCCTGCTGTTTTGGGCGCAATCATCAGGTACAGCTTTTCCAAAGAACAGTTTTCTTCCCATTCTTCCCGGGGAATCCGGCTTTTGACATATTCCCGGAATCCCCGTTTCGTTCCATAAAACCGTTGTTTTCCTTTTTCCAGATAAAGGATTTTGTCCGCAAGAGCTTCCACCTCGTCCAGATAGTGGGAAACCATAATCATTGCAACGCCGTCTTTTCTTATCTTCTCAAAACTGACCAGTATGTTCTGTCTTACTTCCGGGTCGAGCCCCGTCGTCAGTTCATCCAGCACCAGAAGTTTCGGCCTCCCTATCAGGGAAAGCAGAATGGAAAGGCGCTGTTTTTCTCCGCCGGACAGCTTAGAGACCTGGCGCTTTCTTTTCTCATCCAGCCCCATCTGTTTCAGCAATAAATTCCAGTCCGCCGGTCTTTCATAAAAACCAGCAAATAACCGGCACTGCTCCTCCACTCTGATTTTGGGCGGATATTCCGATTCCTGGAGCTGGACGCCCATTTCTTTATATACCTCGCTCCGACATATCCATGGGTCTTTCCCAAAAACGCGGACCAGCCCGCCATCCGGCTTACGCAGGCCCTCTACGCACTCCACGGAAGAAGTTTTTCCGGAGCCGTTCTGTCCGATAACAGCCAGGATTTCTCCCTCTTTCACGGAAAAAGAAACGTTGCAGACCGCATGCAGACTCTTATATGACAAGTTCAGATTTTCCACCCTTACAATTTCCTGTGACATCGTCATTCCTCCTCGATGAAATAGTCATATTCTCATTTCGTAATATCGCCGTCCGATTATAATGTTGTACTGCCATTTTATAATGGGACCGGAGCGGAAACAATAAGTCCGGGAGAAGCGGCGCTCTGCACTGTTTAAGCGGTCGGTTTTTCCGTCTGAAATGCACCCGTCTGCCGTTTCGTTATGGTAAAATAATGGTTGGAGGAAATACATCTATGAGAGTCGAATGCAAAATCAGCACAGAGTATAAAGAACCTTATGCGGTTCTTCATATTAGCAAAATGACCGGAGCGATTGCAGAAATCATTTCCATGTTAGAAAAAGAAAATACCGATTCCCTGACCCTGACTGCCACAAAAGAGAAAAAGACGTTTTTTATCAGACCGGAAGAGATATCGCTGATACGCACCGAAGGCCGGGAGATTGTTTGTTACGATAAACTGAAAAACCGTTATCTGCTGGACAGGCCCCTGTATGAACTGGAAAAACTGCTGAACGACGATTTTGTGCGTATTTCCAAATCGGCGATTGTCAATATCAGCCAGATTCATCATGTAGAAGCAAGTTTTAACGGAACGATGGAACTGGTCATGAAAAACGGTATCACAGATTATATTTCCAGAAGTTTCCGCAAGAGTTTCAAAGAAAGGTTGGGATTAAAATGAAAAATGCCGTTAAATTGGCGATAAAATATCTTTTATCAGGTATTTCCCTGGGCTGTACTTTTTTTGTAATCATGTGTTTATCCTATTCCCTCCTGGGCGGAGAAGACATTTTGATGCGGATTTGCAAAGATTTTACAAGACAGGCCGTTGGCGCAATGCTCATCGGCATTGCCTGTGGCAGCACGTCTGTCGTCTATCAGTTTGAGCGCCCTTCCGCTCTTGGAAAAGTAACCATACATTTCTGTGTCGGAATGGGGGTTTTCTATCCCACCGGCATCTATCTAGGCTGGATTCCTTTTTATCCCGACAGAATATTCCTGACGATTGTGCAGTTTTTGTGCTCATGCAGTATTTTCATGATAATCTGGTTCTGTTTTCATCTGTTTAACCGGAAGGAAGCCACAAAGATTAACCAAAGGCTGTGGGAGCTGGAGCGGGATAATACTTCCGACAAAAGGTAATTCCTGTTTTTTAGAAACAAAATGAGAGGCCGGCCGCCTCCCATTTCGTGTTGTCAGATTTTTGCTTTATCAAATTCTTTTGTATAGCAGCATTTCTTCCGTATATTAGGAGCTTATTCATGCCGCAATGCTTCTATCGGGCTTAGTTTCGCCGCTTTTCTCGCCGGATAGATGCCGAAAAACAGGCCGACCGCCGAAGAAAAGAGAGTTGCTCCGATAATGGTCGATATATGCGTCTTCGGCGTAATATCGAGGACAGAACATACCGCATTGCCGCCGAGCATTCCCAGTATGATGCCGATGATTCCGCCAAGCATCGTAATAATCGACGCTTCCGCAAGAAACTGTAAAAGAATGGAGCCGGTTCTTGCGCCAAGCGATTTACGGATGCCGATTTCCCGCGTACGCTCTGTTACGGACACGAGCATAATATTCATAACGCCGATACCGCCGACCAGCAGGGAAATCGCCGCAACAAAGGAAATAAACATCGTCAGAATGCTCAGAATGCTGTCCATTTCTCCTGTCATATCCGAAATATTGTTGACGATAATCTGGTTCTCTCCCCAGGTTCCGTACTTGCCTTCCAGCAGTTTTACGGCGTTCTGCGCCACCTCGGTGCAGTATTTCGTTTCATCCGCAAAAATCAGAATATCTGTAAACTCTTCCGTCCAGAAATAAAAATCATTTGACATTACCGCAAGAGGCAGGTCGATGTTGATTGTCTGGCTGGAGCCGGCATTAACAAAGCTGGTCGCGTTGTCTTCCCGGATGCCGATAATTGTCAGTTCCTGTGAAATGCCGTAAAGAGTCAGTTCAAAGGTCATTCCGATAACATCCGTCGTGCCGAACATGCTCACCGCATTGCTTTCCGAAATGACGCAGACTCTGCTGCCGCTGTCCGCCTCTTCTTCTGTGAAATATCTTCCCTTGATGACCGGGCCGCCGCCCTGGGAATAATATTCCAGCCCTTCCGTTCCGCCTATGGCCCTTGCCTCAAAATTTCCTTTCGGACTGTCCACCGAGCCCCATCCGCCGAAAACAGGCGTAACGCCTTTTACATGGTCAACCCGCTCTTTAATTAAATCAAAATCTTCTTTCATAAACCGCATCGTGGTCGTTTCCAGCGTCGTGTCCAGATACAGCTCTATCATGCCGCTCCCGATGCTTTCCAGCTCGTCGTTAATCTGTCCCCTGACGCCGTTGCCAATCGCCATAACCATGATGACCGAAGCAATACCGATGACAATTCCAAGCATGGTCAGTACGGAACGTCCCTTATTGCTCCTGATATTCATCACGGCAATTTTTATGTATTCCCATATCTGTGCCATATATTTACTCCCCTGCTATCGCTGTGACTGCCATGCCTTCTTCTAATCCCATCATCACATTGCTGACAATCTGGTCTCCTTCATTCAGTCCTTCTACAATTTCACAAAGCGTATTGGAAGAAATGCCCGTAACGACACGTTTTTTAACCAGAATGCCATTTTCAACGGCATAAACAAAACTTCCCTCCTGGTCGCTGTTAATCACTTCTATCGGCACAACCAGCGTCTGTTCCGCCACATCGGTATGCACCGCCACTTTCGCCTCCACGCCGAGGAAAATACCGGAATCCGGGTTTTCTATCTTAATCTCCACGCCGACTACCGCGGCGCCGCTGTTATTGGTCGTCGCCATACCGTTTACCTTTGATACTTTTCCCTGATAAACATTTCCGGCAATCGTGACATCTACTTCCTGTCCTACCGCGATTTTCTGCAAATCATACTTGGAAACGGAAATCTCGACTTTTACTTTTTCAGTGCTTTCCAAAGTAACCATCTGGGTACCGACCGTCGGCGTACTGCCTTCCACAACGCTCATTTCCGTAATAACGCCGTCAAAATCCGCAACGACGCCGCCTTCCACCTCCTCGATAGAAGACAAGGTCTCTTCCGCATTGATTTTTTCTATCTGGGTATCTGCAACCAGCTTATCTTTGCTTCCGCTGTTTAAGGAACCGCTTTCCGAAGAGCTTTTCTGGGATTTCATCTCGCTTCTGTATTCTTTATAAGCGGCGATTTTCTCTTCATATTCTTTTACTTCCGCCTGCCACATCTCGATTTCGTCATTGTGCTGCTGCTCATAGGTATTTAGCTGAATCATTTTCTGCAGGTTCATGTATTCTTCCGAACCTGGGTCGTTCTGCCAGTCCAGCAGAGAAATCTGCAACAGAGCGCCTTCTTTCGCAAGTGAATCCTGTTTATCGGTGATTTTCTGGTTCAGTTCCTTTACATAATTCTCGCAGTCCTCTATCTGCTGGTCCAGCACTTCCAGATTGATATTCGCTTCTCCCAGTTCGCTGATATATTTGTTATTTTTAATCATGGTGCTTTCATACTCGCCTTCGTTGGACTGCATCTTCAGTTCAGCCAGCAGCTTTTCATCCGCCAGCGCATCCTCATCGTAAGCATACAGCCTCTGGCCTTTCTTCACGCTGTCTCCCGCCGCAACGTCAACCGTACCGACCTTCACCGCAAGCGGCGCAAAATAAGACTTGCTCTCTTCCGTTTTAACCGTGCCGCTGGTGCTGACAATCTGCTCCACGTCGCCCCGCGATACCGGCATCGTGTAAACGACTGGCGTAATGTTCTGCGCCGCAATTTTATTCATCACAATGAAGAGAATGATAAGCGCTGCAAGAACGCCGAAAATACTCCGCTTAATGATTTTCTTCTTTCTGGCCTTATCCATCGGTGTTTTTTCTTTCTTCTCTTTTTTTTCTTTCATTTTATAAACTTGCTCCTTTCTCCCCTATACCATCTTAGGTAATTGCGAAACGCATTCTTTCAAGAAAGCAGTTGTGCAATTGCCTGCTTTACCATTTCTATTTTGCTTCAGCTTCCCGTACTTGTTTCCGATTCCTGTATCTGCTCCGGCTCCTGTCCGTCTTTGGAATCCTGTACAATCTGGCCGTCGATTATCTTGATAATCCGCTTGGCCTGTCTTGCAATCTCATTGTCATGCGTAATCAGAATGACCGTTCTTCCCTCTTCGTGAAGCGACTTTAAAATTCCCATAATCTCTTTGCTGGAGCCGGAATCCAGATTTCCGGTGGGTTCGTCCGCAAGAATGATGGGCGGGGCCTGTGCGATTGCCCTTGCAATAGCTACACGCTGCTGCTGCCCGCCGGACATTTCGGAAGGTTTATGGGTTTTTCTCTGGCCAAGCCCTACCTTATCGAGAGCAGTATCGGCAAGCCGCAGCCGCTCCCGCTTCCCGACGCCCCTGTAAATCAGCGGCAGTTCCACATTTTCCAGGGCAGTCAGCCCGGCAATCAGGTTAAATCCCTGAAAAATAAAACCGATTTCCTTGTTCCTTACATCCGATAACTCGTTGTCGCTCATGTGGGACACATCCTGTCCGTGCAGATAATAGTTCCCGCTGGTAGGCACATCCAGACACCCAAGCATATTCATCAGAGTGGACTTGCCGGAACCGGACTGCCCGATAATCGCCACAAACTCATTCTCATCGATTGTCAGGCTCACATGATTCAACGCTTTCACTTCATTTTCGCCAGGATTATATATTTTACAGATATCCTGTATCTCCACTAATGCGCTCATGAACTCCCCTTTCCTTTCTTCTCCCTTTTTACCTCGACCCATTATACTATATATAACGCTTCCGGCACATTAAATATCTTCAAATAATTTCTTAATTTTTTCAAAAATTTTTCAAACATTTCCCCGCCCTCTCCTGCGCCGCGTTACGTCCATCCGGCCTGAGATAAACTATAACAGCAGAATCTTAATTCTGTTCATGTAAAATCTTAACTTAACCTTAATTCATTTTCCATACTTCTTCCGGTCCTATCCGGGTAGTATTCCGGTAGTAATCCGGAAGTATTCCGGCGGCATATAATCGAGTAGGGAAGATTTTCTCCCTACTCGCCGCGCGGGGCGACAACTTCTATATGCGCCCCTGTGCATGAAAAAAGGCCCCCGGAGACCGGGAGCCCTTTCTTCTTTCATATTAAGAAGCCTTATGATATGCCGATTCACGAATCCGTTTTCCCGAAGGGTCCGCTTTCAGCAACGGACTTAACTGCTTGTAAACGAGCAGCGTAATAATGGAAACGCTGGCACCCTTGATGAGATTGAGCGGCGCTACCGCAAAGCATACAAAACTGGTAATTCCCGTAATGGCGCCGTTAATCGCGGTTCCCATGCCAATCAGCGCATCCATCGGCATGCCGAACAGCTGGGCAAACTTAGGAAGCAGGTATACCGCATTGAAAGCGGTTCCGAATACCGTCATGCAGAGCGTTCCCGCAATGCTGCCGATAACCGCCGTCTTTTTGGTCTTATTGAACAGGTAGATAATCGAAGCCGGGAGCAGAAAACTGCAGCCCACCGCAAAATTTGCCAGTTCTCCCACAAATGCCGTACTCGTTGATTTGAATAACAGTTTCAGAACAATTTTACAAAACTCCACCATCACGCCTGCCACCGGGCCGAACGCAAACGCTGCAATCAGCGCCGGAAGCTCGCTGAAATCCAGCTTGTAAAAGCCCGGCGCAAAAGGCATCGGGATTTCAAACAGCATCAAAATTGCGGAAATCGCAGAAAACATGCCTATCATCGCAATTTTCCTCGTGCTCAGAATCCGTTCCGTCCTCTGTGTCTTCTTTGCCGCAAATTTTTCCGCCGCGTAAGCCACAAGAAAAAGCCCCGCGACTACCGCAAGAAACTGCAGCAAAAAGATAACATTCTCCTGAATACTCTGTAACAGTCCACTCATTTTTCTTCCTCCATTTCTGTAGCGTTTCAACGCTCATCCGATAAAATATTTCAAAATGACAAAAAGGAGATTTCTTCGATTTCTCACATTCTGATTTCCGCAATGCAAAAGCCCCGGATAAAAATCCGGGGCTTCCACACACACTCTTTTATGGAAAACATACTTTCTCTGATACTGGCAAAATAACTGCAGTACCAAATCCACTATGCCGTCACACGCAAAATGTCGTTTCTTCTTTCATCCAGACTGTACTGTTGGTTACGGATTCTGACCGTATCAGCCGGGCATGACGTCTTTGGCAGATTTAGGAATATCCTTCTATGCCTCTCTTCATCATGAACCGGGTCGTGGACTTATCTTTCGGCGCGGACACCATTACACGTGCCGCCTCCGCCAGCTTCACCACCAGTAGGGAATTGCACCCTGCCCCGAAGAACTACCTTTATGTATTTTGTAATAGGATACCACTGAAATACGGTAAAATCAAGCGGTTTTTGAATTTATTTGGGATTAATGTCTTTGTAATCACGGTTTTTTTGAAGCCCCTTCACCGTTTTCTTGTTTTGTCAGACTCACATAATATGTTTTGTAATTCTTGTTCTCCATTAAACAATACCTCCTTCAACGAAATTCTCTTGCAATTTTCTTTAATGTCATACCAGTTCCCGGACTATCTGCTCCTAAATCTACCAAATATAGTCCGTATCAATAAGCATCCCTCCCAATATTTACTTCTCTAAATCACAATCATTTTGTCATTCATTTAGGAAATACATTTTTCAAAAATATATTTCTCCATTCAAAACAAAATTTTCTAATCTTTTTCTAACCCAAAGCACATTGATAATTGAATAGACTTTACACCTGAGTTGTGATATACTTACAGAAAGTAATAACAGTACCGACAATCACAATAGAGGCGGTGAGAATATGACAGACGGTGAAAAACTCGACTTGATTTTATCTGAAATACAAGGCATGAAAGCAGACATGCAAAATATGAATAGCAGAATTGACAACGTAGAATCACAGATAAAGCAGACAGAACGTGTATTAAAAAATGAAATACGCAAGGAATGCGAGTTAGTGCTTGATGAGGTTGAAAGAGTACATACCATCTTAGATAGCCATAAAGCCAATAAATCGGCACATACAGCATAACCACAACTTTATATATCACACAAATACAAGGTGTAAAGTCCATTCAGTTATCGAGGGCTTTACACCTTTTTTATTTCAGGAAGTTATGAACATGGCAAAATCAGTATACGAAATGGTAACAGACCAAATTATCAGCCAGTTAGAGAAAAAATATCACCAAGTCAGTCAGCAGATAAACCGGAAGTTATCATCCTAAGACTTCCATAACGTTTTCAAGTTTATTTTGATAGTGCTTTTTACTTCTTGCAGATAATTTTTGAAAACTTCTCAGCAATTTATTTTTTACAAATTCCTTACCATTTTCAATCTCCATCCCCTTTTGAACATAAGCTAAATATAACAAGCCGGGCAGACTGTCAAAATGTGAAATGGCATCGGCATCAGCAACACATAATTCCTCGATACTATTTCTTTCAAGGTTTACGCTTCCTCTATGGTTTTTAATACATTTTTGTACCAATGAAATTTTTTTGTCATCATAACCATAATCTTTTAAAATGGTATATGCCATTTCTGCTCCATGTATATGATGAAGTTCATACAAACTGTAATCTGTAATGGATGCAATATCATGTAGCCAGGCTGCAATCATAACAATTTCCTTATCCGCCCCATATTCTTCTGCCAAAATTTCTGCATTTTTAACCACTGCAGCAATATGATAATAACATCCCATACCAAACTTATTTGTTTCTTTTTGACATCTGTCATATATTTCCTGTTGCAAATTCTTCAAAATATCGTCCCGCATAGTTTCACCCCTGTAAATCCCGATTGTGATTTAAAGATTTTTGAAAGAGTGGTATTCTTCTGCATGGTTCGAGCGTACATGCCTGCATGTTTATCTGACCCTAAAATCAAGGCTGAAAGGCTTTCCCGTCCTTCCCAATCTTCATCGTAAGCCCGATGCGCTTCTTCGCCACATCGACGGAAAGCACCTGTACATCGACGATATCGCCGACGCTGACCGCCTCCAGCGGATGTTTGATGAATTTGTCCGTCATCTGGGAAACATGCACAAGACCGTCCTGGTGCACGCCGATATCCACAAAAGCGCCGAAGTCGATGACGTTGCGGACGGTTCCTTTTAAAATCATGCCCGGCTTTAAATCTTTCATATCCAGCACGTCGCTTCGAAGAATCGGCGCGGGCATATCGTCACGCGGGTCTCTCGCCGGTTTTTCCAGTTCTTTCAGGATATCCGTCAGGGTAATTTCGCCGATGCCGAGTTCTTCCGCCAGTTTCTTTTTATCCTTGATTTTCCGCTCCAGGCTGCTGACCGTTACTTCCGTTTTTCCGGAGGCTGCGGGAACTTCTTTCTTTTTTGCCGCTTTTTCCTCTTCCAGCACAACGCCGCCCATTGCCGCCGCAAGCGCCTTGCCCATTGCCGTACTGGTGTTGCGGATAACAATTTCTTTCTGCTTCTTTACGGGCTTTTCTTTGACCGCGGCCGCCTTTCTTCCCGCCGCCTTCTCTGCCGCCGCTTTCTTCTGCGCCTCTTTGACGTCCGCCATTGTCAGACCCATCTTGTCCAACAGTTTTTCGGCCGCCTCATAGGATTCGGGGTGAACGCTCGTCGCATCGAGCGGGTTGTCGCCGTCTGTAATCCGCATGAAGCCCGCGCACTGCTCGAAGGCTTTCGGGCCGAGCTTCGCCACTTTCAAAAGCTGTTTCCGGTTGGTAAAGCGGCCGTTTGTCTCCCTGTAATCCACGATATTTCTGGCAATTACCTTCGTCACGCCGGAAACGTATTCCAGCAGGGAAGCTGACGCCGTATTCAAATCCACGCCGACTTTATTGACGCTGTCTTCCACTACGCCGTTTAAAGCCTCGCTCAGTTTTTTCTGGTTCATATCATGCTGATACTGGCCGACACCGATGGATTTCGGGTCTATTTTCACGAGTTCCGCCAGCGGGTCCTGTAATCTTCTTGCGATGGACGCGGCGCTTCTCTGTCCCACGTCAAAATTGGGAAACTCTTCTGTCGCCAGCTTGCTTGCCGAATATACGGAAGCCCCGGCCTCATTGACAATAACATACTGCACCGGGGTGTCCAGCTCTTTCAGAAGCTCGACGATAACTTGTTCCGATTCTCTGGAAGCGGTTCCGTTTCCCACGGAAATCAGAGATACATTGTATTTTTTAATCAGTTTTTTAAGTTCCGCTTTGGCTTCGTTTACTTTGTTCTGCGGAGCCGTCGGGTAAATGACTTTCGTATCAAGCACCTTGCCCGTCGCGTCTACGACCGCCAGTTTGCATCCAGTACGGAATGCCGGGTCCCATCCGAGCACGACTTTGCCGGCAATCGGGGGCTGCAGCAGAAGCTGTTCCAGGTTTTTACCAAATACGGAAATCGCACCGTCCTCCGCCTTTTCCGTCAGGTCGTTCCGAATTTCCCTTTCGATTGCGGGCGCAATTAATCTGACATAGCTGTCAGATATCACTTCTTCCAGAATCGGTGTTGTGACACTATTGTCATTTGTGATAACTTTTTTTCTTAAAAATTGCAGAATGCGTTCTTCCGGTGCCGCCACTTTGACAGTGAGGAACTTCTCATTCTCCCCTCTGTTGAGCGCCAGAATCCGGTGCCCGGCCGCCTTTTTCACAGGCTCCTCATAAGCATAATACATTTCGTATACGCTCTCTGCCTTCTCATCTTTGGCCGTGCTGACGATTTTTCCTTCTTCCATCGTAATATCCCGGATATAGATGCGGTAGTCCGCTTCGTCGGAAATCATTTCCGCAATAATATCCTTCGCGCCCTGAACAGCTTCTTCCACCGTTTTCACCGATTTGGCCTCGTCTTCGTCCTCGCGCAGATATTTTGCGGCCTCCTCCTCGATGGGTCCCTCCGCAGTCTGCGCCAGAATGTAATCCGCCAGACCATCCAGTCCCTTCTCTTTGGCAACGCTCGCCCTCGTTTTTCTTTTCGGGCGGTACGGACGGTATAAATCGTCTACGACTACCATCGTTTCGGCCGCCGCGATTCTTTCCTTTAACTCATCCGTCAGTTTTCCCTGTTCTTCAATGCTTTTTAATACCTGTTCCTTTTTCTCTTCCAGATTCCGCAGATAGGTCAGCCTTTCATACAGGTCGCGCAGTACCTCGTCGTTCAGCGAGCCTGTCGCCTCTTTCCGGTATCTGGAGATAAAAGGAATTGTGTTCCCCTCATCTATCAGTTTGACGGCAGCTTCCACCTGCCACTTTTCCACCTTCAGTTCTTCCTTGAGCTTTACAATAATGTCCATTTCCTATAACCGTTCCTTTCGCGTATTACCGCTGGACATGCCAGCCATTCTATTATACTTGATTTTTCCGGTTGTTTCCACTCCTAATTTATGCTATTCTAAATCAAAAATATCTAGTGTGTCATTTACCAATTGCATACACTGGCAGAAGGAGCAGAAGAAAATGGCATATACGTTTCGGTCGGAAAGTGATGAAAAAAAACTGCCCGGCGGCAGTAAAATCTGTAACATTATCGACGGGTTTGCCGATTATGGGAACCAGTTTGCGCTGGTATACGGTCAGATAAAGGCTTTATTTGGCCCCCCGGTTTATGAAACGGAAAACATGGAAAATCTTTTTTCCTATTGCATTTGCGCCACATCGGAAGACGGAACCTGCGTTTACCTGGATGTTTACTGCGCCGGAACCGGCCCCGCTGTCGGAGGTTTACAGGATGAAGCATCCCGACAGGCCGCACAGGAACTGGCTGCCTATATCCGTCAGGCCAGCCCTGTCGATTATCGGTGTAAATGTTATTATATGGATGGTCCGTCCTCCATCGAAACAGGCGTCCTGAACGGAAAACCTTTTTATCAGGAAGAAGAACTGCTGCTTTCCGAAGAACAATTCAGAGAATTATATGCGCGGCTGTACGGTTTGTAATAACATGCGATATTATATATTGAGGTATTTATATGCGGCATTTACCGCATATAAATACCGGCCAGCTTCATGTCTTCGTCAAAGGAAATGGTATAAACAACGCTGACATTTTCATAAATAGCATCGACCTGTGTAACGATGAGAAGATTTCCTTTCTGCTCGACGCCGGCTGTATAAACTTTTCCAATCGACTGCCTTTCTCCCCAGTCCGCACAGATTCTATCTTTCACTCCACCAATAGTTTCCTGATTCATCACCTTTTGTACCTCATCGATGGAAAGCGAACAAAGCGCCTCATAATCTCCCTGGTCCATCAATTCAATGATTTTCTCAACCTCAGCAGTAACATTTTCTTCCGAATATTTTTCATGACCGCTCAAATCTGCCGGTTTGGGCATCATCCACCAGACGAATGCTCCCAACAGAAGAAGTATTAACATAATAATCGTTATAATAAGAATAATTTTCCGTCTCTTATATGCTTTTTTATCCGCATCCGTCAGATTTTGTCCGAAGGCCTCCGCAATTTCTTCCGCCGTTCCCATGCTTTCCATAATCTGTTCCAGAGACTCCCCCGCTTCTCTCCGCAAAACGATATCCGCAAGGAGCTGCTTTTGTATTTCCTGTTTTTTCTTTCCGGTACATTGTATTTTCTTAACGATTTCACTGACATATTTTTCCGCTTCCATTTTAATATCCATGCCCTTTCCTTATTCTTCGGGGATATTCCCCGTCTCCCCTTCTTCTTTTCTCCGTTTCATCAGGCGGTCAACGCCATCCGCAATCTGCCGCCAGACCTGATATATCTCGTCAAGCGCCGACCGTCCTTTGTCCGTCATCAGATAGTATTTCCTGGGCGGCTGTCTGTTCTCCGCCTCCGCCCATTTGCTTTCGATAAGCCCCTCATCCTCCAGACGGTACAAAATCGGATAGAGCGTTCCCTCCTTCAACACAAAAAGGGAACCGCCTCTTTCTTTCAATTCCGTAATCAGCTGGTACCCATATTTCTTTTCTTCCAGAAGAAGCTGCAGCACCAGCATATCAAGCACACCTTTCTTCATCTGCCGCTCGTACTTGTCTCGCACGTCCCTCTCACGCTCCCTTCCGCAATTCCGTTTAATATATTTAGTAATACTAAGTATATAGTAATGCTGTATGGTTGATATGTCAAGATACATTTTGAAGCAGTTCAGCAGAAACTTTCTATTCCCCTGTTGTTTTTCCCCCATTTGTGATATAATAGGTGCAAAAGAAAAGCAAGCGGCTGCGAAGCAGACATTTGCTTTTCTTGCACCATTAACGAGCAAACGTCCGATGTAATCGGACAGAGAGCGCTGTAAGCGCGGGTTTGCGAGTGTATCTCGCAACAACCGAAAAAAACAAGCGACGCGAAGCGGCATTTGTTTTTCAAAAGGAAATCGAAGATTTCCTTAGGTTATATAACGAGAAAGCGTTTGACGAAGTCAAACAAAAGTGCGTAAGCACGAGCTTTCGAGTTTAGATGTTTAACGAGCAAACGCCCGATGCAATCGGGCAGAGAGCGCGTAAGCGCGGGTTTGCGAGTGTATCTTTCAACGCTTGAAAACGCACATAACCGCCCCAGCTATACAATCCGGCGGTTTTATCGATATTCGGAGGATAGATTATGGATTTTCAGGAAAACAGACAAACGGACGCCCAGGAAGTCATTCCGGCGGGTCAGCCCTCTTCTCCGGCTGAAAGCGCATCTCCTTCTCAACCGGAACAGCCCGGCCAGAATAACGATGCTTCTTCTTATCAGAACAGACCGCCTTATGGAAACGGAACTCCTTATCCGATGCCGCGGCAGCCTGGACAAAATCAGAACAGCTCCATGCCGCAGAATTATCAGAACCGGAACGGCTCCATTCAGCCGCCTTACGGAAACGGTCAGGGCGCTCCCCGGCAGAACACAGGCGGACCTTATCGGAACAATATGCCGTACGGCAGCCCTTATCCTGACAGAAATCAGAATCCTTATCCCGGCGGAAATCAGAATCAGTACCCTGGCGGATATCGTTCCGGCAGTCCATATCAACAGCAGAACGGCTATAACAACGGTTATCCGTACTATGGGCGGGGCGCTTATCAGCTTCCCGTATCGGAGCCGGGCAGCAGCTTTGCCAAAGCCGCGATGATTTGTGGAAGCCTTTCCATTTTCTTCGGCTTTATTTTACCGGTTTACCCGACTTTTACACTGGCATGTGTCGCGATTGTGCTGGCCCTGCTTTCCAGGGGCCGTCAGCCTAAGCTGCTTTCTCATGCGCGCATCGGCATCATATGCGCCGTTGTCGGTCTGGTTCTTAATATCATTGTCATCATTTCCAGCGTTGTGCCCGTACTGACCAACCCGGAGGCGCGGGAAGAGTTCAATCAGAGCTGGGAAGCAATCTGGGGCGAATCTTTTGAAGATACGCTGGATGACATCATGGAAAACAACGGATATGAATGAGAGTGTAATACCCCGCAGCAAGCTGTGGAGTATTACACCCTCGCGGCAGTCGCCAAATTCATGCAAGCATGACTTTGGCTCGTTGCTCGCGGAAATAATCGATAAGACGAAATATCAGGGCAAAAAGGAGGCAGTTTTATGATAAACGGAATCGGCAGTTTATCTTATGCTTATGAAGGATATGCGGGCGCCATGCAGATGACGCCTGAAGAAGACGTTGGCGCAAGAATCGTCCGTAATCCCGGTGAATCCACCGAAAAACAGGCGGGAAGAGAGTCATCGCCCGCGGAATGCGAGACCTGTAAAAACCGGAAATATCAGGACGGTTCCGATGAAATGGTATCGTTCAAAGCGGCGGCGCACATTTCTCCGAACGCGGCGGCGTCCAGAGTCAGAAGCCACGAACAGGAGCATGTCTCCAACGCCTATAAAAAAGCGGAAGAAAACAACGGTAAAGTAGTGTCCTGTAACGTTGCCATCCATACGGCGGTCTGCCCGGAATGCGGGCGCACTTATGTATCCGGCGGCACGACTGCGACACAGATAAAATATTACAATGAAGAAAATCCTTATCAGAAAGAAATGAAGTCCTCGGATGCTACAAACAAGTATCTTGGGATGAATGTCGATATTGCATGCTGATTGTGAAGGGAAGCAGAGCTTCTTCACATTGCAGAATGTCCTGACGACCATTCTGCATGGGTTGTCAGTTACAATATCGCAAGTTGGAAGAAAGGCATGGATACTATTATGAACACTTATAAATCATCCGTAGAAATCAAAGGACTTGCCAGAGAGCATATGTTCGGCAATTATGGAACCGCGATTGGGGCAAGCGTCATCGTCTCGATAATAACGACTTTTGCAACGCTTTTTTTTACGATGTTTCTTGACATTACAACGGTTATCGGCGCTATTTTAAATTTCCTGATTTCCTTTGCCATTTCCGTATTAAGCGGACTGTTCCTTTCAGGTCAGAGTTTTTTATATCTGAAAATTTCCTGTGGCAGACCCATTACGGTCAATGATATTTTCTACGGTTTCAAACTGTTTCCGGACAAAGCGCTTCTCATTCAGCTGTATCGTTCCGTATGGTTCTATCTCGGAATGCTGCCAATGACGGTTTTTAATTTTCTGCTGCTAAGTTATCCGCAGAATGCGGCGCTGACACTGTTATATTATTTGTCATTCATATTATACGGCGTTATCTGGGTCATGATATCCCTGATTTACTCACAGGTCTTTTTCCTGCTTCATGACTTCCCAAACTATTCCGCCAGAGAATTATTGTCCATGAGCCGCAAACTGATGAAAGGCAGCAAAGGAAGATTTTTCTATCTGATGGCCGGATTTATTCCGCTGATGCTTTTAGGCTCGCTCTCCTGCGGAATTGCTTTTTTCTGGCTGATGCCCTATATCAATACTGCCTGTTCGGAATTTTTCCTTGATTTAATTCAGAAACAGCAGACGCAAAAAGCGCCGGAATCTTAATTCCCGGCGCTTTTCCATTTCAGATAAGCATTGATGAACGGGTCTAAGGCTCCGTCCATTACCGCATCTACATTGCCTGATTCTTCGTTTGTTCTGTGGTCCTTGACCATCGTATAGGGCTGCATGACATAGGAACGAATCTGGTTTCCCCATCCGATTTCTTTGACGTCTCCCCGGATATCCGAGAGCTTTTCGGCATTTTCTTCCTGTTTCAGCATATACAGCTTGGCCTTCAGCATCTGCATCGCCTTATCCTTGTTCATATGCTGGCTTCGTTCATTCTGACAGGTTACAACAATCCCCGTCGGAAAATGGGTGATTCGGATTGCCGAAGATGTCTTATTAATGTGCTGTCCGCCTGCGCCGCTGCTTCGGTAAGTATCGACGCGGATATCCTCGTCCTTGATTTCCACATCCACATCTTCCTCGATATCCGGCATAACGTCGAGCGATACGAAGGAGGTCTGCCGTTTTCCCTGGGCGTTAAAAGGCGATATCCGCACGAGCCTGTGCACGCCTTTTTCTGATTTCAGATAACCGTAGGCGTTTTCTCCGTTAATCTGGAATGTAACGGATTTGATGCCCGCCTCGTCGCCGTCCAGATAGTCCAGCACTTCCAGCGCGAAACCCTTCCGCTCCGCCCATCTCGTATACATGCGGTACAGCATACTGCACCAGTCACAGCTTTCCGTTCCGCCCGCACCCGCATTCAGCCGCAGAATCGCGTTATTTCTGTCATACTCTCCGGAAAGCAGCGTGCTTACCCGAATTTCCTCGAAAATCTTCTTAAAGTTTTCCAGTTCTTCGCTGATATCCGGGATAATCGCAGGGTCATTGTCCTCATATCCCATCTCAATCAGCGTCATAATATCTTCATACTGATTCTCAAGTCCCCTGACGGTCTCAACCGTATCTTTCAGGTTCTTGGCCTCCCGCATTTTCTGGTTGGATTTCTCCGGGTCATCCCAGAAACCGGGTTCCTGCATTTCCATTTCCAGCTCTTCGATTCGCTTCTCCTTATCTGCTAAGTTAAAGTGAATCCCTCACTTCCGCTAATGGACTTTCATAACCCTGAAGCTCGAACTTCATGTTGTCTAATTCAACCAATAACGTCACCTTCTTTCATTCTCTTTCTTCGCTAATTCCTGCAAATTATCTTGTTCCATCTACCCGGAAGAATCGCCCCCAGGCGATTCTTTCAGGCAAAATTTATGCCACTTTATTTTCTCCCGCAGCACTGCTTATATTTTTTCCCGGAACCGCACGGACACGGGTCGTTCGGATATACCTTTGCTTCCGCGCGTTTTACCGGGCCTTTGGGCGCGGAATCGTCTTTATTCGTTCCGGTCACTTTCGCTACCTGTTCCCGCTCCACTTTCTGCTCGATGCGCACGCGGAACAACAGGCGCACGGTCTCTTCTCTGATATTCTGCGTCATCTCGTCGAACATTTCATAACCGCTCAGCTTATATTCCACAAGCGGGTCTCTCTGGCCGTATGCCTGTAAACCGACGCCCTGACGCAGCTGGTCCATATCGTCGATATGGTCCATCCATTTTCTGTCGATAACTTTTAATAAAATGACACGCTCGATTTCCCGAATCGCTTCCGGCTCCGGGAATTCCGCTTCCTTGCTTTCATAGAGCTTGACCGCTTCTTCTTTTAACTGCTGTTTTAAGCTGTTCTTTTTCGGCTTCAATACCCTTTCCGCCGTAACGGGCTGTAACGGTATGGTCGGAAGCAGAAGCGTGTTCAGCTCGTTGAAATCCCATTCCTCGAAATCATTGTCATCCCCGATGGAGATATCAATGCAGTTTTCCACAATATCGGTAATCATCTTATAGATGGCATCCCGCATGCTCTCGCCGTTTAAAACGCGTCTTCTTTCTTCATAGATAATTTCACGCTGCTCGTTCATGACCTGGTCATATTCAAGCAGATTCTTTCTGATACCGAAGTTATTGCTCTCTATCTTCTTCTGTGCAGTCTCAATCGCCTTCGTCAATGCCTTGTGCTCGATTTCCTGGCCCTCCGGGATGCCGAGCGTGTTGAACATGCTAATCATTCTTTCGGAGCCGAACAGACGCATCAAATCGTCCTCCAGCGAAATATAGAACTTGGATTCTCCGGCGTCGCCCTGCCGTCCAGAACGGCCGCGGAGCTGATTGTCAATCCGTCTCGACTCATGCCTTTCCGTACCGATAATTTTCAGGCCGCCCGCCGCTCTCGCTTCGTCGTCCAGCTTAATATCCGTACCACGTCCCGCCATATTGGTCGCGATGGTTACCGCGCCGTGAATACCCGCGTCCGCTACGATTTCCGCTTCCAGCTCATGGAACTTGGCATTCAGTACCTTGTGCTCGATACCTCTCTTTTTCAAAAGAGCGCTCAGTTCTTCCGAGGCCTCGATGGTAATCGTGCCGACCAGCACAGGCTGACTCTTGCGGTGGGCTTCCACAATGGCGTCCAGAATCGCGTTCAGCTTTTCTCTTCTCGTCTTGTATACCGCATCCTGCTGGTCAATTCTTGCAATCGGCTTATTTGTCGGAACCTCTACAACATCCATGCCGTAAATATCCCGAAACTCTTTTTCCTCTGTCAGCGCGGTACCCGTCATACCCGCTTTTTTCTCAAATTTATTAAAAAAGTTCTGGAACGTAATAGTCGCTAACGTTTTACTCTCTCTTTTAACCTTCACATGTTCTTTGGCTTCGATTGCCTGATGCAGACCGTCCGAATAACGTCTGCCCGGCATAATACGCCCCGTAAATTCATCGACAATCAGAACCTGTTCGTCTTTTACCACATAATCCTGGTCGCGGAACATCAGATTGTGCGCCCGCAGCGCCAGAATGATATTATGCTGGATTTCGATATTTTCCGGGTCTGCCAGATTTTCTATCTGGAAAAAGCGTTCCACTTTCGATACGCCCTGGGCGGTCAGATTAACCACCTTATCCTTCTCATTGACAATAAAATCGCCCGTTTCTTCCCGCTCGATTCCCATGATGGCATCCATCTTGGAAAGCGCTTCCATATCTTCCCCACGGGTCAGCTGCCTTGCCAGAATATCACAGGCTTCATACAGCTTAGTAGATTTTCCGCTCTGTCCGGAAATAATAAGCGGCGTCCGCGCCTCGTCTATCAAAACGGAATCGACTTCGTCGATAATCGCATAATGCAAATCCCGGAGCACGAGCTGTTCTTTATAAATAACCATGTTGTCCCGCAGATAATCAAAACCGAGTTCGTTATTCGTCACATAAGTGATATCGCACCGATAGGCTTCCCGCCGCTCGTCGGATTTCATGCTGTTTAACACAACCCCGACTTTCAACCCCAGAAATTCATGCACCTGCCCCATCCATTCGGCATCACGCTTTGCCAGATAATCGTTGACGGTAACGACATGCACTCCTTTACCTTCCAGCGCATTCAGATAAGCCGGCAAAAGACAGGTCTGTGTCTTTCCTTCACCTGTTTTCATTTCCGCGATGCGCCCCTGATGAAGCACAATGCCGCCAATCAGCTGTACCCGGTAATGCTCTGTTTTCAGCACACGCCTTGCTGCTTCCCGCACCACCGCATAGGCCTCCGGCAGCAGGTCGTCCAGGGTCTCTCCTTCGTTTAAGCGTTTCTTAAATTCGGCAGTCTTGTCCTTTAACTGCTCATCGCCAAGCGCCATCATAGAATCCCGGAGGGACTCGATTTTATTGACCAGTCCTTCGATTCTCTTAATTTCTCTTTCGCTGTGCGTTCCAAAAACTTTCTGTATTACACCCATGTCCGCTCCAATCTGCCCACATAAAAGGGCACTCCTATCGGATAATACCGAGTCTTATTGTAGCAGATTTAAATCTGAAATTCAACCTTTTCAGCATTTACCGCATTTTACAGTATTATCGCGCATTTAGCGTTTGATTTTTGCGCATGGAAGTGTTACTATTTATAAAGTATAAAAAATGTCCGAAATGGCATTTCGCATGGTAAGTTATGAAAGGAGCAGAATGATAAAATGAGCAAGAGTTTTGAGGACCTAATCTCAAAGGTAGCTGACTGCAGCGTCAAAAAAGTGGCCGTTGCGGTCGCACAGGACAGCGCCGTTTTAGAGGCGGTAAAGGCAGCAAAGGAGCGGAATATCGCAGAAGCGATTCTTGTCGGCGATGCGGACAAGATTAAAGAAATTGCCGCTTCCGAAAATATGGATTTAAGCGGATATGAAATCATTGACGAAAAAGATGACTATACGGCCGCGTTAAAAGCGGTAGAACTGGTACATACCGGAAAAGCCGACATGTACATGAAGGGGCTCATCGATACGAAATCCTTCTTAAAAAGCGTACTGGATAAAGAAGTCGGTCTGCGCACCGGCAAAACCCTGTCCCATGTATGCGTATTTGAAATCGAAGGCATCGACCACCTTTTGTTCTTATCGGACGTTGCTTTCATGACTTACCCTTCCCTGGAGGAAAAAGTACATATCGTGGAAAATACCGTGGAGGTATGCCACGCATGCGGCATTCCCAACCCAAAGGTAGCGCCTCTTGCGGCTGTGGAAGTTGTCAATCCGAAAATGCCCGTCACCGTAGATGCGGCGGAACTTACCAAAATGTGTGAGGAAGGCAAAATCACCGGCTGTATCATCGACGGTCCGCTTTCCTTAGACCTTGCCATCGACGCGGAAGCCGCGAAGCACAAACATGCCGAAGACCGGAAAATCGTCGGCGACGCGGATATCCTTCTTTTCCCCGATATTCATGCCGGCAACCTCGTTTATAAATGTCTGGTACATACGGCAAAAGTAAAGAACGGCAACATCCTGACCGGGACAAAAGCTCCTGTAATTCTGACTTCCCGTTCGGATGATTTCGAGACAAAAGTCAACTCCATCGCACTCGGCGCCGTCGTCGCGGAAAGCATGCAGAAAAAGAACTGAAAATCTTAAGAATCAGGAAAGGCGGAACAAAAAATGTCTGTTAAAAGTTTAATTATCAATCCCGGCTCCACCTCCACCAAAATCGGTGTATTTGAAGACGAAACACTGCTGTTTGAGGAAACGCTGCGGCATTCCACGGAGGAAATCGCCCAGTATGCTTCCATCGTAGACCAGAAAGATTTCCGAAAGGATATCATCGTTAATCTGTTAAAAGAAAAGGATTTCGACATCAACTCCTTAAACATGGTAGTCGGCCGCGGCGGCATGTTAAAGCCGATTCCGGGCGGAACCTATGAGGTAAGCGACGCACTGTTAGCCGATTTGAAAATCGGCGTACAGGGACAGCACGCTTCCAACCTGGGCGGCATCCTTGCAAAAGAGATTGCCGATTCCATCGGCGTTCCTTCTTATATTGTTGACCCTGTCGTGGTAGACGAACTGGAACCCGTTTCCAGATATTCCGGCGTTCCCGAACTGCCGAGAACCAGCGTATTCCATGCGCTGAACCAGAAGGCGGTGGCAAAACGTTATGCCAAAGAAACAGGCAGAGCATACGATTCTCTGAATCTGGTTGTCGTTCATATGGGCGGCGGCGTTTCCGTCGGCGCACACAGACAGGGCCGTGTTGTTGACGTATTCAACGCCCTCGACGGCGACGGCGCATTTTCCCCGGAAAGAGCGGGCGCAGTTCAGAGCGGCGCGTTGATTAAGCTGTGCTTCTCCGGAAAATATACCGAGAAAGAGGTTTATAAGAAATTCGTCGGCAACGGCGGTTTCAACGCTTACTGCGGCACAAACGACATGCGGGATGTGGAAAAAATGGTACAGGGCGGCGATGCAAAAGCCGCAGAAGTACGCGAAGCATTCATCACCCAGGTTGCAAAAGACATCGGCGCAATGGCCTGCGTTTTAAAGGGCAAGGTAGACCAGATTATCGTAACCGGCGGTATCGCTTACGACAAAGTCGTTGTTGCCGGCTTAAAGGAAAAAGCGGAATGGATTGCACCCATGACCGTTTATCCCGGCGAAGACGAACTGCTTGCGCTCGTACAGGGTGGTCTGCGCGTGCTGAATGGGGAAGAGAAGGCGATGGTGTACTGATTACCAGCACGAAATAAAAGAATAAACAGACAGGTGCAAAATTCGTTTCAGTAACTTTGCACCTGTTTTTTTTTCATTATTATATTTATGATGTGCCAATTAATACTTTTTTCCCGCAGAAAGCGTTTTATCGATATAAAAATATCCCTTCTGCCGTATTGTCTCAAAATCCTGATTTCGGATTCCGATTGTCCTTGCCATCAATTTCATATCTGCGCCGGATTGAATTCCGAAAAATCTTTTCTTTCAGCATATCCGTTTTTTGGGGAGAAAAGCAACGCCTGGGTGAAAAACATTTTCGCGATAAGCGTTTGAAAATATGCACAATACCATATTTAGTTTTTTACTGGTTCTTCTGTTACACATTGATACAATATTTTGATATTCTATTTAATTTATCGAAATTAAGTCTTTATTTTTTCTACATCCATCTGGTGCAAATCTTTTGCACGATTCTATTTTTTATGCTATAAATATTTTATACAGCACATTTTCATCGTAAAACCTCGTTTCACACCGCTTTCTACTGAGTATTCCGCTCTGTCTAAATTACGAAAGGTTCTTTCTATGTCTTATCCGCAAAACACCTCTCCGGCTTTCTCGGAAAAAGCCCCGAAATCATCTGACAGAAAACAAAATACCAACTGGCATGAAGCCGCCGTCTGCGCTCTGCAGATTGACTTACGCGATTACAGCTATCTTCTTGAATTTCTAACCGAATATCCTCTTGGAAAAAAAGGCCTCCGAATTGATTTGCTTCTGATTAAAAAGCTGTCTAATCTGACGATTTCCAAAGATATCGCCCAAATCTTCAGGACATTCAACCTCTTTGAGATAAAAGGACTCGGCTCTTCTCTCAATACGGACTGCTATTATAAAACCATCGGTTACGCCTGTTTTCTCATCGACCAGTCCGGTAAAACGGGACAGTACAGCAATACCGATATCAGCCTGTCCTTCCTTTGTCTGCATTATCCTGAAAAGCTGATAAAATATTTGACAAAAAAACGAAAATTAGTGGTTGAAAAATCCGCGTCCGGGGTATATCATATCAGTAAAGAGATATTTCCTGCACAGATTATCGTCACCCCGGAATTATCATCCGACGACAGCCTCTATCTGCGCTGCTTAACCAATCGCCTGCACGATACACAGATGATTCAAAAACTTGTCAACGATTACAGGCTCCACCAGGAAGAGGAAATATATATCAGGTACTTACACCAGTTATCAAATGCCAACATCAAATCGAAAGGAGAATCTGCTATGGTATGTGAAGGACTCTTAAACTTATGCGGCACAAGCTCCGCTGAAATCATTGAACGCACGAAAAAAGAAGAAGCTGCATTTTATCTGCCGAAAATCGATGCGCTGACAGCCAAAACGAAGCAACAGGCTTCCTTTATCAGCGAACTATCTTCCCAGGTAGATTATCTGAAAAATCTCCTGACGCAGCACAATATTCCTTTCAGCCCGGAATCCTGAAATCTGTTTCGGAGCCGCTGGGCGTAAAGCGGCTCCGGCTGAATCATTAAACCTTTTATAATACCCACTATTCAAGAAAAAAATAAAAGTGATTGCCGGTAAATCAAACAGCAATCACTCATAACCAGTAGTTGTATTTTGAATCATTATACATCATCTTGTACAGTCTTTCCTCAAAACATCCAGCACATGATTGGAAGCCCCTATCAGGTCTTCGCGCTCACAAATTGAAAAATGATAGTCCAGGTATTTCCGAAACATCCCTTCATCCATCTCTTCCAGCATACCGTCCAAATACCTTGACGCACCATCCGTTGCGACAAGATGAAGGCGCTCTGCCGGAAACGCTTTCATAAGCGCCCTGATATCCGCCGGACGCACCAGCGAAAAAGCGTCGTTCTCATTGGCCCGCCATACGAAATTATCGTCGAGCAGCCCTTTTTGCATATCCTCCCAGATAGTTTTTCTTCCGAAACAATACTGCAGCACCGTCGCTTCGTTCAGACAGTATGCAGCCATCAGAATGCCGCCCGGCCTGGTAATCCGTACCGCCTCCGCCAATGCCTTTTTTTTGTGCTCTTCACTGAAAAGATGATACATCGGGCCGAGAAGCAGCGTCATATCCATGCTTTCATCGGCAAAAAAGGAAAGTTCCATCGCATTTCCCTGGAAAATACGAATATCGTCCTCCGCCTTTCGCTTACTTTGAAATATCTGAATATTGCGCTGCACCAGCTCCACCGCTTCTACCCGGTGCCCCTCTCTTGCCAAAGCAAGCGAGTATCTTCCGGTTCCCGCGCCGATTTCCGCAATCCGCATGCCAGGACGTAAATATTTATGAATATACGCCATCGTCGTTGTATATTCCACACAGCCTGCCCGGTCCGCCAGCCGCTCTTCTTCATCCATTTTCTGATAAAACGCCTCCACGATGCTCTTTTCTTCCATAGGAATATCCATGCCTTTCTCTTTGCCCTTTCGCTTTGCTCTTTTTCTCTGCCCCTTCTATTTTCCTTCTGACGGCTCTATCCTTTCACCGGACCGGCATATTCCATAAATGCAAAAAGTGCCCTGATATTGCGTTGGCAATATAAGCGGCACTTTTGTACTACCAGTACGATGAACTTTATACTGTTATAATTTATCATAAAAGCGGGGAAATGTAAAGCGGTTTTTCTTTGCGCCAGTTATTGTGTCGGTTGTAAAATTAAAATCAAGAAAGAAATTCCCCGGCCTATAACCGGGGAAAGGGATATTTAATGAGAAAATCTATGTATTAGTTTTCTCAGGAGAAGGAAAGCGAAGAACACGAATAATAGTGGATGTGTTGTGAGTGTATTCCAGAAGATGTTAAGTCCAACCTTACACCCTAGAAGAACGGATTCAACACACATTATTAAAATGTTTTCCAAAATCATACCCCCTTTCTTACCGTGGTTTTTAAAGGTATTAGTCTGTGGCAGGGTTTTTGCTTTTAGAACACCACATATTAAGTCCCATAAGAAGGACTTTGTTGTTCATTATGCAGGGTGGATGACTTGTTTATCTGCTCTGCAGTCCCCGGAGGAATGTTAATGAATAGAAAAATATGTGAAGGATATGTAGGAGTTTCTTGTGTAAACGGTACATGTTCAAAAGCAAACGCTGAGGAATACGCCGAAAGAGGTATGGATGTGGTAAGGAATTGTGATGAATGTATTTTTTATAAGGGTTGTGAAGACTGCGCTCTTTTTGGCACAGAGTATTGTGATATTAAAATTGGAGAAAAACAATGCTGACCTTTCCAGTAGCGGTACAGATAAACGGAGAAATAAGATGTATACAGCATATAGAAAAAGATGAACTTTTTCGGATGCAGGCAGTCTACTGCGGAACTGACCGGGAATATTCAGGCTATGAAATCTATGCGGATATGGGAAACTGCCGGCTGTATGCAGCAGACGCATATTAAAAAGATAATAAAGTGCACATTTATTATAAAAAGAACAAAGAAAAAGAAGAGAAGAAAGAAAAGAGGAAAAAGACATGAAAGTATTCATCATCGGAATCAAAAAAGCAAAAACCAAAAACGGAAAAGATTTCTGCCAGTACTATTTCCAGAAGGCTTTTACAGATTATGAAATGCAAAACAGCGACTGCATCGGCATGGTAGTTGGTTCAGAGTTTTCGTATAAAGACTATAACTTAAAGCCGGGCGACGAATGCGACTTTATGTACGAACCGGGATTCGAGGGAAAAGCAACGCTTTCGGATGTTGTCGTATTAAAGCCTGTCGATAATGCCAGAGTCGGCACTGTCAAAGATACAAAAGACACAGCCAAATAATGCCTGTGGAAAGGAAAACGGGTATGGATTATTTATTTCTTTTATCAGGCATGTTCCTTTTGTTCTGTTTTATTTTCCGGAAAAGACTTGCAGAAAAATTCACATTACGTCCCCGGAAAAAACAGCAGGAACTGCCGGAACCTGTAAAAGCGGAAGCAGTCGTATATAAAATACTTGCTTTCAATGCAAAAGACTTTGGAAGCACAAAAGAACTGGAAAACATGATGGAGCTCAGGCTGGAACAGTGTCTCGCCGGATTATCGAGACAAGGCCGCCGGGCAGACGTTGAATTTCATTCAACAGGCTTTGTGCTTGTATACCTTGTGAGATATACCTGTTAAGGCGGTGAGGATATGGAAACAACAGAAACAACACTGGAAAACACAGACCTTTTGGAAACAGACATGCAACAGCCGGAAGCATCGGAACCAATACCGGAGATACCAGAAGAGTCAGGCGATACGGATGAAACGGAAACAGACGGCCAGACACCGGAAACGCCAGAACCAGACATGCCAAAACCGGAAAATCCCGGACAGGATATTTCCGGCGGCCTTCCACCTGACGCCCCGGCTCCTCTGGAACCGGAAAATCCACCGGATAAAATACCGGATATTTCCATAATACCGGATATTCCCGTTAATCCAGAACCGGAACAGGAAGAGGAAAAAGAAACGAATACGGAAATTGATTTTTCCGGTTATTTTGGAGAACTGACGGAAAGCATCGAAAAAACACAGCGCATGGATGAAGTGCTTGAACGGCTTGACACCCTTGCTTTGATGCTTGTACCGGAAGAAGAAATGGAAGAAAACAGTATTGAACGCTCTTCCGTCATTCTTCCCGGCTATGAAGGATTTTCTTACCCTGTAAGGGTTACTTACGGCATTACAACCGCAACCGGGTATTCCACCTATGTCGGTTTTACATATGACAGCCCGGAAGCATTTAAAAGCGGTTTTGAAAAGATGGAAACGGACGTCATTGACGGGAATTTACAGTCTTTTTATATCCGGTACGTTTACAGCGGGGAAGGCGCTGACGCTGAACTTTTATACGATTCAGAAAGCCCTGTCGAAACACCGGAACCGGAACCAACGCCCGGAACCGGTCCGGACAATGAAACGATACAGCAGATATTAACGCAGCTGGAATCCGCAGGCACAGTTTTATCGGATATATCCGCAGCCGGCAAACAGGAATATCTGCTGATGGCGGATTACCGGGAAGAAATGCTCATGCTCCAGTCAGCGGACACAGGGACATCCGTCATACTCTGCGTTGTCATGATTGCGATGCTTGCGGAAATCACATTTGCGGAGTTTTTCAGGAGGTTCAAATGACAGAACATGTAATGGAGTTTTTAAAAGAATTTCTCCCTGTAATGATTGGAATCGGTTCCGGACTGGGCTTTCTGCTCGGCGGCTTTTCCGCTGTACTGGGATATGCGCTTTTCAAAGTGCAGACATTTTTTGAGGTTCAGTAGTTATTAACAGATACAGTCTGTTGATATAAAGTGCGCACAGATTAGGAAAGGAGGTAAATGGATATGGGTATTCCTGCATTGTTAGAGTCCGGAGTGTCAACTTCTCTTGATTTCTCAAACGCAATCACAACTTCCCTGAACGGGATTTCTGCTGATTTTGCAAAGTATGCACTGATTGCCGTGCCGATTGCACTCGGTATCTGGGCGGCTCCGAAAGTGATTAAAATCGTGATGAAGTTTTTCAACGCTTTGACACATTAGAGGGCGGCATACATGACCGGGGAGCAGGCTTTTGTTCCCCGGTATTATAAAGAAGGTGGAAAGATGTCCATTTTGAAAACAATCGTATTTATCATATCGCTGTTAGCGCTTCCCTTGTCAGCTTTCCTGACAGTTCTGTATATCGTTATCGATATGGTACGGGGCGAACAGATACGGGAAGAGGATGGCACGGAATAAAATAGAGGTATTTATATAAAAGGCATGTTATTTTTGCTCAAAACCCTGCTATTTTTGCCGGGGTCATTAACTGAATATTAAAATCCTGTTATACTCTTATTGTAAAATAGGAGGTATGATATGCGTTTTTTAGGCCCTATTATAGTCATTTTTATTTTACTACTTTTCATATTTATTTCTCTTGCTATACCGATACTTATTATTATTTTATTGGTTAAAGCAATTAGAAATACTAAAAGATAGAAATTTAGTGATTGTAAAAATTGTCTTTATTGTAGCGAATCTATACTTATTAAAGAACAGGAATTATTATCCTGTTCTTTTTATTATTAGGGGGATTTATGAATATAAAAGTTCGAATATCTTCACTTATATTATCATTTTTTTTATTCTTTTTTTCTGTGTGTAATTGTACTTTAAATGTTTCTGCTTTTCCTAAATTTGATTGGTCTGATATGTCTTGGAAAGAAGCGACTTGGGAAGAAGCGGAAGGTGAAATTATGGCAACTTTTGGTTATATTGCAACTTCTCTTTCAACTGTGTATAGTGGTGATTTTTCTCAATTTGTTGCAAATTATTATGACTTTAAATCATTATGGGATGATAGTGGTTGGTTAAAGGAACAAATATCTGTTGATTCTAATGATAATTCTATTACATTTTCCGAGGATTTAACCGCATACATGAAACAAGCCCTTATTGAATACGCCGAAGAAACTAACGGTTTCACACTAATTCCTACGACAAATATAAATGATTTATCCGCTTCGGATTTCCGTTCGGGTTATGTTTATCACTCTTTCAGAAATTTAGTGCATGAAGCCGGGGTTATTTGCGCCACTGGCGGCGGTGTGGGTGGTAATATTTGTGACCAGAGTTTATCTTTTTCTTTTAGCTTGCCGTTTGATAGTGATACAGTAAAAAGCACACAATCTCCCGGCCCTGTATCATTTGTCAAAGCTTCTAACTATAATAGTCCTTATTTTTCAAAAGTTTGGTTTTATGATTCCCTTTCGTGGGAAAGTTTAACGTACAAAACTTTTGATTGTAAAGTTTATTATAATACCGAGGATGGCCATACAGCATATAAGGTCATAACGTCTCTTGATGAATGTCCTGTAAAAACTGGCGGTCAAGTTTCCGATTTATCAAATAGCTATGGATATATTGGTTGGAATCCTAAGATTAATTTTTCAAAAAACTTCAGCGGCTTTTTCTTATATTCCACCGACGGCCGCAAACTGAGGGTATTTAATTCCCTGAATGCTTTGAAAAATTATACAGCCGGCCAGAGGGGCGTCTACTTTGGTTCCGGCTTCTATGATGATATTGGTGAGATAAAAGTATCTTTCGATGATTTAGAAAAATACATAAATACGGATTCTGATAAACTTTTCGACAAATTAAAAGATTTGATTGGCGAGAATGAAGGAAATTTAACCGAAGAAGATTTAGAAAAACTCGTTGATAAGATTCTAAACGCTTCCGATGGCAGCGGCGGTTCCGGCTCCGGCCCCGGTTCTGACTCCACCCCTTCCAGCATCATCGGCTGGCTGGAAAAAATATACGACAAACTGGCAGATATGCTTCAACAGCTTAAATCCATCAAACGCTGGACAGTTATCGATACCGTTATCAACGGCGTGGATGCCGTGGCTGACTGGCTCGACCTGATACACGACATCATCAGCGATGCGGATGACGGCATGGAGTCCGCCGTCTCAACCCTCTCTTCCGCCCTCGATGACTCCGCAGGCCTTCTGAAAAAGAAATTTCCATTCAGCGTCCCGTGGGATATTCTTGCCTTCGTGACCCTTTTTGCCGCAGAACCGGAAGTCCCGCGCTTTGAAGTTCCTATTGACATCGGCGTTTCCGCTGTCGGTCTGGACATACACTATGACTTTGTCGTTGATTTTTCTGATTACCAGTATCTTTCCGACATCTTCCGCGCCGTCCTCTCCCTGACTTATGCGGTCGGACTTATCAAAATGACGGCCGGCATTGCCAGCACAAAAAAGGAGGAATGATTCATGCTCGAAGTTATTAAATCATTTTTTTCAGGCATCTATGCCCTGCTTCCGGATTCCCCGTTTCAGACATTTTTTTCCGGCTATCAGTTTGATTTTCTCCACTGGCTCAACTGGTTTATACCCTTTGATGTCTGTTTTAAGATAACCGAAGTCTGGGTTGCCGCCATTGCTCTTTATTACCTTTTTGTCATCATTAAGAAAATCGTTTTCGATTTAATTATCGGCAAGCTTATTGCCTGAAAAAAAGAAAGGGGACTATATGATTTATTTCTATACAGGAACACCCGGTTCCGGGAAATCCCTCCACATGGCTTCCGTCATACATGACGCCATATGGTCCGGGAAAAACGTCATTGCAAACTTTGAAATAAATGAGCAGTACTTTGCAAAGTCCAGACACCCGGACAGGCTCGGCAAATTTATTTATGCCGGAAACCGGGAATGGATGACGAACGGCTATACAACCAGACAGTCTTTTGACCCGGTGCGGGGCATGATGTTTAAAGGAACCATCCCGGAAAACCATTACACCTATCTGGACGGGCTTTATTCTTATGCAATGCAGTTTCATGAACGCGACTGGAAAGGCAATATTAAAGAACATCAAACGCTGCTTGTTTTTGACGAATGCCAGGAACTGTTTAATAACCGGAACTGGGCGAAAAAAGACCGTCTTGACTGGATAGCGTTTTTCCGGGAACACAGGAAGTACGGTTTTGATGTCTATCTGATATCACAGGATGATAAAGTTATCGACAAACAGGTGCGGGCCGTTCTGCAGTTTCGGGTAGAACACCGTTCTGTAAAAAACTATAAGCTTTCCGGAAGGCTCCTTGCCTTTCTTCGCGGCGGCCAGCTTTTCGTGTGGATTATGAGCAATTACCAGATACGGGGAAAGGATGCCCGCCTCTGCTCTGAATTTTTTACGGGAAAAAAGTTTTATGATTTTTATAACAGCTACCAGACCTTTCATACGGGCTAATGCCCGGAGCCTGCGACGGGCCTATGCCCGTATGGAAGGAATGGCAGCCGTTATAAAAGATATACATTTATTCATCAGAAATATTCCGTATGGAGCGGCGGAGCGTACCCTTTACAGTAGGGGTGCACCGTTTAGCCTGCTCCTGCGGCGGTGGCTACACCGCCGTTGGGCTTTTCAGGCTGGTGCGCGGGTTCCTGCTGTCAAGGGCGCGGAAGTTCACAAGGCCTAGTATTACCCTTGTGAACTTCTGAAACATGAAACATTTTTCGGTTTTCGCTTATTTTATCGCATTTTAAGTTGAAACATTTTTTGAAACATCTTCTGAAACATCATAACTTCTGAAACATTTCGGAAGATTTACGGGGGTAAAAATGAATGACAGGACACAGTCGAGAAAGTGGCTGCTCACTTTCAATAATCCGGAAAAGTTCGGGTTTTCTCATGATAACATAAAAGCCGCCCTTTCCACCATAAAAAATCTTGATTACTGGTGTATGTGTGACGAAATCGGAAAAGAAGGCACCTACCACACGCATCTTTTTATCTATCGGCAGAATACCATGCGGTTTCAAATGGTGAAAAATAAATTCCCCACCGCCCATATCGACTACTGCCGCGGCACCACACAGGAAAACCGGGATTACATACGCAAGGAAGGGAAATACAAAAACACCGATAAGGAAGAAACGAACCTTCACAACACCTTTGAGGAATTTGGCGAATGCCCCATAGAAGAACAGGGGAAACGCAACGACCTGAACGCTCTTTACTCCATGATAAAAGACGGGTTAAGCAATTACGATATTCTCGAAAGCAACCCGGCCTATATGTTACAGCTTGAAAAGATAGAGAACTGCCGCCAGGTGCTCCGCGCGGAAGAATTTAAGAATAAATTCCGGGAACTGGAAACGGAATACTGGTTTGGCAAAACAGCAACCGGAAAGACAAGAACTATCATGGAACGCTACGGTTATGAAAACGTTTACCGGGTCACGGATTATAAACACCCCTTTGATACCTACAAAGGACAGGACATCCTGATTTTTGAGGAGTTCCATTCAAACATCAAAATACAGGATATGCTTAACTATCTCGACGGCTACCCGCTAGACCTTCCCTGCCGCTATAACAATAAGGTAGCCTGTTATACGAAAGTCTACATCACCAGCAATATGTCCTTAAAAGACCAGTATGTCAATATCCAGCGGGAATATGAAGAGACATGGAATGCCTTTCTCCGGAGAATCGGCACTGTGAAAACATTTGGCCCGAACGGCCTTATCCGATGCGAATCGGTGCATGATTTCCTGTATGGATTCCATTCCCCGGAGGAATACGCACAGATAGAAAACTATCCGGAAATTCCTTTTCAGGAAGTTTTGGATTTAGACTAGAATAAAGAGTAGGCCCGCGCCTACTCTTTTTGTTTTTCTTCCAGTTCTTCTTCCAACAGTCCGTCTGAATGCCGTCTGATTTCCCTGTTGAGCTCCCTAACTTCCTCTATTGTCTGGCATTTGTCTGTTGCTGTTGTTATCAGCCATGTAATAAATTGCAACTGTTTATTTGTCATCCTTTCCATTCTGCCCCATCCCTTTCTAAGGGATATTATAGGCTTTCTCCTTTCCTGTCGTCAACTGTTTTAATAAGCATCGTCGGGAACTGTCATCCAATAATCTTCATCAGTTTCGTCATTATAATATACACAGTCTTCATCATGCCATGTATAATGACGGCCATTCCAATAAAATGACTCTACTACCATATCATTTAAACTTTTAGAGTAAGTATATTTCATATTTTTCCTTCTTTCTCCCCGGTTTTGCCGCTAGGTCAGCTCTTTTTTTACCAGTCCATTTTTTCGATTTTTATTATCATTCTTGCGGCCGTCAGCCCGTCAATAACTTGTAAATCCTGTAAAGCTCTTATATATCCGGCCCTGTATGCAACAGAATCATTTGTTAAAGAATAAGGTGTCAGCTCCATTTTCATGATTGAATTTTTTTCTAAATTTTCCCTTTGCTTTTTTGTCATATCTTGTATCCTTTCTCCCCGTTCCGTCGCTAGGTCATCGTTTTTCGTTTCCCCCTCTGGCTTTGGTTGAGCTTCTCTGAGGGGCGCGTCGTATGTAGTTTTTGAAAATGTTTCCTTTCTGTTCTCCTTTCTTTTATTCTGGCTTCGTGTATCGCTTTCTTTCGGGTTTGCGTGCAGCGTTTTTTAAATTATCCGGATGGGAAAATCAAGCAATTTATTTAAAAACCCGCTTTTCATGTTTTTAAATAAATAGATAAAAATTTTTATGCTTCTAAAAAATTTTTACGGTGCTTGATTTTTACAGACGGATAATTTATGCTGCTTTAAGCAAATACGACAGAAAGCGATATATGAAGACAGAATATAAGGAGAACAGAAAGAAACAGTTTCAAAAACGGACGCCTTAGAAAACCTGACGGTTACAAATGAAATGATTCAGCAGGAAACTTTTTGGCAGTTTTAAACTGTACATGACGTGGATTTTCAGAAACAGAAAAAGGAATATTTGTAAAGGGCGCGCAGCGTTTATATACCCTTTATAAATATTTCTTTTTCTGGCAGCCTCGGAAAAAAGGGGGAAGTCTGCTGTTATGGGATATATACTGGAAAGACAACGTTACACAATTGAAATACTTCTGCAAGAAAAATATGCCGTCCCGCGCATTGCAAAACTGCTTGGCATAAAATACAACACACTTTACAAGGAAATTAAACGTGGTACTGTGAAACAGCTCGATTATTTACTAAAAGAACACTATGTTTATAAAGCTGACTATGCTCAAATGACTTATGAAAAATCTGTCTCTAATCGCGGCCGCAATCTCAAAATTGGTTCAGACCATGAGTTTGCCGCCTACATTGAACATATGATAAAAGATAAAAAATATTCCCCGGAAGCCCTTATCCAGCACATGAAAAATGAAGGAATACATTTTAAAACATCTCTCTGCTTTAAAACTATTTACAACTATCTGGATATGGGGTTGTTTTTAAATGTTTCAAATGAGGACCTGACCTATAAAAAGGAAAAAGGGAAGAAAAAGAAAGAAATTTCCCGTGTTGCTTTGAACAACCGGAAAGGCCGTTCCATAGAAGAACGTTCAAATACAGTAAATAACAGAGACCAGTATGGACACTGGGAAATGGATACCGTTGTTGGCGGACAGGGAAAAGGGAAAGCCTGTCTACTGGTGCTTTCCGAGAGAATGACACGGGAAGAAATCATTCTGAAAATGAAAAATAAAAAGGCATCTTCAACTGTTCATGCGCTGAACATGCTTGAACGAAAATACGGCAGTAAGGTTTTCCGGGAAAAGTTCAAAACCATCACCTGTGACAACGGCGTGGAGTTCCTTGACAGTAAAGGCATTGAGAAAAGCAGATATACGAAGGGTTCCCGGACGACTGTCTACTACTGCCACCCGTACAGCAGTTGGGAACGGGGCACAAACGAAAATATTAACCGGATGATTCGGAGATTTTTCCCAAAAGGCATCAATTTTGATGATGTATCGAAGAAACAGGTTGAAACAGTTGAAGCATGGATTAACAACTATCCGCGTAAAATACTGGGCGGTTTAAGCAGTAACGCTTACAGGGAAATCTTCCAGTCTGCGTTATAAGTTATGCGGTGAAAACATCCCGTGGCCATGGAGCGGCATCGCGTCTTGCAGTCCCCCGGGAATCGGGGAAGGGGACGCCGTTATAATTACTTGATGAGGTTTTTCACGAATCTAGTAATTACCGGAAGGGGTTAGGAATGGTATCAAAAATACCTTTATTTCCTATACCTTCTTTTTCTCTTTTGGTAAAAACATACAAGAAAACAGGCTGTACAGTCCCCGCATCCGGGAGAAAACAGCCTGTTTTTTTTATGCAGATTTCCCAATTTTTTTAGAATCTTTATTTTATTGTTGCAATTTACCTTGCGCCAGTTATTGTCGGCTGTTATGGCACGCAGTTTATCCGGGATGCGCAGTTATGTCATTCGCTTCCGCGGCATGCGTTCCGCAGACATACAGGCCGGGAGAAAATCCGCTTGTTAAAAATAAAGGCTATGTGATAAGATATATGGGACTCCAAAACAAAAGAATATTTATAAAACAGAGGCCATATGAAACTTTATTTAATTCGCCATGCGGAAAGCTATGGAAATACCAAAGGAAAAATCATTTCCACCACGGATTTTGAACTGACGGAAAAGGGTCTCCGGCAGTCCCTGTGCATCGGAACAAAACTTCGTTCCGAGCTGGACGGAAAACCCGTAACCGCTTACTGCAGTTCCCTTGCCAGGGCAAGACAGACCCTGTCCGAAATACTGCGCTGCATCGGACAGGAAAACGCCCGGATTATAGAAACCGCTTTTTTAAAAGAGATGGATTTGGGATTGTTAGAAGGAATGTCCTGGGAAGAGCGGCGACGGGAATATCCCGATGTTGATTTAGACGAAAAACTATCCTCTCTTCAGGCGCCTGGCGGAGAATCTTATCAGGACGTCAGAAGGCGGTGTAAGAATTTTGCGGAACAATATCTGAACCAGGAAAATGCCGCTGAAAACATTCTTATCGTCTCCCACGGCATCACTCTGAGAATCCTGACAAATCTGCTTTTGGACCGCCCGGATGAAGATATCAATTTTTTAAACTGGATGGAAAACACCGCATTGACAGAACTCATCCGGGAGGCAGAAGGCCCTGCATATAAAATCGGCCGCTTAAACGATTATTCCCATCTCGGAGATGACTTGAAAACCGCCGGATATGAAAACTGGGGGCTGTTTGCGAAGCAAAACTATCTGGCTTTACGCTAATCCATGTGAAACCGCGTCCCAGTGCACAGCCCGCCAATGTACAGTACCAGCCGTCACTCATCCGCAATCTGCCTTCCCTGTATGTCCATATGATAGTTGTCCGGGTAAATCAACTCTGAAACAGGCACAATTTCATAGCCCTGGGCTTCCAGCGCAAGAATCAGCTCATCCAGCGCTTCCGCCGTATACTCTCCGCCGTTATGGCAGAGAATGATACTTCCGTTTCCAAGATTCTTATGCTCCGTTACCGTTTCGAGAATCGCCTCCACGCCCTCGTTTTTCCAGTCAAGAGAATCCACGTCCCACTGAATCCCATAATATCCGCAGTCTTTTAAAACGTCTATCAGCGCGTTATCGTAATCCCCGTACGGCGGCCTGAAAAGAAACATGTCATAACCCGTAATTTCCTTTACTTTTTGGTGAACCGACAGAATCTCTTCTTTCTTTTCCTCATCGGACAGTTCGCTCATATTCTTATGATTTTCGCTGTGATTGCCGAGGTCATGCCCAGCCTCCAGAATCGCTTTTACGTCTTCGGGATAGCTCTCCACCCATCCTCCGGTCATAAAAAAGGTAACATGTAAATCATGCTCTTTTAAAATGGCAAGAAGCTCCGCCGTATCTTCATTTCCCCAGGCGGCGTCAAAACTGAGCGCAATTTTCTTTTCCTCCGTCTCGACACAGTAAATCGGAAGCTCCCTTCCGTTTACATTGTTGTTCATTGTTGCCTTATCGCCAAAGACAAAGGCTGGTTTCTGCGCCGTTCCTTCCGCCGCATTGCCTCCCAATTCTCCCGGCGACTCTGTGCCCGGTGTCCCGACTCTTTCCGGTGTTCCCGCGTTCTCTGCTTCTGCTGCCTCCACGCCTGTTTCCCCGGCGTCCTCCGCCGTTCCGGCCGTCTCGGCGCCTTCCGGCGTTCCCGCGCTCTCCGTTCCCGCTTCCCCGGTGCCTTCCGATATTCCCGCCGTTTCCGTTCCCATTTCCGCAGTGCTGCTGGCTGCGCTTTCTCCCGCGGCCTGAGCGCTTTCATTATGATTTCCGCATCCTGTCAAAAAAACGGCACACATACAGGCCAGCAATAAATTTTTCCTTTTCATGGCTTCCTATCCTCTTTGGTATTCATTTTATCACGATTTATCCGGTAATGAGAACTGACTGGAATGTCAGAAACATCGTTATGCCAATCATCAGCGCCCATAAAATAATTCCTCCGGCCTTCAGCATCTTTTTTCTTTTATTTTTTCCTTCTCCTCGGATATACATATCGGTATACATTTGCTTTTCTTCCTTTCCCATCCGGTATAAGCTGCCGGCGCAGACCTGCCCGGCATATCTTCCGATGCAGACCTACCCGGCTGTTTCCGTTTATTTACATTATTTTCCGCAAATTATATGAAATCATACCTATATTTATTCTTTCTATGTTCATTTCTATATAAAATTTGTTTCTATATAAGATTTCTGATAAAATCAGGGCGGTAAAAAAATAGTATATCCTCACTGCATCAAAGTTTCATCATTTTTGCATCATTTTTGCATCATCCACGAATCGAACCGAAAAGAGCCATCCCCCCATGCCCAGCTCATTGCTCACGCAAAAAGACGCGGACCAAAAGCCCGCGCCTTGCAAATCAATTTATGTTTCCTCTAATATCATATTTCCCTTAATCGTGCTTTTCCCTAATGATGGAACAGTCTGATACCGGTAAAGCACATCGCCATCCCGTATTTATCGCATGTTTCAATCACATTGTCGTCCCTGACGGAGCCCCCTGGCTGTGCCACATATTTTACGCCGCTCTTATGGGCGCGCTCGATGTTATCGCCGAATGGGAAGAAAGCGTCGGAACCGAGCGCCACATCGCTCATTTTATCCAGCCATTCCCTTTTTTCCTCTCTCGTAAATCTTTCGGGCCTTATCCGGAAAGTCTTCTGCCACGCGCCGTCGGCCAGCACGTCCATATCGTCCTCGCCGATATATAAATCGATGGCGTTATCCCTGTCCGCCCGTCCGATGCCGTCTATAAACTGTAATCCGAGCACCTTCGGCGACTGGCGCAAAAACCAGTTGTCCGCTTTGGTTCCGGCGAGTCTGGTACAGTGGATTCGGGACTGCTGTCCTGCGCCGATGCCGATTGCCTGTCCGCCTTTGACATAGCAGACGGAGTTGGACTGGGTATATTTCAGCGTAATCATAGCAATCGCCAGGTCAATTTTAGCCTGTTTCGGAATCTCCTGATTCTTCGTAACCACATTTCCAAAAAAGGCATCGTCGATTTTCAATTCGTTTCTGCCCTGTTCAAAGCTGATGCCGAAAACCTGTTTTATCTCCGTCGGCGCCGGAACATAAGAAGCATCTATCTCGATGACATTATAGTTTCCTTTTTTCTTCGCCTTCAAAATATCCAGAGCTTCCGGCTCATATCCGGGCGCGATGACGCCGTCGGAAACTTCTCTTTTGATAATTCTGGCAGTCGCCGCATCGCATACGTCCGACAGGGAAATAAAATCGCCAAAAGAGGACATTCTGTCCGCACCGCGCGCTCTCGCGTATGCGTTTGCAAGCGGCGTAAACTCCATATCCATATCGTCCACCCAGTAGATTTTTTTCTCCACTTCCGTCAGCGGAAGGCCTACCGCCGCCCCTGCCGGAGAAACATGTTTAAAAGACGCCGCCGCCGGAAGTCCGGTCGCCTGTTTCAGTTCTTTCACAAGCTGCCAGCCATTGAAGGCATCCAGAAAATTGATATAGCCCGGCCTGCCGTTCAATACTTTGATGGGCAGTTCGCCGCCGTCTTCCATGAAAATTCTGGACGGCTTCTGGTTCGGATTACAACCATATTTCAACTCTAATTCATTCATTCGCTAAACCTCCTTGCCCAAAACCTAAGTTCAGACATTCTTATTGACGATGCGGCTCTCATACTTTCCGCTTTCAAGCTCGATAAACCTGACAAACAGAGATACTTTATTCTCTTCATTCAGATTTTCCCAGAGCATACGGGTAAAACTGTCGATATCTCCTTCGATTCCGACGAGCGTCGGTTCCCCTTCGAAGCTCGGAAGCGGATTGCCGTCGCCTTTGTATGTATGGATAAAATGTCCCTCTCCCGCCTTCGGGGTTTCATAAGCAAAGGTATAGCGGTGACAGGAGGAAGGGTCCCCTTCACTGCTCTTTAAAATGGACATCGCATAGTTATAACCGCCGTTTTCAATGTGCATGATGCCGGAGATACGGGGCGTATAATTCGGTCCGTCCGGTTCAAAGGTCCTCGTCCGCAAAGCCTGTTCAAAAGTCTGCTGTTTATCCATCAGCTCGTAAATGGTATCCGTCTGGTCGCCGTTTGTCACAATCGTCTTATTGCCAAGAACTCTGACCGGCGCATAAATCACAAGGCTTGGGTCTTCCAGTTTCGCCGGGTCATATGCCTGTGTCCGGATGCCTTCACCCTCCGCCACAAAAATGCGGTTTCTGCTGTTCACACTTCTTCCCATGATAAAATAGGCCGTCACCGCGTATTTTCCATCCGCAGATTTTCCGATTACAATCCCTCTGCCCGGATAGGAATTGCCCGCCAGCTCCTTCGCCAGTGAAATTTTCTCCATATATCGTCCTCCGTTTGTTTTTCCAATACTTCAGGTGTTCATTTTTGACCCTCAAATCAAGGTTGAAAGATTTTCTTTCAACATCAACAGCCCAGGAAGAACGCCTGCGGCGTTCTTTCAGGCGAGAAAGGTTCGCTCCGCGAACCGTAGAAGTTCTTGACTCGCGTCCGCCGGCGCGAGTCTTAGAACTTCTTCTCGACATGCTATTCATCCACGCTGTAATTCGGCGCTTCTTTCGTGATATGGATATCGTGCGGATGGCTCTCTTTCAGAGAAGCCGCCGAAATCTTGATAAACCGTCCGTTCTGTTTTAATTCCTCTATCGTTTTGGTACCGCAGTAGCCCATACCGGAACGGATGCCGCCAATCAGCTGGAATACGGTATCTTCCACCGTTCCTTTGTAAGCGACGCGGCCTTCCACGCCTTCGGGAACAAGTTTTCTCGCATCCGTCTGGAAATAACGGTCCTTGCTTCCGTTCTCCATTGCCGCGATGGAACCCATGCCGCGGTATACTTTATATTTTCTTCCCTGATATAACTCAAAAGTTCCAGGGCTCTCGTCACAGCCCGCAAAAATGCTTCCCATCATGCAGACATTGCCGCCCGCCGCAATGGCCTTCGTCATATCGCCCGAATATTTGATTCCGCCGTCCGCAATTACCGGAATGCCGTAATCCTTCGCCACTTCATAAGCATTCATAATTGCCGTAATCTGGGGAACGCCGATTCCCGCAACGACACGGGTCGTACAGATGGAGCCCGGACCGATACCGACCTTCACGGCATCCGCTCCGGCTTCAATCAGCGCCTTCGTGCCTTCTCCTGTCGCTACATTTCCGGCAATCACCTGAATATCAGGGTATTTTTCTTTAATCATCCGCACGCAGTGCAGTACGTTTTCAGAATGTCCATGCGCGGAATCCAATACGATAACATCCACTTTTGCGTCAATCAGTGCGCCGACCCTTTCCAAAACGTTTGCCGTAATGCCGACGCCCGCGCCGCACAGCAGTCTGCCCTGTTCATCCTTTGCCGCCAGCGGATATTTGATGGTTTTTTCGATGTCTTTGATGGTAATCAGTCCGGCCAGATTATAATCGTCGTCCACAATAGGGAGCTTTTCTTTCCGCGCCTTTGCCAGAATCTGTTTGGCCTCTTCCAGCGTAATGCCCACTTTAGCGGTAATCAGCCCTTCGGAGGTCATGGACTCCTTGATTTTCTTGGAAAAATCCGTCTCGAATTTCAGGTCGCGGTTGGTAATGATGCCCACGAGTTTTCTTCCTTCCGTAACCGGCACGCCGGAAATTCGGAACTTCGCCATCAGCGCGTCCGCATCCGCCAGCGTATGTTCGGGAGTCAGAGAAAAAGGGTCTGTGATGACGCCGTTTTCGGAACGTTTTACCTTATCGACTTCTTCCGCCTGAGCCTCAATCGACATATTCTTATGTATGATACCGATACCACCCTGTCTGGCCATCGCGATTGCCATCCTGTGTTCGGTCACCGTATCCATGCCGGCGCTCATCATAGGAATATTCAGTTTGATTTTTTTTGTAAGCCATGTTGTCAAGTCTACCTGATTGGGAATCACCTGTGAATAACTCGGTACTAAAAGCACGTCGTCAAAAGTAATGCCTTCGCCAATAATCTGACCCATTTTTTCTCCTCCTGTTTTTTCTTTGTGGTAATAGTTTTGTGCATATATAAAAGTACTGCCAGCCCGAAAACTGACAGTATACTTTTCCATTAGTCCGTAAATACTTTACGCGGAGCCACCATCTGAATCGCCTTGACCATTTCAGGACTCGGCTCCAGAAAAATTTTCAGATTGCCCTCATAGACCATCATATATTTTTTGTTGTCATCCATTCTGGAGCTGTAATCAACCGTTTTCATCTCACGGTTTTTAAACGCATCCAGGTGATAGGATTTCACCGGCGCAAATACTTCCATGCGCTGTATGTCATAGGTTGCAACCCGTTTCCGTCTGCTCTTCGCCATGACTTTATCAATGTTGATTTCCTTATCGATGTAAAGATATTCGTATTCCAAATCCGCATTCATATAAGCAAAATACGCGCCGACCCCCGTCGCAATCGCAATCAGGAAACCAAAAACGATACCTACCATGCCAATCAGCACAAAGCACACCGTGAGCATGATGAGCAGCGTTTTCAGGAAACGCACCGCAAAGGAAGATTTCCTCGCCACAAGACATTCTACATAAGTTTCACTTACCATTTACTGACTCCTTTCCGTGCCACGCTCTCCCCCATATCCGCCCTGATGCACAGATATTCTGCCGAAAATTTTTTATATGCAAATATCATATAACAATTTAAAAAAAGTTACAAGCGTTTATTCTTTTTTTGAAAAAATTGAAAATTTTTAATTTAATTTTCAGAATTCGCGCATTGACATCATTTTCCGAAAAAAGTATGATACTCTTTATAGAAATTTTTTACCATAAGAAATCAAAAAGGAGTGTCGCCATATGTCATCGCAGTCATCCCTGTATGGAGAAATCAGAGAACAGCATAAGAAAATGAAAGATATGAGTCCCAAAGGCAGGCTGGAATATTTCTGGTATTATTATAAGATACACACCTTCGTCGTCATCGGCGTACTCCTCCTTGCCGGCACATTTATCTATCAGCTTGCTACAAACAAAGAATCCGCTCTTTACGCCGTCCTTATCAGCTCGGACACCTATGTTACGGACGAACAGACATGGGACGCGGACTTTGCGGAATATGCCGGAATCGACACGGAAGAATATAACGTTATTTTTGATACTTCTTTCATTTTTTCGAGCAACGGCTTTACGGATTATACGATGTCCAGCATGGAAAAACTGGTCGCAATGGCTTCCGCCGGTATGATTGACGTCGTAGTTGCAGATACCGCCACCTTTGAAAAACTGGCGCGGAGTGAATTTTATCTCGATTTGGAGAGCGCGCTTCCGAAAGAAACGCTGAACAGGTTCCAGGACTGCTTCTATTATACGGACGCGGCGGCCTTTGACGACGGAAGCGACGATACGTTTCTGCCGCTGGACGAAATGCCAAATCCCGATGAATACACCATCGACCACCACGACCCTTCCGCTATGGAAAAACCGGTTCTCGTAGGCATCAGCCTTCCGGAAGACAGCAAAATCATGGCGGCAGGCTGTTATGATTACCTGAAAGTAAATAATACGACTTATCAGGGGTATCCGTCGGAGGCGGTTTTTGGAATCCCCGCCACCACCGAACACCTTGATACGGTTATACAGTTTCTGGACTTCCTGATGGAAAAATGAATTACTCCGGCTGTGAGAGCTTCTCCCGCAGCAGCCGGTTGACCATCCCCGGCTCCGCCTTGCCCTTCATGGCTTTCATCGTCTGGCCGACGAGGAAGCCGAGGGCTTTTTCTTTGCCGCCCCGGTAGTCCGCGACGGACTGCGGATTTCCGGCAAGCACTTCCTCTACCGCCTTTAAGAGCGCGCTCTCGTCATGCACGGTTTTCAGGCCCTTTTCCTCCACATACCGCTCCGGCTCGATGTCCTGTTCGAACATCACTTCAAAGACTTCTTTCGCTGACTGGCCGTTAATTGCCTTGCTATCGACAAGCGCAATCAATTTGGCGAGATTTTCCGGCGAAAAACGCAAATCTTCCGCATCCACGTCTTTTTCCTTCATCAGGCGCATCGTTTCCCCCATCAGCCAGTTCGATACCTTCTTCGGCTGACCGCAGAGCGCAGTCGTCTCTTCAAACAAATCTGCCATGCGTTTCGTGCCCGTAATCATCTCGATATCATAATCGGGAATACCGTACTCTTCCCTGTAACGCGCCATTTTGGCCGTGCGGAATTCCGGCTGTCTGCTTTTTAACTCTTCCAGCATTTCATCGCTTACGACAATCGGAACCAAATCGGGGTCCGGAAAGTAACGGTAATCCTGTGCGTCTTCCTTGCTCCGCATCGCATAAGACTCACCCTTAACGTCATCCCATCTTCTCGTTTCCTGAATTACTTCTTTTCCTTCTTCCAGCAAATCAATCTGACGTTCCCGCTCTCCCTCGATGGCACGCATAATCGCCTTGAAAGAATTTAAGTTTTTCATTTCCGTTCTCGTGCCGAAGGATGCCGCTCCCTTTTCCCGCACGGAGAGATTGACGTCGGCCCGCATGGAGCCTTCCTGTAATTTACAGTCGGAAACGCCCAGGTACTGAATGATTAAACGCAGTTTTTCCAGATAAGCGATAACTTCTTCCGCATTCCGCATGTCCGGCTCGGAAACGATTTCAATCAGAGGAACGCCGGAACGGTTATAATCCACAAGCGAGCAGTTTTCCCAGTCGTCATGAAGGAGTTTTCCGGCATCTTCCTCCATGTGTATTTCATGGATTCCGACGATTTTCTTTCCCCCCTCTTTCGTTTCGATTTCTACCCCGCCGTTTCTGCAGATGGGCAGATACAGCTGGGAAATCTGGTAGTTCTGCGGATTATCCGGGTAAAAATAATTTTTCCGGTCGAATCTTCCATACCGGGTAATTTCACAGTTTGTCGCGATTCCAACCGAAATCGCATATTCCAGCACCTGTTTATTCAACACCGGAAGAGAACCGGGCATTCCGGTGCAGACCGGACAGGTATGGGTATTCGGCTCTCCGCCGAAAGCCGTCGGACAACCGCAGAAAATCTTCGTTTTCGTAGCAAGCTCCACATGAACTTCCAGCCCGATGACTGTCTCGTATTCCTTTGCCATATTTACACCCCTTCCTTTCTACCGGCCGCTATCCCCCCGCCAACGTCAGCTGCCGGAAATGCGCCCCGCGCTTTTTCATAAGTATAAGCCGCCCGAATCAGTTTCTTTTCCTGAAAGCAGTCCCCAATCAGCTGTAAACCGATGGGGAGCCCGGCGGAATCCAGTCCGCAGGGAACGCTGATGCCCGGAAGCCCGGCCAGATTGACCGCAATCGTATAAATATCTCCCAGATACATTTTAATCGGGTCCGCCAGACTTTCGCCGAGTTTTGGCGCGGTTGTCGGGGCAGCCGGCCCCAGAATCACATCATATTTGGAAAAAGCATCGTCGAAAGCCTTCTTAATCAGCGCTTTTACCTTCAGCGCCTTGAGATAGTATGCGTCATAATAGCCGGAGCTCAGCACAAAAGAGCCAAGCATAATTCTCCTTTTTACTTCCTCGCCGAACCCTTCGGAACGGGTTCTTTTGTACAGACTGTGCAGTCCGTCGTAATCTTTTGTCCGATAGCCGTATTTCATGCCGTCGAAACGCTCCAGATTCGAGCTGGCTTCCGCCGCCGCAATCGTATAATAAGCCGGAATCGCATAGTCTACCAGGCTTAAATCGAATTTTTCCACAATTGCGCCCTTTTCTTCCAGCCGTTTTGCCGCCCGCAGCACCGCGTCCCCGACTTCCTCATCCAGCCCTTCTCCAAAATAATCGTTCGGGACGCCGATGCGCATGCCCTTCACATTTTCCGAGAGCGCCAACGTAAAATCCGTATCGTGTCTTTCAATCGAAGTGGAATCCTTTTCGTCATGGAACGCGATACTCTCCAGAATTGCCGCACAGTCCGTCACATCCTTTGCTAACGGCCCAATCTGGTCGAGGGAAGAGCCGTAGGCAATCAGCCCATAGCGGGAAACCGTCCCGTAGGTAGGCTTCATCCCGACAACCCCGCAGAAAGAAGCCGGCTGTCTGATGGAGCCGCCTGTATCGGAACCGAGCGCATAAAAGCACTCGCCCGCCGCCACAGCCGCCGCGGAGCCCCCGGAAGAGCCGCCGGGCACATGCGCCGGATTCCAGGGGTTTTTCGTCTCCCCGAAAGCCGATGTTTCCGTCGTGGAACCCATCGCAAATTCATCCATATTCGTCTTTCCAATCATCACAGCCCCGGCCTTCTGCAGACGAAGCACCGCCTCCGCAGAATATGGCGGCACAAAATTTTCCAGTATTCTGGAAGCACAGGTCGTCAACATGCCCGCCGTACACAGATTATCCTTGACCGCCATCGGCACGCCGGCAAGCGGTCCTGTAAGCTCTCCCTTTTCAATTCGCATCTGCACTTCTTCCGCCTGTTTCAGAACGCCCTGTCTGTCAATCGTCAAATAGCAATGATACTGTTCTTCTTTTTCCGCTATCCTCTCAAGCGACGCCCGCGCCGCTTCCACCGCAGTCGTCTTTCTGTCCTTAATCGCTGCGGAAAGCTCCACTGCAGTCATCTTCAATATATCCATGTTTCCTTTTTCCTTTCTTCCCTGACTTTAGACCGTCTTTGGAACCACAAACATTCCGTCCCGCTGTTCCGGCGCATTGGCAAGCAACTCTTCCCTTGTGTCAGAGTTTGTCACTATATCTTCCCGGAATACATTCTGTACCGGAAAAACATGCGTCATCGGTTCCACGCCCTCTGTGTCCAGTTCACCGAGTTTATCAATATAATCCAGCATTCTTCCCATATCCTTTTTCGCCTGCTCCCGTTCCTCTTCGGAGAGCTCCAGTTTCGCCAGAATGCTCACATATTCAATCGTATCGTCATCAATGATATTTGCCATAAGGGTATTCTTCCTTTCTACCGGATTTTAATATGCACTTCCCTAAGCTGCTGCTCTGTCACATCATTTGGCGCGCCGCACAGAAAATCCTGTGCCGTTCCGCTCATCGGGAAAGCGATGACCTCCCGGATGTTTTCCTCTCCCCGAAGGAGCATAATCATACGGTCGATGCCCGGCGCCATGCCCGCGTGCGGCGGTGCGCCGAACTGAAATGCGTTATAGAGCGCGCCGAACTTTTTCTGCAGAGTTTCTTCATCATAACCGGCGATTTCAAAGGCTTTCACCATAATTTCCATATCATGGTTGCGGACGGCGCCTGAGGAAAGCTCCACGCCGTTGCATACGATATCGTACTGGTATGCCAGCACGTCGAGCGGGTCTTTTTCCTTCAGGGCTTCCAGACCGCCCTGGGGCATGGAAAAAGGATTATGGGTGAAACCAATCTGCTTCGTTTCCGCGTCCAGTTCGAACATCGGAAAATCATTCACATAACAGAAACAAAACGCATTTTTCTTTATCAGTTCCAGTTTTTCTCCAAGCTCCGTGCGAATCTGTCCGGCATAATAAGCCGCCCGCTCCTCTTTGTCCGCAATGAAGAAAATCGTATCTCCCACAGAAAGCCCGGCCAGCTGTGCCAGCTCCTTTTTTAATTCTTCCGGGATAAATTTATCAATCGGACCCTTATACGCCATCTCCTCGTCCACTTCCAGATAGCCCAGGCCGCCCATCCCTAAGTCCGTCGCAAACTTTAACAGCTTTTCATGAAATCCCTTCGACATTTCCGCATGAACTTTAATCGCCCGAACTGTTCTCTTATGGAAGGGTTTAAACTCACATTTCTGAAAAAAGTCCGTGAGGTCGATGATTCGCAGCGGGTTCCGCAAATCCGGTTTATCCGTGCCAAATTCCAGCATTGCCTGTCGGTAACCGATAACCGGATAGGGCGCCTTCGTCACTTCGTACCCTTCCGGCGCGAACTTTTCAAATGCGGCGGAAAGCACTTCCTCTCCCACCCGGAAAACATCTTCCTGTGTGGCAAAGCTCATTTCAAAATCGAGCTGATAAAACTCTCCCGGAGAACGGTCTGCCCGCGCATCCTCGTCCCGGAAACAGGGTGCAATCTGAAAATATTTGTCGAACCCGGACACCATCAGAAGCTGCTTATACTGCTGCGGCGCCTGAGGCAGCGCATAAAACTTTCCTTTATATTTTCTGGAAGGCACAATATAATCCCTGGCCCCTTCCGGGGAAGAGGCGGAAAGAATCGGCGTCTGGATTTCCAGAAATCCCATCTCCGTCATTTTTTCCCGCAGAAAAGCGATGACCTTAGAGCGGAAAATAATATTATCTTTTACTTTCTGGTTCCGCAAATCCAGATAGCGGTATTTTAACCGCACCTCTTCCCGCGTCTCTTTCGACGTCATTACTTCAAAGGGAAGCTGTTTATATACTTTGCCGAGCACCTCTACTTTGTGTGCCTCCAGTTCGATTGTTCCCGTCGGAATCCTGGGGTTGTAGGTTTCTTCATCCCTTTTCTCCACAAGTCCCTGAATAGAAATGCACATTTCTCTGGACAGTCCGTTCAGAAGAGACGTATCGCGCATTACAACCTGGAGAACGCCGTACATATCCCGCAGGTCCACAAAGGAAACGCCGCCGTGGTCCCTTATATTTTCCACCCATCCGGCAACCTTTAATTCCCGGCCGATATCGCCCTCGCCGATTTGCTGTAACGTCACTTCTCTGTAAACATGTTCTGTTTTTTCCGCTGTTTTCATACTGTTTGTACCCCTTTCTTTCTGGCTTCCGGGATTCTTTTATGCGCCTCCGTGCAAGCCTGTGTGCAATCGAGTAGGGAAGAGCCTTCTTCCCCTACTCGCCGCGCGGCCCGCACGCCGCTTTAGCGGCATATTCCTCTGTGCGGGCCTGTGCATAAAAAAATCCCGGAATACATTTTCTGTATTCCGGGACGGATATTTTTAAACTCTTTCACAGAATTGCTCTGCCGGAAATTTCCTTCAGGCATTTCTGCTCATATCCGCGGTACCACCCGCATTGACAGGCCGCCATCTCCAACAAGATGTTTTACCGCCCTGCCCACTCTTACACTTAACGCGTGCGACGTATTATCCTAGCATTATCCTACGGCAGCCTGTTTTCCTCTATGCTCCGTTCTCCAACGTTCAGATAATCTGCTCCGGAGTGTTCCCGTTCCTTACTTTCCGCCAACGGCGCTCTCAGTCGGTGACGCCGTATTCCTGTCGTTTCCGGTAAAGTGAGTCTCCTTCAACGCATTTTTCATAGTTATTATATAGCACAGCGCGCAAAAAAATGCAACCATTGTTTGAAAAAAAATACAATGGCCGCATTTCTCTCACTTCCTTATGTTCATTCCCTTACTGCTGTGGTCCGATGTATTCCGCATCGCCGAATCCCAACATCATCATAAAGATGAAATTGAAAAACAGCAGACCGAGCGCGAATCCGGTGCCTTTGCCAAATGCCTTTGCGAGTTTGAAACAGCACATAATCAGCACAACAAAGTTCACACAGGGCACGAAGCACAAAAGGAACAGCCAGCCGTTGCCAAATGACATTTCAAACAGGCAGTATGCGTTGTAAAACGGAACAATCGCCGCCCATCCCGGTTTGCCGGCCTTTACAAAGACCTTCCACATGCCTACCAGCGAAACAACGATAAGTGCCAGATATATAATGATATATACCGCACTAATTCCCGCCGCTGCTGCACTGTACGCTAAATCTCCTGAACTCATTTCTCTTCCTCCTCAAGAAAAAATTTTTATTACCATCTATATTTTATTTGATATGATAACAAATATCAACATTTATTTATCATTTTCCAAAAACAGGTTTAACGATTTAGCTTTGCACCGTTTTTCCCACACGGACCGAATCCAGTATTTTTTCAAATTCCGGTCTTATCTGCTCCCATACGGACAGTCCCGGCGAAGCCCTAATGACGTATGTGCCTTCCGAATCTTTATCTTCCACCCGGTCAAAAACAATCGCTGTCCAGAATGAATCGTCCTTCTCATATGCTTCATAATGCCGGTACCCGGTAAGGCCGCTTGTCAGTTCCATTCTTTCCGACGTCACTCCTGTGCCGCATATGCCGAACCACTGATGGTATCCGAATTCGAAGACCGCTTCCGGAAATGCTTCCGGCCAGAATTCGATAGCGCAGACTTCATCCCCGCCTTCTTTTTCCATGTCTTCGACGGTTTTAATCCGACAGGCCCATGTATCGGGCAGACTGACCGACATATAGATGTCTTCGGCTTCATATGCCACGAGCCTCTCTTCCGCCCCGCCGCCGTTATGCGCCTGTTCCCCATTACTGCCCGGCGTTTCCCCGGATTCTGCCGGGCTGCCGTCCCATATGCCGCTTTCCGTTCCTATTATCCGAAGATACGCCTCTTCCGTTCTGTTTTCCGGCGGCGCCAGTTCCGCCGCCATTCCTGCTTCCCTGTCCGCACAGGCGGTCAGGGAGAGAAGACATCCTGTTACAACCCAAAATGCAGTTATTTTTTTCATGGCTGCTCCTATCTTTTTGTTTCTGTCCTTCTGTTTTTGCCTTTCTGCTCCTGTCCGTCCGCTTCAACAGACACACAGATTCATAAACCTCTATTCTCCATTCTTATACAGTCTTCTGACAAGATAGCAAAATTCGTCCTTATACTCATCCGACTTCGTATCAACGTTTTTCAGTCTGTCGATGACGGAGCGCATATCCGCATCCCCTTTATAACTGCTGTTCGTCACAACCAGGCCAAATTCAGCAACCGCCATTGCAAACTGCATATCGTTTCCCGGTTTTTCGTCGTAATCCGTCTTATCGACCGGATAGGACTGCAGCAGGCTTTTCGCCGTTCCCGGATTTTTATAACGAATATTCACCGTAAACCACTCTTCGTCCGGCAATTCTTTCTTTTCCGCATATTTCAGAGAAGTTCCCGCATAAGTTGTGGCCGAATCCGTTGTCACGATTTCATACAGAACCGTTACCGTATGGCCTGCGCCCACTTCTCCCGCATCTTTCGTATCGTCTGCAAAATCCTGTTCCGCAAGCTGTCTGTTATCATATCCTATCAGCCGGTAGCCCGCCACGACGGCCGGATTAAATTCCACCTGGAATTTTACGTCTTCCGCAACCGTTACAAGCGTGGCGCCCATCTCCTCCACCAGTACTTTTTTCGCTTCCGCCAGAGAATCGATATATGCATAATTTCCGTTTCCCTTATCCGCCAGCGTTTCCATTTTGTTATCTTTGATATTTCCGGTTCCGAAACCGAGCACGGACAAATACACGCCGGATTCCTTTTCTTTTGTAATCAGTTTTTCCAGTTCTTCTTCCGTCGTCAGTCCCACATTCAAATCGCCGTCTGTCGCCAGAATTACCCGGTTATTGCCGCCTTTGATAAAATATTCCTCCGCAATCCGGTAAGCCGTTATGATGCCGTCGCTCCCCGCCGTGGAACCGCCCGCTTCCAGACTGTCGATTGCCTCCAGAATTTCTTCCTGCTCCGCTCCGCTTGCGCCTTCCAGAATTACCCTGTCTTCTCCGGCATAGACAACAATCGAGACCGTATCTTTTTTCGTCAGGTTTTCCGTCAGCATGGAAAAAGATTTCTGAAGCAGAGGCAGTTTGTCATCGCTGTACATGGAACCTGAAACGTCCAGCAAAAATACGAGGTTGGAAGCCGGGGCTTCCGAAAAATCAATCTCCATCGTTTTCAACCCAATCATCGCAATCTTGCTGTTCGGATTCCAGGGACAGTCCGCAATCTGCGTCGTGATGCCAAAGGGTTCCCCTTTTTTCGGCCCCGCATAATCATACTGGAAATAATTGAGCAGTTCTTCGATTCTGACGGAACCTTCCGGAATATCTTCCAGACAATAACCGTCCTCAATCATTCTGCGCAGATTGCTGTAAGACGCCGTATCGACATCCGCAGAAAACGTGGAAAGCGGCGAAACAGCCGCAGCCGTAAATCCCGACTCATCCACCGCGTTGTACTCTTCCGTATTGGGCAATTCATAGTCATCAAAATCATAATAATCGTAGCAGTCCGCGGCCGCTTCTGCTTCAGCCTTCGTCCCGTCATAAATGCCGGACGAATACGCGTTTCTTTCACCGGAATCCGCAACAGCCCCATCATAGTTCTCCGCGGCCGTAGCGCCGCTTTCCGCCGGGGCTTCCGCCGCACATGCGTCCTCTGAAACAACCGCGTTCTTCCCATATTCTGCGCCGTCCGCCGTGCCGGTATCGGCCTGTGTCCCACTCCTGTCCGTTTTAGACGCACCGCACCCCGTCATCGTTCCCGCCGCCAGCGTCAGCGCGAGCATGAAAGCCAGACTTCTTTTCCCCAAAAATAACATACTCTTCTTCATAATTCCTCCCTTTCCGCCGCATAAGCAGCATTTTAATTCTTTTGTTCCGCTCCCTTTTTTCTGTCTGTTTTTATCGTAATGTTTCAGCCTCCGCCCGGACAGAGCATCGTTCTCTGGCGGAGGCCCTGTAAAGGAAGCCGGTCCTTAGCGAAAAGGCAGCTTGCTGCATTTGAGCTTAGTACCGTTGCTTCCTTTAGTGGAGCGAAAGCGTGCCTCCAAAGAGAACGATGCTCTGTCCGGGCGGAGGCTGAACCGTTACTTTTGCCTGATATCATACATACGGACGGACGCCGGGAAATTTATGGGTTTTTCGGAAAATTTTTTCAAACTTTTTTAAATTCTTATTTGATATACTATTGACAATCTATATACTATGCAGTACGATGTACTATGTTAAGCGCAAATACAAATTTTGCCATACCGCATAGAATACGGCACAGAAGAAATCCTGACAGGCAAAAAAGTATCGCTAACTGGTAAATGGCACACTAGTGTACTGACAGCGAGGTATCGGAATGAATCTGGACAAATGGAAATCACAGCTTGCGAGAGGCACGCTGGAATATTGTATTCTGCTTATGTTACAGGCCAAGACCTGTTACGGCTACGAAATTCTGCAGACGTTAAGCGGCTATCCGGTCATCGCTTCCACAGAAAGTACCGTATATCCGCTGCTACGCAGACTACAGAAAGAAGGATATCTGCAGTCTTTCTGGCGCGACTCCGCGGAAGGTCTGCCGCCGCGCAAATATTATTCCCTTACCCCGGAAGGCACCGCCTATTTACAGGCATTAAACGGCGAATGGCAGAATCTTCTGGCCGCCGTCTCCGGTCTGAGGGACTCCGGCTCCATAGCCGCCAGTACAGAAAACACAGAAATGTAATCATGAGCACAAAAGCATCGTGACAGAATCACAAAAATGATATCACAGGAAAGGAATTGATAAAGAATGAACGCAGTCTATGAAAAATATTTAAACACAGTTGACAGACATTTGCGGCCGCTTCCGGCATCGGAACGGGCCGATATCATCAAAGAAATTAAAGGCTCTATTCTGGAAATGGAAAACGAGCAGCTTCCCGAAGAACAGATTTTAAAAAGGCTCGGCGATTCCAGAGAACTTGCAAAAGCCTATCTCGGAGATTTTCTTGAAAAATCTTCCCAGGAAAAAGAAAGCGGTTTTCATCCGGTCAGGCTCCTGACGGTTCTCGCCTTTTACAGCCTGACAGGTGTCTCCGGCATGTTTATCATCCCAACCCTTGGCATCATGGCCCCGGCGCTGATATTCTGCGGCGCCGTCGCGCCCGTCGCCGGGTTTCTGAAATTTATCTTTTCCCTGTTCGGTTACGATATGCCTTATGTGGTCGTACAATTCGGCGAGACGACGCTTTCTCCCGCTCCCGCCTTTCTCTACTCGGTGGTGATGGGGGCCATTCTGATTCTTATTGGCAGAGGCGCCTGGAAACTGCTGTTACGCTATCTCAAAGCAATCAGCAAAGCGAAACGGGACTGGGCGGTATAAAGAGGCGCAGGCTCCGCAGCCTGCGCTCCAAGAATTTACTGCGTAAATTCTTGCCTGAACCCCGCTACGATTACAGCAATTCCCTATAAAATGAAAAAGAACGTGCTGACATGGAAACTCACCCTATCAGCACGTTCTTCCCTTCAAACGCAAATCCATACTTCCGAATACGCTCCGCCGGAATCCCTTCCGCTTCCAGCATTGCCGCATACTGTTTTTCCTCTATCTGTAAAAGAGCCGCATCGACCGTATCTTTTAAGGTTTTCCCATCCTCCGGGTCATGCACCTTAAATTCTATGATAATTGCGTCCGGCGCGGCGCCGTCTTTCCGACTGCCATTTTTCGCGGCAGATTTCGGTTTCAGTATAATATCATAACGCCCGAATCCGCTTTCCCTGTTTGAAGTCATGACATAACGGTCCGAAAGCTCCACCATCAGGCCAAGCACAAATCCGTGGTAAAAACGTTCCGGCTCCGCATACTCGGAAGGTTTATTCCCAACATCAAAATAACTGAATGTGGCGAGCGCCACTCTGTTCATATAATGGTTCATCGCTTTTTTGTCGTCCAGAAGCAATGCTTTGATAAAATCATTATAGGCCGAAGAGTAATTTCGGAACCATCCTTCAATCATACGCCGGAACATCAGCCTTACTTCTTTATTGGTCAGCTTCAGGACATATTCTTCTTTTCCGGCTTCCTCGTCAAATGTATGCTGCTCCACCTTTAAATAACCGCTTGCCAGCAGCAGACTCCATATCGCATCTTCGTTATAATCAATCTGGTTGTACACTATCTGTTCGTCTATCCAGGTCCGGAGGCTCTCCCCGTTCAGCAGGTTTTCCATCGTAAAATAGTTCCAGACAGGCGTTTGTCTTAAAAGTGGCATTGAACAGATTCCTGATGAATGCCACAATATCTTCCCAGTACCCCTTCATATAGGCTTCCTGCATCGGCGTATCGTATTCGTCCAGCAGAATAATTACTTTCTTTCCATAATGCCTCATCAGCAGTCTGGAAAGCATGTTCAGAGACATTGCCGCAACGTCTTCCTCCATAGTCCTTGATATGGCATGAAAAAGCTCCTTCTCCTTCTCATCCATCAGGCCGTCAACCTGTAATAAGAAACGATACTGATGAAACTGTTCATAAATCAGTCTGCACATGAGCCGGCGCATATCCAGATAGTTTTCCATTTCTTTTACGGGTGCAAAAGAAAGACTGATAACCGGATAGGTTCCCTGTAATTTTCTGTATTTTTCTTCCTTCCAGATATTCAGGCCTTCAAAAAGCTCTCCCTGTCCGGCGTATTTTACCGAAAAAAACCGCTCGACCATACTCATATTGAGAGTTTTCCCAAATCGTCTCGGACGGGTAATCAGCGTCACCGCATCGTCGTTTTCCCACCATTCTTTCAGGAACAGCGTTTTATCCACATAAAAATTATTATGCTGAATGACTCTTTCAAAATCCTGATGGCCGATACCGACTGTTCTCGCCATATCGCAATTCCCCCTTCCGATGAAGTTTGCCCTTGCAGTCTTGCAAGCAAGCAAACTTCTTATAAGTTATAGTATCATATATTGATGTGAAAATCTAATCTTTTACTCATTTCAAATTTTTACATTTTCCCCCTTTACAACCAAAAATGAAAGTGATATATTTATCACATCGAGAGATAAATATATCACTTTTGAACTGCATGCAATTCAGATAACAACCGAAAATTACCATGAACTTCATTGTTTTGCCAAAAAGGAGGTTTTATTTTTATGAAAAATTCATTCACCCCATCATCTTCTGACAAACTACCTTCCAACAAACCATCTTCCGACAATCCTTCTTCCAGAAAGAAGGCCCTTGCAGTCATCGTTTCCGGCCTGGTCTGTCTGGCACTCGATTTCGCCGCTTCCTGGTATGCCGTAGCTTATAACGATTCCAGGCTGGTCGCCCCGATGGACTTCTCGGAATATGCTTTTACTGCCAAAGACCTGCCCATGATTTGTTCCATAACCTTAACATGCCTTTATATTTTCTTTCTGCTGTTCCTGATTGTCAGAACTGCTTTCCGGAATCAGAAACAGGTCAGACAGACACAGACCACCCGGAAAATCAGTCCCAAACTGGGATTCCTCGGTTTTCTTGGCTTTATGGGATTTCTGGGATTTTGGACATACAGCCAGAACAAGGATATCCAGCCGTTCATGTTTTTTATGTTCTTCGGCTTTTTCGGGTTCTTTTATGAAGGAAAACTGTCGAATACTTTTATGGACGAACGCTTCCGGGAAAATGCCATGAAAGCGCAGCTTGAATCCTTAAAGATTTCTTTTGCCGTCATCATTGCCGCCTTTGTCCTTCTCGGTCAGGGAGCGCTTTGGGGCAGTCTGGAATATAACCTGATTGCCGCCATGATTGTTGTTTTCTTCTCCCTCGCTCTTTTTCTTTTCCTGAACGAATACTTACTGTACCGTTACGACCACGACGAGCAGAGCGAAGCGTAAAATCTGCCGTCACGAAAGCTGCTGACAGGCCCGGCTTCGGAAATTACTCCGTAATTCCCGGCAAGGCCATACTACGCGGCGGAAAAATCCAAAATCTTCGGAAAGGAACGACATCACGATGCCTGATTTTGAATGTCAGTTAAAAAAATACCGACAGTTAAAAGATATGACCCAGGAACAGCTTGCGCTCCAGGTCGGGGTGCGGCGTGAAACCATCATGCGCCTTGAAAAAGCGCAGTATAACCCTTCCCTGAAGCTGGCTGTCGATATCTCGCGGGCGGTGGAAGCACCGATTGAAGAGCTGTTTATTTTTCCGCCCTAAAGTTCGTTAATCGTTTCCGTCACCGCCATGTCACGGATTCTCTTCGCCGGGGCAGATACCGCCGCAAGCGCCGATACCACGACGAACAAAACGGCAAGCACAATCTGTCCGACGGGCAGGCTCCATGTGAAATAATAAAAATGTGAAGTAATCAGGAAATCATACATATATTTGCTGAGAATCAGTCCTATTGTGCAGCCGGCCAGACAGCCGGACACCGCATAGGTAAACGCCTCCGCCGCAATCATCCGCGTCAGCTGCTTTCCGCTCATGCCAATGGCCCGCATCGTGCCATACTGGCCGATTCTCGCCGACACGCTCATGGAAATGCTGTTCATAATATTTAACAATGCAATCAGCGCAATGATTCCTAAGAATCCGTAGACGAATACCATCAGCGCATAAAAGAAGCTCCTGACCTCCCCTTCCTGTCGTCTGTCCCTGAAATCATATCCATCCGACAGTTTTCGAATCTGCATGACGGCCGCGTCACTTTTCTCCTTTTCCCGGTCATCCATCTGCACATCTACGATAACATAGTCGTCAATCCCGGTCAGGCGCGTAAAGGTTTCCTGGGAAGCAATAATATCAAACACCCCTCCCGAACTTCCGTCATTGGTAAAAGGATTGTACCGGAGCATTCCGGCGATTTCGACTTCTTCCCCGGCGATACAGATGGTGTCTCCGATTTTCCAGGGAATATCCTTATCCCAGATAGCGAGCACACTGCCGCTGTCGCCGTATACTTTGGCAAGGTCGCTGCCATCCCTTAAATCGTCGTCTATTCGCAGCAAATCCAGCTGATAATCATCATAGGATATCAGCTCCACCGAAGCAGTTATTTCCCCGTCCGTTATCAGGCTGCCGCTCGAATAAGACACCGGAATATCTTTGCACATGCCCCGGCCAAAAGCGTGTGCCACGCCGTCGATTCCTTCAATTGCTTCCACCAAAGACGCCGGAATCTCGTTGTTCAGGCCGACGCTTGTAATGTCTATGTCCGGCCCCGATGCCTTCTGCGGAAGCAGCGCATCCACCAGCTCAATCAGAACCGTAAATCCAAAGAACAAAATTATGCTTAATGCGAAAGAGCCAGTCATCAGCAGCATATTTTTTCTGGCCGAAACGGCATGATGAATGCCGAGCTTTATTTCCACCCGGCCGCTCCGGGTATCGGCCGCATGTCTGACATTCCCGGATGCTCCCGCATTCCCCGACACCGCCATGACCGGAGACACCCTGGCCGCGCGCTTCGCCGGGGCCTGTGCCGCCAGGAAAACAGTGACGACGCCGACTGCCGCGCCGGATAAAATTCCCGAAACGCTTATTCCAAAGACAGGCATATCCGCACATTCTCCGCCAACGATATATTTCAGGCCCGCACAGATAATCCAGGAAACGACAACGCCCAGCGCCGCTCCCGCCGGAACCGCACTTTTACACCAGTTTAACGCTTCCAGCCTTACGATACGGATAATCTGACTCCGGCTCGCGCCGACACAGCGCAGCATTCCGAAAAACTGAAGCCTGCTGGCAACGTTGCTGTTCATGCTGCTGGAAATCATCATTACGCCCGCCGCAAGAATCAGCACAAACAAAACCGCCGCAAGCGGGTAGACGTTCTGAATATAGGATTTGTTACTGATGCCTTTGGACGCCATCAGAATGGTATTCAGCTCCACATCGCCGTCCGCCAGGCCGTACCGCTCTTTAATTTCCGCTATCGCTTTTTTCAGTCCGGCGCGTTTTCCAAACTGAATATAATACAGGGGATTTCCCGTTTCGCCATTGTCTTCACAAATTCTGCGGAACGTATCGATGTGCATGAAGGCACCCACCTGATTTTCTTTGACTAACAGCGCGCTGGTCACGCCTCCGTTAGAGCCTACATATTTCCCGTCTCCGGTGATGCGGAATCCCGAAATAATGAAATCATAATTCCCGGCCGGCGTATTCAGCGTAACCTTATCGCCCGCTTCCACACCCAGAAGCACTCTTGCGTTTTCCGTGAGAATGATGGCATTTTCCCCCTCCACCTGAGCGTCTTCATCAAAATAGTGCATGATTTCCCCGATAAAAGGCTCTTCGATGCCGCACAGCGCGGTCTGCGCGCCCCCGATATAATAGTCTTTTTCCATCTTCAAATCATCGTCGAGATTCAGCACATCGTACCAGGATGCGCATGCCACATCTTCCCGCCCGGCAATCTCCTGGGCGTCGCTCTCTTCTATTCCTTTTATATAAATATGCCAGTTCCCCGCCTTATCCACGGAAGCGTTTGTCTCCATTTTCAGAGCAGCCTCGGCAAGCGAGAAAATCGCGGTCACGAGAAAAACCGCTAATACGATACAGAAAAAAATCATTTTCCCCTGCTTTCTGCGGACTTTGGCGGAAAGCGGAATTAAACTGAGATAACTTTTCATTTTTTTATTACCTTACCCCTTTCTCAATCCTGATGTCTGCCAAAATCGGTCATGACGCCGTCGGACACCTGCAGAACCCGGTCCGCAATCTGCGCAATGCTGCGGTTGTGCGTAATCATGATGATAGTCTGCGCGTATTTTGCGGAAGCCTTTTTTAACAGCGCGATGACCTCGCTGCTGTTCTGGGAATCCAGATTTCCGGTAGGCTCATCCGCGAGAATCAGGGACGGTCTGGTAAAAAGCGCGCGCCCGATAGCCACTCTCTGCTGCTGCCCGCCCGACAACTGACCCGGCAGATGGCTGCGGCGGCCTTTCAGGTTGAGCACCGAAAGCAGTTCTTCCAGATATTTCTTATCGGGCTTCTGATAATCCAAAAGTACAGGAAAAAGGATGTTCTGTTCCACCGTCAGCTCCGGTATCAGATTAAAAGCCTGAAAGATGAATCCGATATTGCGGCGGCGGAAAACAGTCAGTTCCCGCTCCTTCATCGAAAAAGTGTCTTTTCCGTCAATCAGAACCTTGCCGGAAGTCGGATTATCCAGCGCCCCCAGCATATTAAGGAGCGTGCTTTTGCCGGAACCGGACTCCCCCACTACCGCCACAAACTCGCCCTTCGGAACGGAAAAGCTGACGTTTTTTAGCGCGTGCACGGCGGTCTCCCCGCTGCCATAGATTTTGGAAATGGATTTTACTTCTAAAAGATTCATTGTATGATACCTCCCATTTATGTCTTCATGGAAAGAATACGACATTTCTCCTACAATGATATGAATTGCATCCTACAAATTTGTAGGATTTGAATCTGACAAGATGGCCGGAACGACAGGCACGGTCATAAAATTCATAACAAAAGTCGTTCCCTTCCCTTCCATGCTGTCCACTTCGATGGTTCCGTTATGAGCCTCGACGATGGACTTCGCCAACGGCAGTCCCAGACCGATGCCCTGTGTGTCTTTGGAATAACGGCTGCGATAGAACCGTTTGAAAATATGATACAAATCTGCCTCATGAATCCCGCTTCCGTTATCCGCCACCGTCAGCCGAAGCATGGATGCCTGTTCTTTCCATGTAATCCGTATCAGCCCGCCCTCCTTCGTATGGTCGAGCGCATTTTTCACAAGATTGTCAACCGCTTCCGTCATCCAGGTGCGGTCGCATACCAGCATACTGTCCGGATTGCCGGAAAGCCGGATTTCTTTTCCCTCACATTCGGCGCGGAACGCAAAATGCTTCCTGACATTCTCCATCATGTCCGCCACGTTTTCAGACCGCCTTTCCATTACGACCGTCCCCGCATCCAGCTTCGTAATTTTCAAAAGGCTCTGCACAAGTGTTTCGATTCTGTCCAGCTCCTGTTCGGAAAGTCTGGTAAACTCCAAAACTTCCGGCAGTTCCTGTGCCTCTCCCTGTAAAATGCCGTTATACAAGTTCAACGCGGCAAGCGGCGTTTTCAACTGATGGGAAATATCGGATATGGTATTTTTCAGAAATTCCTTTGATTTCCGCTCTTTCTCCATATGAGCGTTTAAAACAACAGCAAGAGAATTGACCTCATGAAACAGCCGGTACAGCTCCCCCTCCTCGTTACAGTCGATTCTGGCCTCCTGATTTCCCGCCATATATTCCCTGACCTGTTCTCCGGCTTTTTCGATGATGCTGTCCTGTTCCTGAAAATATTTCCATAGAATGACCAATATAGTCAATGTCGTGCACAACACACAGCCGAATATAAAATACAGAGCCCTGTCATAAGCCCCGATATTGCCAAAATAATAGACGACTCCGGCGGAAAGCGCCATAAACGCCGCCATCGTCATCAGAATTTTCAGAAAAAGAGCTTTGATTTTCCTGTTTACAAGCACTTTCAACGCTTTTCCTCCCGGCTTCCGTTCCATTGATATCCCATGCCCCGGACCGTTATAATCCTTTCGGGTTTTCCCGGCTCATCCTCTATTTTGGTGCGCAGTCTGCGGATATAAACGGTCAGCGTGTTGTTGTCCACATATTTTTCATCGCAGTCCCATAATTTACCGAGTATCTGTTCCGCAGAAAGCACGATTCCCGGATTTTCCATGAAAAAGCACAGCAGCTTGTACTCGCTCGCAGTCAGTTCCACTTCTTCCCCGTTTTTATAGACTTTTCCCTTTAACAGTTGTACCGTAATGCCGTTGGAACGCAGCTCGCCGTCCGCCAGGCCGAACTGACTGCTCCTTCTTAAAAGCGCATTGATTCTGGACAGGAGCACGGCCAGCTTGAACGGCTTCGTAATGTAATCGTCCCCGCCGATATCCAGCCCCATAATCATGTCCGTTTCTTCATCCGCCGCCGTCAGAAACATAATCGGCGTTTTCGATGTCCTTCTGATTTTCCGGCAGAGCTCGAAGCCGGAACCGTCGGGCAGTGAAACGTCCAGTATAACCAAATCATACTTTCCATCCGCCCACAGTTCCTCGGCTTCCAGACATGTGCGGGCAATCTCAGGCTCATACCCCTGCTTTTTCATGGCAAAAGACAGTCCGTTTATCAGGCTTAAATCATCTTCGACAATTAACAAATTCACTGGAATGTTTCCTTTCTGGAGCCTCAGCCTTATTCCTCCACATGCTCCACCGTCAGCACCACAAATCCGCCCTGTTCCTTATCACAGCGCAAATCCGCCCGATATATTACATCTTCCTTTAACGTTTTCTCTTCCCGCAGTCCGGCCGGAAAGTCGTATATCGTATCGTTATCGCACACGAGCATAATCGGCATTTCACACGTCAGCAGACCGTCCGCATCTTCCTGTACAACCAGCGCCTGATAAAGAAATCCGCCATTCCAGGCCATCTGAATCCGTACCACCACGGATTCCAGCATTTGTCCGTCATCCAGTCCGTCCCATATCGCTTTTTCTTCTTCAGACATCTCCTCCCAGTCGGTTTCTTCCGTTTTTGCGTTTTCCGTCGTTGTGGTATTTTTTCCCGGCGCACTGTCTGCTTTTGCAGATGAAGTATCTGCTGCCGCTGTGGATTCCGATGGCGGAGCATTCTCCGTTTCTGCCGCGGATTCCGCTGATGAAGCTGACACAGTACCTGTTCCGCCCGCATCCGCCGAACCTTCGCTCATGCCGTTTTCAGATTCCGGTGCGTTTTCTTTCGGCTCAGCCGTCAGGCTGTCCGCTGTATCTTCCGCCCCGTCAATGCCGCCGGCCGCCGTATCATACGCTTCCGCTTCCACATCTTCGGCTGCTGCCGCATCATCCGCCGGCGCAAATTCCTCTGCGTAATCCTGCGATGCAGAAGCTGCGGCGGAATCTTCCGCGGCAGATTCCATTGACATATCGGCCGAATTACTTTTGTTCCTGACAAGAAGGGAAAAAGCCGGCAGAATGATGATGACACAAAGACAGGCCGCCGCGAGCGTTCCCCATCTTCTCCATGCGAACTGCTTTTTGACAATTTGGCCGCCGGAAACATTTTCTTCTATATTCGTGTCCGGCAGAATTTTATTTTGTGACACATTCGTCATATTTTTCTTTTCGGAAAGTCCGGCTTCGATTCTATCCCATAAATCCGGTATTTCACTTTGTTTCAGCTGTCTGAATTCTTGTTCAAAATCCCGTTCCATAGCCGCACCTCCTTAATTTTTTTACCGCATTCTGATACCGCCAGGTCACGGTACCGATGGAAATCCGCAGCGTTCCCGCGATTTCCTGAAAAGTCATTTCCCCCAGAATTTTCATGTTCATAATCTGCTTTTCATTCTCTTTCAGGCCGGACAGTGCCTCCTCAATCGTCATGTCCGAAAGCACTTCCCGTTCCACCGGGCTGTCCGAAGCCGCGCCGCCTTTGACGGCTTCTTCCACCTCAGACTCTTCCATAAATTCTCTGACTTCCTCTTTTCCGTATTTTCTCAGATAATCGACTGCCATATTCCTCGCAATCGTCGTTATCCATGTTTTATGCCCGCGCCCGCTCTGAAACGTGTCCGCTTTGTCCCATAATCTGATAAAAAAATCGCTGGTCACATCTTCCGCGTTTTCTTTGCTTTTCAGGACGTCTTTTACGATGGCATAAATCAGTCCGATATATTCTTCGTAGATTTCCTGGAGCCCATGCTTGTCTCCGGACCGTATTTTCTGCATAGCGGTCTCAAACTGTATATCCGTCATATGTATTCCTTCCCCACGCATTCCTTTTCCACATTTCCGGCATATATCCGGCTTCGCGAATAAAGCGCAGACAGTCCGTCTGCGCTTCATGACTTTGTATCAAATGTACTGTCAGATATTCTTTCAAATTCTTAATACGGCGAAAATCCGCCCATCATAATTTCGGCTTCCTCGTCCTCCGAATAGCCTATCAGCAGACAAATCATCCTGTCGCCGTTTTTCCTTAAATAATAGTCCTCTTTTACTTCCACGTTTCCATAGCCGAGCACAAGAGAATACTTTTCAAATTCCACGCCGCCGACTTCCACCGTCTCCCCGTCGTCTATCGTAATATCCATCGTATCGACATTCCCCATCTGCATTTTGATGGCCGCCACATAAGTATCGATATCGAACGATGTTTTTTCCACAAAAAGCGTGAGCACATTGCCATATCTGTCCTGCGCCATCATTTCATATACCATGACTTGTTTGGCATAATCGACGATATCATCCGCTTTGTCTTCATAAAGCATCGAACCGCCCGCCTGCAGAATGGCGTCCATTTCATCTTCGCCCGACATCGTATATCCATTCGGAAGTTCGTAACGCAGTCCAATCCATTCGCTTTCATAAGCCGTTTTTGTCACTTTTCCCCTGACATATCCGTCATCGGCCGCTTCTTCCGAGTCCGGTCCGTCGTCCTGTTCCTCCGAAGTCCTGCTTTCTTTCTCTGTATCGGCGGCTTCCCCGTCATCCTCTGACGTTTCGGCCCTTTCACCATCCTCTTTGTCGTCTTCCTCTTCAGATGCCTTCCGGCTCTCCTGTGTCCGTTCCTGATGCCTTGCTTTCATTTCCTCCTCGGTCTCTTCCCTGACTTTGTCCGCATCAGCCTTAGCAAGGGCATCCTCCTCTTTGCCGCCTCCGCACGCGGTCACGGATAACATCAGACACATAAGCAAAAGGACGGCAATCCCTTTTTTTCTCTTAATCATACTTCCGTTCCCTTTCCCATTCCGTCGTTTACAGTCTGGTCAGTCTGTCAACTGCTTCCACCGTATTTTCATAACTGCCAAATGCCGTCAGACGGAAATAAGTCTCGCCGCTCGGCCCAAAGCCGGAACCGGGCGTTCCTACCACGTTAGCCTTTTCCAGCAGATAATCAAAAAATTCCCAGCTCGTCATTCCATCCGGCGCTTTCAGCCAGATATAAGGCGCATTCACGCCGCCGGAAACGGTATATCCCGCGGATTTTAATCCGTTCAGAATATAGGCCGCGTTTTTCATGTAATAAGCAACGAGTTCCTTCGTCTCTTTTTTGCCCGCCTCGCTGTAAACCGCTTCTCCGGCACGCTGGATAATATAAGGCGCTCCGTTATACTTGGTTCCGTGCCGTCTCGCCCAGAGCGCATGCAGCTGTACACCGCCGGCTTTCAGCTCTTTCGGGATGACCGTAAATCCAAGCCGCACTCCCGTGAATCCCGCATTTTTGGAAAAAGAACGAAGCTCTATCGCACAGGTTCTTGCCCCCTCGCATTCGAAAATCGAATGCGGAACGTCTTCCTGGGAAATATACGCCTCATACGCCGCATCATAAATAATGACGGAACCGTTTTTATTCGCATAATCGACCCATTCCTGTAACTGCGCCTTCGTGATGGTGGAGCCCGTCGGATTGTTCGGGAAACACAGATAGATTAAATCCGGTACTTCTTTCGGGAGCTCCGGGGCAAAATCATTTTCCGCCGTACAGGGCATATAAATCACATCGCTCCAGTTACCCGTTTCGGCATCGTAGGTGCCTGTCCGTCCCGCCATCACATTCGTGTCCACATAAACCGGGTACACCGGGTCGCAGACCGCGATTTTATTGTCTACGCTGAAAATCTCCTGAATGTTCCCGGAATCACACTTCGCACCGTCGGAAATAAAAATCTCGTCGGCTTCAATCTGACATCCTCTCGCCTTATAATCGCTTTCCGCAATTGCCGTCCGCAAAAATTCATACCCCAGGTCCGGCGCATAGCCGCGGAACGTGCGGGCATCCGCCATCTCGTCCACCGCTTTGTGCAGCGCGCCAATAACTGCCGGAGACAACGGCTGTGTCACGTCGCCGATACCCAGGCGGATGATTTTTTTATCCGGATTTGCCGCCGTATACGCATTGACTTTCTTTCCAATCGTCGAAAAAAGATAGCTGCCGGGCAGCTTCAAATAATTATCATTTACTTTGACCATATGATTCTTTTATCCTCCATTCTCACTCAGCCCGCGATATCTGCGCCTGTACGGTGTCAAATCCGCACCAGTACAGCGTCAAATCTCCGCCGTTTCATCATATTCCCCTTCAAAAACGGTCGTCGCCGGGCCCGTCATATAAACCAGGTCTGCCTCCCTGTCCCAGGTAATTTCAAGTTCTCCTCCTAATAGTTTAACAGTAACCGTCTCATCCGTCAAACCATTTAAAATACATGCGGTCACAGTCGCACAGCAGCCCGTTCCGCAGGCCAGCGTTTCCCCCGTTCCCCGCTCCCAGACGCGCATCTGTACATGACCTCTGTCGATGACCTTCACAAACTCCGTATTGGTCTTTTTCGGAAAACGCTCATGAGTTTCAAAATACGGGCCGATTTTTTCGATATCCAGCCCTTCCACATCTTCCATAAATACTACCGCATGTGGGTTTCCCATTGACACGCATGTCATTTCGTAATTTTTCCCCTGTACGACAATCGGCTCTCTTATGACAGTAGCGTCATCTTTTGGCATCGTAACGGGAATTTTGGACGCACGAAGCTCCGGCACTCCCATATTAACCCGTACCGTGTCCACCTTGCCGTCCTTTACAAAAAGCTCCAGATATTTCACCTGACCGCAGCTGACGATGCTGATATTGGTCTGATTCGTCAGTCCGTTATCATACACATATTTTGCCACACAGCGGATGCCGTTTCCGCACATCTCCGCCCTGCTGCCATCCGCATTATACATTTCCATCTCAAAATCCGCTTCTTCGGACGGATTGATAAAAATAGCCCCGTCCCCGCCGATTCCAAAATGTCTGTCGCTGATTTTTCTCACAAGTTTCGGTTTCTTTTCCTGTGCAATTTTCTCCGTAAATCCGTTGATATAAATATAGTCGTTCCCACATCCCTGCATTTTCGTAAATTTCATCCGTAACCCCGCCTTTCTGCTGATTGGTGATTGTAAAACAGGGGATTGGGGGGCAGCTGTGAAAGATTTCCTCCGGGAGACGCGCTTTCGCTCCGCTAAAAACGCAGCGGTACTAAGGATTTCTTCGTCGCAGGCTCCTTGAAATCCAAGTGCCGGCGTTTTTACAGGGCCTCCCGGAGGAAATTCTTTCACAGCTGCCTTGCCATAAGTCCCCATTTCGATTCTAATATTTTATATAGTTACTATAATATAAAAGTAATGACACATAAAGCACAGTAAATGCAGTTTACTGTGCTAAAAGTGCTGAATTTGGTGCTGTCCGGGCAACGCCCACACCTATCTTTTTTTACTGAAACATCGTCAGAACCATCTGCGCGGTCTCTACCAGGCTGGTGCTGCTGTCCATGCTGCATTTCTGCAGATAGCGGTACGCCTCTTCCTCGGTCATATTATTACGGTTCATCAGCAGTTCTTTGGCTTCCCGGATGAGCGCGGTTTCCTCCTCGTTCCGCTCCCTGGGCTTTTGCTTTGCCTTTCTGCGCCTTCTCGTTACGGCACAGCTCATCATGGAGACCGTATCGACCAGGTCATGCACTTTAAAGGGCATGGAAAGGCAGACGATATTATTATCGAGGCAGTCGTTCATCGCACGCTGGGAAGCCATCAGCAGCATATCGAATCCGGGCGGAAGGCAGTCGTGCAATTCCGAATACATCATATCGCCTAACTTGTACCCGCATACGATAATTCCGTCGCTCCATCCGTCAATCTGGCTTAACACCTGTGCGCCGCTCGTGCATACGCCAGTTACATGAAATCCGTTTTTGAGCAAAATACTGCGAATACCTCTTGCATCTTCTATTTTGGGCAGAGCTATTATCATATTTATCACACGTTCACCTCCCCCGGCTCCGGACACAAAATAAGCCACCGCCAATCCATGATATGACAATCACAACATACAATCCGGTGACTTGTAACTGGCAGCCAGACCGGCACAGCTAAACTGGCACGGCTAAACCAGCACAGCCAAACTGGCACAGCCAGGCTGTCACGCATCGCATCAGAAATTGTTCAGATACGCCCCTATTTCCCAGTCCGTCACCTGGGAGCGGTACCTGTTCCATTCCTCTTTTTTGCCCGCAATATATTTCGTATAGGTATGCGCTCCCAAAACATCTTTGATGAGCGCATCCTCTTCCATCGCATAAAGCGCTTCAATCAATGTCCCCGGAATCTCTTCGATGCCGCAAGCGGCTTTCTGCTCCGCACTCATTTCAAAAATATTGCAGTCCACGCTTTCCGGCGGCATAATCCGGTTTGCCACACCGTCAAGTCCCGCCCGGAGACAGACGGCAAGCGCCAGATACGGATTGGCCGACGGGTCAGGGCAGCGCAGTTCGATTCGTGTTCCCACGCCGTGCGTCGCCGGGATTCTGATAAGCGGGCTTCTGTTGGTCGCGCTCCATGCGATATGCACCGGCGCTTCGAAGCCGGGCACAAGCCTTTTATAGGAATTGACGAGCGGATTGGTAATCGCCGTCATCCCCTTCATATGTTTCATGATGCCGCCGATAAAATAATACGCCTCTTTGCTCAGTCCGAACCGGTCTTTTTCGTCCGCAAAAATATTCCGGCCATCTTTTGACAAAGACATATTGATGTGCATGCCGGAACCGTTCACACCGTATCTGGGCTTTGGCATAAAGGTTGCGTGAAGGCCGTGCCGTTTCGCAATCGTCTTGACCGCCAGCTTGAAGGTCATGATGTTGTCCGCCGTCGTCAGCGCCTCATCATAACGGAAATCAATTTCATGCTGTGCGGGAGCCACCTCATGATGGGATGCCTCGATAACAAATCCCATGTCTTCCAGCGTCAGCACCATGTCGCGCCTCGCGTTTTCTCCAAAATCCACCGGCCCCAAATCAAAATATCCCGCCTGTTCATGGGTAATCGTCGTCGGCATGCCGTTTTCATCCGTGTTAAACAGGAAAAACTCGCATTCAGGACCAACCTCAAAAACATATCCCATATCGGCGGCCTCCCTGATGGCGCGTTTCAGAATATAGCGCGGGTCGCCTTCGAAAGGTTCTCCGTTTGGACGGTAAACGTCGCAAATCAGCCTTGCCACCTTTCCCTGCTGCGGTCTCCAGGGAAAAATTTCAAAGGTATTGTAATCCGGGTTCAGGTACATATCGGATTCCTCGATACGCGCAAATCCTTCTATGGAAGAACCGTCAAACATACACTCATTGTCCAGCGCCTTTTCCAGCTGGCTTACCGTGACCGCCACATTTTTCAGATTCCCGAAAATATCCGTGAACTGAAGTCTGATAAATTCCACATCTTCCTCCTCTACCAGCCGGAGAATATCCTGTTTCGTATAATTTTTACCCATTTTATCGCAATGCTCCTTTCCTTTACCGCTGCTTTATATGCCAGATATCACTGAAAAAAGGCATTCTTATCCTGTCAATAAGAACGCCTTTGTTCCATATTAGAATAACACTTCCCGGCGAATGTTGTCAATCATTCTCTGCGCCATATTCCGTCCCGCGTATTTCTATTTAAAGCTGAAAATGCCTCACGCATTCTTCCAGCCGTCCCGCAATTAACTTTAACTGCTGTGCACTTTCTTCCACCAGCTCGAAATTCCCCGTCACTTCGTTGGTCACGGTGCTGGTCTTTTCCGTATTCACCGCGTTTTGTTCCGCAATTTCGGTCAGCCCCCTCACCGCCTCGATGATTTCCTCGCGTTCATCCTGAAGCAGCTTCGTGCTGTCGTCTATCTGCCGGATGCTCTGCATAGAGTTCCCAATGCCTTTCGATACTTCCGCAACAATCGTTTCCGTATCTTTCAGGCTCTCGCTCTGGCTTCCGATGATTTCCTGGACATGTTTCATCGCCGCCACCGCTTCGTCGGAGTTTTCCATCAGCACCGTGATAATTTTCTCGATGGACTGGCTGGATGCGTTGGTCTGTTCCGCCAGTTTCTGTATCTGGGAGGCTACCACCGCAAACCCGCGTCCATGCTCACCCGCACAGGCCGCCTCGATACTTGCGTTTAATGACAGTAGTGTCGTTTCTTCCGCAATCTCCGTAATCAGTTCGGTAACCTGTTTAATCCGTTTCGCCGCCTCATTTGTCTCATTCGTCTGCATGGTAATCTGTTCGATGGACATATGCACTTCTTCGTTGATTTCATGCAGTTTCCGCATCGTCTCCGCCGTTTTGTCGCTGGAACTCTGCATATCCGCCGCATTTTCGTTTAAAACCGCCACTTCGGAAACCGTCTCCGCAATGCGCTCCCCCATTTCCTGTACATTTTCGGAAGTCCTGACCGAATTTCTTGCCTGTTCATCGGCTCCGCGCGCGATATCCATAACCGCGCTTTCCACACTCCGCATCGTTTCCACCGTCTCCATCGCCATCTTTTCCAGCCCTTCCGAAGAGCCCTGAATCGATTCGATGTTATCGCTGATACTGCCCAGAATATTCCGCAGTTCGTTCTGCAAACTTTCCAGCGCCTTCGAAAGGTCGCCGATTTCATCTTTTCTCGCAAGCAGCTTTTTGTCCGGTTCCACGCTCAGATTGCCCTTCGCGACCGTCTGCACCAGCTGAATGCTCTTATGTAAAGAAGAGGTAACCGACTGGGAAAACAAAATCATAAACAAAATACAGAACACCATCACGACCGCCGCCGCAATAACGACCGTATACACGATGCGGTTCACCGCCTGGTCCTTTTGCGCCTTATCCGCTCCCGCAAACACCATGCCGACCGGCGGCTCGCCAGCTTTCTGATAAACCGGAACATAATATCCATAGTTCAGTTTCCCGTTTAAGGAGACACCTCCGGAAAAATACTCTTCTCCGCCCTGAAGCACCTTCTGCACAATTTTCTCTCCCGCCGGGGAACCGAGCGCGCGCACGCCGTTCTCGTCTGTCACGGAAGACATGACTCTTTTATCCCCGTAAAAAAAAGTGACATCCATGCCGGAATTTTTCTTGATGCTGTCCACCAGATTTTCAGATTTGGAAATATTATAGCTTCCTTTCCATACATCTCCGTTTGCTGACTGTAAATAAACACCGGAATTCTGCTCATAAGCCGCCAGTGTCGCATATGCCGTTCCACGCAGAGATTCTTCCACCTCCTGAAGCAGGGCGTTTTTTACCATCGTCAGCGTGATAATAATGGTCAGAAACCCCAATAATAAAATGGGAAGCACCCCCGCCGCCACAATCTTTTTCTTTAAGCCAATTCTCATGCAGTTACCTCTTCCCTTCCCCGGCCGTCCGGTTTCCATTCCCTGAATCCTCTCCAAAGGAATACCGTGTTACATCATTCTGCTTTACACTATCTGATACGCTTTGTATTATATTGTACCGCTTTCCCGCATGCAATAAAATGACAAGAATTTACCCGGAATGTACGATTCTTTTCTACCACACCAGCGTCTCCAGCGTCTCCATTTCCATCTCCTGCTCCGGGGCAAATTCCTCCGACGACAAATATCGGTAAATGGCATCCAGCAATGCCCGCGCTTCCGGGTACTGCTGCAGATTCTGCAAGTTCATTGTGGAAAAGAGCAGTTTTCCGTTACCGCATCGGCACTCGAACAGTTTCGCCATCGGCCGCAGGAAAGCATAGCTGTCCATCTCGGTAACAACCGCCTTCATGCGCTCCGGCAGAATGACCGCCCGCTGTACAGCCATCGGCCACCATTGCCAGCTGCTGTAAAATTCCGTCGGAAAATTCCGAAAAAGCGGGTGCGACGCGTCGATGAGCTGACCCATGCCTCCCTCCTGTCCGGGAAAAGTTCCAACAGACCAGAAATCCGTGGAGAACTGTGCCTGTATGGAACGGGGAAGCGCCTCTTTGGTGGAGGGCGGCGTCAAATATACCGTTCTTCCCTCCCGCAGCGCGGCTCTGGCGGCATCGTCCAGGCGTTCCGCTTCCAGAACCCCCTCCGGGCAGACCGGATGAACGGGGGGATATACCCAGATGGGATAGCTGTTTGACGCACTGCCAAGAGAGACTGTCAGCTCCAGCCGCATGGGACGCTCGGATTTTTCCGAAGAAGCATGCTTTATGCACAAATCTTTTAGTGAAAATTCCAGATGTCCGGCCGTCGTCAGCTGTCCCGGCGGGCACACAAATTCCTCCTCCGGGCAGAATGTTTCCGCTCTTTCCCTGTCCCCGGACGGCTTCCTGGACATTTCCGCTTTTTCCCCGGACAACTTTTCCTGTAACACACAGCACAGCCGTCCCTCTATCACTTTCTTCCCAAAATTAGCTATTTTGACTTCCGCCCGCAGCGTTTCCGTATTTTCGTATGTATATTTCGGCAGCAGAACAAGCGGCAGCGCAGCCTTAAAAAAGCTGTGGAACGCTTCCGGCTCTGCAAAATCATACGGCTTGGGATTCAGATGCGCATCCATCATCCCCACAAGCGCCGTGCCCTGACCCGGAAAATCCTGTAATCCCAGGAGGGAAATGCCGGAAAGCTGCTCTGTGCGCATGGCCGCCTCGATTTCCTCCCGGTAACAGAGACGGGAAAGCTCCCCGGAAGCCTCCACATACCGGGGCCAGTCCGCTGTCAGGCCCCGTTCTTCTACTTTTTCCCGAATCAGGCGAAGATTTGCCGGTTCCGAAATCCCCCGAAATTCCGCAAGTTCTTTAAAATCGGGCAGTATTTCAAACTGTCCGACTTCAAAGCTGAAAACCGGTTTCGCATAAGTCTTCCGTATCGCATTCATCGCTTCGTCAAAGTTCGTCATCGCGCCAGGATAATTGTGATTCAGATAACCTTTCATTTCGGCAAAGGTTCCCCGAAGCTCCCATTCATAAAAGGAGGATGAGGTATAAAAATCGCTTTCCGCATCGCAGCCCCGCTCTCCGTAATGCACATTGGAACCGTTGGCATACAGTCTCGTATCGTCCAGTTCTTTCGCCATCGCAAGAAGCTCATCCATCCTCTCGTGGCCTTTCGGCAGCGCATGCAGCTCATTGCCAAAGGTCAGCATCACAAAAGAAGGATGGTTTGCGAGCATTTTCAGAATGCCCCGCAGCTCCTTCCGGTAATAAGCATTGCTTTCTTCCGACTCGAAAGCATCTTTCGGATTCCAGTGGGAAAGCTCCGGCTGCATCATCATGCCCAGCTCGTCCGCCGCCGTAAACGCCGCTTCCGGCGGACAGTGGGAATGGAAGCGCATGCAGTTTATGCCGTAAGAACGGTATCGCAACAGGATTTCCCGCCAGGCTTCCCGCGTCATCGGCGGATATCCGGTTTCCGGGAAGACCGCGCAGTTTGCCTCGCCGCGCAGAAAAAAAGTCCGGCCATTGAGCGTCAGCCTTCCGTTCTCGCCCGCGCCGAAATCCCGGATTCCGAAAACCACCGTTTTCGACGCCCCGTTTGACAAAGCGACGGTCAGCTCATACAGATTTCCTTCCTCTTCGTCCCACCGTTGCACATCATCCCGCAGCGACAGTGACGGAAAAATGATTTCCGTTCCTTCAGTCAATGGTTCTTCCAGTTCCGACACGCATGTCATATTAGTTTCTTCCAGCCGTCCAGGCTCTTTCTTCAAATTCATTCCTTCTACTACCTTCACCGATACCTCTATCCTGTCGTTCTTCAACGCCTCCGAGCAGACCTCCACCGTGCCGCTCCAGGGCTCGTCCGCACAAAGCGCGGCCCTGACCGTCAGCCGGTCTCCTTTCGGATATACCCGCACCGAAGCCGGAAACACAGACTCCTCTATCCGCAGCCTGAGATATCCGAGCACACCGTTCCAGTTGGTCTGCGTCTCATCCGTGGCCGCGGAAGAATAGACGATGGCATCGTGCGGAAGCCCCGGATAGCTGTTATCTGACACGAGTGTCACTTCATGGGCGCCGTCGAGCAGTCCTGTCACTTCAAATATATAAGGCGTGCAAAGAGTCGCCTCCCCGAAAACAGGCACTTCCCTGTCGTCGATAAAAAGCCGCAGACACCTTGCCCGTTCCGCTTCGAGAAATACCCGTTTCCCGGCGGGTTCATGAAATGTCACGCTGCGCGTCAGCCGCGCCGCCCCTTCATATGTATGCTTCCTCGTGAACCGCGTTGCAATCGGCGCATCCGCTCCGACTACTTCCATGCCGCCGCCATCCTGTGCGTCCGCTCCGCCATCCGTCACATCCGCCGCACCTTCCCCCTTCCGGCCCGTCTCCTGGACGCCCAGCGTTTCGTCCGGGTGCACCTGGGCGCCGCCCCTGTCCTTATGGCCGATGCCGCTTTCATCCAACGTTCCCGGAAGCCGTACCGGCCAGCTTCCGCCGTCGCCGATATCGGCCTGCCACAGACCGCTCAAATCATAAAACCTGTCAATACCATTCATAATTTTGCCCGTCCTTTCATAGACTGATAAAAAGATTTTCGATGGGGATATTTTTTATGAGTTCCAAAACCAAAATTGTTGTGCTTCATGTAAAAGAATTGATATATACCGGAATCCTCGCCGTGCTCGGTATTCTTTTCATTGTGCTGCTCATCATTATGTTTCTGCCAAAAGAAGAAAAACCGGAAACAATGCCGACCATGACGCAGACAACGTCAAATTCCTATGTTCCCGGTGTATATACGACTTCTTTAATTTTGAATGACAATGTGGTGGAAATAGAAGTCACCGTTGACGAAAGGAATATCAACTCCATACGCCTTGTGAATCTGGATGAAGCCGTTACAACGATGTATCCTCTGATTCAGCCCTCTTTTGAGGACCTTGCGAACCAGATTATTCAGAACCAGAGTCTGGACGGCATTACATATTCCGACGACAGCAAGTATACCTCCATGATTCTGCTCAACGCCATCACCGCTTCCCTGGAAAAAGCAGTTTCAGCCGAAGATGCTTCCGATTCGGATGCCGCCGGCCGCTGACCTGTACTTCTATATCCATATTCCTGTCACAGCTCTTCCAGCTGCTTTAACCAAATCGCTGCGACGGCATCCGAAGGCATGCGCAAATCTCCTCTCGGGGAAAGCGCGACGCTTCCGACTTTGGGGCCGTCGGGCAGACAGGAGCGTTTAAACTGCTGTGCAAAGAATCTGCGGTAAAAGGTTTTAAGCCATTTCAGAATCACATCCTCCGCATATTTATCCGCAAAAGAAATCTTTGCAATCCGGTAAATTTTAGCCGGCTCGAATCCGCACCGCAGCATATAATACAGGAAAAAGTCATGCAGCTCATAAGGGCCCACCAGGTCTTCCGTTTTCTGGGCGATGGCATCCCCTGACGGAGGCAGCAGTTCAGGACTGACAGGTGTGTCAAGTATATCCAGCAGAACGGCCGCCAGCTCCTCCTTCTGACAAGTGTCCGCGTAATAGCGCACAAGATGCCGCACCAGCGTCTTGGGCACGCCGCTGTTTACCCCGTACATGGACATGTGGTCGCCGTTATAGGTAGCCCACCCGAGCGCCAGCTCCGACATATCGCCCGTTCCGATTACCATACCGTCCGTCTGGTTGGCAATATCCATCAAAACCTGTGTCCGCTCTCTCGCCTGGCCGTTTTCATAAGTAATATCATGCTTATCGCTTTCCTGGCCGATATCCCGAAAATGCACGTTCACCGCCTCTTTGATATTCACTTCTTTCAGGGTAACGCCAAGCGTTTCCGCGAGCTTACAGGAATTGCGGTAAGTCCTGTCCGTCGTTCCGAAACACGGCATTGTAACCGCCACAATCTGTTCCCTGGAACGTTCCAGCATATCAAAGGCACGCACCGTTACGAGAAGCGCCAATGCGGAATCCAGACCGCCGGACACTCCGATAACAGCCGTTTTTGCTCCCGTATGTTCATACCTTTTTTTCAGGCCGTAAGACTGGATGGATAGAATCTCATCACAGCGAGTTTCCCGCTCTTTCTTCCCGGACGGCACGAAAGGCATCGCATCATAGCGCCGTTCCAGCTCTGTATCTTCCTCTTCCATCCGAAATGATAACATCTGATATTCTTTTTTGTTTCCCGCATGATAGCTGGTCATTCTGCGCCGCTCGTGGCTGAGTCTGTGAATATCCAGGTCTGCATAAATAGTCTGGGCGCTGAATCGTCTGGACCGGGCAAGCACCGTGCCGTTCTCCGCAATCAGATTATGCCCGCCGAAAACAAGGTCCTGGGTGGACTCGCCCTCCCCCGCAGAAGCATAAACATATCCCGCGATAAAGCGCGCGCTGGCCGATTTCACGAGCATTTCCCGGTAACTGTCTTTTCCGACCGTCTCATTGGATGCGGATAAATTGACGAGAACGCTCGCTCCCGCCATCGCATGGGATAATCCCGGCGAATCCGGCACCCAGATATCTTCACAGATTTCACAGCCGATAACGAGCTCCGGCATGGAATCCGCCTGAAAAAGAAGATTACCGCCGAACGGGATTTCTTCATCTTCCAAACGGAAAGGCTCCGGTACCCGGTTTCCCGGCGTAAAATGCCTCGTCTCGTAAAACTCCGCATAGGACGGAATAAAACGCTTCGGAATCATCCCCAGCACTCTGCCGTCATGAACCGCCGCCGCCACATTGTACAGTTTATGCTCCTTTTCCACAGGCAGTCCTACGAATATAAGAGCATCGAGCCCTTCCGAAGCATCGGCGATAACCTGCAGCTGCTCTTTCGCCTCTTTCAAAAGCAGTTCCTGTAAAAACAAATCCCCGCATGTATACCCTGTCAGGCAAAGCTCCGGGAACACGATGATTTTCGCCCCCCTGTCCGCCGCTTCCTCCATGCGCTCACATATCTGCCGCGCGTTAAAAACCGGGTCTGCAACTTTTATTTTGGGCGTTACCGCCGCAACTTTTATATATCCATGCTTCATAGTGATAGCACTGCTCCTTTCCTTCTCTAATTACCTACCCATATTGTCTGGCAGTTCTCCGCCATCTATACCATTTTTTTCAATTCCTCCACCGGAAAGACATAATTCGTATTGCAGAAATGACAATGCAGTTCCACGTCTTTTCCCTCCGCTATCATTTCCTGTAATTCCTCTTTTTTCAGGCTGTACAGCACCTTTTCCACGCGCTCCCTCGAACAGCCGCATAGAAACTGCACAGGCCTTTTTTCCGTAATTTCGAGGCCCAAATCCCCCAGAAGGAGCTCTAAAATCTGTTCCGGCGTATTGCCTTCTTCCAAAAGCGTCGTTACAGGCCGGATGCCGGACACGTTCTCTTCCAGCTTCCGGATGACTTCTTCCTGTGCAAAAGGCATGAGCTGGATGATAAACCCGCCAGCCTGTTTCACCGTATTATTCCGCTCCATCAGGATGCCGAGGGCCACACAGGAAGGAACCTGTTCCGAAGCCGCAAAGTAATATGTCAAATCATCGGCAATCTCCCCCGTCTGCAGCTCCACCTGGGAAGCGTAAGGGTCTTTCATTCCCATATCTTTGATAACGCTTAAATATCCTTTTCCGATGACGCCGCCCACATCCAGCTTGCCCTGTGCATTCGGCGGCATCATTGCCTGGGGCCGGTTCGCATAGCCTTTCACATTTCCCTGGGAGTCCGCCGTCACCGTCATTCCACCCACCGGACCGTCGCCGTTTATCTGCAGCGTAAGCACGTCTTTTTCCCCTTTCAGCATGCTTCCCATCAGACACGCCCCCGTCATCAGTCTGCCGAGCGCGGCCGTAACGACCGGGCTCAAATCATGCCTGCTCCTCGCTTCTTCCACCAAATCCCTCGACGTCACCGCAAATGCGCGTATCTGCGCGTCCGCCGCCGTCGCCCGTATAAGATAATCCGACATCGTTACTGCCCCTTTCCGAATTTGTTCTCTGTGTTTTCTGTTGTTGCTCTTTCCTGTCTTTTCGCTCTTTCCTGTTTTTTCGCTCTTTGTGTTCTCCGTTTTTCCCGCGCTCTTTGTATTTTCTGCGGACTCAGCATTTCGCCTGACTGCTTTTTCGGCAGGTTACCACTACCCGTCCGCTCTCCGGCGTCACGCTTCCCCGGGTATCGGCATCCGCCGCTTCCAATAGTGTGAGCCCCGCCTTTTCCAGAAGCGCCTGTATCTGTTCCAGACGGTAGCCCCGCTGATAGTGCGTCTCCCGAAACCGTCTAAAACTGCATTCCTCCTGACTGCTGCTGAGAGCACCGCTTATTTCCTGACTGCCGCTTAGAGCACTGCTTGCTTCCTGACCGCCGCTTAGAGCACTGCTTACTTCCTGACCGCTCCTTTCCGTCCGAATGTCTTTTTCTTCCCATGTCTCATTTTTCACGAAAACCGTCAGGTCATATTCGTTGATTTCTTCTTCCGGGTGATAATAGTTTTCCCAGATAAAACTGCATTCTTCCCGGTTCTCGGCAATCGTCGCGTCGCCGATAACCACTTCATACTTATAAACTGTGTTAAAGTCAAAAATGAATACACCGCCCGGATAAAGGTAATTTTCCACCAGCCGGAATGTTGCCAGCATATCTTCCTCCGTCAGCAAATAGTTCAGACTATCGCACACGCTGACGACCGCGCCGACAGCCCCGTACAGCTCAAATTCCCGCATGTCCTGAAGCAGATACAGAATATCGAGGCCGGAACGCTCCCTTTTCTCTATCGCGCGCTGCAGCATCTCCTGGGAATTGTCGATGCCAATCATATCATAGCCCCTTGCCGCCAGAAGTTCTGTCAGCGTTCCGGTTCCGCATCCCAAATCCAGAACCGTATTCTGCTCCTGTAAAAGCAGTTCGTCCGCCGCGCCGTCTTTTATCCGGTAACGCCGAAGCGCCGCATCAAGGAACGCACACCATTCCTCATAGGGCGTTTCATCCATAAAAATATCGTATACCCCGGCAAAATCAGTATAGGCTTCCATTTGTTTCCACCTCTATTTCTCTTATCATACCACAAAAACCGTTTGTTTTTGAGCCAATCCGTTCCAGCGGGAAAATCAACGCGCCATATTCGCCAAAAGGTTCCCCGTTTCCGACCGTATCGGTCAATTTTCCGTTGACATACAGGCTCGTCCGGTCTTTTTCTCCCCGGATTTCAAGGCGTACCCATTCCCTGACAGGCAGCGTATAATCGAAGGAATAGTCCTTTCCTTCCCTGGAAAAGCCCACTTGTCCCGTTCCCGTCTGCGCCGCTTTGAACGCGCTCTGCCCGTAGGCGCAGTCCGTCTCGAACAAGATTTCTTCCTGAACGCTTTGCACGGATTCCTCCCGAAAGACTTCCATCCTGACAACATAACTGCCGCCAATGCCGAATCCGTTCCCGTTTCCGCCCGTATATCCGGTATTCACATAATCCTTTTGTCCGGAAAGGTGAAGCGTTTCTCCCGGCAAAATCCGCAATACGCCGTTCTCCCATCCTTCCCCGTCAGCTTCCGCATAAGGATTGCTTCCCGGCGCGGCGCCAAGTTTATAAAACCGCTCCATCCATTCCTGATAAGTTCCTTCCGTCTCCCCCCAAAGTTTTCCGCCGATAACGCCGAGCGGCGCAAAAAATCGCTCAAACAGCTCAGCCTCGCTGATTCCCACATCCAGACTGCCGCTCATATCGTTCCATATCATGTAGGCCGCGCCCGCCATTTGCGGCGAATAGGCCGGTATCGTTTCCAGCTGGTTATAATCGTAAAATTTATTTACTTCCCAGTTCCGGTAAAGCTCTTCCCCGTCCAGATAATCATATCCGCCGCCCGGAATAATGTACAGATGATTGTTCTGCATATTTATCAGGGTATATCCGGCCCGGTACATGGTAAGCGGGTCCGCCCAGACAGTGCTCCAGATATTCATCTGAAGCCCTTCCGGAGACGGCATCGTCGTACCTTCTATATTGCTCAGGCTCCCCCAGAGCCGTATCGTTTCCACACCACTTTCGCCTTTTATCAGGGCAATCAGCCCGTTCATATACTGTCTGTATGTCTCACCATCGCCATAATACTCATCCATTCCGATGTTTACGGTGTCCGCTCCCCGAAATGCTCCCCCATCGTCCAGAACTTCCCGCCAGATATTCTGCACAAGCGCCACCGCCTCCTGCTTACCCAAATTAATCTGGTCCACCGCCTCATTCCGCACGGTCAGCGCATATTCCGGGAAAAGTTTTGTAATAGAAAGGGAATGGGCCGGCGTATCGATTTCCGGCACGACGCGAACCCCGTAACGCTTTGCATCCTCTATAAAAGCGGCAAATTCCTCCGTCGTATAGGCATAATCCGAAGAAGTCAGCCGTTCTCCCTTTTCACTTATGACACTGCTGTCAATCCGAAAGGCGCTATATGCGGTCATCGCTTCTTCCGCAGAGCCCGTCAGACCGCTCGTGCTCAAAATAACGTTATCGTTTAAATGGATGCAGAAGTCGTTCATCTTATACCAGGACATCGTCTCCATCATGCGGTACAGCATCGCCATTGACACAGGTTTTCTCGCCACATCGATGCCAAAACTGCGCACCGGATATTTGGGATAGTCCCGGATTCGTCCCTGGGGTATTTTTCCGTCCTGTCCTTTCAGAATCTGCAGTGCAGTAACGGTTCCCCAGTAAATACCCTGTTGATGCGTCCCGGTTATGACGCATTTGTCAGTAATCTCGCACAGATAGCCTTCCTCTCCGAGTCCCTTCGCTGCATCTCCAAAACAAAAGCCTTCACCGGACCGCTCCGCAGTCTCCATTCTCTCAGAATCCGCATTTCCGGCAGAGGAGCCATCCGCCGCATAACCAAGATAAAAGTCTCCCGGCCCCGTCTCTTCCCAGGTTCCTTCCAATATGGAAATTTCCCGGCCCATGATTTCCCGATACTGCCTGGCAAACAATTCAGCAGTCTGCAATAATGCTTCTTCCTGTACCACAATGCGGGAATCCTCGTCCGGCACAAAATCCCCGCTGCCGCCGTCCCACTCCGCAATGGCCGGTATTACCTGGGGCTGCGGGTTACAGCCGGGTGTTTTCCCGTTCTCCGACGAGGCATTTCCGTTTATCGGCAGGCTGCCATCATTCTCCGGCAAACTTTCCGCCGCCGGAACCCTGATGGTAAAGGACACTTCCCGCGCTTCTTCCGCTTCCGTCCCGTCAACCCTCTCCACCAGAAATCCGACTTCCACCTCTTTTTCCTGTATCGTCGGATAAACTTCTCCATCCGCCCCGATAACCTGTTCGTAATCCGCGCCCAGACAGGTAACCCGATAACCCTCCGGCGCTTCCGGCATCTTTAAATAACGTTTGCTATTTTCTCCTGTAACGACCTCCGGCTGTTCCAGCATATAAGCCGCCGGCTTGTCCGCATACACCTCAAACTCGTATAACGATACGTTCTGATACAGATTGGAATAATCCGCCTCTTCTTTGGAAACCTCGCTCGTCGTAAGCCGTAAAAACCGCAGCGTTACCGCTTCCGGCAGTGGAATCTCCTGTTTCCTGGAAGCCGGAGCCTTATCAAAAGTTTCCAACACTTCCCAGTTCGTCCCGTCCACAGAGCTTTCCAGCTGACAGGCCGTTACATTGGTACGCTCCCATTTCAGGATAACAAAAGAAACTGAAATTTCTTCCGGAAATTCCAGTTCTATAAAATGGGAAGCATTTTCCCAGTTATTCTCGCTGGACCAGCGGGAAGACAAACTGCTGTCATCCCCGTCAATCGCTTTGTCCGCCGACAATTCCTCCGTCTCCATGCTGTCACAGCGTGCTCTGACGCCTTGTTGCAATGCCAGATTCGCGCTGTTTTCCGTTTCAGAGCCACCCGAATCCAAGATATTAAATCCAAATTTAATCACAAGAAATATACCTGCCGCTATGAGCAGAACGAAAATACTCAGGATGGATATCTTCTTTTTTCTGTCTGTTCTTTTCCAGGAAATTTCTGCCATCCCGTCCTCCACGCCGCAGTTTTACTGCAGCTCATACGCTTCTTATCCAATCAGCGCTCCCAATAAGCCATACGATACAACCGACATAATAACAGTCGCTATTATAATGCCGAGCAGCTCCGCAAGAATCGCTTTCTTAAAATCAATGTCGAGCAGCGCCGCAATCAGGGACCCTGTCCATGCGCCCGTACCCGGAAGCGGTATGCCGACAAACAACACCAATCCCCAGAACTCATACTTCTTGATGGCCTCGCTCTTGCCCATCGCGCGCGCTTCCAGCCTTTCTATCATGCCTCTGAAAAGTTTAATCTTCTTTAACCATTTGAATATCTGCTTGATAAACAGCAGAATAAACGGAATCGGAATGATATTGCCCACAATACAGATTGGAATAGCGGTTGTTATAGAAACATTCAGCAGCGAAGCCGCTACCAGTCCTCCCCGCAGTTCCAGTATCGGTATCATAGAGATGATAAAAATAACAATCTCCTTCGATATATACTTTCCCAATGTATTCGCAAACCAAATCGCCAGACTCTCCATCTTAATATCCTACCCTTTCTTGCTCATATTTATAGATTCTTATATATTTAGCATTGCATTACAGGCTTTTTATTTCATTGCCTGCTTCTCATTTGATTACATACATTTTACTTCATTGCATACTTCTTGTTTCATTACTTGTTTCTTATTTGATTACATACATCTTACTTCATTGCATGCTTCTTGTTTCATTACTTATTTCTTAATTTCTGCTTCATTACTTGTTTCTTATTGCATAACACATTTTTGCGTCTTCACACGATTTCCCGCAGCGCCGCAAACAGCGCGTCCATCTGCTCATCCGTCCCAATCGTGATTCTCAGGTAATTGTCGATTCGCGCTTTATTCCAATGCCTTACATAAATACGGCGCTCCTTGAGCTTCTCAAAAATTTCCTGTGCGGTAACCTTTTCATGCGAAGCAAAAATAAAGTTTCCGTATGATTTGGGGAATGTAAATCCGAGCGCCGCCAGTTCCCTTTCGCTCCGTTCCCGCGTCGCAATCATTTTTCCACAGATTTCCTGAAAATATGCTTCATCCCTGACCGCTTCCACGCCGAGCTGTAACGCCGGCCTGTTCATCGTATAGGAATTGACGGAATACTTGACGTCATTCAGATATTGAATCAGTTTTTCATTGCCGACAGCGTAACCGATTCTGCCGCCCGCCATAGCCCTGGATTTGGAAAACGTGCGGACTACCAGCAGATTGTCATATTTTTCCAGCAAAGGAAGGCAGCTCGTTCCGCCAAAATCTATATATGCCTCATCAATTATGACAACCACGTCAGAATTTGCCTTTATAATTTCCTCGATATCCGTATTTTCCATCAGAACGCCCGTCGGCGCGTTAGGATTCGGGAAAATCACGCCGCCGCAGTTTTTTCCGATATAGTCTTCTTTCCGGATATGAAACGCACCGTCCAGCGGTTTCACTTCATAAGGAATCCGGTAGATATCCGCCCAGACGTCATAGAAGGAATAAGTAATATCCGGGAAAAAAACAGGCCTGTCGGAATTAAAAAACGTCAGAAAAGCCATCGACAATACATCATCCGAACCGACTCCGATAAAAATCTGTGATTTCTTTACATGGTGGTACTCTGCAAGCTGCGCCGCAAGCGGCGTTTCCTCCGGGAACTCCGGGTACAGGCGCAGTTCTTCATAGTTCATTGCTTTTATGGCCTTTTCCACCATCGGAGACGGCGGGTAAGGGCATTCGTTCGTATTCAGCTTAATGACGTCCTTCTCCTGTGGCTGTTCTCCCGGCACATAGGGAACGACCTTTCTTACATTTTCTTCCCACTTCATTTCGTTATTTCCTTTCTATGCTGATGCTGTTTTTATTCCCATCAGTCTGCTTCACCGCACACTCATATCAAAAATTGAAAATATCGCTTCATTCCGCTTTCCACTCCGCCGCCAGTTTCCCGTAAGCCGCCGCCTGCTCTTCATTCCCGGCAAGGCGGTAACATTCCGACAGTCCGTGCAGCGGAATATCCCCACTACTATGTATATTAAGGATGCACTCCGTTTCATACACGGCATTGTAAAACCATACGATGGCTTCTTCTAAATCCTGTCTTTCCAAAAAATACGCGCCGAGCTCGCAGCAGATTTCGGAACAGCCGTCGCACGCGACGACCTTTAACGCATATTTAAAAAATTTCTCCACATCCCGACCGATGCGGGCCGCACGCGCTACGACGCACGCCGCTTCTTTGATTTCATCCAGCGTCCGCTCCGTGTCCGCACAGGAAATCTCAAAAAAAGGGCTTGCCGCCAGAAAATCCTGGTCTTCTCCTGAAATAAAAAGCTCTTTGGCATAGATATTATGAAGCCGCTTCGACAGACGCTTTCCTTCGGAAGTCATCCGCGCGAAAGCCGCCAAATCTCTGTTTTTGTGATTGCTGTCCGGCAGATGCAAGATTGCGACATTACTGTCATAAATTACCGGTTCCAGCATAATCTGTTCATGAATCGGCTCTTCCCACCGGAAAGCGCGCATCCTTTTGAACAGCTTCGGCCGCAGTTCCCTGTCAAAATTGTAAATAGTTCCAAAATCCAGCTGGTTCGCATAATACATTTGCACGATGTCAATTTCCGGCAGAAGATTCTCCTTTAACTGCCGGAAAGCCTCCCGGTTTTCTTCATCCAGCACCTCGTCCGCATCCGCGGAATAAATATAATCCATCGTCGCTTTGGAAAAGGCAAAATTCCGTGCGGCCGCAAAATCACCAATCCACTCAAAATCATAGATTTTATCCGTATACCGCGCCGCAATTTTCTTCGTCCCGTCCGTGGAACCGGTGTCCACAATAACGAGCTCGTCCATGATGTCGGCGATACTGTCAAGGCATCTGGCAAGCAGCTTTTCTTCATTTTTGACAATCATGCAGAGGCTTATAGTAATCATATGCGTTCCGGCACCTTTCCGCTGATTCCGCTGACGCTCCAATCCGCCCGCTCCGCGCGCGAAACGGCGGCCCGTGCAGATAGTTGCAAACATTTTCGTATTAGTATACCAAAATTTTACCAAAAAGGGAACGATGTTTTTCCTTTTTTGCACAGACTTTTTGCATAGAAACAAACTAAATTCACAATCCAGCCTGGATAAACCGCATCACCGTGCCGTCTATCACCAGATAATTCCGGCCGCCGTCCACATAAACAAGCATTCCCCGATATTGATTCTTCCGGTAAAAAACTTTGCTCACACGTATCTGGTATGCCGTCGTCCGGGACAAATCCACCATACGCTCCCCAAGCCGGATAATAAATTCCCCGTTTTTTCTGCAAATCGACGCATATCCGAGATAGCAGTACCGTCTGCCGTTCCAGTTATAGATGCGCGCCATCCGGCGGACTCCGGCCCGGTATATCATCAAAAGCAGCAATAGTAACACTCCCAGAAAAAACGTCAGCACCCATTTTAATATTTCATTTTCCATACGAAAAGCATCCCTTTCCCACAGCCTGCGAACTCTGTTCCTTTCTCTCAATCCGCAAATTTATGTCCGCAATCTTTATATCAGCGCTGAAATCTTCCTGACTCCAATCTCCTTTTCACAGGCTCAAAATCATGCTATCATATCACCAGGAGGAATTTCCGTTATGAACAAAAGAACAGCGCACCGCCATTATTTGATAATCATCGCCATCCTTATTTTCATCGCCGCCGTCATCCCGGCCTTTTTCCTTCACCGGCATAAAACAGCAGACTCCGCCGCATTTCTCGCTTTCTCCGAACCGGTGGCGGAAGCTGACCTGACAGCAGCCGCTTCGGAAGAAGTCAGGCCGAATCCCTGTTCCGATTTGAGCGTCCCTACCTGGCTGACCAAAGTGGACGATACTTATTTTCTCGTGGACTGTTATCACAATCAGATTATTTATCACGATAATCTGGAGGACCCGCTCTGGCAGTGGAATGTGATGACGGATGAAATCAACAGAGGACATACGTTAGCCAGCGACGGCCTCGTATATCTGGCGGACGATACAGAGAATAACAGAATTTTGGTTTTTGAAAAAAAGAATGGCGGTTTTCTGCACACGCAGACTTTTTCCGATATCGGAAACAGGCCGCATTATATTATCTATGATGAAAAAACAGAGACTTTCTACGCCTGGAGCTCCATGAGCGGAGAAATGTACCTGTTCCGCCATGAACCGGACGAGACACGCATGTATCTGGCCGCAGTCCGCAAAATCGACGCGCTGGAAAACGTCTATGTCCGCTCTTTTACCATTCAGGATAACAGCGTTTATTTCGTATCCGGCAATTCCAGCATTATCCGGGCGGACCTCGAAACCTTTGAGGTTCTGGAATCCTGGCCCGTGCCGGATTCCATGGCTGGCATGATACAGCTTACGCCGATTCAGGACTATTTCTACATTACCGTTTCCACCGATATCGCCGGAAATCAGGATTATGCGACCATTCTCCGCACCAGAGACCTGTCCGGCCTGATGAATGGCGATTACGAAGATATCTATGAATATTTTATCGGCGGCGGAACGCCTTACTATATGACGCAGATAGATAACGAGTGGTATTTAACAGAACACCGTCTTCCCGGCCACGCCCTCTGGCGCTTCCGGGTTACGGACAATGAGATTACGGATGTGGAGGCGGTTTATTAATCCCAGTCCCGCATCCAGGGCAGAACCAGTTCCATGCCCTCATAAATCAGCGACGGGTCATCTCCGATAAGCTCATAATTCCATTCATATATTTTTACCCAGTACTTGCCGTCCTCGTAATATTCCAGAGAAAGTTTCCAAAGGCTGTCCCCCTTCTCCACCGTAACCGGAATAACGCTTAAATTTATCTGCTGAAATTCTTCTTCCTGTGCATCCTTCCCCGCGGCGTCGGAAACGCCCCCGGTTCCCGCCAGCATGATAAAAAATAAAATGACCGCCGCAATCCGCTTTTTCTTTTTCAAAATGCTCCCCCCATCCTCAGTGTGCATTTTCCGCCTGCATACACCTTATCTTCCCTTTTTATCTCCAAGCAGAGGTTTGATTGTATTATAGATTTCACTCGCCTGTTTGTTATCCTTGCTCGGATACTGCTTGACAAGCGCGTTATTGATTCCCGTCTTCGTCTTATACTGCAGAATAATCTTCGCCACGGCCGCCGCAATTTCCGCATCTTTAATCAGCTTCGCGACCTCTTTTTCCAGTTCTTCCTTTTCCTTCTTGATATTTCTGCCGGACAGGTCGGTAACCATAGTAATTTTTACGCCCTGTTTTCCCCAATAGGTGCACAGAATGTTAAAGCCGTTATCCTTCGTCACAAGATGATATTCCTGTTCCTTTCTTGCCGCAATGATATAGCCAAGATAAGTGGCGAGCTGGAAATCCAAAGCGTTTTTCGTACCGACCTCCACTTTCTGGAAAATGATTTCCGCCTCGGATTCATTGATTCTTCTATGCAAATCGAAGGTCAACGTGTCCGCATTGTCGCTGTAAAAAATACAGACCGTATCTTCTTTGGACAGCTCGTTTATGCCGTTTAAACCATCTTTTTTCACATTTTCATAATCCACCAGATAATAACTCATGATAACCCTCCATTCCGCACAGCCCGCAATCATTCACAGATTTACAAATATTTTATCACAAAAGAGGGTATCTTACTACCGGAATTTGAAATATGTGGAAGGGCATGTTTCGATTCGGCCTGTGGCCGGGCGGTGCATTGTTCTCTTTGGAGGCACGCTCCCGCTCCGCGAAAAATCGTAGCGGTACTAAGTTCAAAAGACGCAAAGCGTCTTTCTCACTAAGTACCGACGTTTTTCCAGGGCCTCCGTCAGAGAACAATGCACCGCCCGGCCACAGGCCGAATCGAAACATCTACCCTTCTTCCACCGGAAAGCGCAGGCGGACGGACAGCACGCCGTCCCGGTAACCGGCATCAATCGTGCCGCCCAGCTGTTCCGTAAGCTGTTTTGCAATGGAAAGTCCAAGACCTGTGGATTTGGATGCGTTCTGCACCGTATAGAAACGCTCGAAGAGCTTTCCGGTCTGTATCTCATCCAGACCGGACGCATGATTGGAAAACACCAGCTCCCCTTCCTGAGACAATACAATCTGCAAGTCTCCGTCGCTGTATTTGATGGCATTTCCGATGATATTCCCGATAATGCGGGAAAGCATATTTTTATTTAATCTGCATTTAATATCATTTTCCGGCATGGATATAACAGGTGTGATTTTATTGTTTTTCAAAGCGGCATAGAAAACAGCAACGCTTTCTTCTAACGCACGGTTTAACAAAACCTCTTCCCAGGCAATCTCCTGAGTTTCCGACGTCACCAGCGCATATCGGAAAAGCTCTTCCGTAAGCTGTGTTAAAACCGCCGTCCGGTTCTCCATGATTTCCAGATAACGCTGCATGGTTTCCCGGCTTTCCTGTTCCGGCATCCGGGAAAGTTCCTGTTTCATCAAATCCTGATAACCGCACAACGCCGTCAGAGGCGTGCGGATATCATGAGAAATATTCGCAACCGCCTCTTTAAGCCGTATGTCTCCCTGTTCATATCGGTTCCGTGCTTTTCGCAGCTCCCGGAGTTCCATATTCAGTCCCGCCGCCAGTTTTTTCATTCGCCCGTCGCGGCCCGAAATTGTCAGAAGCATATTGCTGTCCGCCTTCAAAATACGGCCGATACCTTCTTCCATCTCAGCCGCCGACTTCCGCAGCAGATATATTTTTATGAGTAACCCCACAACAATGCAAATCAATATAGCGATTATTGCCTGCATAGAACTCCTTTCCCCGTAGTACACAACCCGTCTGCTCCCCATCTTTTAGAAAATCGTCGAGGGCCGGAACAGGACATCTCCCTGTCGGAACCCCTTGACAGATGCCAGCGCTTAGCGAGGTTCCTAACGAGCTTAGCGTCTGCTGCACTCTGTCACGGAGCGAAAGCGCGGTTCCAAAGGGAAATGTCCTGTTCCGGCTCCGCCTCCGCCTTCCTTATTTGATATCCTTCCTCTGAAACAAATACACCCCGGCCGCAATCATCACCACGGATTCTCCAAGCATGCAGAGAGGCGGTCTCAGAGGAAATTCCGCATCAGGGTCGATGACATACATCGACTGGTCTTCCGGCAGACAGGCGTCCAGCCATTCATAGACCGTTCTTTTGGTTCCATACAAATACTTACTGTTCGGTACGTTCTCTTCGATTTCCATTTCCCCGGATTCCGATAACACGACTCTGCTCGTCAGCTCCGGCTCCTGTAAATCTTTGTAAATCTGTGTTATCAGTATCACGAAAACGAGCGCCGTCAGAAGTTCCACAACGACCGCCCTGGTTTTGTTACTGTCCAGCATGGCAATCAGGGAATAAACGGCCGCATATACCAGAATTATCACAAGGCTGTACACGATGCGCCGGGGAATCCCTTCCATAGATGCCAGGGCGGAAGGTCCGACAAAAAACAGAGCGGAAAGAAGGGACACGACAGAATAGGTAACAAACTGCAAAAGCCCCGCCGCATAACACACAATCACATTGGCAAGATAAATATCCGCTCTCTTATGCCCCACCGCAATTTTATTCCGAATCGTGCCGTCGCTGTATTCAACGCCTATGAAAAAGGGAATAAAAACAGCCATAATGACATGAATAAACAGCATTTCATTAAAAAAGTACACTGTCCCGGTAAAATTGTTCATACCATCATTTCTGATATTGACCGCCGCCATCCCATAGACCAAAACGCTGTAACCGGCCAGAAAAATTTCGGAAACCCAGAATATTCTGCTTTTTATCATCCGCACCAGATTTGCATAAATCAGTCTGCTCATTTCGATTCCTCCTTCCCTTTTCCGGCCTGTGGTTCCCTCTGCCCGGACGCTATAAGATTCATATAGTAGCTTTCGAGGCTTTCGTCTTTTTCCCGGATAGAAAGAATACTACACCCCTGCGCGGCCAGCGCCAGTGTCAGCTCCGTAATCTGAATCCGGTCAAAGATATCCGCCCTTGTATCGGAAAGAATCGTATATTCCAGCCTCTGTTCATCCAGTACGCGCGCGAGCGTTCGGCTGTCGGACACTTCGAGCCGGAAACATTTCCTGCACGCGGCGTCCAGTTCCTCCCTGGTTATTTCTTTCACCATGCGTCCGCTGTCTATGAATCCATAGTGGGTCGCAAGGCGGGAAAGTTCGTCCAGAATATGGCTGGAAATCAATACCGTTATCCGGCGTTCCCTGTTCAGCTTCAATATCAGCTCCCGTATTTCGATAATTCCCTGTGGGTCCAGTCCGTTGACCGGTTCATCCAGAATCAGAAAATCCGGGTTTCCCGCCAGCGCAATCGCAATGCCCAGCCGCTGCCGCATGCCGAGGGAAAAATTCTTCGCCTTCTTTTTTCCTGTGTTTTCCAGGCCGACCAGTCCAAGAAGCTCCGGTATGTCCGTCATGGAAGGCAGACCAAGAACCCGGTACTGCGCCTTTAGATTCTCTTCTGCACTCATATCCATATAGATGGACGGGTTTTCCACAATAGCCCCCATTCTTTTTCTCGCCGTCTCAATTCCTTTTGAGCCGCTGCCCACGCCATAGAGCGTATAGTCTCCCGACGCCGCATACTGTAATCCGCAGACCAGTCTGATAAAAGTCGTCTTGCCGGCGCCATTTTTGCCGACAAATCCGTAAATTGCCCCTTTGGGCACATGGATGGAAAAATTATCCAGCGCCTTAAAATGCCCGTACTGTTTGCACAAAGCATGCGCCGTTAATACATACTCCATAAAATAACGCCTCCTTTTCCAATAATTTTATTCAGCACGCTGAATGTATTACTCTGCACGCCGAATTTATTCGGCACGCTGAATTTATTGCTCAGCATCATTACTGTATCGGATAAAGGTTAAGAAAGCGGTTAAGAAAATGATTAAGAAATGGTTAAGATTTGTCGGGACCGTCTTTCATTTTAAAACCGATGCCCCAGACCGATTCGATATAGTCCTCTCCCCCGGCTTCCCTCAGTTTTCTGCGCAGATTGCTGATATGGACTTTCAGGGAGCTTTCCATGCAGTCCGGCGTATCTTCGCTGATTCTTTCCAGCATCACCGATTTGGGGATAACTTGTCCGGGATTGTGCATGAGCAGACGAAGGATGGCATACTCCGTCCTTGTCAGCTTCACCGCCTGATTTTTTACGGTAACGCTGCAATCAGCCGTGTTCAGGGTGATATCGCCGTTCTGCAGCCGGGTGTCCTTATTGATAACATCTGTTTTTCTAAACTGTACCGCTATTCTCGCAAGCAGTTCCGGCATCGCAAAGGGCTTCGTCACATAGTCGGCCGCGCCATCCGACAAAAGCTGTACTTTATCTTCCGTTTCCGCCCTTGCGCTGATAACAATGACCGGAATCCCCTGCATGGCGGAAAGTACATCCTCCCCATTCAGTCCGGGCAGCATCAGGTCGAGCAGCACCAAATCCGGGCATTCGGATGCGAGGGACAAAAGGGCCTCTGAACCGGAATAAGCGCGCGAAATAGCATAACCTTCTTTCCGCAGCGCCTCTTCCAGCATATCTCCTATATAAACATCGTCATCGACTACCAAAATCTTCTTCATGCGGTTTTCGCTCCTACACCGTCACATCCACACTGGCGCCTTCCGCAGAGACAGGAGCCGCTTCTGCCGTCTCCACAGGCATATCCACGCCGCCAATCTCCAGAGAAACGCCGCTTTGCGAATCATAACTGTTATCGGAAGAAGAGGCGCTCATGCTCTCCTGCTTTTCTTTTGTAAGCCTGTCGAACAACGCTTTCAGATATTTCAAATCGGCTTCCATAATCTCCCGCATTTCCTGGGCGCGGTGCCTTCTTTTCAGATTTTCCAGCTGTTTCGGGTCCAGGTCTTCGTAAGAAGCATCCGTCAGCTCCTGTGAGAGTTCCTGAAGCTCCCGTTCGGATTCTTTCATCATCCGTTCCAGCTCTCTGGCCATTTCATCCAGTTTCTGCATATTCTCTCTGGACTGTTTTTCCTGTTGTTTTTTCTGATTTTTATCCTGTTCTTTCTCCGCTTTTTTATCTTCGGAGGTTTCCACGTCCTCTTCCACCAGGGCAGAGCCCGTCTGCTTTGCCCGCTCCTCTTCTTCCATATGTTTTCTGCGCTTCTTTGCGATTCGCTCCATCTTCCTCGCATGCTCGAGGGCGCTGTCCAGCTCTCTGCTGTCATAATCGCCGCTCATCTGCTTCATCAGAAGCCCGACCACTGCAGTACGCGCTTCCCGCACCGCTTTTCCCGCAAAAAGCGGCGTTTTGGCCGACAGGATATGAGTCGATACCCTTTTATAATTATAGCCCAGTTTTTTCCGTCTTACTTTATTGTATTTCGTTATCGTAATGGTTCCCGCCGATGAACCGTCTTTATTTTTCAGCGGAATTGATGTTTTTACTGCATTGTACATGCCGATTTTCATGCCCATGTTGTCATCCTCCCTGATGCTGCTGTCCGTGGCTCCCCGGTAAATCCGTTTACCGTTCGTCAATCTGTTGGTATATATATCGGCACGTACGGACGAAATGTTAAGGCATCAGCCGGAACTATCCTTGCGTTCCCAGATTTGGATTCCGTTTTCAAAATAAGTTTCTTTCAGCCGAAAATGCGCTTCCAGAAACTGCTGCAGTTCATCGTCCGCGCTCATATGAACATGAAGGTAATAAATTTTATCAAAGGATAGCAGCTCTTCCTCGGAATATTGCGTATAATCGCCGTAAAATCTGCTTTCCTGTCCGCTCAGAACCTTGTAGCCCGTAATATTGGCGGGCGGCTCAAAACCTCTTTTTTCAAAATAATAGTGAACAAACCCGTCCAGCATACAATATCTGTTGGAGCCCATAAACAATGACTTCTCATCATAAATCCCTTTTTCCTCGTTCAAAAATCCGGCAATTTCCCGAAACTGCTGGAAAGGTTTCCTGATGGCGATGTATTCGTTCCTGTAATTACTGATAAAAACGAATATCATCAGAAAAAGCACGGCAGTTCTGACCGCTCCCGCAATCATTTTGGAAAGCCGCGCGCCGGATATTTTCGACGAGGTCCGTATTCCTGTTTTCGCCATGTAATCCGCAAAATCCAGGATGCCCTCGAGCCCCAGCGCCGTCACAAGCAGAATATGCGGCTGTATTACCGTAAAGTAACGCTCCACATACATGCTGCCCGACGTCATAAGATACCTGCTTAGGACATAGACAATTCCAATCGTCCATCCGACAGCCGCAGTACTGAATGCCCCTCCCCACAGAAGTTTTTTCCTTTTTTCGGAAGGCGGTCTGCGTCTGACACATACCACACGCAGCAAAAGCACCGCACCTGTCAGCAGGCACAGATACCATAAAATCCGGTTGCCGTCCAGATAAAACAAAACGGTCCAGACCATATTTTTCCACTGGGGAGCCGTGCCCCAATAGTCGTTCAAATCCCCATGTTCAAAATAAAAAGACAAAATGAGCCAGGGAAAATACAGCAGACTGCCCGGCACATAGCAAAACAGCTGTTTCCACGATATTTTTCGTAAAAAAACGAGAACCAGGTCCGTCAGGCCGTAAAAGGCCAGTAAAATAACGGCGAACCAATGCGTCCATAAAGCCAGCGCAAACGATACGCCCCACAAAATAAGGCGCTTTCTGTCCGGCCGGATGCTTTTTCCGATATAAGTATACAGCGCAAATGCCGAAAGCATGAAAGTCAGCGCATAACAGCGGATTTCCCAGGCTGACTGCCATAACAGAATGCCGGAGGATGCTCCCATGCACAGAGCCAGAAATCCGGCCCGTTTTCCTTTCAGCCTTCCCGCGCAAAACGCAAGCAGCACAACTCCCGCAAGGCAGAAAGCAATAGAGGGAAGCAGCAGATACTGCTCTCCATAAGGCATAATACGGTATATGACATAAAAAATCACCGGATAAAGAGGCAGATTGCCGTCCACGCGCAGACAGGTATCAATCACCTCCGACAGACTGACGCCGTTTCTGACAAGACCAATCGATGCGATTTCATCCGCCCAGAAAGACTGGCAGTTACCGTTCATAAATGCAAAAACGCCCATCCATAACAGCAGCCCGATTCCCGGAATCCAGTATATTTTCTCTAATTTTTTCATTTCCGAATGCGTATGCTCCCTTCAAAGATTCTTATGTCAAAATGACGTCACATATTTTCCGCCTTCCTCCCAGCGGATTATAAGCGGCCTAAATCCGTATTCCGTCACCCGGAAGCCTTCCGCCGTCAGCGATACGGTAAAAGAAGCCATACCGCCTTTTACACAGGATTCCTCCGGCTGCGCGCTGATATAATTCCCGATAGAATAATACACCAGCATTTCATGTCCTTCCTCATCCCGTAAAAGCTCATAAGGCTGAATCGCGTGCGGATGGGTTCCGACGACTACATCCACTTTACCATCGGCAAAAATCTGCGTCCATTTTCGCTGAAACTCATCGGGCGTTTCGGCATATTCCGTTCCCCAGTGCACGAAAACGATTACAAAGTCACTTTCCGCCCGGGCCATTTCTATATCGTTTGTTATTTTATTTTCGTCATCGAGCACATGCACCATATTGGGATTTTCCTCCGGAATACGGATGCCGTTCGTTCCATAAGTATAGTTGAAAAGCGCGAACCGGACGCCGTTTCTTACCAGAATCTCATAAGGGTGGTACGCCGTATCTTCTTCGGACTGAATGCCCAGGCACATGACCTTGTTATCCGCAAAAAAATTTCTGGTCGTATTGACGCCCTCTTTTCCCCGGTCCAGCGCGTGGTTCGTCGCGCATGTCACCACGTCGAATCCGGCGTTTACAATTGCCTCTCCCACCTGAACGGGCGTGCCGAACTGCGGATAATCCCCATACAGGGACGGGTCCTCCACAAAAGGCGTTTCCTGATTAATGACAGCTATGTCGCTTTCTTCAATTACATCCCGAATATTTTCATATAAGAAATCAAATCCGGCCACAACAGCAGCTGTCTCTCCCCCATTTCTCATTTTTCCGGCATTTCCCGTTTCTCCGGTGCTTTCAATTTCCTGAAGGCCGTACCGGTAAATCGGCTCATGAATCAGATTATCCCCGAATACCACAAAGGTCGTCTCCGTCTTCTCTTTCGTAAAGCCCCAGGAATCCCAGAACCAGCTGCTAAGAACGCCGTCGGGCGATATAAACAGCAAGTGGACGCCGGGCGGCGCGCCTTCCCGGCAGGACATTTCCGTCACATCTTGTCCGATATAGGAGGACATCCACTTCGGCCTGATTTCCCCCGCCGCATATTCATAGACGAAAAGATGCTGTGACCAGCTTTTCTCATCCTTTTCCACCCAGAAAGGCTTATGCTCCCCATATCTTCCTCTTTTCCAGCAAAGCAGAAGCAGCTCGTCCATTCCGTCGTTGTCGATATCACAGGAAAGCGCATCCTGTACTTTTATGTCCTTCGGTGATGTCCAGACCGGATTGCCCTGATATAAAATATCAACTGTTTTTCTTTCCAGCAGAATTTCATATTCAGCAGACGAATCCGAAACCGCCCTGTTTTCCCAGATAACCCATCCGGGCAGAAATGCGCCGCTATGCCAGAGGAGACCGTATACGCCCACGCCGGCAAGCGCCAGAATCACGAAGAACCTGATATATTTCCACATATTTTCCTCATTCCACTAATCCCGGTAGCTTTCCGTCCATTCCGGCTGTTTCAAAGATTCGTCCCGGTTATAGTACCCGTCATCCCCGACCTGAGCCCCTATCATCTGACGCCACTGTTCATCGGTCAGCCTGTCGCCCATCGGCCATGCAAACTGATAGAAGGAATAGACGCTTCCGCGCGCGATTTTCAGCTTTCCGTCCACCTTCACCACCACATAGATGCACGCCGGATTGCCTGTTGCCGCCTCCAGCACTTCTCCGTTCGGGTCCGTTGCGATATCCACAACGACCGCCGCCGGACAGTCTCTGCCGCAAAAGCCCTCATCCGTATTCTGCTCTTTAATCGTTTCGTACCAGAAATGCTCAATATTTCCGCCATAGCACCGAATCAGCTCATATTCGTCATCCGTCAGCGGCTCTTCCTTCAGTTCTTTACAGGATATAACATACAGCTGATTCGCCAGTTCTGCCAGACGGCTGAGGTTATCCTCATCGGCCTTATCCAGCATGCCGTATGCCTTCAGTCCCTGGGACGTGGAAACCGCCAGATTCTGAAACCTCGCATAAACGAGCGGCTCCGGCTCCACATATCCCCTGTCATCGGGCTCTTTGTCCCAGCCGCCGCCCATTTCGGCCATTACCTGTTTGGAATAAAGTATTGTATCGTGTTTCAACTCCGTAAAACTGCCCGCAAAGCATTCCAGGCTCTTTTTGGCCCATTCCTCCCCCTGCATGAAAAGGGGATAGCCTTCTCCCTTTACTTCTAACAAAGGACGGAGCGTATTCAGCCAGCCCGCGTACAGGCTCGCTGACCACAGCTCCCCGTTGTTTGCCGCAAGCGCGCTCCGTAGTTTTTCCATATTCTCCGAATACCCCGCATAGTCGGCCACACCGCTTTCCTCCAGAATTTTCAGGGCTGTATCGCTGCCGAGCGCCGCCGGCACATCCAGCACATCGGGAAGCATTCTGCGCTCTCCCGCGCTGTTATCTTTCACGTTGCTGTAAATCAGTTTCTGCATGATTGCCCCGTCGATAGTGAACCGCTGCCCCATGAACCGGAAACCGGGTATCACATTATCCGCACCGTCATCAATCGGAACAGAATTAATCTGCGGCGGAGAAAGTTTCGCCGTCATCTCATGAAACTGTGCAAAAGTCTCCTCCGTTCCGGCCAGACTGTCAGCCGAAAGGTTCTCCCCGTAGGCCTCCTTCATAAGCGGTATATATTCGCATATTCCGGCGTCATCGCTGGCGCCGGCAAAAAAGGCCGTCACACAATAAATGGCTTCCCAGAGACCGTAAATCTCCCCGTCTTCCAGCGCCGCCCCGGAAATCAGGAAGGCGCTTCTGTCCAAATCCTCCTGTTCCTGGGTAAAATGGATTCTGCCATACCACATCATAGCCTGAAAATAGCGTTCCAGCCGGACGTCGCCCGCATAATATCCGCGCGGCTTATACTGCGAATAATCCTCGAAATCCTCCCGGACCTCCGACATCGCAATTCCTTCCGCCTTGCCGATGGCGTCGAGTTCATACAAAACAGTTTCTTCCACATAGTCCGGAATTTCCACGCTGTCGCCGAGCAGCTTCGCCCCTACCGTGAAAAAGGCCACATTCCTTCTGGCCGCGCTCTCCCATTCGCTGCCCTGTAACTGTTCATACTGCGCGATGCTGCTCTCCAGCATTTTTCTGCTAAGCAGCGTAAGATACCCATACAGATATTCTTTCTCTATATTTTTCATCAAATGGGCAAAATATAAGTGATAAGTGTGCATCATCGAATCGACCGTCACAAAATTCGCAATCTGCTCATAGCGGTCATTTTCATATATCTCATAAAATTCAAATCCGGCTTCTCCGCTTACGACGAAACCGTTCTCCGACAGTTTCTCCGCAAACTCATCCGCCACATAAAACTGCCAGAGATTATCCACGTTGCTTAAATCCGGCTCAATCACATACGGTTCCACAGAAGGGGAAGGTATTGTCATCTGCATTTCCGAATGGGAGTTTACTCCCAGAAATTGCGGCCGTTCTCCCGTATAAGGCTTATCGATGGGCTCAATCCCCGCCAGAAGCGCCTCCAGGTCTTCCGCTGAAAATACTTCCGCATCAGCCGCGGCGCTCCCGCCATCCGGGGCATTTTCCCCGCCGTTTTCTTCCTGTCCCAGCGTTCCTCCGGCCGCAGAATCCGCCGTTTCTCCCGCCTGAGTTTCCTCCGTTTCCGGCGTCCCTTCCGTCTGCGTTCCTTCCGTTTCCGCCGCTCCTTCTGTCTGCGTTCTTTCCGTTTCCGCCGCCGCTTCCGTCCGTGTTCCTTCCGTTTCCGGCGATTTCTCCCCGCTTTCTCCCTCCGGGCCCGCACAGGCGCTTAAAATGCTGGCGGCCAGTATAACGGCCAGTACTTTCCTGATTCTTTTTCTCTTCATCGCAATTCCTTTCCCCTTGTATCACAAACCCAATGACAATATTTTTATCTATTTGCCCAACACCTGTGTTCCGTCCGCCTTCATATGAAAACCGTCCCGGTAGATTAACTGGGAAATCGGCACAAATTCATATCCCTGGCCCTGCAAAGTGGTAATCAGCTCATCCAGCGCCTCCGCCGTATACTTGGCGCCGTTATGGCAGAGGATAATACTGCCATTGCCAAGATGCTTGTGCTCCGTGACCGTTTTAATAATGGAATCCACCCCGTAATCTTTCCAGTCGAGCGAATCCACATCCCACTGAATCGGATAATATCCGCACTGATATGCTTTCTTTATGACATGATTGTCATAATCTCCGTAGGGCGGACGGAACAGAAACATCTCATATCCGGTCAGTTCCAGCACCTTATTATGTACTGCCATCAGCTCCTCTTCGCATTCACTGTCTGACAGCTGTGACATATTTTTGTGATTCTCGCTGTGATTGCCCAGGTCATGACCATCCGCCAGAATCGCTTTGACATCGTCGGGATAGGACTCCACCCATCCGCCTGTCATGAAAAAAGTCACCTTGATATCGTGCTTTTTCAATATTTCCAGAATCTTTGCGGTATCCTCGTTCCCCCATGCCGGCGGTTATTTGCGGAAATTCTGCTCCAATTCCGCTATATCTCCTGTAATGCCTTTTTATACCGGAAAATTTTGGAAGGGCGGTGCCCGGCATTCGACGTCATCTTCCCCGTATCTTCCAGCTTGTCGGCAATCGTCCGCCGAAATGCTGCCGGAAAAAGTTTTTTCCCGAGAATCAGTTCGTACACTTCCTGTAATTCACTGATGGTAAATTCCGGCGGCATCATATGAAACACGATATCCGTATAGTTTATCTTTCCGTTGAGCCGTTTCAGCGCCTCTTCAATTATCTGGTTGTGGTCAAAGGCGAGTTCCATATTCCGAATTTCTTCGATGGAAAACCACCCCGCCCCGGCAATACTCGTCCGGCTGATATCTACAAGGGAAATATAGGCGCAGCTGACAATCCTCATCCGGGGGTCCCGCTCCACGCCGCCAAACGTATACAGTTGTTCGCTGTATATGTCTGAAAGTCCCGTTTTCTCCAAAAGCACCCGTTTCAGCGTATCTTCAAAGGTTTCTTTTTCCCCGACAAAGCCGCCAGGCAGACTGTAACAGTCCTTATACGGATAACGTTCTCTTTTCACCAGCAGAATTTTTAACGATTGTCTGTCCAGCTTCCGGTAGTTATCCGCCGTATCTTTCGCAACGCCGACGACAATCGCATCGACCGTAATCGAAATGGGCGCGTATTTCTCCGGATGGTACCGGCTTAAAAATTCTTTTTCCCCCGCGCCTTCCGGCCTGTTCTTCCCGTCCATACGCATTTTCCTCCGTTTCGGATTGTTTTGTGTCCCGGCACCCTGCCTTCAGTCGGTAAAAACGGTTGTTTCTCCAACATATGACACATCTGCACAAGCATAACAAAGCTCATAGCTTCCCGTTATTGCTATTATACTTCCTATCCGGCTCTTTGACAAATGCAATTAATCGGACAGCTCCTCTCAATGTAACAGTTCAGTCTCCGCCCGGACAGAGCATCGTTCTCTGGCGGAGGCCCTGTAATAGGATGTTGACTACTGAAAGTAGTCAAGCACTTGGCGAAAAGGCAGCTTGCTGCATTTGAGCTTAGTACCGCTGCTTCCTTTAGCGGAGCGGAAGCGTGCCTCCAAAGAGATGATGCTCTGCCCGGAGCGGAGACTGAACTGTTACCTCTCAATACTAATCAGGGCAGCACAAACCTGGGCATCGGCTGCAGCTTAAACAAATTCTTTTCGTGCAGTCTGTCTATTTTCTCTTTTGCAGCCCCGTCCGCAATCTGTCCGGTGCGGATATATTCATCCAGCATTTCATAGGAAAAGCCCAGATTTTCCTCATCGGTTTTCCCGCAAAGACCGTCGGACGGCACTTTTTCGACCAGCTCCTCCGGCAGCCCCGTCGCCCGGCCGACCTGTTTTACTTCCGCCACCGTCAGGCCGGACAGGGGGCTGAAATCCCCGGCGCCGTCCCCATAACGCGTCGAATAGCCGACCCAGTCTTCCGAAAGATTACAGGTATTCGCCACCCGGCCGTTTTTTGATTGGGACACGGCATACAGAACGGCCATACGAAGGCGGGCGGGAAGATTTACGGCCGCCTGGCCGCTCATGTCTGCCGCCAGCGCAAGTTCCACGCCTTCCGTCACCGCCGTAACGATTGGAGCAATATTGACCGTCATTCCCGTAATGCCCAGAAATTTCACCAGTTTTTCCGCCATGTCGATATCAGACTGCTCGCCGTCCGGCATGAGAACACCGATGACCCGCTCTTTGCCGAGCGCTTCCACACACAGCGCCGCCGCAACGGAGCTGTCCTTTCCGCCCGAAATGCCGATGATACAATTACAGCCTTTTCCGTTTTTTTCAAAAAACTCCCGAATCCATTCCACGCACCTTTCCTTTACTTCCATTGCCCTGAATGTTTCTCCTGCTCCGAACGCTTCCTTTTCCATTGCCTTTCTCCTTTCCCATTGAAATACTCCCCCGCAAAGCCGGCGTATGCTAAAAGTTCCCCTCATGCAGATTATTCCGAATTTCCCGCAGAGACTGCTCTCTTATCAAAACACCGTCTCTAAATACGGTCTGTAACAGATTTTCTCCCTCCGACGCTTCCTTCCAGTTCAGGCCGTCCCGGTACCGCAGTTCTCCGTCCTCTTCCCATACGGCGCAGCATCCCCTCTGGGACTTTTTAAAGCCGCCTTCCTTCGGGTCTTTAAAAATCGGATGCGGCTCTCCGTCAATTTCACAGTAAGTAGCCTTGATACAGGAGCTGAATGTGTCCCGCGTGAAAGGCTTCAGCACACCGTTTTCCTCAATACACTGGAAGGAAAAAGAACCGACGCCGAGGGCTGCGTTGGAACAGGCGAAACCGTTCTCCATCAGAATCCGGTAAATCTGCTCGCACCGTTGTACGGTAATGGAATCCCCATAAATTGCCTTTACATGGGAATCCAGCACCTTATAGCCTTTGCTGTTTACCGTTCCGCCAAATTCCTCCCACAGCCGGAAAACCGTTTTCGTAACGACCTCCACGCAGTCGCCGGAATCTCCGCGCATCAGCATACAGCCGTTGTGCGCCAGAATTTCTTTTTTCAGCTGTGGCAGAATATTGTCGATGACATTCCAGTAATCGTAAGAATCCAGCACGGCTGAAAAACTTGTATCCGGATAGATTTCCGTCAGCAGCCGGCGAAGCAGCGTTATTTCGTCGCCGTCCACCGCATAGTTACTGCACATAACCGCGTGTTCCGTGCTCGGACTGCCAAACGCAACCGGCTCTTTCGTACAGTCACAGCAATACAGCTGTTCCAGATAAGGGACTACCGGAACCGTCGCCGTATTCAGAAAAGAAAGACACCAGCCCGCCCCCGCTTTGACAGCCGATTCGGTACATTCCTCCCCTCTGAAATCGAACGCGCCGAGCGCCCTCGCCCTGTCGATTGTATCATCACAGGTCAGGTCGTAATAACGGTTGACGATTTCCCGGTAAGTATACCCTACCGTCGCGGCAATCATGGGATGCCAGCTTTCCGCGGAAATCAGGCTTTCCAATGCCTGGGGCAGCCACGCAAAATCAGGATGTGTGTTTGTGATGCCGAACATCGGCACATGAACCGGAACCCTCGTTCCCTCCGGCAGCGCAACGATTTCTATGGGCAAGAATCCGAGTCTGTGCAGTTTCTTAATTTTTTCGATGCCGTATGCCTTTTCTCCAAGCGTGTTGTCCAGCACCCGTCTGTACTCCGCAATAACACTCTCAAAAGGCTTTTCAAAAAATTCACGGTTGAAATAATCTATCAGATAGGTTTTGATAAATCCCTGTAAACCGAACATTACGACCTTATCCCACCTGTCGATTCTGCTCATCCTCGGCGTAAAATAAGAAACGGATTTCGTCATCTTCTGCGGGAGCATCTCCGCATGCACCGCCTTATAATAATCAATCAATAACATCGGATTTGTTTTATTCATAGTCAAATACCTCGATTCTCTCGTCTTTTCCCGTAAAAATGCTGTTTGTGGTAAAAACCTTCCGAATCAGCCCGCTCTTTAAAACGTCGCCCTCCAGAATGGTATTTTCACAATGGGAAACGTACAGATAAATTTCTTCCGCTCCCAGCTCTTTCAGCTTCTTCGCGCTGAAATAAAAAGTGCCTCCTCTGCTGGAAATATCGTCTATTATCAGAATCTTCCGGCCCCGGATGCAGTCCGTCATACCGGAAACATCGAGCCCTCTGATGTCTCCTGTTTCCCAGTCCCGGTTCTTGATGCCAAAAGCATAAGGCAGCTTCACCATCCCGGAATAGCGTTTACACGCCCCTTCGTCCGGATAAAACATCGTCAGGTTCTCTGTTCCGCCAATTCTTTCGACAGCCTTCCAGATAAAAGTCTCCGGCGTCTTTACCTGAATCTTGTCGATTAGCGCCTCACTGACCGGAGAATGCGGGTCCAGAACCGTTACAGACTCGAAATTCAGCCAGTTAATTACCTCTGCAAAATATTTCAGCGTAAAGACGTCCTCCTGAGCCCTGACCCTGTCCTGGCGGGCATTGGGGATATAGGGCATGTCGAGCGACAGTTCCGTTACGCCGTGCGCCCGGAGATGTCCCGCCAGATAAATCAGCGTCACCAGCTCTTCATTATTTTCAAACAGCCAGGTCAGCTTTGCTTTGCCGCTTTCCGCTTCCGTACTGCCTCCCGGAATCCGCTCTTTTAACAAAAATGTTCCGTCGGGAAATTTATTGACATTTGTGTCATTTTGATTAATTCGAATCATAACCATACCTCCTTGCTCTCACAGGCGCCCCATTCAGAATCCGAAAACTGTATTGAAATCCTCCAGTGTGTCATTTACCAATTGCATACACCAGGTCTCTGTCAGGAAACGATTTCGATTTGGCACATTTCCATTGTCCTGAGCGCCGCCGCGTGCGTTTCCGGTGTAACTCCGGCACAGCAGTCCGCCCGGACAGTGATTTTCGCTTCCGGGAAATTGGCTTTTAGCAGCAAAACATTGGAAACGACACATATGTCAGTACAAAGTCCAAAGCATTCGATTTCCAAATCAGTCCGGCTCATCTCTTCCTGATTCGTCTTCTTCTGCTCTGTTTCCGCGGAACTTACAATTCGCCGAATTTCCTCCGCCAGCGCCGTGGAGCCAAAAGTTCCTTTTTCAATCGTCTTGTATTCCTTTTCTGACAGCACCGTCATTATCTTATTGGAGAGCAGCCAGCCATCCGTCCCTTTGATACAATGCGGGACTGGCAGTTTTTTCCCCTCGGCCGTTTCCAGATAACCGCTCCCGTGTGTGTCTATCGTCACGAAAACAGGCCCCTCGAACCGCTCAATTTCTGCCGCCGCCTTATCCACAATCGCTACCGCTTCCTTTGTTCCCAACGCCCCGTCAATAAAATCGTTCTGCATATCCACTACTACCAATACTTTTTTCATACTCTTTTCTCCTTTCCCTTTCCATCTTTTAGGTTTTGATACTTTTTATTTGTTATTATTTATTTGTTATTAACAATAATATATTAACAAGTTTCAAATGTCAATACAAAATTTCTATTTTTCACCAATTCTTTTTGCTGAAAAAAATATTACCGGGATAAAATGATTCCTCCCCCGCTTCAGGCATACCGCCGCTTTGTCCGCCGTATATTGTAATAAGAACATACGGGCAGAGGGTAATGCCTTGAAGCAAAAAGAACAAAACCGGGCGGATATAAATGAACTAAGCAGGACGGGTATTCAGAAACAAAGTCGGATGAATATTGCAGACTATACGATTGAGAGAGAATTTCTGGGCAGCATTACCACAGCAGAGCTACTGTCCCGGATTATCCGGGCTCATCTTTCCGACTCCTTCTGCCAGGAGACAAAATTGCCATGAACCGGACATTTTTTTCTGTGGGAGAATACATCCGATTATCCAGAGAAGACGGCGATAAAGCGGAAAGTGACAGTATTGTCAACCAAAAAAAACTTCTCTCCGACTACATAAAAAAACAGGAGGCCTTCGTCGTTTACGATATTTACGTGGATGACGGATTCTCCGGCACAAACTATAACCGCCCCGCCTTTCAACGGATGATAGGCGATATCGAAAACGGAAAGGTGGACTGCGTCATTGTAAAAGACCTGTCCCGCTTCGGCCGCGACTATATCGAAACCGGAAGGTATCTGGAGCGTTATTTTCCGGAACGAAATATCCGGTTTATTTCCGTTACGGACCATATAGACAGTTTTGTACAGGCCTACGATATGCTCCTCCCCATCAAAAATATTTTTAACGAACAGTATGCGCGGGATATATCCCGGAAAATACACGCTTCCATTCAGACCAGACAACAGGCCGGAGAATTTATCGGTGCTTTTGCTTCTTATGGTTATCGGAAGTCTCCTTCCGATAAAAACAAACTCGTCATTGACGAATACGCCGCCGATGTGGTCCGCAGCATTTTTGACCTCTATAACAAAGGATATGGTAAACTCCGCATCGCGGGCATTCTGAACGAAAAAGGCATTCTCTGCCCTTCCGCCTATAAAAATGCAAACGGCGAATCGTACAGAAATGCTTCCCGTCCGGGCACGCCGTTCTTTTGGAGTTATTCTACCGTCAGCCGCATTCTGCAAAATGAAATGTACATCGGAAATATGGTTCAGGGCAGGAAAAATCAGCACATGAGAGGAAAGGCCAAATCCGTCCCCAGAAAAGACTGGGTCATCGTACAGGGCACCCATGAACCTATTATTGATATAAATACCTGGCAAAAAACACAGGAGCTGCTGCAGCGCCGGATGAGAAATCTCGACCTGGCTTCCAGTCCATCCGCGCTTGCGGGTTTTTTAAAGTGCGGCGACTGCGGCCGGGCGCTCGTAAAAAAAACCGGTTCTTCCGACATCTGTTATTACTGCGGAAGCTATGTACGCTCCGGCCGACAATGCTGCACTCCCCATAAAATTTCCTATAAAATATTGGAACATATTCTTCTGGATGATTTAAATGCGATTCTGCATTCCATGAACAATCTCAGTCACTTTATTCAAATGCAGCAAAATGACAGCGCTGTCATATGTCATGATTATCAATCTGAAAAAAAAAGAATTCAGACAGAACTCGAACGGACTCAAAAATTGAAAAAAGCCGTGTACGAAGATTACCGGGAGGAACTGCTCTCCAAAGAAGACTTTCTTGCTTACAGACAGGACTATGCACACAAAGAAGAACTTCTTGATAAACAACTTGCCAGTCTGAATCAAAAGGAATATTCCGACAAAGCTCCGGATATAGAGGACATCCCCTGGTTCCGGCATCTTTTGACATACCATAGAATTGAAAGCCTGGACAGAGAAATCGCTGCTGCCATGCTCCATGAAATTATAGTTTATGAGAATTGTAAAATAAAAATACGCTATTGTTTTTCCGATGAACGGACAGACTTACACAGATAATCCGAACGATTAAGGATGTGAGAACTAAGCCAGCTTTTGAAGCCTCTGGCTATGCTCTGTAATCACCTTTTTCATGACCTCGACATCGGCGGAAACTGCTTCCATCCGGTCGGCATTATCACTGTAACGACGATAGGTATCCGTATAACAGGATTCAATCGTATTAAGCCGGGGAAGAATCTGATTTTCCTGGCACAGTTTTAACAGATGGATTTCGGTCTGAAGATTCTGCTCCACTACTTGCATGTCGGTTCTGATGCCCTGCTCCATTGCCTGCATGTCGGTTCTGATGCCCTGCTCCATTTTCTGCATGTCTTTTCTGACTTCCTGAACCTCGCTTTTCACGTCCCACAGTTCATTTTGCAGTTCTCCTTTCACATCCTGCATTTCGCTCCGCAGTTCATCCTTCATGCTGTGCATCTCATTTCTCAGCAACTGCAATCCCGCTCCCAGCTTCTTTTCTATGATGTCAGACATTGAGAGCAGCATTTCGTTATTTGTCATATCGTTTCACCTCCTTCTTAAATTTGATAACAGCATTGTATCACAGGTACGTTGAAATGTCACTACTTATTTGTAAAAACATTCAAGTTTTTGTATCAGTTCAGCCATGCAAAATGGAATATACAATATGCCGTTGGGAGCTTGCTCACATAAGGCATCTTGTATATTCCATTTTATAGGGCGGACGCCCAACATGAAATAAGCCACCAGCCAATTAGTAATATAATTAGTCAAGATGTATATTCTGGTGACTTATGAATGGCATGACCGAATTGCTGCAAACCTTTTTACCGCAAATAACCGTCTCCCCATGCTGCGTCAAAGCTCAGCGCAATTTGTTTCTTATCCGTCTCAACACAGTAAATGGGGAGTTCCCTTCCGTTTACGGTACTGCTGACCGTAATAGAATCCGGAAGCACTCTGACAATTCCCTGAATCAGTGCAATCGTAGTCAGCAGAAAAGCGGCTGACATCACAATATGTAGCATAATTTCCTGTCTGAAAGCCGCTCTTTTCCATTCTGCTTTTGTTTCATATTTACGCCCTTTTTTTGATTTTAACGACCGCTCCCGCTCCGGCCTCTCTCCGCGTGTTTTTCGGTTTTCTTCCGCTCCTTTGCCTTCCGTACTGATTTTTTCCTCCAATTCATTCAGAACAAGTTTCCATTTTTCATTCCAGGTTCTTTTCTTTTCACTCATGCAAACCACCCGCATAATTATTTGTACAGTATATGCCGGAACCCGCATGAAGAGAAGCTCCTCTTGAAAACGCCATTTACTGTTCTTTTTTTATTCTTTCAATTTCTTCCTCTATTTCCAGCATCTTATCCTGAACCTCTATGGCTTTCCGGTCTTCTTCCTTTTCGGGCCGGTTCTTTTTCGGCATGGCAAACAGCACTCTCGCAAGCAGTCCTGCTCCGCCGAAAATCAGCACCAGAATCAAAATCCACTCATATAATGAAAGATGTATGAGATGGATTCTGGTAGAAATGATAATGGACACAATGATTAGCAGCACGCCAAGCCCGGTAAATACTTTTGAAAGAAAACTTCCGCCGGATGCAAACATCCAGACGATACCGATAATGAAGGGAATCATAATCAGACCGTTATTCATATGGAAACTGCCAAACCAGATACCCGCTCCAAAAAATCCCGATGACACGACCACTTTCTGCGACAGAATAAAAAGCCCGACGACCAGCATCGCAAGCCCGCCCAAAAACTGAAGCAGTTCATTCCCTTTTTTCTCCATATTAATAACCTTGCCTTTCTCTGAGTCCGCGATATTTGGGTCCGCACTGAAAGCGCATTGGCACCCAATATTCGCTTGCCGAATAAATTCGGCTATGAAAAATCTCCGATTTTTCAACCTATGTACATCCCGGTTCATTTAACTATATTATGACCCAGATACGCGCACTCTGCAAGCATAATTTCTATCCGCAGTCTGTAACAGTCCGGCATTTAATTCTCCGGTCCCTCACGCCATTCGCCGTCCGCTTCCCACTTACAGTCCATGAATCTCATGTCGGTAAAAACCGCCCGGTAAGAGCCCGTTGTGGGGCTGCACGCATAAATTCCAAAGGAAATCTCTTCCGCGCCTTCCCACATATGGAATATCCGCATCTGTTTAAACTGTCTGCCGTCCGTACTGCATTCGATGCAATAGTCGCTTTCCCTCCGGCTGAACCGATACCACATTTCCCGGATATCCGATGAAATATCGGTTGTTGCCCAGTCCGAGTACCCGTGATTGGTAACGACGCTGCCAAGCCGCTGAATCTGAGCATTCTCATATTCGATGGAAGCCTTAAACCAGTTATCGCTGTTTAAATACATTGCCACGCCGCACTGGTCAAAGCGCTCCGTGCTCTCAAACTGTGTTTTCACTACGAAGGAAAAATATTTCTCGTCCGTTTTTGCCTGAAGCACCGGCGCATTATCATTTTGAAAACCATAATACGTCCGCTGCCACAAATCGGTTCCGCTTTCCGTCGTGATAACAACCTTCCCGTCGCCGATTTCCACTTTCTCCGGTTTCCGAACCCACTCCGGATTCATTTGTAAAAAATCCATCTCCTTTTTCATTTGTCTCCATGCTCCTTTCTGTCTGCTTTAGCAGACGCCCCTTTGTTTGTGTTTATTTTAAGCAAAAATATGCCCGTTACAAGCAGCGCCGGAAAAACAATCGCCGCCAGAATCCCTTTTTTTAAATCGTCCGAAGCCATGCCCGAAACATATCCGACCAGCGTCGGGCCTCCGGAACAGCCTACGTCACCCGCCAGCGCCAGCAATGCAAACAAAGCTGTCCCGCCGTTTCTGATGGAAGCGGACGCTTTGCTGAAACTTCCGGGCCACATGATGCCGACCGACAGGCCGCAGACGGCGCAGCCGACAAGCGACAGAACCGCAGACGGAGACAGGGAAATACACAGATAAGACAAAATACAGAGGAGCCCGCTTCCGACCATAAACTTATCCAGTTCGATTCTGTCTCCGAATTTACCATAAAAAGCCCGTGCGCTGCCCATCAGTATCGCGAAAGCCATAGGTCCCGCCAGGTCCCCCAATATTTTGCTCACGCCGAGCCCTCTTTCCGCAAACGTAGAAGCCCACTGACTGACGGCCTGCTCGCTCGCGCCAGCGCACATCATCATGAGCATCAACAGCCAGAAGACTTTATTTCTGCACAGCTCGGGTATTGTCATGCCGGACTCCCCTTCTTCAACCAGCGGTGCAATCGGAGCTTTTGCAAAAACAAAAGCGTTTGCAATCGGCACAATCATCCAGACACAGGTCAGTATCTTCCAGTTTCCGATTCCAAATCGTTGAAAGAACAGCGTGGATAAAAGAACGACGCCCACATGTCCCCAGCAGTAAAAAGAATGCAGCAGGCTCATTGCCTTTTCTTTATTATCCGTAGGGCAGCTCTCCACAATCGGACTGACGAGCACTTCCAGCAGTCCGCCTCCGAGCGCATAAATCGTGACTGATATCAGAAGCCCCGCGTAAGCATTCGGCATTAATTCCGGCAGTACGGCGAGTCCGAGCAGTCCGGCCGCGGCAAAAATATGCGCAAGGATGATTGAAATCCTGTATCCGATTTTATCCACAAAACCCGCGGATAATAAGTCCACCAGCAGCTGGATTCCAAAATTAATCGTAATCAGCATCGTAATTTTCGAAAGCGGAATATGATATGTGCTTTCAAACGTAAGAAACAGCAGCGGGACAAAATTATTGATAATAGCCTGTACAATATACCCGGTGAAACACGCATATATCGTCTTTTGATATTTCCGATTCATTTTGCAAGATACACCTTCCTCATTCATTCCCAAATGATTTTCTTCTGTCCGTCTTTGCGGACATTCGTCTTTGCGGACATCTGCTTTAACGGTATCCGTCCCGACAGACATTCGCTTACTTTCGCTCTTTCTGTGTCATTATATCATCATTTTCTTTTTCGACAATTGAATTTTTTCACATATTTATGGTATAATTTCACCAGAATTGAACATTCAGGACAACTTACGCATAACGGATTTTTTACGGAGGATGGAGACAGCTTTCCATGCAGAAAATTTTAACGACAGATGATTTTCGGGAAACAAAGCAGCACGGCCTTCCCGAGTTCCCATTACAATTTTATATCGATGATACGAGAGATTTCTATAACAGCCAGGTAAACTGGCACTGGCATAACGAGTTCGAAATCGTTCTCGTCTCGGAAGGAACCGTTATTTTTCATATTGGACGACACACCCTTACCCTGTGCGCCGGAGAAGCAGTCTTTATCAACAGCCGGATTCTTCACCAGTTCACGGCCGAAAACTACGGAATTATGCCGAACATCGTATTTGCGCCGGAATTTATTGCCCCCGCGGAGAGCATTGTCTACCGGAAATATGTCGCTCCCCTCGAAAAATCCGCTCTGGAATACCTGGTTCTGAAAAAAACATGTGCATGGCAGTCCCAGGTGCTGGAACTGCTCGAGGCACTGTTCCGTTGTCTGTCATACGATAATTTTCACGAACTGCAAGCCCGGAATATTCTTTCGGAGGCATGGCTGATTATGACCGGACAGATTCTTCCAGTCATAAAGGAAGCGCAGCCAAAGGGCCAAAAGAATTTTTCTTACAACAGCGTTATGGTCATGATTCAGTATATCCAGCATCATCATATGGAATCCATCTGCCTTGAAGACATTGCCTCCTCCGCAAACATCAGTAAAAATACGGCAATCCGCTACTTTCAGGCGAATATCGGAATGTCGCCCGTTGATTATCTGCTCAAGTGCCGGATGGGCATTGCCTGTAAAATGCTGCGGGAAACTTCCGATAAAATATCACATATTGCCGCCAGCGTAGGTTACGAGAATGCCGGCTATTTCTGCAGACTGTTCCGAAAGCATACCGGGGTTTCACCAGGCGAATACAGACGCCTGTAAAAATTTTAAAAGATTTTTTAAAAATTTTCCATTTTCCTCTTTACAAATCACATCATATGCCGAGATAATATACATAGGTAGGTTCGTTTATAAAACTGACATGGATGTCAAAAAAGTCAAAATCAAAGGAGTGGTTAATATGGCAATCGGTTTAAAAGGTTTTACATCCGGCCTGGGCGATGTTTATTCCAGCCTGTTGAGCTCCGGTTTTTCTTCTCCGGGCAGCAGTTTAAATAATCTGGCTGGCAGCACCCTGTTAAGCGACTATGCTTCCATCAAAAACGGAAGCTATGGCAGAATGTTAAAAGCCTATTATGCAAAACAGACAAAAGAAGCTGATGAGGAAGACAGCTCCGTTTCCAAAAACAAAGCAGGAAAAGACAGTGCGGCATCTTCTTCCGCCAAGGCAGCCCAGAAAAGCGCTTCCGAACTGAACAATCTGGATTATAGCGAGGAAAACAAGGATAAGATATATGACAGTGTATCTTCCTTCATAAAAGACTATAATTCCATGATAAAGAGCGCTTCGAACAGCAAAGTCAGCGCAGTCAGCAATCAGGCAAATCAGATGAACAATACAACTTATGCGAACTATAAAATGCTGGCAAAAGCAGGCATCACGATGAACGCTGACCGCACTTTATCCATCAACGAAAAGACCTTCAAAAAAGCAAATGTATCTACGTTAAAAACGCTTTTCAAAGGTACAAATTCTTTTGCGGACCAGGTATCTGACAAAGCAAGCCGGATTTACAGGTATGCCAACAACGGCGTTTCCAGTCTCTACAACAGCCAGGGAGCACGGACCTCGTTAGATACGGCGTCTATGCTGAACGGAATTGTATAATATCGCACTTAAACGAAAAGCACCGGATAACCGGTGCTTTTCTCATATTCACACTTGATACAAAATATCTGTCGCAATGTTCCCCGCAGTCCGCTTTTATGCAAACGGGTTTTCCGTCGGGTACGGATTGCTCTTCGGCTGGTTGTAGCCGATTTCTCCGACTTCCACGCCGATATACTTGAATACTTCAAACAGCGCTTTCCCATAATGTCCGAATGCAACCGCTCCGTGGTGCGGATAATTCTTTTCAATCAGCACATGACGGTAGAATCTTCCCATCTCCGGAATCGCGAATACGCCGATGCCGCCAAACGATTTGGTCGCAACCGGAAGCACTTCTCCCTCTGCCACATATGCGCGCAGAATATTGTCCGCCGTACTCTGTAAACGATAGAACGTGATATCCCCGGGAACGATATCCCCTTCCAGCGTACCCTGTGTCACTTCTTCCGGAAGGCTTCTTGCCATAATCATCTGGTATTCCATACTGCACTTGGAAAGTTTCTTGGAGCATGTATTTCCACAGTGGAAGCCCATGAAGGTATCTGTATACTGATAGCTAAATTTATTTTCAATCGCTTCTTTATACATATCCTTCGGAACGGAGTTGTTAATGTCGAGCAGCGTAACGATATCGTCGCTTACCGCTTCGCCGATGAACTCGCTCAGGCAGCCGTAAATATCCACTTCACAGGATACCGGAATGCCTCTTCCTGTCAGACGGCTGTTGACATAGCACGGAACAAAGCCGAACTGTGTCTGGAACGCCGGCCAGCATTTTCCGGCAATCGCAACATACTCTCTATAACCCTTGTGCTCTTCAATCCAGTCGAGCAGCGTCAGCTCATACTGCGCCAGTTTCGGAAGAATTTCCGGCTTATTATTGCCTTCGCCAAGCTCCGCTTCCATATCTTTCACTACTTCCGGAATACGGGAATCGCCTTCATGCTTGTTGAACGCTTCAAACAAATCGAGCTCTGAGTTTTCTTCGATTTCAACGCCCAGATTGTAAAGCTGTTTGATTGGCGCGTTACATGCCAGGAAGTTCAGCGGACGGGGACCGAAAGAAATAATTTTCAGGCTTGCCAGTCCGGCAATGGCACGTGCAATCGGAACGAACTCATGAATCATTTTCGCACAGTCTTCCGCATCGCCTACCGGATATTCCGGGATATAAGCCCTTACATTGCGGAGTTTCAAATTGTAGCTCGCATTCAGCATACCGCAATATGCGTCGCCGCGGCCCTGAATCAAATCGTTCTGGGACTCTTCCGCCGCCGCCACGAACATCTTGGGGCCTTCAAAATGTTTTGCAAGAAGTGTTTCGGAAATTTCCGGTCCAAAATTGCCAAGATATACGCAAAGGGCATTACAGCCGTTCTCTTTGATATCTTTCAGGGCATTGACCATATCGATTTCGCTCTCGATAATGCAGATGGGACATTCGTAAATGTCTGCCGCATCATATGCCTTGTTGTAAGCCTCTACCAGCGCCTTTCTTCTGTTGACTGCCAGGGATGCCGGGAAGCAGTCACGGCTTACCGCCACGATACCGATTTTTACTTTTGGTAAATTGTTCATAGATGATATCCTCCTTTAACCGGTTCTACCGGTGATATACTATTCGCGAATGTCCAGATTTTTCCCAACCAGTCCGATATGCGCGCCCGCATCCAGACCGCCTTCCGCATGGCCGATAAGCCATTTGTTCTGTGCTGTAATCAGCGCGTCTTCCCAGCCTTCATGCGCATTCTGTAACGGATAATTCGTCCCCGCCGGCAAAACGATTCCCACTTTGAAGCCGCCGTCATCCGCGCTGCACGGCGCGTAATGAAGGGTCGTCGCATAAATTTCCACCGCTGTGCCTTCCGGTACGAGGAAAGCCTCCATCAATGACGTGTCATAGGTAAAATCATCCGTAATATCCTGCTGCATGCCGACAATCAGGACCGCATCCGTTGCCGCCACGTTTATTTCTGAACTTCTGTGATACTCGATTGCATTCAGTTTATAATTGTGGCCGTTGCAGTAACCGACTTCGATGGGCAGCTCGCCATAAGTCTTTTTCTGAAGCTCCTTTGCCGCAGCCGTCGCTTCCAGCGCGGCAATGGACGGCTCGTAAGCAACCCCCTCCGGCAGAGGCGTCTCCTTCTTAATCGCTTCCACCAGGTCGCTGAAATCGATTCCCTGAACCACTCTGCCATATTTGCGGAATGCGGGGTCTGTAATGTTTTTAATTTCCATACTTTTGAACTCCTTTCCCTTTATTCATAATAACATGTAAGTCTCATACGCAGTCACATCATTTTTTTACAGAAGTCTCCTTACCAGGATTTTCCTCCGCCGGTTACTGAATTTTATCGAACAATTCCCTGCACGCCGGATAAATCTCCTTAAACTGCTGATAACGCGCTTCATATTTTTCCACCAGTTCCGGTGTCGGTTCTACCGTATCGACTACTTTAACGATTTTGGCCGCCGCTTCTTCGACGTCCGCATACTCGCCACAGGCAACCGCCGCCAGCATCGCGCCGCCCATCGCCGGGCCCTCTTCGCTTTCTATAATGTCAACTTTTAAATTCAGGACATTTGCAATGATTTTTTTCCATAGCGGACTCTTCGCACCGCCGCCGCAAATTTTTGTTCTGTCAATTTTAATACCGAGCGACTTCGCCACTTCAAAGGAATCCCGCAGCGCAAAGGCTACCCCTTCCAGAACAGCCTGTGTCATATCTGCTCTCGTCGTATCCATCGTCATGCCGATAAAAGTTCCTCTCGCATTCGGATTGTTGTGCGGAGAACGTTCTCCCATCAGATAAGGCAGAAAATAAACATGGTTCTCACCGAGCTTCGTAATCTCTTTCTGCTGTGCGCCATAATCGTTTGTTCCGATGATATCATCCATCCACCATTTATTACAGGAAGCCGCACTCAGCATACAGCCCATCAGATGATAGTGCCCGTCCGCATGTGCAAAAGCATGCAGCGCATTGTATTTATCCACTCCGAATTTATCGGAGGAAATGAAAATCGTTCCACTTGTCCCAAGAGATATGTTGCACATGCCGTCTCCGACCGTTCCGGTTCCCACGGCCGCCGCCGCATTGTCGCCCGCTCCGGCCGCCACTTTGACCTCCGGAGATATTCCCAGTTCTTCCGCAACCGACGGAAGCACCGTTCCGACCGTTTCATAGCTTTCAAAAATACCTGCAAGCTGTTCTTCCTTCACGCCGCAGATATCGCACATTTCCTTTGACCAGCGGCGGTTCTTCACATCGAATATCAGCATGCCCGAAGCATCCGATACATCGGTACAGTGAACGCCCGTCAGTTTATAGGCAATATAATCCTTCGGCAGCATGATTTTACGGATTCTTGCAAAATTTTCCGGCTCTTTATTTTTCACCCAGAGAATTTTCGGCGCGGTAAATCCGGTAAAAGAAATGTTTGCCGTATATTCGGACAGTTTGTCTTTTCCAATCACATTGTTCAGATAATCGCATTCTTCGGAAGTTCTTCCGTCATTCCACAAAATGGCCGGCCTGATGACTTCATCGTTCTCATCGAGAATCACAAGACCGTGCATCTGTCCGCCAAAGCTGATGCCCGCCACCTGGCTCCTGTCGAAATCCTTTAACAGTTCTTTGATACCGGCAATTGTCTGCGCATACCAGTCCTCCGGCTTCTGCTCCGACCAGCCCGGATGCGGAAAATACAGGGGATATTCTTTCGAAACAATATTCCGTATTTCCCCCTGACCATCCATCAAAAGTAATTTAACCGCTGATGTTCCCAAATCTACGCCTATATACAGCATCGTAACCCTCCTTCACTTCTCCCCGCAGCCAACAGCTCCCTTCCGCCGGAAGCGTAATACATCAAGGCGCTGTGTGCACGGGCACGTTTCTTTTATCATACCCTTTCTTTCGGAGAAAATCAAGGCTCCGCGGCACTTTTTCCGATAATCGGTGGCAGATGAGCCTCCGCCGTGACAGAGCATCGTTCTCTTTGGAGGCGCGCTTTCGCTCCGCTAAAAATGTAGCGGTACTAAGCTCAAAAGACGCAGAGCGCCTTTTTCACTAAGTGCCGACATTTTTACAGGGCCTCCGCCAGAGAACGATGCTCCGTCACGGCGAAGGTTGAACTATTACGTCGAGTGTAAGCGGCCCGCACTGTTCCATTTGACTTCCCTTCCCCGTTTATGGTAACGTTAGAGAAACAGACAACGGAAAACACATGGGGAGAAACCTATGGCAACCATCAAAGAAATTGCGGCGCTGGCCGGCGTATCGAGGGGCACGGTAGACCGTGTTTTAAACCACCGCGGAGCCGTCAGTCCCAAAACAGCGGAAAAAATACTGGAAATCGCGCAGTCGCTCGATTACCGCCCGAACAGGGCCGGTATTGTTCTTGCTGCCCAGAAGCGGAAACTGAAACTCGGCGTCGTGCTTCTCGGCAGAGGAAATCCATTCTATGAAGACGTGCTCCTCGGCATTCAGGAAAAAGCAGAAGAGCTGGAAAATTATAACTGCACCGTGCTCATCAGGCAGACCGACTATGACAGGGAAGAACAGCTTTCCGCCATCGACGAACTCGCATCGGAAGGCGTAAACGGGCTTGCCCTTTCTCCTTATAACGACAATGCCGTCCGGCGTAAAATCAACGAATTATATGAAAAAAATATTCCTGTCGTCACATTAAATACTGACATCGAAAATTCCAGGCGAATCGCCTATGTGGGCTGCAATTATTACCGTTCCGGCCAGACCGCCGCCGGACTAATGCGCCTGATGACCTCCGGCCAGGTCTACACGGGCATCATTTCCGGCTCCGTCAATGTTCTGTGCCACACGGAACGCATCGCCGGCTTTAAAGATGTCATAAAAGACTGCGAAAACATCCATATTTCCGCCACGGTTACAAATCAGGACGATGACTTTGAAAGCTATGAAATGACCGCCCGGCTTTTAAAATCCCATCCGGAGATAAACGCGCTCTATTTTACCGCAGGAGGCGTCTATGGCGGCTGCCGGGCCGTTATCGAATCCGGCCGCCAGTACGATATTAAAGTATTTACCTACGACATGGTGGAAACGACCAGAAGGCTGATAGAAAAAGGGCTGATAGCAGCTACTATCTGCCAACAGCCCGAATTACAGGGTTCCAGACCCCTCGATATTCTTTTTGCAAATCTGACTACGGGAGAATCTCCGCAGTCGGAATATAACTATGTGGATATCGACGTCCGCATCAGAGAGAACCTGTGAGAAAGCTCTCCTCAAATTCTTCCGCGGGCGCCGGCCTTCCAAACAGGTAACCCTGAATCAAATCAGGACCTGCCTGTTTCATCTTTTCCAGCTCATGTGAAAACTCGATGCCTTCCATGCACACATTTGAGCCTACGCTGTGTATCATATTAATTAAATGACAAATTATGGTATAGTCATATTCGTTCTGCAAAGCCTGTAAAACAAAACTTCTGTCCAGCTTAATCGTCTTGGCCGCAATCTCTTTCAGATAACGCATATTGGAGTAGCCTGTCCCAAAATCGTCGATGGCAAGGTTAATCTTTTTCTCTTTCAGGTCGCGGAAAAGCGCCTGAATCCGATTATCCGTTTCAATATAGCCGCTCTCCGTCAGTTCCAGCACAAGACTTTCCGGCGTGATTCCCACTTCTTTAATGCACGCTTCCACATCGTTCATCAAATCACTCTTATGCACCTGAACGTAGGATAAATTCACATTGACATGAAATCCCGGAATAACCGCCTGCCACTTTTTGCACATCTTAGCCGCTTCCCACAGAACATACCGCCCTACCGGGATAATCAGGCCGCTCTCTTCCATAATCGGAATCATGACGGCCGGAGAAACGTTTCCGTACTTTTCGCTGTTCCACCGAAGAAGCGCCTCCGCGCCCACCACCTTATAGTTATCGGCATTGACGATTGGCTGGTAATACACCTGAAAACCACGAAACTGACTGGCAATATCCCTTCTCAGCTCTTTACGCATATCCAGCTGTTTCAGATACTGATTATAGTCTTCCTGGCAGAACAATGCCATTTGATTTTTGCCGTGCCGCTTCGCCTCGTTCAGGGCAAATTCCGAGAGACGCATCAGTTCGTCGCTGTTCTTCCCCTGGAAGTTCTCATCCAAAACGCCGGCCGATATCGTATAGAATCTGCTGTAATCGTTTTCACGCACCACTTCCGCCACTCTGGCGCAAATCTGCTTATAAACCTTTGCGGGATTCGCTTCGGGACCGGAAACCGCATCCATTATCATAAATTCATCGGCTACGAGGCGGTAAACATCCACATTTTCAGTCACCGTTTCCGTAATGCACCTCGACATTTTATATAGAATTTCGTCTCCGGCTTCCACGCCGTCTTTTTCGTTAATTTCTTTGAAATTATCGATTCCTATCCGCATACAGTACCGGATAGATTCCGGCCTGTCCCGCAGAATCTCTTCCGCATCCAGACGGAACCGCGTCTCTCTGCGCAGTCCGGTTACGTTGTCGGCCTTTGCCTTCCTTCCAAGCTCCGTGATTTTGCCGACCAGCAGTTTATGGCCATCTTCTCCCGTCACCACGGTTCCCCGGCAGCTTATCCACATAACCCGGTTGTCACGGCTCATCCACCGGTATTCCAAATCATGAACTTCCTGTTCTCCCGAAGCGCATTTTGTGATGTCATCCACCACCATCTGATAATCGGACGGATGAATAACCTCTTTTAACGCCTCCGTGCAGTGCTCGATTCTCGTTGACGGAAGATTGACTCTTTCGGTCAGTCTCTCTGGAATCATATAAACGTCAGAAGCAAGGTCCAGTATGAACAGATAGGCGTCCGAAGACTTCTGCAATACATCCATAAAAGCCTTTATCTGTTCAATCGGCATGTTCTGCAAATCTTTTTTCCCCATACAGCCCTTTCCCGTTTTGATAACGTAATCCCCGTAAAAAAATATGAACTGCCTGTCCACGTTCTTCCCATCATACAAAAAAGTGCGGAAAAACGCTTTCGGCAGATTCCTGTAACCTTACTTTAATATTACCCATTCCGACCGGAACTGTCAACATGGAAAAGCCGAAAACTGCCGAAAAAAAAATACTTCCGGTTGAAAAAGCTCTTACTTTTTGATACAATGAGAGCATCTTGAAAAAGGCAGCATACTGCGAGAAAGGTATGGATATCATTATGAATAAAAAGAAAGTTGTTGTATCTCTTGGACATGAAGCATTAGGCTATACCACGCTGGAACAATGGGATGCCGTGAAAATAACCGCCAAAGCGCTCGCCAATCTGGTAGAAGCCGATTATCAGCTGACAATTACCCACAGCAACGGCCCCCAGGTCAGCATGATTCACAAGGCGATGACGGAACTTCGACGCGTCTATATCGACTATACTCCCGCGCCCATGTGTGTCTGCTCCGCGATGAGCCAGGGCTATGTCGGCTATGATATCCAGAACGCCCTGCGTACCGAACTGCTTGCCCGCGGTATTTCCAAACCTGTCAGCACAATTCTGACACAGGTTACCGTAGACCCTTACGATGAAGCATTTTATGAACCGACGAAAGTCATCGGCAGATATATGTCCAAAGAAGACTCCGAAACGGAAATCAAGAAAGGAAATTACGTTATCGAAGAACCCGGCAAGGGCTTCCGGCGTGTCGTAGCCGCACCCAAGCCCATTGACATTGTGGAAATCGACGCCATCCGCACGCTGGCGGACGCCGGTCAGGTCGTTATTGCCTGCGGCGGCGGCGGCATTCCGGTCATTGAACAGAATCACGTGCTGAAAGGCGCGTCAGCCGTCATTGAAAAAGATTCCATCGCCGGCAAGCTGGCAAAAGACCTGAATGTGGATGAACTGATTATATTAACGAGCGTTCCTTTCGTATACCGGAATTTCGGCAAAGAAGACCAGACGCCCATCGAACGGATGAATGTCGCCGAAGCAAAGGAACTGCTGGCAAAAGGCGAATTTGAAAAAGGCACAATGCTTCCCAAAATCGAAGCGGCCGTTTCCTACCTGGAAGCCGTGCCGGAAGGAAGCGTCCTGATTACGTCGCTTTCCACGGTGGCGGATGCGATAAAAGGTAAAAGCGGCACCGTGATAACGCGGTAGTTTTATACCATCGTTTTACATGGGTATCATAATGGCATGCAAACGAAAGGACTACGAGACCATGATATATGCCGCAATCGCCGCTACTCTCTTTTTTCTGGATATGGGAATCAAGAATCTGATAGAGCAAAAACTACCGGAAGGAACGGAAAGACCGCTTGGAAACGGTCTTTTTCTGCTCAGAAAGCATCACAACAAAGGAGCTTTCCTGAATATGGGCGAAAAAAAGAGCGGTTTTGTCGCCGTTTTGTCGATTGCGCTGACACTGGCAATGACCGTTCTTTTCCTCGTAACTTTCAGCTGTAAGGGCAGCCGTCTGCTAAAAACCGGGCTCGCTCTTCTGCTCGGCGGCGCATACAGCAACACCTATGACCGGATGCGCCGGCATTATGTGGTGGATTATGTCAGTTTCCCGGTTAAAAACAAAACGATTCGGAATATCGTCTTTAACATCTCCGATTTCTGCATTATGATTGGGGCTCTGCTGATGGTTCTTGGGAGCGCCAAATCAGCTCCGTAAAAATCTTTTCATAATAAAATGTCAGAATATACATGAGCATGCCCACCCCAAACGACAGTGTGACAAAATTAACCAGCACAATCGTTGTATTCAAAAACAGGACTGCCGCTGCCACCAGCATCATCTGGAACGTATAACGAAAATATTTTCCCGACACCAGCAGGGCATACCGCAGCGTCTTACCCGGCGGATTGACAAACCGGGCCTGTACCGCAAAGGCATACAGCAAAGTCATTCCATACGGTATCAGCAGCGCTGCCGCGCCACAGCGGAAAAATCCGCCGATTGCCGCATCCATCTGTCCGCATATCATGAAATCGAACAGCAAAATTCCTCCGGTTATCAGAAAAAACAGAAATAAAATGGTTGCCTGGCCAAAATTTTCCCGGAAAGAATGAAAAAAATTCCGGGTCACATATCCTTCCTTGCGATGAAGTTTCATACAGCTGTAACAGAGCGCAGTCGTGCTCGCTCCCAGCGTGATAACCGGAAGCGAACACACGAGCCACAGAATATGCAGCCACCAGATATATCCAATCGTCTGAAAAAATCGAAAAACAGCGTTATCCACGTTGAAAATACGGTTTAACATTTCTCCCACGTCCCTTCCTGTCTTATCCTTTCACACCGCCAGCCGCAATCCCTTCCACGAACTGGTCCTGTGCCAGAAAAAAGATAACGAGCGAAGGTACGATGGAAATCAGAGAAGTTGCCAGCACACGGTTCCATTCGAAACCGTTATCCGCATCCATCGAAAGTTTTACAAAAATTGCCGCCGGATATCTGGCTGGGGTCTTTACATACAGAAGCGGTCCCATGAAGTCGTTGGAGGACCACATAAACTGAAACAGCGCACAGGAAACAAGCGCGGGCATCAGCATCGGCACGATAACCGAAATCAGCGTCTGAACCACATTACAGCCGTCAATTTTAGCCGCCTCTTCCAGCTCTTTCGGAATATTACGCATAAACTGGACGAGCATAAATACGAAATAAGTATCGGTCGCGAACATCGTCGGCACTATTAACGGCAGATACAGTTTGGAATCCACCCATCCGAGTTTTGTAAAAAGGATAAACTGCGGCACGTTCAGAACAACCTGCGGTAAAAACAGCGTTGACATCAGAATTGCAAACAATGCGCCCCTTCCGATGAATTTAAAACGCCCGAATCCGTAAGCCGTTATCGTCGCCGATATCAGCGTAAAGACCACTTTCGGAATGACATAAGAATAAGTATTCAACATAGCCTTCCATATATTAATATCTCCCCCATAGCTTTTCATGGCATTGCGGTAACCGTCAAGCGTCGGATTCTTCGGAATCAGCCCGATGCCCGAAAAGATTTCCACATTATTCTTGAAGGTGGCTCCAATCATCCACAAAAGAGGATAGACCATCACAAGACCGACCGCAATCAGCACAAGGTATCTGACAAAATTACTCAGTTTTCTTTTTCTTTCCATCGAAAGATTTCGTTTATCTATTTTCTTAGCGAAAGTCTCCATGCTCTATCTCCCTTCCTCATCCGAATAATAGACCCAGTATTTCTGGCTCAGGAAAGCAATTACGGTAAAGACCATCAGAATAATGAACAGTACCCATGCCATCGCGCTCGCCATGCCCATTTCATAGTTCTTGAACGCACTGTTATAAATCAGAAGCGATATCAGCGTTGTGGAATTTCTCGGCCCGCCCTGTGTAATAATATACGGCCCGTTAAACTCCTGGAACGCCTGGCAAATCTGCGTGACAAGATTATAGAAAATAATCGGCGTAATTAACGGCACCGTAATGGAAAAAAACTGCTTCCATTTTCCGGCCCCTTCGATGGACGCCGCCTCATATAATTCTTCCGGCACGCCTTTTAAAGCGGCAAGGAAAATGACCATCGCCGAGCCAAACTGCCAGACGCGCAGAAGGCAGATAACAAACAGCGCATAGGACGGGTCGCTCAGCCAGCTCGGCCCGTTTACCCCGAAAAATCCGAGCAGCGTATTTAAAAGGCCGTCATCCTTAAAAATTGCCTTCCACAAAACGGCAATCGCCACACTGCCGCCAAGAATGGAAGGAATATAATATGCCGTACGGAAAAAATTCACCCCTTTTATCTTAAAATTCAGAATATATGCGATAAATAACGCCGCGACCAGTTTTAAAGGCACCGTCATAAAAGAATACTGAAAGGTGACTTTCAGCGCCCTGACAATTTTGGGCGTCGTAAAAATATCCACATAATTTTCCATCGTATATTTTGTAATCCCCTCAAAAAGCTGATAATCCGTAAAACTATAATATAACGAAGCCGCAAACGGATACAGCTTAAACACCAGAAATCCGACCAGCCAGGGTAAAATGAATAAAAACCCCACATTCCTTTTCAGAAATTTCTTCTTTCCCATAAACCTTCTCCTTTTATCATGATACGTTTTCCTATACTTAGAAATTTCCTGTCCGGAATTTTCCTCACGGACAGGAAATCCATTGAAAAGCGATTCCTTACGAATCTGCCCCCGTTCCTATTTGCTCAGTTCTTCGTTAATGCCGTCTATCAGAATTTCCGCAGCTTCTTCCACGCTGTAATCCTGATAGCTGAGGCCTGCCATCACATCATAGTAAACGCCGTCCGAGCTCTTTAACGCCGCCGCCTCGAATTTCGGGTCAAGCGGATAGTCTACCCATGCGAGCACTTTACCGTTCGCTTCCGCAACCGTTTCATTTAAAAGCCCCTGTGCCTGACAGTTTGCCAGTGCCGCCTTACTCAGCGGTATTCCCCGTTCAGAAGCCATAATGGTCGTGCCTTCGTCTTCATTCAACAGGAAATTCAACAACATTGCGGCTTCCTTCGGATGCTCACAGGTCTCTGAAATGGCAAATCCAAGAGATACTTTGGAATAACCGCCCTGATAGTCTCCCATATCCGGCAGATAGTCGCCCACTACAAACTCCTGTCCTTCTTCCAGAGAAGCGCTGAATTTGCTGGCGGAAGAATCCCATTCAAAAATTCCCGCATAAGTGCCGTTCATCCACTTGGGATTCTTATCCAGAGATTCCGCGCCGTCCCCGGTGATTGTCTGGATAGAAGGCGTTACATGCGCATCTTCCAGCGACTGAATAAATTCCAGTCCCTTCTGAATCTCTTCCGCCGTATACTGAAGCTCTCCGTTCTCTACCCATGCTTTGCCATAAACGGATTCCAGATAATATACCATCAGAATCATACGGTCATATTCACCCAGAGAAAGCGGATAAAAATCATCGCCGAGCGTATTCTTAAAGGTTTCACCCGCCGCCATCAGCTCTTCCAGCGTTTTAGGCGTTTCAATACCCGCCTTATCAAAAGTCGATTTGTTCCAGTAGAAAATTCTGCCCGTCATAGATACCGGAACTGCCTGCAATTCTCCCGCCACAACACACTGCTCAAGCGCGCTCTGCTCATACTGGCTTAAATCAAAAACATCGGAGACCTGGTTTAAATCCAGAAAAGCGCTTCCGTCAGCACTGTATGCTTCCAGCCAGTTCCAGTTGACCTGATTGATATCCGGCGCCGTCTGCGTTGCGAACATCGTTGCCATGGAATCCTCCCATCCGGACCATGCGCCATAAGTAGCTTCTACCTCAATCCCCGGATATTTTTCCTTGAACGCGTCGATTGCCGCCAGAGTCGCTTCATGTCTGGCATCTCCGCCCCACCATGAAATTGTCAGCGTACATGCTTCATAAGAACCGTCATTTTCCGCAGCGGCTCCCGTTTCCGAACCGGCTGTTTCCGTCTGTGCCTCCGCCTCCGGCGCTTCCGCTTCCGTCTGTACATCCGCCGTCGCTTCCGGCGCTGTCTGTGCATCTTCGGTCTGCGGCGCTTCCGGTGCCTGATTTCCACATCCGGCTGCCGCAAACGCCATAACGGCCGCCAGCCCCAGTGCAATAAATTTCTGTTTCTTTTTCATACTTCTTCCTCCTTGAACTTGTTTCTTTATTTTTATAAGGCATATCCGGCCGCCGACATAACCGGCTGCATCCAATGCCTATAAAAACCAAAATATACTCCCCAATGTCCTTCATGCCATAACGCAAATTTCCGGACATACAGAAAGAAAGCCGGTGAAATCCGAATCAAAATTCGTTCTTCACCGGCTCTGCGTCTCTGCGTCTGGCTCTTCGTCTAAGCGTCTGGCTCTTTTTCCTTCTATAACCTCAACCTGAAAATCTTTTACATTGATAAGATTTTCCTTCCTGCACTTGGGACAGTATAACTGAAAATGATGTATGACCGTGTCTTTTCGCAGCTTCAACCTTGTTTTTCCGTGACAGACAGGACATGTAATCCACTTCATTTCCTCTCCGCTCATCATTCTTTCTCCCTGTTTTTATTTCTTGATATTGTACTTATTTTATCATCACCGGGCGGCCTTTTCTTCTTAATTGAAATCCACTTATTTTGTTTTTTCAGTTTTCTGACATTTACCCGTTTTTTTGAATGTGATATAATTTGGGGGCGGAATAATACTTACAGGGAGGAAGATTTACTATGCCGCTTCCATTGAAAGACGGTTATAATTTTAACTATACACGCTCCTGGCGTCCACCATTTTTTGAGATGAATTCAGCCGAGGCATATACCGATTTCTACGGTCTTTCTCTCTTATTAAGCGGTGATATTCTGGTCTATTCTACCGAATGCGCTGTGATACTCCGCGAAGGCGACATTAACTTTACCCCTAAATACCGATACTACCGTTCCAGCTATGTATCGGACAAACCGCGGGAGCAGATTCTGTTAAAATTTACGGACAGCATGGTATCTGAGCTGCTCCCGCTATTGGGTGTGGACAACTTCAACGATTACTTCACAGACCATCCGGCCAACATCCACCTGACCAGGCCGGAACAGGAGAAGGTCTGTACAATCATGAAAGAAATCGAAAGGGAATGGAATGCCTATAACGAATATTCCGAAATCCTGATAAAGGGCCTTCTTCACCAGCTTATCATTCTGCTGCTGAAAGAGCACAGCGTCGGTGAAATAGAACCCGCTCCTGACCCGCAGAAAAATGTCTGTCTTTTCAACGCCATAGACTATATAAAGACACACCTGCATGAGAGTCCTTCTCTGAAAGAGACGGCGGAATATGTCAAAATTTCCGCTTCCTATCTTTCCAAAATATTTGTCAGCCACCTGCATACACCCTATTCTTCATTCCTGTTAAATGAAAAAATACTGTATGCACAGAAACTCCTCGTCAGTTCTTCTATGACAATGGAAGAAATTGCCGATAAAGCCGGTTTTTCCAGCAATACTTATTTCAGCGACTGCTTCAGGAAAAAAACAGGCACCACTCCGCTGCAGTTTCGGAAATCATATCAGTAATGGAACTGGTGCTATAAGGCCGATGCGTATCAGACAGTGTCAAGGAAAAATTGATGCGTATCAGACATCATCAGAAAGAACTATACATTTCAAATTGCAAAAGAAAGGTAAGAAACAATGCCGCTTCCACTGAAACCAGGATACCATTTTAATTTTAGCCATATCCGCCGCCAGCCCCATTATGAAATGCCCGCGGCCGAAGCATATACGGATTTTTATGGTATTTCCTACATGCTGGACGGCGAACGGCTGATTTACTCTCCAACCTTCACAGCCATTGCTCAGGCGGGAGATATCATTTTTATACCCAAATATGTATACCGCCGGAGCAGCTACATCGCCAATAAACCTTACGAACATATTCTGCTCAAATTTACGGATTCCATGGTCGAAGACCTTTTTCAGACCATCGGCATCGAAAACTATAACGAACTATGCACCGAGCACGTCATCCATCTTGAGAAAAGCACACAGGAAAGCGTTCTCGCCATACTAAGCGATATGGAAAAAGAATGGAATTCTTACAATAAATATTCCGAACTGCTTTTGAAAGGTCTGCTGAATAAACTGATTATCCTCTGCCTGCGGGAACGAATCATCGGAGGCGTGAATGCCGCGCACCTGGAAAAAAAGCACGACTGCCTCGCGGATGCAATTATTTATATTAAAACACATCTGCGCGAAAGCCCTTCCCTTGAGGAAACGGCAAAGCAGACCAATATTTCCGCTTCGTATCTGTCGAAGATATTTATCAGCCATCTGAAAACGTCCTTCTCGGAGTTTGTCGTCAATGAAAAAATTTCGTTTGCCCAGAAACTTCTGGCCGACTCCGACCTGAGCATGACAGAAATCGCGGGCGAGTCCGGTTTTTCCAGTCATTCTTATTTCAGCGATTGTTTTAAACGCAACACAGGGATGACGCCGATGCAGTTTCGGAAATTGTTTCGGAAAGGATAGGGAATTACGATGAAAATTATCGATGCACACATACATCTTTGCCAGAGCCTGAACGGCTTTGGCGCAAAAGGCGAACTCCGCTGTATCGGCAACGGATTTGTAGAATATGCGGACGGAAGCACCTTTCGGATGTTTCCCGCTGAATTTGGCGAAGACAAAGTGACGCCGGAGGCTGTTCTTGCGCTGATGGACAGAGAAGGAGTCGAAAAGGCCGTCATGCTTCAGGGCAATTTTATCGGCCCCCAGAATCTCTATACCTGGGAAGCAATGCAGAAATATCCGGACCGGTTCACCGGTGCCGCATGCTATGACCCCTTTTGCCGAAAATATAAGGATGTCCGCAGACATCTCTTTGAAGAACTGGGCTTTCCGATTGTAAAGTTCGAGGTAAGCGACGGAAGCGGGCTCATGAGCTATCATGAAGAATTCGCCCTGGACGGTGAAATGATGGCGGAACAGCTTGACTACGCTGCGTCGCTGGGTCTGACTGTGGTCTTCGATATCGGGCGGCATGGAGGCTGCTGCTGGCAGGCACAGCGCCTGGCGGCCGCCGCCAGACGCCATCCGGGTATGCAGTTTGTCGTCTGCCATCTCCTGGCCCCTCAGGGACGCAGTTATGAAAATGACTGGAGAGAAGCAATTCAGGCTCTGAATCTGGAGAATGTGGTCTTTGACCTGGCCAGTTTAAGCAGCAATCAGAAACCGGAGCCCTACCCTTATCCTACTGCCATATGGTTTATCAGAGAAGCGATGGGCATCCTCGGCGCAGACCGCATGATGTGGGGAAGCGACCTTCCCAGCAATCTCTGTGGCGATACTTACCGGCATCTTTTTGATTATATTCTGGACAGCGCGGTATTTACGGAAAGCGAGAAGGAGGCTATGATTTGGCGGACGGCGGAGAGGGTTTATTTTTAGGGGGCAGAGATGCAGAGCCCGCTATTGCCTTCACCCCCTCGCCAGCACCTCAAACGTCCCGCTGATGTTCAGTTTTCCGTAGCCCCACCGCTCATCCGGGTAAGCCACATTGCTCTCCCGCACCGCCCCTCTGATAAGATTGCTTTTAATCGTCCGGCTCTCCACAAACGGGGCATACCCGTTCACGATGGCCCATTCCATGAACTGGGCCACACAGCCTGCCGTAAGCGCCGCAGCCATGCTGGAACCGGTGCGGTTTCCGAGGACAGAGGCCACCTGTACGCCAGGCGCGGAAAAATCCGGTTTGACTGCATCATCGGACGCAAATCCTCTGCCCGATTCGGAAAACCAGCTTCCGGTCACGCCATTATAGGCGGAAACCGTAATAACTTCCCGTGCATTGGAAGGCTCTGTCAGCGTAACATCCGGGTCCGGCTCCAGAAAGCGCGCTCCGCCATCGATAAATTCTTCAATGGGCAGCCAGAGATGAAAACGGCCGGAGCCCTGAATGCGCTCCTGTGCCGCAGGTCTTACCGTAATTATCCAGATGCCGGGAGTCGGATTCTGAAAGCGCAAAAAGACCATCTCATTCCCGGAAAATTTTTCAATCAGAGACAGCCCCGCATAGATTTGTGTCCTGTCAAAAAGAAAGGTATAGTTATTATCGACTCCGCTGCGGAAATCGATACTGGAAACAACTTCACCGCCAGGCGTGCGCAGCGACACGCTGTATATATCTATTTGGTTTCCCCACAGCTCCATGCAGAAGCCTTTCGTATTTTCTTCTACCCGCAGTTCAATTTCTTCCGGCATGGCTGCGCTGTAATGATGTTCTTTATCGCCTTCATTCCCGCCGCAGACGACCACAGCCCGGCTTCTTCTGGAGGCAATTTTGCTCAGGTAAATGCCGAGAGGCGAATTGCCCGCGTGGTCTCCCATATTCGTACCGATTCCCAAAACGATGACGACCGGACGCCGGAACACGACCGCCATGCCTTCCAGATATCGGACAGCCTGCATAATATCGTTTTCCTGGTAGGCTTCGGCATCTTCCGCAACCAGATAGTACTCCCGCAGATATCTTTTGGCGCCTTTCAGTTTCACGACCGCTATATCCGTTTCCGGCGCAGCGCCCCGAAAAGACAGTCCCTGTCCTAAAATGCTGCCAGCCGCCGTCGATGCCAGCGCCGTGCCGTGTCCGTTTTCATCCGTAGTCGGAACGACGTCGAGAGGAGCCTGACTTTGCAGCGCGCGGTCAATCTCCTCCCGTGTATATTCCGTTCCGTATAAAAAGCCTTCCGGCGGTTCTCCGCTCTGTATTGTCTGGTCCCAGATAGACAAAATTCTGCTGCCGCCGGACTCATTCTTAAAAACGTCTAATTGATATCGTATTCCCGTATCTATAAAACCGATAATTACGCCTGTTCCTTTTAGAGAAAGCGGCGGGCCCTGAATCTGTAAATTCCCGGTCTCCACCAGATTTTCCGCCTGAAATGTCTGCATCAGCCCGTACAGTTTCGGAATTGACGAATAGCCGTACATCCCGACGGAAAGGGGCGGTATTTCCTGTCGGTTAATATATGCCGTTCCAAATTCTTCATCAATTTCAGAAAAACAATAATCAAAATTCAGTCTCTGCAGTTCCTCTTCTGGCAGCACATAGTCGATTATCACATCCGCATACTCGTTAGATAAAATTCTTTCTTTACAAGTCATACCATATCTGCGCTTTCAATATATTCTGCTTAATATATGATATGCGGTTCTCCTGTCCATGTCCCCGGAACGCATTACTTATTGTTTCAATTTAGCCTTTATGATATTACACTTGTTATATGCAGTTTCTCCGAATATACAATTCCACACCGATAACGCATAGTCCTTCAGAATTTACTGCTCTGCATCAATAACGCGCAGTTCATCGGGATTTACTGCTCTGCACCGACATTGCACAGTTCATCGAGATTTACTGCTCTGCATCAATAACACTCAGTCCATCGGGATTTACTGCCCTGCTTCAACAACGCGCAGTTCATCGGGATTTACCGCGCTCCCGCTTCGGATATCGATAACCGGGCCTCCCGTGCCTTCCACATATTCCCTGGTAATCGTAATCCTTCCGATGTTGTCGTCTTTCGGAATTTCGTACATGATATCCAGCATAAATTCTTCGATAATGGCGCGGAGCGCGCGGGCTCCTGTGTCTTTCTCCATCGCTTTTTCCGCAATCGCTTCCAGCGCTCCGGTATCAAATTCCAGTTTCACTTCATCCAGCGCCAGCAGCTTCTGATATTGTTTCAAAATCGCATTCCGGGGCTCGCTCAATATTTTAACCATCATTTCCTTGCTGAGTCCTTCGAGCGTAAAAATAATGGGCAGACGGCCGATAAATTCCGGAATCATACCAAATTTTTTAATATCCTCCACCGTCACCCGGCTCAGAATATTTTTCTCTTTATCGTATTTATCCCGCAGTTCCGCATTATAGCCGATGGATGTCTTTTTGTTCAGCCGCTGTTTGATAATGTCATCCAAATCCGGGAATGCGCCGCCGCAGATAAAAAGAATATTCCGAGTGTTCACGGTTGCGAGAGGAACCATTGCATTTTTGGAATTGGCTCCCACCGGTACTTCGACCTCAGCGCCTTCCAGCAGTTTCAGCATTCCCTGCTGCACGGATTCTCCGCTGACGTCTCTGGAATTGGTATTCTTCTTTTTGGCAATCTTGTCTATTTCATCGATAAAAATAATGCCCTGTTCCGCCCGTTCCACATCGTTGTCCGCCGCCGCAAGCAGCTTGGAAACGACGCTTTCGATATCGTCACCGATGTAACCGGCCTCCGTCAGGGAAGTCGCGTCCGCAATGGCAAGCGGCACATCCAGAAGACGCGCCAGAGTCTTGACAAGATAGGTCTTGCCACAACCCGTCGGCCCTATCATCAGCATATTGGATTTTTCAATTTCGATTTCATCCATGGTTCCGGTAGCGACTCTTTTATAATGATTATAAACGGCTACGGACATCACCTTTTTGGCGTGCTCCTGGCCGACCACATAATCGTCCAGCTTCGCCTTGATTTTATGGGGCGGCATAATATTTTTGATATCAATCACAGGAGCGCTTTCTTTTTCCTTTTTCTTCTTTATTTTCTGTTTATTTGGAATACCGCCGTCTCCCTGTAAATCTGCCAGATTAACAAAGCTGATATTGGGGAACCCTTTTCCGTTATTGAAATCGTTCATATTGCCATTCAGATTCCCCGGATTGTTCAGCATTCCCTGATAATCGAACTGGCTGACCGTGTCCATCATCTTCTGCATACAGTCATTGCAGACACAGATATGATTGGGCAGCCGGAACATTTTTCCGGCTTTGCTTTCCGGCCTTCGACAGATAAAGCAGACTTCTTCATATTCATCCTTTTTATCGTCGTTTCGATTTGAGCCGGCTCCTGTGTCCCGTGTCTGCGCCGAAACGATATCCGCGTTACCGCCGCCATTTCCCGCTCCATCCGAATTTCCCACATCTTCTTTCAGGCTTCCCGTATTATCCGCATCCAAATCCGCTTTATCCACAGCTCTGTTTTCCGCACGTCCGTTCAACAGCGCCTTCTTTTCCGCTTCTACATCATCCAGTTCCCGGAAATCCCAGCCGCTCTTTTTTTCTTTATTTTCATCCGTTCTTTCACTATCGTTCATCATATCCTACCATACCTTTCCCGCACTGTCCGGCTCTGCCCCGGAAACGCGCAGCCGCGTGTTCTCTTTTTATGATAGTATAAATTTCGGATTCCCACAAGTGAACTTTTTCTAAAGAAAGTCTGTCGGCAAAGAAATATGATACGGTTCAGGGAGTAGCGTTTTGAGGGCAGACATATAAAAACCCATGCAGAATATATCCGCACAGGTTCTTTAAAAGGAAGTTTTTAGTCAGTACCAGCCCGCAGTTCTTTCTCCAAAAACTGCTTTATGTACGGATTGTTTTCTTCACTCAATGTTGGTTGAAATGCCATGTAACGACATTTCCTGTACTGCTCACCATCCAGCACAAACGTATATCCCATGATACATTTCGGATTACAGTCATCGGGATTGATAAGCCGTTTGCAGACGGATGCCTTCCTGATTTCTTTTTTTACCTTTTCAGGCAGTGTATCAAGAAAACTCTGGTATTCTTGTATATGTTCGGGATAAATGCGGAGCTTCATTCCCGTTTTTCGTGATACGAACGTCGCCAGCGTCCTTTTACTGCTGTTTGACACATAGGACACAACATAGCCGCTTTTCTGCGATTTTATATCGCATTTACAGCCGTTCTCTGTCAGATACTCATTGATTTCGCTTACAAAACTGCGGAAACGCCCGTCAACTGTATCCATAAATATATAAAATTTCTCGTCCATAAGTCCCTCCGTTATCTTTTTTTAGCCACGGGTATTCATACCTCATGTTGTCCGTTCTGCGAGTCTGGATTTAAGTAAATCTCAACATCGAGTGTCCTGGCCAATTTGTTTTTATCATTATAAGGCTTATCCTTCCATTTTTCCTCTCTATTTCTGCACCAAAAAAGAAAGGCGGCAGCACAAAAAAGGCGGTATCGCCCTTGCAATTGGGACTATACCGCCTAATCTGAAAATATTTTCCTATGACCATAAACATTCAGGCCTTTGGATTTCTTTAACGCTGCTACTGTTCTACTTTATTGCCGAGTGTAATATCAACGGTCTTTTCCTTATATCCGCCGCTTCCAATCGTCATAACGGTTATTTCCACCGTATCTCCTTTGGCGTAGTATTCGAGCTGTCTTTGCAGTTCATCCATCGAGGAAATCTTAATGCCGTCGAACTCTGTGATGATATCGCCCTTTTTCAGACCCGCTGCCTCCGCAGCCGTATTTTCATATACCTGTGCAATATAAACGCCTTCCGGCATGCCATAGGTGGATGATACTTCACTTGTCACGCTGATTCCGGAAATACCGAGGAATCCCCGTTCTTCTTCGGCAACTTTGTTCTTTGTTTCCCGCAGCATCAAATCGGCTATAATCGGGCTTGCCGCAGAAATCGGAATCGCATAACCCATGCCTTCAATGACACTTCCGCCGATTTTATTGGAGTTAATACCGATGACCTCACCTTTCATATTCAGAAGCGCGCCGCCGGAATTTCCGGGATTGATTGCCGCATCCGTCTGAATAAACGTCCCGGTACTGCCGTCCGAAAGCTCCATATCTCTGTCCAGAGCGCTGATAACACCGGTCGTTACAGACTGCCCGTAACCGAGGGAATTTCCGATTGCAATCGCAGGTTCCCCAACCTCCAGGGAATCCGAATCTCCCAGCGTCGCAATGGCTATCTGCTCCAGCGTGGAATTGAGAATGTTTTCAGTGGGCACAGCAATGATTGCCAAATCCATTTTCGCATCGGTTCCTTTGACGGAAGCCTCCGCTTCGCTGCCTTCCACAAACTGTACCATCAGTTTATCCGCATCCATGATGACATGGTAATTGGTCACAATTAACAGCTCGGAATCGTTTTCTCCGACGATGATGCCGGAACCGCTGGCCTCCGCTTCGCTGGTCATCGCCTGTCCGAAATAAGACATCGTTTCCGTATAAGTATTGCTGATAGATACGACCGAAGGCATAACGGCCTTGACTACACCTGAAACATCCTGAACTGCCGCCATCTGCGGAGCTGACTCCAGTGTCATTTTAATATCGGAACCTACTGTCTGTCCGTCGGCATCCTGCATGGAATCCGACTGTCCGTTTTCACCTTCCTGTTCGGTTTCGGCCAGAACCTCTCCCGCTTCTTCTCCTGCTTCCGCCTGTTCGTTCACATCCATGCTGACTGCAGCTTCCGTTTTCCCTCCATCCAGCATTCCTGTTGCGGCCTCCACCGCGTAAAATCCCAGCCCGGCGCAGACGCCGAAGAACAATCCGAGAGAAACGCTGACGAGCGCTTTTTTGAAATAGGGGTTTCGGCCCGTCTTTTCGGTTTTTTCTTTTTTCTCCTTATCCGCTCCGTTCTGCCCGTAATCGCCCGGATAAGTATTGCCATACTGATAGCTTCCTGTATTCTGTCCGGTATTCTGACGCTGGTACATACCTGTGTTATATCCGTAATCTCTGCCCGCCTGATTATAATAGCTGTTTGCCTGAACGCCCTGTGCATTCTGCGAAGTCTGGGTATTCTGCGCTGTCTGAATATTTTGAACAGTCTGGCCGTTTTGCGCTGTCTGAATATTCTGAACAGTCTGGCCGTTTTGCGCCATCTGGATATTCTGAACAGTCTGGCTGTTTTGCGCTGTCTGTGAGACCGGAGAATTTTGCGCCGCCTGGGAGCTGAAAAGTCCTCCCGTGACATTCAAATCCGTATTCTGCTCCGTGCTCATGCCATTCTCGCGATTTTCATTCGGAAAATTATTATCATACTCGTACATAATAAAGACCCCTTTCCGGCTTTTTATTTCCTTTCCTGACTATGAACACAGTATAACTATGAATTGTGTACAAATTGTGATAAAAGTTTTTCATTTTTGTGTTTTTCAAAAATTTTTTTCTTATCTTTTTCATTTAATGCTTTTTATTTGTCCAAAACAAGTCACGGCCTTATTCAACCGTCACCGATTTTGCCAGATTACGCGGCTTATCCACATCACAGCCTTTCCCGACTGCTACATAATAGCCGAACAGCTGCAATGGAATGATTGCAAGCGAATTGGCAAAATAAGGATTCGTCTCCGGAATATAGATGACGTAATCGGCCGCCTTCTCGATTTCTTTATTTTCTTCGCATGTGACCGCCAGCACAAAAGCGCCTCTCGCCTTAACCTCCACCATATTGCTGATTGTTTTCGCATACAGATTGGGCTGCGTGGAAACAGCCGCCACAAGCGTGCCTTCTTCAATCAGGGAAATGGTGCCGTGCTTCAGTTCTCCGGCAGCATAGGCCTCCGAATGAATATAGGAAATTTCTTTCAGTTTCAGAGAACCCTCTAAGGAAATCGCATAGTCGATACCACGCCCGATGAAAAAAATATCCTTCGCACCGATATAACGGTTGGCAAATTTCTGAATCCGCAGTTTATTGTTCAGCAAAAGCTCTATCTGGTCCGGAAGCCGCCGCAAATCGGTCAGCAGAGAAGCGAACTGTTTATCGGAAATCTTTCCGCGCGCCTTTCCTAACTTCATCGCCAGCAAATACAGCGCAATCAGCTGTGCGCTGTACGCCTTCGTCGTTGCAACCGCAATTTCCGGTCCCGCCCATGTATACATGACATTATCCGCTTCCCTTGCGATGGAGCTCCCCACCACATTGACAATGCCAAGCACTTTGAACCCTCTCGCTTTGGCTTCCCGGAGCGCCGCCAGCGTATCCGCCGTCTCTCCTGACTGACTGATAACAATAACCATCGCACCCTCTTCCAAAATCGGGTCACGATATCGAAATTCCGAAGCCAGGTCTACTTCCACCGGAATCCTCGCCAGACCTTCCAGCACATATTTCCCGGTTGTGCCCGCATGATAGGCGGAACCACAGGCAACAATATGCAGCTTTTTGATTTCCCGCAATTCGTCATCCGTCATATTCAGTTCCTCGATAACTACATCTTTTCCTTTGACTCTTGGAGTCAATGTATCGGCAATCGTCTTTGGCTGCTCATACATTTCCTTTAGCATAAAATGCTCATATCCGGCCTTTTCCGCCGCATTCGCATCCCAGTCAATCGTAACTGCCTCTTTTTCGATTTCCTCTTCATCCACCGTATAAAAGTGCATATGGTCGGCGCGCAGTCTGACCACTTCGTGATTATCCACATAGTATACTTTTCTCGTATATTTCAGGATGGCGGGCACGTCGGAAGCAATAAAACAGCCGTCTTTATTTTCACCCACAATGAGCGGGCTGTCTTTTCTCGCCGCAAAAATCTGGTCCGGGCAGTCCGCAAACATGATACCGAGAGCATAAGAGCCCTCCACCCGGTGGAGCACCTTTGTAACTGTCTCCAACGGATTTCCTTTGTAATAATAGTCCAGTAAATGTGCCAGTACTTCAGTATCTGTTTCGGAAACGAACTGATAGCCCTTTCCCGTCAATTTCTTGCGAAGCTGCAGATAGTTTTCGATAATACCGTTATGTACCACCGCAATCGTCTCCGCCTTATTGAAATGCGGATGAGCGTTCACATCGCTCGGCGCGCCGTGGGTCGCCCATCTCGTATGGCCGATGCCGCATACGCCCGGCATGCTCTCGCCGCCCCGCGTCAGATTTTCCAGAATTTTCAAACGCCCCGCTGACTTCTGGATATTGATTTTCTCTCCGTCGTAAACCGCCATGCCGGCTGAATCATATCCCCTGTATTCGAGCCTTGCCAGGCCGTCCAGAATAATCGGCGCCGCCTGCTCCTTCCCAATATACCCTACAATTCCACACATACAATCTCCTCCTGATACGAGCTTTCTTTCAAACCCTTACTTCCACTGCCCGGAAGAATGGCGAAGCCATTCCTGTTCTTCCCACCACCCGGAAGAATGGCGAAGCCATTCTTTCAGGGATGATTAGATTTTCTTAGATACCGTTCTATGGTATCTTAGAAAATCTTCATCCCACCTTCATCCCACCAGCCAGTAATCCCGGTTCGCCTTCGCCGAACATTTCACCACCAGTTTTCTTGGCAGCTTTTTATAATGTTTTCCGAGCTGATACCCGGCATATTTGAACCCGCTTTTTACGATGACGCCCGGAATCTGCATCCACAGTTTTTTCTTTTTCAAATGGGCAATTGTCATCTTCACAAGCCGGATACCCTCCGATTCGGACGGAACCGCCGCAAAAATTTCCGGGTGTTCCGCCTGGGAAACGCCCAAATCGAAATTTCTATGGAACTGCTCCGCGCAGCTGTAATCATGCGAATGAAATACCTTTGCTTCCGGCTGGTAGGCGACCGCATACCCGGCCTGAATAGCGTTTGCCGCATAAATCATATCTTCATTAAATATGGTATGTCTGGTAAAGCCGCCCAATGCGTCAAAAACATCCCTTTTATAGGCCGCGCACACATTGGAACAGAAAAAAGTTTTAATGCCGAGTTTTTCGATATCTTCTTTGGTTTTGACCGCTTCTTCCGGCGGGTAGTTGAAAGCTCTTGTAAACTTCTCCGTCTCCGAACAGCTCTCTTCCGCCAGCTGTCTGCCGTACGACACGGCTACATTCTCCTGTTCCAGCGGGCGAATCAGTTCTTCTATCAGAAATTCATCCGCCGGAACCGCGTCCTGTGTCATCATGACAAATATCGGCGTTTCCGAACAGCGGACGCCGTTGTTTCTGGTACGGCCGTGGTCGAACTCCCGCTTGGACAGATGCTTTACCTGTACATTTTTATATTGCTTGGAAAAAGACGTGCCGTAAATCAGCCGGTCAAAATACTTCTGCTCCGTATTCATAATAATGATTTTATTGACCGGAACCGTCTGATGCGCCAGTTTTTCCATTAAATCCCAAAATTTCCGGTCCGGCTTATAAGTCGGGATGATAACATCCACTTTTTCCAAAATATCTTCCCCCATAATAGCATGAAAGGGCCTGAAATAGGCCCCTTTGCTTTTTCCGTTAAGTTAATTTAAAGTTTTACCCGTATCAGCTTCAATCTGTCTGCTGCATTCCTGAACCATGGCAGACGGCGTATATTCATAATCGTTAAACAGGAACTGGTGCAGCCATTTTACATTTTCTTCCAGATTCACCGGAATAACGCAGTCGCCCTTTGCACCGAGCTTGCCCGTCGTTCTGTTCTCTTCCCGCGGGAAGCCGGCCGTTTCCGTAATCGAATAATTCGTGACATCGGCAAGAAGCGAAATAATTTCTGACAAATCCAGCGAAGTATACACTTCACTGAAAACATTGGTCGCAATCTCCGGAAGCGCCGCCGGCGACGCCTTCGCCTGTTCCGCTACCGCCTGCAGAACCTCTCTCTGGTGCTGCGCACGCGTAAAGTCACCGCCGGAAATATAACGTACACGGCAGTACCCGGTAGCCTGTAAACCGTCAAGCAGCTGCATTCCCGAAGAGGTTACCGGTGTATAGGAACGTTTCAAATCGTCCGCAATACACAGCTGATAGTTATTCAGATGGCTGATTTCATTATCTTTTACATCGATATAAACGCCGCCGAGCGCGTCGATTGTGTCTGTAAGTCCCGCAAAGCCTACCGTAACGAAATCCGTGATATTCAAATCCAGGTTCAGATTCAGCATACTGATAGCCATTTCCGGGCCGCCTCTTGCATAAGCGCCGTTACATTTATTATAGGTGTCGTTGCTCAGATTCAGATAAGTATCACGGTATACGGAAACGAGCTTACACTCTCCGGTATCCTGATTAATGGAAGCAATCATTATCGTATCGCTCCGGGTATCTTTCGTCAGGGAACCCGTTGTGGAATCCACACCGAACAGCGCAATATTCCGGTAACCCTTCATCGTCGTTTCTTCTTTTTCCTTAACCGTATCGTTGACGATGATTTTCTCTTCGTCCAGTTCCATTTTCCCGGATTTCGTACCCTGCTGTACCACCCAGAGAACGCCTACCAGAAGCACCAGTGCAAATATTTCTACAATAAATAGTACAATTCTTCTCCGTTTCTTTTTCGCCTGTTCTTTCTTTTTCTTCGCGGAAGATTTTTTCTTTTTATGAGGCCGTTCATCCTCGTATCTTCCGCCCGATGATTTGGAAGAAGACTTTCTGGGTCTTCTTTCGTCTTCGTAATCATAATCGTAATCGTAAGAATCTCTACTCTTCTTTGTCATATTTCGTACTCCCTCAATTCCCTTTTTCTGTGCTGAAAACCTGTGCCGGATAAAAATCACAAATTCCATATCACAAAATGGCACACCTACCTTACAAGATTATACTACATCTTGTTAGAATTGCAAGAATCTTGTGCCATATTCAGGAATTATTTAGAATTCCTTAATATTTTATATTTTATTAAGTAGTATGACTTTAATAGGCGTTTTTATTTATAAAACCTTTAAATATCGTCAGCAGCATAATTTTGATATCAAAGGAAAGCGTCCAGTTCTCGATATAGAAGATATCGTATTCGACCCGGCGTTTGATGGATGTATCGCCGCGCCAGCCGTTTATCTGCGCCCATCCCGTCAGACCCGGCCGCACCTGATGCTTTACCATATATCTTGGAATCTCTTCCTTGAACTGTTCCACGAACTGGGGGCGTTCCGGTCTCGGCCCCACAACGCTCATATCTCCTTTCAGGATATTAAAAAGCTGCGGCAGCTCGTCCATGCTCGTCCGGCGGAGGAGCTTTCCGACTTTAGTCACGCGCGGGTCGTCTTTGACGGTCCAGCCTTTCTTCTCCGTTCCCGGCTTCTGCACTTCCATTGTCCGGAACTTGTACATCATAAAAGGCTTATTGTGCAGACCGATGCGCTCCTGTTTAAAGATAACCGGGCCTTTGCTTCCGCATTTTACCGCAATCGCGGCGGCCAGCATAATCGGTGAAAAGAAAACCAGTCCAAACAGGGAACAGACGATATCGATAAAACGCTTCGTAACCCAGTTCAGCGTATTGGTGAGCGGCACATAGCGGATATTGACGACCGCCAGCCCCATCAGGTCTTCCGTGTATGGCCTGCTTGGGAAAAGGCTGTTATAGTCGGGAATAAATTTGGTATGAACGCCGGATTTCTCGCACAAATCAACAATGTATTCCAGACGGTCATAATCTTTTAACGATAAGGTGATTGCGATTTCATCCAGTTTATTTTCCGGTAAAATATAGAGCAGATTTTCTATCGTCCCCACCACTTTAACGCCTTTGTATATCGTTCCTCTCGGCACAAAATCGTCCAGAATGCCGCGGACCACATAGCCCCACTGGGGATTGGCGTTCAGTCTGTTGATGTATTCCTCCGTCGCGCGGGAATAGCCGACCAGAAGAATATACTTCAGATTATAACCCTTTTCACGGAAATACTGGAGAAGTGAACGGATAAGTGAGCGGCTTATGGTCGTCAGAATAATGTTTATCACATAAAACATGGCTATCATGATACGGGAAAAATGTATCTGCTTTATCATATACCATCCAGCCATCAGGATAATAATCCCTACCGTATTCGCTTGAAAAATGTTGAAAATCTCGTATTTATGCACGGTCGCCCGTTTGGGCGTATACATATTAAAATAATAATACAGCGCCAGATAGCCGGGCACAATTAAATAAAGCAGTTCAAAATACGTCTGCCATTGCAGAGCTCCTATCTCCGGGTCATTGGCCGAAAAGGGAGCGGCGAATTTCAGATACCAGGCCAGCGCATAAGAAAGTACGATGATTAGCGCATCGATGAGAACATGAAGCCTGTTAAAGTATTTCTGGTTATCTTTTATCATAAGAACCTCCCGGACATCAACAGCCGCCAAACCGTCTCAGCATATTCCACCAGAGCATTCCCTGTATACGGCAGTACGACCAGAAGTGCTTGTGCTCATAGGGCACTCTGCGCCTTCTCGCCTCGGGCTGGGCGCAGAAACGCATGCCTTTGACAAGGCCGTACAGATATGTCCCTCCCAGTCCTTTTTTCATAAAGAAAAGCGTCTTGATGCCAAATCCGAGCAATAGGAAAGGCACATTCAATAACAGTTGTAATGTAGGCATATTCTTGTAAATCAGATATATGCTGTTGATTGCGGACAAATCCGTCTTAAACTGGTTATAACGGGAACCGGAAGAACCGCTTCCGACATGGTATACGCGGGCTCTCGGCGCAAATACATTGCGATACCCGTAGATTTGTGCCCGATACCCTAAGTCAATGTCTTCCAGATAGGCAAAATGCTTTTCATCCAGCACGCCGACCGTTTCAAAGAGCTTCGTCCGGTAAATGGAAGCTCCTCCACAGGAAGCGAAAATCGGATAACTTTTCTGATAGTTTTTTTCCGGCTTTCCTTTTCCGAGCGCAAATGCCCATCCGAGCGCACAGTATAAATCTCCCGCGTCGTCAATCCGGCTCTTGTCCTGCATGGAAATCATTTTGGCGGATGCGGAAAATATCCGTTTATCCTGTTCCATCACCTGTTCCAGTTCCCGCACAAAACCCGGTTCCACAATCGTATCGTTATTCAGAAAAATAACATACTTCGTGGTGGCCGCCATAATCCCCGCGTTCACCGCCCGGCAGAACCCTGTATTCACGGAAAAAGAAATTATCTCCACTTCCGGATAATCGTCGCAAATCATTTCACAGGTGCCATCGGTGGAACCGTTATCAATCACAACGATATGGGCATCTTCTTTTTTCAGTGAATTCAGACATTTCCTCAGATAATGCCGGCCGTTACAGGTCGGTATTACAATTGTCGATTGCATGATTACTCCCGTCCGTCTGCTTCAGCAGACACTCAAATCCAGCAATTTTACTTTAATTTTATCGTCATCCGGGCGTCCCAGACAACGAGAAATCCCATTTTACGCGCCGCCCTTCCGAGCTCCATGCTCAGCTTTCCATATCCCGCCTCATCACAGGAAATGCCGGATACATCGGCCAGTTTCTGTTTTCCTGTTTCTCTGTAAGGAATGCCTGTTATCTCTTCAAAAATGGGGCGCATTTTTTCACAAAGACGCATACAGCGGATATCGACTGCCGCGCAGTCCTGCATCTGCCTGGCCCTGTGGGTGCTGCCGCCGCTGTATTCTTTATGCAGTCCCCGGTAGAGCCGTTTTCCTTCTTTATTATAAATGCCGGATATTATTCTATTATGTCCGTCCAGAATCCGGCCTCCAACAATGCCCACATCCCGCCGCACCGTCAGAATATCCGGCCGGTACGTTATCTGATAAAAACCGAGATGCAGCGAATGAGAAACCTGTACGTTCCAGCCGAGGGAATCGCAGAAATCTTCCAGCGCAGCCTTTCCCGCTTCATAAGCATACATCTTGCTTGCCGTATTGTCCGCCGTAGACTGTTCATGGCAGCGCCAGTGATACAATACGAAAGGCACATGAACGATGCTGTCCGCAAGCTCCGTTGTCGGTACAGAAGCCACAGGAACATTGTTATCCGCATGCTTCGGCGGTACAGAAGCCGCAGAAACATTGTTATCCGCATGCTCCGGCGGTACATCGCACAGAAGTCTCCTCACGATTCTGAGCACCAAATCGTAATCCTGTGCACCATCGTATTTTCCCCGCAGTTTCAGGCTTTTCATACAATCGGCGCGCACCATCATAAAATGACAGATGTAATTATTTGATAATATTAAATCAAAATTAAATTTTTCTTTTATATGAGGAGTCCTGTAACTGCCGTTATTTTCAAATTTATCTTCATCGCTGTATAAGAGAACTGGCGTTTTTTTATTTTTTGCTGTTTCCGATGCGTGAACGGCCCGCGCCATCTCATAAAGCGCATCCGGCGCCAGAATATCGTCGTGGTCGAGCAGTCCGATATAATCGCCCGACGCCGCTTCTATGCCGGCATTGGTATTTTCTGAAATACCGCCGTTTTCCGTAAGCCGCAGATAGCGGATGCGGCTTTCTTTTTCCTGATACGCCGCCACGATTTCTTCCACCCGGCGGCTTTTTCCGGCGTCCGCGATAATCAGTTCCCATTTTTCATAACTCTGTTTTATAACCGAATCGAGCAGTTCCCGCAAATAACGCTCTTTCGTTTCATAGGCCGGAACGACGATGCTGAAACGATACGGAAAACGTCCCTGCTCTGCCCGTTGGGCCGCGAGCCGTTCTTCGTCCGGCTCCTTATAAACATAATCTGTCTTTTTTTCCTCTTCTATTCGTTCTTTTGCCGCATAAAAAGCATGACGCAGACCGTTTTTGCGCAGATAATGGATTGTCTTATTTACATTGCTGATTTTTAAAATACGATTTCCCATTTTCCCCGATAGTGTAGAATCGCCCTGAAAACCAGGACGATTCTACCTTTTCCAATCATCTTATCTTACAAATATGCTTTTAAATCCTCTGTCAGCTGCTGCAATTTTGCTTCCGCATCTTCCAGACTGTTTCCTTTTACGCCCATATAAAATTTAATCTTCGGCTCCGTTCCGGACGGACGCGCGCAGCACCAGGAATCATTCGTCAGGTCAAAATAGAGCACGTTGGACTTCGGAAGCCCTGTCTCGCCTTCTTCTCCCGTTTCCAGATTCAGTGTTTTGCCCGTCGTATAATCTCTGAACTCTTTTACTTTCAGTTCGCCAAAGTTCTTCGGCGGATTGCTTCTCAGTTTATTCATGAGCTCTTCGATTTCTTTGGCGCCGTCGATGCCCTTCATGGTAATGGAATACTGGCTTTCTTTGAAATAGCCGTACTTTTCATACAGTGTAATCATCTGGTCCCAGACGGTCTTTCCGTTTTTCTTGCACCATGCGGCCATTTCGCACAGACACATTACCGCAACGATTGCGTCTTTGTCTCTCGCATGGGTTCCCGCAAGACAGCCGTAGCTTTCTTCCAGACCGAATACATAGTTGTTAGAGCCCGTCTGCTCGAACAGCTTAATCTGCTCACCTATGTACTTGAAGCCTGTCAGGACTTCGATAAACTTTACTTTATAATCTTCCGCAATCGCTCTCGCCATATTGGTCGTTACGATTGTCGTTACAAGCGCAGGATTCTCCGGCATTCTGCCTGTTGCCGTCCGCTCTCTCAGAATATATTCCGCAATCAGCATACCCGACATATTTCCGGTAAAAGGAACATATTCCCCGCTCTTGGTATCCAGCGCGTAAATGCCCAGTCTGTCCGCGTCCGGGTCGGTTGCCAGCACGATATCCGCTTTTCTTTCCTTTGCAAGCTCCAGTGCCAGCGTAAAGGCTTTCGGGTCTTCCGGGTTCGGATAAGCCAGCGTCGTGAAATCCGGGTCGGGCATTTCCTGTTCCGGTACGACATAAACGTTCTTAAAGCCAATCTCGTCCAAAATTCTTCTGACAGGCAGATTTCCCGTCCCGTTAAACGGAGAGTACACAATTTTCATATCATTTGCAACTTCCGCGATAACTTCCGGATGGATTATCTGCTTTTTCAGTTCCGCCATATATTTATCGTCAATTTCCTGACCGATAACCTGATAGAGTCCGGCCTTGACAGCCTCCTGTTTCTCCATCGTCTTCACATCATGGTAATCCGTCACGTTGTTTACTTCCGTAATAATCTCCTGGTCTCTCGGCGCCGCAACCTGTGCACCGTCCTCCCAATAACACTTATAACCGTTATATTCCGGCGGGTTGTGGCTTGCCGTGATGACGATACCGGAAATACAGTGCAGCTCCCGAAGCGCAAAAGATAATTCCGGTGTCGGCCTGAGCGACTCAAACACATAGGCTTTGATGCCGTTTGCCGCCAGACAAAGCGCCGCCTCATCCGCAAACTCGGGGGACATTCTTCTGGAGTCATACGCAATCGCCACGCCTTTGTCTTCTCCGCCCTGTTTCTTAATATAATTCGCAAGGCCCTGTGTCGCTTTGCGGACGGTATAGATATTCATGCGGTTCGTTCCCGCTCCGATGACGCCCCGCAATCCGCCCGTTCCAAATGCCAGTTCCTTATAAAAGCGGTCTTCGATTTCCTTCTCATCATCCTGAATCGCCTGAAGTTCTTTTTTCGTCTGCGCATCAAAATAAGAATCTTCCAGCCAGAACTCATACTGCTCTTTGTAACCCATTCCTTTTTACCTCCATCATTATTCATTCCCCGTATACAGCCAAAATCTGCATACTATTAACTTGCGTATAAGTATATCACACTCTTTTCAAATTTTCAAAGCAAAGTCGCTTCTGTCCAGTGAAAAATTCGGATTATAATACGGGTCCCCGGCTTCCAGCGCTTTACGCCATTTTGTGCGGAAACGCTCCGACTCCTCGTTATAGCGCTTTGCCCGCTCCCCTTCGTTGTCCAGCCCTCTCGATGCGGATTCATAATGATACAGTTCCGCAAAAGGCGTAAACACATTCAGATACCCCGCTTCCCTGACGCGCAGGCAGAAATCCACGTCGTTTAAAGATACCGCAAAAGATTCATCCAGCCCGCCCACTTCGTCGTAAATTTTCTTTTTCACCATCAGGCACGCACCTGTCACGGCTGTCATATTTTGAACATAGCACAGGCGGCCCATATAACCGAGATTATTGCTGCTCACCCGGTAATGCGTATGCCCGGCGGTCCGGTGTGCCCCCAGGCCGATAACGACGCCCGCGTGCTGAATCGTCTTATCGGGATAATACAGCTTGGCGCCTACCGCTCCCACATCTTCCCGCTGTGCGTACATCAAAAGCTCTTCCATCCAGTCGAGGGTGATGACCTCCGTGTCATTGTTCAGCAAAAGCACATATTCACCGGAAGCATGGGAAACGCCGAGATTATTGATACGGGAATAATTAAATTCCCCTTCATAAGCCACTACCCGAATCTGCGAATTTTTTTTCAGTTCTTCATAATAGCGGAAAATCTCATCATCCGTGCTGTTGTTCTCCACGATGATAATCTCATAATTATCGTAACTGCTTTTTTCTATAATAGAAGTAATACAGCGTTTCAGGTCTTCATAATGGTTTTTGTTCGGAATGATAACGGAAATCCGGGGAGAGCCCTGAATTTCATATCGAATCCGGTAAATCGTATCAAAGGCTTTCGTCGATGTGATTTCAAAATTCTCAAACCCGAGTTTCTGCAGATGGTCGGCCACCGCGCCCTTGCCCGCCGCGATACAGTAGGCTTTGGCATTCAAATCCGCCGCCACGCTTCCTTTGTGGGAACGCCAGTAATACAACAGTTTCGGAATGTGCACGATATGCTTTGCCTGTGCGGTCAGCCGCAGAATCATATCATGGTCCTGACTGCCGTTATACTGCGGACGGAAAAGTTCCGTTCCTTCCAGCAATTTTCTGTCGAACACGCTGAAATGGCAGATGTAATTGTTCGCGCGCAGATTGTCGATTGCAAAATCGGGCTTAAAATGAAGCGTAATCATATTGTCGATGCTGTTTCCGTGGAACGTGGCTTCGTCGCAGTAAATATAATCGGCATTTTTCTCACAGATTGCTTTCATATATTCATACAACACCGCCGGGTGCAATACATCGTCATGGTCAAAAAGCCCGATGTATTCCCCGCCAGCCATCGAAAGACAGAAATTGGTATTGCCGGCGATGCCGCCGCTCCTTTCATGGCGCCTGTAAAGGATTCGGCTCTCCATACCAACCCGCTTCCGCAGCGCCGGGTGCGCCTGCAGATACTGTCTGTCCTTCTCGATATACGCTTTGCACATCTGCTCCACATAATCGTGTTCCTCATCGGAATCGTCCGTCAGACAAAGCTCCCAGTTCTCATAAGTCTGGGCGAGCACGGATTCCACCGCATCGCTCAGAAACTTTTTCGGCGTATTATACAGCGGCACGAGAATACTGATTTTGATATCCCTTGAAAAAATTGTCTCCCGCTGTTCTTTTGCCTCTTCCGGCGTCGGGAAGCCTGCCGTGCCATGTAAGGCCCGCGCTTTTTTTTCGATTCGCTTGGCATCCAGTTTTCGGAGAACTCCTTTGACGCTCCCATAATAACCGAGCCGCTCTTTCGTCCTCTGCATCCAGTGCACGGCCGCGCGCAGCGGCTTGGACAATTTCCAGAAAACGCTCCCTTTAATACGGTTCAGTTTTTGTTCCAGGTCTGCCGCCCGTCCCTCCGCGTCCGCCAGCTTACCGGCCAGCACACGGCTCTTCTGCCGCTCCCGCTCATAAGCCTCTTTATAATAACGCATGTCTTTTTGAGGTTCGTCATCTTTTCTTATTCCGTCTTTTGATGTCTCGTCTTTCATCGTTACTTCCTCCGCCGTTTCTGCTGCTTCGATTTCACTTGCGTCGTTATGATTTCAATTGTTATTCATTTATTCGTTCTTTATTCGTTTCCATTGCGCCTATTACTTTTGCAGCAAATCTAAATTTAATTTTTCATGTTAAGTATCGATTTAATTTCTCAACCATCAGCATTCTGTAACGTCCGCAATTTTATTTCGACATTTTTTCCTTATTTTACCACCATTTCTTTGTCAGACCATGTCAGGAACTGTCGGCCGCTCTCGGAATCCGTCGCCAGCATTCCGATGCGCCAGACGCCGAAATGCAGCTTTTCCTTCTTTATACGAAGGGTAAATCCGGCCAGCGAAATATTGACCTGGCCGGTTAAAACGGCCTCCACATCCTCCCTCCGCCAGGGATTGGGAGCGGCCATGCAAAAAATGCCGTCCGGCCGCTGAAATACGACATTTCTCGTGTATTTTGCATTGTCCTCCCCGGGCAGATAACTCCATCCCATCAGAAGCATAATGTCCGGTTCTTCCAGGTGAATTTTATGCTGTTCCTCCGCCCGGTCGATGGTCAGCTGCAACTGCCCTTTCTGCGCCCTTGCAAGATTTCCTTCATCCGCCAAAATAAGCGTTGTCGTTTTTAAGTTCTCTTCATAATCAAATTTAAAATTACATGCGTATCGGGAGGCATTGTCAATCAGATGCTTATGATAGAAGCCATCCCACCCTTTCATACCCGGATGTCTTGTATACAGGTTTTCTTTCTCATGCAGAAGCCTTTCCCACTTTCCTTCGTCCTCTTCATCAAGCCCCCGGCTCAAAGATTCGTGGTGATATAGAACAGCGTCGTTCCGAAGCACATTATAATACCCTGCTTCCACCAGTTTGAAACAGAAATCCACATCGTTATAAGCGACTTTCATGGTTTCTTCAAAGCCGCCTATTTCCCGGTATTTCTTTTTTTCTATCATCAGACACGCCGCCGTAACGCCGATAACATCATATGTCACCTGATTGTGCCCATAATAATAACATCTGTCATCCATAAAAGTTATCAGTTTATGCGAGGGGCCGATGTCCAGATTGGTGATTCCCGCATGCTGAACCGCCTCGCTTCCCGCGTACCACAGCTTGGCGCCGACCGCGCCCGTGCGGGGCTGTCCGGCCTGTCCGGCCAGAATATGCAGCCAGTCTTTTTCTATGATTTCAATATCATCGTTTAAAAATAACAGGTATTCTCCCCGTGCGTTTTTCGCCCCCAGATTGCACATTGCCGAAAAATTAAAATCCATCGGTTCATACAGATATAAAAATCCGTATTCTTCCCGCAGCGCCTCCATACGGCTCTTATTTTCCGGCGCACTGCCGTTATCCACGACAATCCACTCATAATTGGAGTATTCCGTTCTTTCCCGGAAAGAAGAAAGGCATTTTTCCAGCGTTTCAGGATGGTCTTTCGACGGAATAACAACCGATATCATACCGCGTTTTCCATCTGATTCTTCCAAGCCCTTATCAGGGGCCTGTCCGTCTAATCCTTTTTCACCCTCTAATCCTTCTTCATTCTCTAATCTGCGAGGCTCCTGGGGCACTTCATAGACCACATGGAAGATATCCGGCTCCGCTCCGCTTACAAGCGATGCCCGGATGCCTCTTCTTTGCAAGGCGGCTTCTCTGACCGCCGAAAAAGACGCGTTGCAGCCTGTCATATCCCGTCCCCGTTCCAGCTCCGCCTTCAACAAGTTTTCGACAACTTCCAGTGCGTCAAGCCCCTGGCGCTCTGCTTCCTCGATGCGTTCACAGCCCGCCTTATCCGGTTCATAGCGGTTATGAAATAGTACTTTCTCAATATGGGAAATGCCATAGCCCAGCGCATCTGCCTTTTCTTCCAGCCGCAGGCACAAATCATAAAAATCTCCCTCCGCCAGGCGCTCCGGTTCCTCTTCCGGCCGCTTCCCCAGCCTTTCCAGAAACTCCGCGCAAAGCGATTTTCTGACAATCACCATATGCCCTATATAACAGAAGGAAAGCAGCGTATCAGGCGACCAGCAGGGCTTAAACCAGGGGTGCATACGGTTTGATAAGTTCTTCCAGTAGTAATCCTCATCCGCATAGGCAAAAAGACAGTTTTCTTTTTCCCGGAACCAGTTTTCCGCTTCTTCTACGGCCCGCTCGTCCACAATGCCGTCTCCGCAGATAATGATGCAGATATCCGGCTGTTCCGGTTCGATGATTCGAAAACCGTCCGTCTTTCCGCTCTCCGGCCCTCCGTCGGAGCTTTTCTGTCCCGTTTCAACGTCTCGTACAATTAAAGTTTCCGCTTCCCGGCCTTCCATTTTCGCAATCCACTGCAGATAAGGATGCTTCTGCCGGAACACTTCCTCTTCATAAGCGCGGCGGACTTCCGTTTCCGAAAGAGACGCATCGCCGGAACCGACGGTGTGCGCCGGCACATGAAGTTTCCCGGGAAATCCGGAACCCGTCCTTCCCATCGTCAGCGCATGGTAACATTTTCTGACGGGCGCGGAGGCTTTCCAGAGCGCATTTCCCTGAATCCGTTCCAGCCGGAAAGCCAGGTCGGCCTCTTTTGCCTCCGCGTCCGCTATTTTCCCGGCAAGATGCGTATTTTTCTTTTTTTCCCGCTCAAAGGCGGCGCGGTAATAGGCCGCCCAGTCATAGTTTCCCATACGCTAAAACAATCCTCTCTTCTGCATATGAAGCGCCGTCGCTTCCGGCACTCTGGTAACCTGCATGGAAACTTCCAGCAGATTCTCCTGTTTCTGCTCCAGGTTCGCCAGCGGAAGCGTTATATTCGGGTCCTGTGTGGCAAAGGCATAAACCCCTTCCCCCGTTCGTATGCCGTTCGATAAAAGGCTCTTTCCTTTTAAAGAAACAGGTTTTCCGTTCCAGCGTATTTCTTCCAGATAAACGATGCAGAAGTCACAGCAGGGGTCGATGCGCAGCGCTTTGTAATTTCCCTCCAGCACAAGCCGGAACTGTCTCTCCTGACCGGAAACCTCTTCCAGAAAAAAAGACTGCTCTTCCGAAAAACCGTTTCCTTTGTCCTCATATATCTGCACTCTTTCTTTCAGCTTTTCCTCCGGCGTCAGCATCGGAAGTTCCGACAGCGCGTATATAGGCTGATTAATAACACCTCTTATTTCTTCCATCGACATCCTTTTGCCGGTCACATACTTCTGGAACTTCATTTCCTGGCGTCTGTACCCTTCCGCTTCAGCTTCCGTTATGCCGAGCTCGTCCAATATCATATCCAGATTTAATTTATTCCGTTTTTCATCTTCCAATAAATAACAGTAGATTGCTCTGAAAGCAATTTCTTTTGTTTCCACTGCCTTATCGAAGGTCCATTCATAGTCAATCACATGCCACTGTCCGTCTTCTGTAATCAGAATATTTGCAAAAATCAAGTCATAATCAGCAATTGTCATATCCTCATGATAGGAAATTTTTTCCAGATATTCATCAAATAACGCATGGAATCCTTCTAAATCATCCCGTTCAAGGCAGTCATCCAGGAGTTCTTCCAGCGTTTTTCCTTCCAGATATTCAAACGTGACATACTCGTCATTTTCTTTTGTTCTCCCGGAAATAAAATCATCATTTAATTTACAGGCATTTACGGCAAGTTTTCCTCCCGCAAAACGCTCCGTCAATTTTTGATATGACTGGGCTATCTGTCGTATATGGGTTTCCGCGCCATCATATAACGGGTGTTTTTCAACCTGTCTTGCCGTCTGTCCGCCGCTGACAGTTTCCCGAAGCAGCGTTTTGATTTGAAACATTTCCGCCCGGTCATTTGAATATTTGGCATATTTTATTTCCGGCTCCCCGCCCAGAATCATCAGATAAGAATTGGAAAACAGCGGAAATTCTTCTTCTTTTATCAAAGTATCGAATACCCGTTTTTCATCGAACAGCTGCAGCCTTTCCCTGTCAAAATTCCGCAGATTGGAAGAGAGCTCTCCCGGTTTTGGCAGATAACTGTCAGAATACAGCTTCGTCATAAATTTGTAATCCGGGTAAGGATAATACATGGAAATATCCGAAAAGCCGCATCGCCTTGCCGTTTTGATAAGTCCTTTTCTCGTAAAGGTCCTGACAACGCCGCCTTCCGGATAATCTTCCAGACTGCTGAACCATGTGCCGAGATGGTCTTCCTTACAGCCCGCCCAATATTTCAATCCTAATTTATTCTCGATTGCTATTACAATACGACCGTTATTTTTTATATGTTTTCCGATAATATGCAGGAAATCTTCATAAGGACTCCCGGATTCGATATATGCCTGTGCGTATTCAAAAACGCCTATCAGAAGGATATAATCGTAATCACAGGGCAAATCCGGCTCCACATCCTGAAAATTGCCGACATGAATCGTCACGTTTTCACAGTCCATATGTCTGTATGCGTTAATCATACTTCTTTTTTTGGACAAATCCACACAGTGCACCTCTCCGGCCTTTCTCGCAAGCGCACCCGTAATGGCTCCACAGCCGGACCCTACTTCCAGCACCTTCATACCGCTGTCAATAGGAAGCCAGTCCACGATATTCTCGCGCAAAGACGACAAATGATAGAGCACCGGCCAGCTTTTCCGCTCCTCTATAATACGCGGGTACTCCACCTGTGCATAATTTCTTGTGATTTCAAGCAGTTCATCCTCAACCTCTCCGTCACAATAGAAATCCTCCCCCGGATAATGTTTTAAATCAAGTCTGACTTTTCCGATTTTTTCTGTCACGCCAATCCCCCTTTCCTTTCCGATATTTCTAATCCGTTTCCGCCTTCATCCCTTCCACGCCTGTCTGTAATGCCAGCAAAGGAAGAACAAGATATATTCCGTATACATACCGGAACATATTCCCAACGGGCGTTGCAATGATTAACGTTACAAATATACCCGCCAGCGGTATAAAATGAAAACAACATTTCCTCTTTATCATAGCATATATCCATAAAACAACCACAACATAAGTATTTAATGCCAGACTCCAGAAAGTGTTCCAGGCGTCCTCATACAGCTCCATCAGACTGTCAATTTTACCGCTGATTCCAGCCGGAAGCAACGGTGCCCTGACAATTCCAAGCTCGCTGGCGCCGCTATATACACCATTTTCATAATATAGAAAATCTGTCGATTTCTGGTGCCAGTAGCCCCTCGACTGGAATAGAAAGGCAGTCATGTACTCTACCGGATTTTTCATTCCCACCGAAAGGTACATTTTGATAAACTCGCCTTTGTTTTCACCGATATATTCCTGATGACCGCTTCCCCGAATTATATTTTTAACCGGGTCGGACATCCATTCAGTATAGTATTCTCCCATCAATTCCATATCCACAATATTCCCAATGATTTCTTTATCATACTCGGAAAACTCTCCATCTTTCTGAATCGTATACGCAATCTGCTGAAGCGGAACGGACAGCGATTCCACAATATCTGGCTCAATAACATGGAATCCGGGTAGAATAACACTTTTGTATGTCACAATCAGTAACAGACAGATACCGACAGAAATCAGCCAGCCCTTTAACTGTTTTCTAAAGTGCCAGAGCAGAAACGGCAGTGCCAGAACCCACGCATATAACCCATTTGTGCGCAAAAAACAGAACAGGAAGGTTGCGACAATATAGACAGGCCACATATACCACCTGGGTTTCCCCTCTTTACGGCTCTGCTCTTCCATCAATAACAAAACCAGCGTATATCCCAATACTGCGTAGGCAAAAAACGGGTCTTTTCTGATGCTGACCGAAAAAATACAATGGAGCGGTCCCAGCGTATAAACAACCGCCGCGGGCAGCCACATCCGTATCGATGTTCTCTCATAATAATGATGCAAAATCCATAACAGTAGAACAGAAGAGAATACCAAATCGGTCAGAGACATCAGCGCTATCCGATGCTGGTATACCCCTCCCGTTAAAAATGCCCTGATAAGCATCGTATGAAGCCAGGAATGATGATTGCTATACGGAACATTTCCTATTGCCTGTTGAATCTGACCAAAAGTATCTTTACTTAGGAGGCCCGGAAACCAATTCAGCCAAAAGAGAAACCTAACTCCCACCATAACAGCAAACATCAATATTGTGGCCTTGCCCGAAAGTTGTTTTCCGCCGACCGTTCCCCTGTTCGTCTGCCAGTCAAGCAGCATCAGAACATCCGTCAGAACATAATAGAACACAAATTCCCATATCATAATACCGGCCGCCGCCAGGCATAACCACTGCAAAAAATTTCCATGAAACCCCCAGCTGAATATCGCCATATATCCCAACGCCTCACAGCATGCGAAAAAAAATGCGCCAGCCAGCTTAATTTTTTTCTCTCTTTTCCCCGCTTTATCCTCTCCCTCAGCAAGATACAAAAGCAGAACCAGAATGAACGGATATATACCGGATTCTTGCCCCCCCCCTAATAAAATAGAAGTACAGGACTGTAATCATGGAAAAAAGACAAAAGATTTTTCCCGGTAGTTTTCTTTCTTTAAGTAACCGAATCATACATAACGAGAGAATTACAAACAATGTAATGCTACATATAAGCATTTTTACACAAATTTTTATGAAAACCATCAGGCTTTCCGCCTGGTCAGGCCTTCGCAGCGCACACTGTATAAGAAAAGACGCCGCAAGCAGCAACAATGCTTTTCTTTTATTTTCCCTTGCCCAGACAGACAGTTTTTCATCATCCATGGAAAAAAGGGCTGCACCAGCCAGTATCAGGAAAACATAAGGAAAAATATCCTCCCGCCAAGGCTCCCCCATCATGAGGTTACACCCGATTGTCATAAAAATGGTTAAAAATATTTTAACAATAACACGATATCCCGCCTTTTGCATACTAATCCTTATTCCTTACCCTCTACAAAATCTGAATCCGCGAATTCATATCAAAGAATCCCACCGTATCCTTATCCGAGATAACCGTAAGATTCAGCACATCATACAGGCGGTGGTAAACCGTAAAATCATCCCCCTCATACCCGGTCACACCGAGCGAGAGCAGATATTCTCCTCCCTGGAGATTCATTTCCTGTGTAAAAATAATCTCTTTTTGTTCCCCCGCCTTCACCGATTCCAGAAAGGCCTTCTCAAACATCGTATTTGTTCCGGTTATTTCCGTTCCCCTGATATTTTTAATCGTAAAAGCAAAAACGGGTGCGGCAATATCCTCCGACACATCTACCTTCATATGAATGTGGAAGCTGCTGCCCTTGAGAATCGCCGAAGTTTTTGTTCCTTTTTCATCCGTCATATAATATTCCGTGATGACGGCTTTTTTCGAACCGTATTCCAGAAGGTCAGGATTGACATTCGCAGCCTTTTCCTCTTTTTTCTTCTTTCCGCCCGCTGCCAGCGCGCGAAGCTGTTCATCATCCAATAGCCTTTCCGCGCCCGGCTCTTCTATCGTGTACTGGCCGACCAGCACCTGCTTATAGGCGTCTATCATTTCCTTCGGATTGCCTTCGCCCAGCTTAACGCCCTGGTTTAAAAGCACTACCCTGTCACAGTATTTGCTGATACTGCTCAGGTCATGACTGACAAAGACGATGGTTTTGCCCATTTTCTTAAATTCTTCAAATTTATGATAGCATTTTGCCTGAAAAAAAACATCCCCGACGGAGAGCGCCTCGTCCACGATGAGGATTTCCGGCTCGATATTGATTGCCACCGCAAAGGCAAGCCGGACGAACATGCCGCTGGAATAAGTTTTGACAGGCTGGTGGACATATTCGCCAATATCTGCAAATTCCAGAATATCATTCATTTTGGCGTCAATTTCCTTTTCGGAAAAACCAATCATCGTACCGTTTAAATAGATATTCTCGATGCCGTTATATTCCATATTGAATCCGGCCCCAAGCTCCAGAAGCGCTGAAATCCGCCCATTCACGGTTACTTCTCCCCTGGTTGGATTCAAAACACCTGTTATTATTTTCAGAATCGTCGATTTGCCGGAGCCGTTTGTTCCGATAATACCGACCGTTTCTCCCTGGCGGATGGTCAGATTAATTCCTTTCAGGGCATGATGTTCCGTATGCTTTTTCTTCCGTCCAAGACCAAGTGTTTCCTTTAATCTGTCGGAAGGCTTATTATAAAGTTTATAAACTTTTTCCAGATTTTTCACCTGGATTGCAATCTTGGGTTCTTCCATCATAACCCCTCCCTTCCCGCACAGACTGGTGCATTCACCGACTGTCTATCCTCTTCTCCTCTAACTGGCACATCTGCCGTTTTCATGTTCTCATCAACAATGATAATTACAGCACATCCGCAAAATGTACCCGCAGTTTCTTAAAAATTAATGTGGCGATGCAAAACAGGCTGATGGTAAATATCCAGAAATAGGTAGAAGAATAAAAATGCTCCCAGAACCAGGTTTCCCCATAGAGGGCGCTCCGGTATCCGTCCACGATATAAACGAGCGGATTTAATTTAAAAACCGTCTTCATGTTATCCGTCAGCATCGAGATATCCCACAGAATCGGCGTCGCCCACATACCAATCTGCAGAGCGATGGCAATAATCTGCTGCAGGTCTCTGATAAAAACGACAATGGCGCAGGTCAGATAACTCATACCGAGCACCAGTAGAAACATGCAGAAGCTGTAATATACAATCTGTATCGTGTAAATGCTTGGATAGTAGCCGTAACCGACAGCAACAAGCAGTACAATACAGACGAAAAACAAATGAATGAATGTCGCCGCAATCGCCTTGATAATTGGGAGAATACTGATATTGAAGACTACTTTTTTGACAAGATAATTATATTCTATCAGCGCCATCGTACCCTGTGTAAGCGCTTCGGAAAAATAGAACCAGGGAACCAGCCCGGCCGTCAGGTACAGCACGTATGGCACTTCAATGCCCCCCGCCACGAGCTGGCTTCTCGTATCAAAAACTTTATCGAATACGAGCCAGTACATCACAACCGTGACAACAGGCTGCGCCAGCGCCCAGAGCATACCAAGATAAGACCCCGCATAGCGCTTTTTAAAATCATTTTTGGCGAGTTTCCAAATCAGGCGCCTGCTTTGGAACAATTCGATTGGAATGGTCGTCAGGCCGTCATAAAAAATTGTAAAAATCGTACAAGTGAAGGCAATCAGCACACAGCCGCTGACTTTTTTCATCCTTTCCGTCACCTGGTCCGCCAGCGGATTGTGGTGCATGACCAGTACAAACGCCAGAATCAGACCAAGCCCCCAGAAAATTGCAATCGCTGCGGGCTTTGGAAAAACATGTTTTTTTGTCACCATATCGTTTTCGCTCATTCTCTTACGAATCTCCGCTTTTATCTCCGATATTGTTCGGTAAACTCTCTGATACCGCCCCATTTGGTATCTTTTTCCGACTGAATCAGCTTCATTCCCGCCTCCATCGGCCAGTCGATTCCGATATCCGGGTCGTTCCACATAATTCCGCCCTCGTCGTTGGGATGGTAAAAGTCCGTACATTTATAGGCAAATTCCGCCACATCCGAAAGCACAAGAAAGCCGTGCGCGAAATTTTTCGGGACAAAAAACTGCTTTTTATTTTCCGCGGAAAGGCGCACGCCAAAATATTTTCCATAGGTTTTGGAACCCGGCCTGATATCGACCGCCACGTCATAGACTTCTCCTTTCAGTACCCGGACGAGTTTATCCTGCGGATACTGAATCTGGAAATGAAGGCCGCGCAGAACGCCTTTTATGGAAGAGGACTGATTATCCTGTACAAATACCTGGTCGATGCCAATCGCTTTAAAGTCCTCATACTGATAGGTCTCCATGAAATACCCCCTGGCATCCCCCCGAACTTCCGGCGTAATGACCTTCAGCCCCTCTATTTCACATGTCTCTACCGTAAGTTTTCCCATTTCTCCAATAAAACTCCTTTCGCTTCCTCTAATAATCGGCCCTTCCGCCGGTCGGTACATTGCCCGTATCTCCGTTCACGACTCCCGTATATCCTCCGGCTCCCATAGAATGGTCAATCGACGTATCGATATTCATATAGCACAGGTTCAGGTCCACATTCGTTGAAATGCCGTCAATCGAACCTTTGGAAGTATACTGCCACATATGATAGTAACCGTCATAAGAAGGCACTTCCGCATACTCCGCAAGCCATGTATTATAACCTGACAGTTCTGTCATATCCACTCTTTCCTTCAGCCAGTTGGCAGAAGCATAGATTCCCGTAGCATATCCGGCATTGGAAATCGTTTCCAGAAAAGCCTTATGAATCCCGGTCCGCTTCTCCGCTTCCAGACTGTCGGCTCTTCCGTTTCCGCCCGCACTCTCGCTGTCAAGGAACACCGGATAGTCCACATCGTACTGCTGTATCAGATTAATGACCATGCTGGCCTCTTCCACCGCTTCCACTTCATTGACCGCCTGTGTAAAAAAGTAAACTCCCACCGGAATATCCGCATCAATCGCTCCGCGTATATTCTGCTCAAACATCGGGTCAATAATCAGAGAGCCGCTCTGAGAGCCTCTGTAACCGCACCGGATAATGGCAAATTCCACACCGTCCGACTTCACCGCTTCCCAGTCGATGGTCTCGTTCCATTTGGAAACATCGATTCCTATTTTTACATTCTCTCCGGATGCCGCAAATTCCGTATTTTCGGTTCCGTCAGCATCCTCGCGCGCTTCCCTGACTTCCGTATCTTCTCTGGAGGCGTCCACATCGTCCTCCGTCAGCATCATGTATTCGATATCTTCCAGAACACGATACTCGATTTCCTGTTTTACTTTGATAGTCATTACCGTATTGGGCACTCTGAATCCTTCCGCTTCATTCAATGAAACGCTGTATTCCCCGGCGCGCAGCTTATCGATATAAATGATGCCGTCCCTGTCCGTATCGGTATATTCGCCAAGCCCCTGAATTGTGACAACAAAAGGAAAACCCGACACGAGCTTTCCGCCGTTATCCACAATCATAATACGCAAGTCTTTTGCAACCGAGCTCATAACGACGGACACGGCTTTGCCCGCATAAGATTCAATGCTCTTATAATGCGTGTCCGAGTCAAAAAAAGTCTCGTCCTGCAAAAAGGCCTGTAAATCATTGCCTATCTGCTTATCTTCCGTTACCGGCTCTTCCACGCTGACCGTAGTTTCTTCTGTCCTGACGCCCAGACCCAGCTTTTCTTCTATCAACTCCCAGTTCATCATCAAAACGACGACCGTTATCATGAAAAACATCATAACGACCAGGAACAGGGTCCTTCGCAATTTCTTAGAGTCCATTCGCAACCTCTACAAGATACTGCCCATAGTTTGTCTTTAAAAGCGGCTCCGCCAGCTTCAAAAGCTGCTCTCTGTCGATGAAGCCTCTCCGGTACGCAATTTCTTCAATACAGGAAATATAAAGCCCCTGTCTTTTCTGGAATGCCGCCACAAAATCCGCCGCATCCAGCAAAGAATCGTGATTTCCCGTATCAAGCCAGGCAAAGCCGCGTCCGAGGGTTTCCACCTTTAAAGTTCCTCTGCGCAGATATTCGTTATTAATGCTGGTAATTTCAATTTCCCCACGCGCCGAAGGCTGGACATTCGCCGCGATTTCCACAACATCGTTATCATAAAAATACAGTCCCGGAACCGCATAATTGCTTTTCGGATGCTCCGGTTTTTCCTCGATGGACAAAGCGACGCCGTTTTCGTCAAATTCCACAACGCCGTATTCTCTGGGATTTCTGACATAATAGCCAAAAATCGTCGCCCCTTTTTCTCTGGAAGCAACTTCTTTTAACACTTTTGAAAAACTCTGCCCATAGAAAATATTATCGCCGAGGATAAGCGCCACATTGTCGCCGCCGATAAAATCAGCCCCGATGATAAAAGCGTCGGCAAGGCCTCTTGGTGTCTCCTGTACGGCATATTCCATTTTCAGGCCGAGCTGCTCCCCGCTTCCAAACAGTTCTTTAAAAACCGGAAGGTCTCTCGGCGTGGAAATTATAAGTATTTCCCGTATGCCCGCCAGCATCAGTATCGACAGTGGATAATAAATCATCGGTTTATCGTACACCGGCATAATCTGCTTGGAAACTGCCTTTGTCAACGGATATAGCCGTGTTCCTGAACCTCCCGCAAGTATAATTCCCTTCATTCTAATAACCATTCCTTTCTCGTTTTCCCAGACATCTCTTCATGCCATCCGACGGCACACACTAATCCCGATGAAATCTGAGATTTCAATGCAGAATAATCATAAAGGCACTGCTCAGACTTTATACATTTCCGAATAGTATTTCTGATAATCTCCGCTTGTCACATTTTTCATCCAGTCCTCGTGCTCGAAAAACCACTGGATGGTGCGGCGGATGCCTTCTTTGAACATCGTCTCCGGCTCCCATCCGATTTCTTCCCGAATCTTGTCCGGCGCAATGGCATATCTTCTGTCATGCCCTTTTCTGTCCTCCACATAGGTAATCAAATCTTCGCTGACAAGCGCTTTCCTCGGGTCGTCATCCGCCAGCATCTCCTGTAATGTTTCGAGGATGATGTGGATGATTTCGATATTCTGTTTTTCATTATGGCCGCCTACGTTGTAGGTCTCGAACAGTCTGCCTTTTTCCTGAACCATGTCGATAGCTTTCGCATGGTCTTCCACAAAAAGCCAGTCGCGGACGTTCTTTCCGTCCCCGTAGACCGGAAGTTTTTTCCCCTGTAAAGCGTTATTGATAATTAACGGTATCAATTTTTCCGGGAACTGATACGGGCCGTAGTTATTGGAGCAGTTCGTAATATTGGCCGGAAAATGGTAGGTATCCATATAAGCCTTTACGAGCATATCGGAGCTCGCCTTACTTGCCGAATAAGGGCTGTGCGGCGCATAGGGAGTCGTCTCATAAAAATATCCCCCGTCCTCTTCCAGCGAACCATAGACTTCATCCGTAGAAACATGAAGAAATTTTTTATCCGCTTTATAAGTGCCGTCGGGCAGTTCCCATGCGTCTTTGGCACAGTTAAGCATAACGGCCGTGCCGAGCACATTTGTCTGAATGAAAATCTCAGGATTTTTGATGCTTCTGTCTACATGGCTCTCCGCCGCAAAATGCACGACCCTGTCGATGTCGTTCTCCGCAAAAATACGGCTGATGGCTTCCTTGTCGCAGATATCCGCTTTGATAAACGTATAATTTTCTCTGTTTTCGACGCTTTTCAGATTCTCCAGGTTGCCCGCGTACGTCAGGGCGTCCACATTGATAATCCTGATTTCATTACCATATTTTCCAAACATATAATGGATATAATTGGAACCGATAAACCCGGCCCCTCCCGTTACAAGATAAGTCCTCATTTTATAATCATGCTCCTTTCACTCTCTTTTCTTATTATAATAGAAGTACATGCTATTTGCAAAAATTTTTAATAATTCAGATAACTGATATTCATATCCACGCTGCCGCTGACACCGTTTACTTTGCCTTTAGACGTATACTGCCACATATCGTATCTGGTCGCCGTATAGGTCGGCGCGCTCGCATACTGGGCTAGCCATATTTTATAATCCGTCAGGCTTCCGGCATTGATTTTGGTGGTGAACCATGTCGTATTGGCATAAACGCCCGCTCTGTATCCGGAATTTTGTATGGTTGCGCAAAATGCCCGGCAGACCGCCGTCCTCGTTGCCGCATCGATTGCGTCTCCGCGCCCGTTACTCGCTTCCACATCCAGAAATATCGGATATTCCAGTCCGTAGCCACTCACCAGGTTCAACGCCATCGACGCTTCTTCCACCGCCTCCGCTTCATTGACCGCCTGACTGAAGAAATAAACGCCTACCTTTAAACCCGCTGCCTTTGCGCCTTTGATATTGCTGGCAAACTTGGGGTCCTCTATCAGTGCGCCCGTGGAGGAACCTCGATAGCCGCAGCGGATAATTACATACGAAACGCCCGAATTTTTGACCGCATTCCAGTCGATGGAACCGTTCCACTTCGATACGTCAATGCCAAGCACACCGGAATTGCCGGACATCTTTCCCTGACTGTCAAATGTATATTTTGCCCCCTGAATAATCTGCTCCCCGGTCACATAATTGCCGTTTTTATCAAAGAAATAAGTGTGGCCGTCAATGGTCTGCCATCCGGTATAGAAACAGTCCGCATTTGCCTTGCGCAAATACAGTTTTTTATCGTTATAGTAGTCGGCATAGACCGCCTCAACATATTTTCCTTCCTCGTTTTTAATATAAATCTGATTACCGTTCTTATCCTTTAATTTTGTAACCGTGTCCCCGGTATAATTTTTGGTAACTTTAACCTGCCAGTCCGACTTGGCGCCGCCACAGGTTCCCGTAATAACGGCGGTTCCTTCTGACACGCCTGTCATAACTCCATTACTGTCAATGGTTACGATGCCGGTATTGCTGCTGGCCCACGTAATCACACCGCCTTCCGGCGTCGTCCCTTTCAGGGCGCTGGTGCTTCCCATCTGAATCGTATTGCTTCCTTCTATTTTCAAAGCCGTATACGAAACAGCCGCTTCCGCAACGGAAACGGAGCAATTCAGAACCGCCGTCGCGCTTCCTACCTGGATGGTTGCCGTAATGACCGCATTTCCGACATTCACGCCTGTAACGACGCCATTGTTTACACTGGCAACAGGCGAACTGCTGCTCCATGCAACCGTATAGGGTGTATTCCCCGTAACGGCAACGGAAACCGTTGCACTTCCGCCTTTCGTCAGGGCAAGTGTCTTCGTGCTGAGCGACGGATTCAGCGCGCTCAGTTTTTCCGCGTCCGTCTGTCCTGCCGGATTGGTCGGTGATATCGGTACCGCCGGCTGCTCCGGACTGGTGCCGGGCGTTGTCGTCGTTCCTGTGCTCGTTCCCGGCGTCTCCGTCGTTCCCGTGCTTGTTCCCGGCGTTTCTGTCGTTCCTGTGCTCGTTCCCGGTGTCTCGGTCGTTCCTGTACTTGTTCCCGGCGTTTCCGTTGTTCCTGTGCTTGTTCCGGGGGTTTCCGTCGTTCCCGTGCTCGTTCCCGGCGTCTCTGTCGTTCCCGTACTCGTTCCCGGCGTCTCTGTCGTTCCCGTGCTCGTTCCCGGCGTTTCCGTTGTTCCCGTGCTCGTTCCCGGCGTCTCTGTACTGTCCGTACTGGTTACGGGCACTGACGGCTGTTCGGGACGGTTCTGGGTCGTATCATTCACGAGTTTAACAAATATGCCCGCTTTGGCAAGCGTTGACGGGTCGGGAATATCCTCCCGTTTGATGACCTCATAATTATTATCCGCATCCTTTTCCGTTTTGGATGATTCCACCCATTCCACGGTATCTTTCAGCGTCGATTCGACCACGGTATTCTGCTGCGCCGTATCTTCCGCCGCCACATTCACTTCCGCCTCCGTCTTAATTTCATCGGCCACTTCTACCTTTTTATAAGAAATCTGGTCCGTTACCTTGACGCTCTGTTCCTGAGAAGGCAGCTGGTATTTTTCATACTCCCCGCCGGAAAACGCCTTCATTTTCACCGTATAAGTGCCGGCCGCCAGTCCTGTCTGATGAATGATGCCATCTTTGTCATCGTCTTTCAGATTAAGCGTTTTACCGCCGCCCGTCACTTCTACTTCAAAAGGCACCCCGCCAATCAGCTTATTCGTCTCTTTGTTGACAAATTTAATCTTAATATCCGACTGAATGGATGTCAGATTGATTCCAACCGATATCTGACCGTTCTGGGACGTCTCCGCGCTCTGCTGTGTCCCCGGTATTGTTTCCGTCCCCGTGTCCATCCCTATCATCTGTGAAATTCTGGCGGACTCCGCATCGGCAACCGCAATCAGACCGCTTTCACCAATGACGCTGATATCTTCTATTTCCGTTCCTACTTCCGCAAAAGCGTCTACCTGCTCGGCTACGCTCTTGGAACTGACGAAAATCGTTCCCGTCACAATTGCCGCCGCCAGAATGAAAACGCCGAGTACCGCTACAATCGCGTCTACCGCGCTCATTTCAGAAAAGAAATTACCGATACGCCCAAAAAAGCCTTCCGGTTCTTCGTCGTCCTCGTCATCCTCTTCCTCATAGTACGAATCGTCGTCCATTTCATAATATTCATCATCTATTTCGTCGTCTTCGTAATATCTTTCATCCTCATCATCCGCATAATATCTGTCGTCTTCGTCATCTTCCGCGTAGTATCTTTCGTCTTCTTCGTCATCCTCGTAATATCTTCCATCTTCTTCGTCGTCCGCGTAGTATCTTCCGTCTTCTTCGCCGTCCGCGTAATATCTTCCGTCTTCGTCATCTTCCGCGTAGTATCTTTCATCTTCGCCGTCTGCATAATCTCCGGCATTCCTGCGGTTCTTTCCGTAATACGTTTCTTCCCCGTCATACAAATCTTCTATATCATTTTCCCGTCCGCGCAGACTTCTGCCCGATTTCCGGCCGGAAGCGCTTCCCGTGCGGGAGGGAGACGCCTTTTTCTCATACGCGGCAATCGTTTCATCATCCAGGCTGAGAAATTCCATCGTATCATCGCTGACCATGTCGAATTTTCTTTCAGACAGATTATCGTATTCCTTCCGTTTCTGATTCTTTTTCATGCGCTTATGTAAACCTTTCGTATTTTAAGAATTTGCCGATATTATAGCACAGTATTCTTTTTTCAGCAAGAAAATCAGGATTTTTGATTTTTGATTGTATTACATCGGAACGCTGAACCCGGCAAAAGGGGCTGTCTATTTCATTCACCGGGCGTCTGCTGCGTTTCTCCTATACTGCCGGATTTTTATCAAATTAACCTTTTACGCGATATTTAACAACGTTTTTCTGCCATTTTCTGCCCTGATTCGCTTGACTTTGCCATCCGGAACTGACACAATATAAGTGCAACATTACAATTTCAACATTATCAACTGAGAAAAGGGGAATTTTTCATGATGTACATGCACTATTGTAAGCGTTGCCATCGTGTCCATATGCTCAATGGACATAAGCGTTCCTGTCCAAACTGTAATGAAAGCATCACGGAGCTGAAAATCCCATACATGGATTATGTTTCCATGAACAGGGAAGAGAGAGCGCTTTTTCTCGCCCGTCTCGAAGACGACATACAGCTCCAGCACCTGAGCACCACCTATCGTATGTATAAATACAGCAAGTGGTACAAGGAGCTGCACAGTTCACCTCCTGCCGCAATCATTACATATACATTAACAGGCGAACCCCTGATGGACAATGCGGTTTCAGTTATCTGAAAAAAATACTGCCAATGAAAGTTTTTTCGTTGGCAGTATTTTTTTACATTTTTCTTAAAATTTTGAGAATACATGGATTTTTATGCCTGTTCATAGTAAAATGATTCCAGAAAGAAATACTATAATTATTGTATTTACTGAACGGAGGCTTATTATGAATCAGGATACAGAAAAGAAAACCAGCGTTTCGGATGTTAAGGACATCAAACCGAAGAAACTTTCCGACAACGGAAAAAATGACGCGAAACCGCCTTTTCACCTAAATCTTCACATCATATTTTTATCGCTGATTGTTATCACCGTCGCTGTGATTGCTTTTAAGCTCTATAAATGGAACCGGGGCGTTCCTTCCGATTATGACCCGAATGTGCAGACCGATGAATTTGACGTCGAGGCGCTGGACAGCATTATCCCGCTTGCGCCCGACAAACTCGAAGGTCATGAAGACGACGGCGTTACAACGATTCTCTGTCTCGGGAACGACCCTTTTTCCCTGAACCGGGAGGATGAACACGGTCTGGCGAACCAGATTGCGGCCAAAACAGGTGCAACCGTTTATAACGGCTCTTTTACAGGCACTACCATAAGCGCCGCCTATCAGTCCTATAACGACGGCTTCTGGATGGACGCGCTCAGCTTATCCTATCTGGCGGAGGGGCTCTGCACGGGAGATTTTGAACGGATTCTTGCGGCTGCCTATTGCAGTTACGACCCGGATTTCGTTCCGACCGTGGAAATGCTGCAAAATCTTGATATGAACAGCGTGGACGTTATCTGCATCATGTATGACGGCATCGACTATATTCAGAAAAGGCCGAGCGACGACCCGAACAATCCAACTTCCATCGTCGCCTACACGGGCGCGCTGCGCACTGCCATTGAGGCTTTCCAGGAAGCCTATCCGTTTATTCGGATTGTAGTGATGTCCCATACTTTCTGCCACAGCATCAACGAAGAAGGAAACTTCCAGAACGGCGACCGCGCCGACTTAGGGCATGGGACGCTCAGCCATTATCTGCAAAAGGAACTGGATGTGACAAGCGACTGCGGCGTTTCCTGTATAGATAATTTTTACGGCTCCATCAATGAAGACAATTACCAGGATTACATGACGGACTATATCCACTTTAACGCGGCCGGTCAGGAACTGCTGGCACAGCGTTTCGTGGACTGTATCTTCCCGGACAAATCGGAAGACAAATAAATATAAACAGGTCAGTGCACTAATATTCCACGGAAAACAATTCTTCAAAGTCAAACTTTTCAATGAGCAGACGCATTTCCACAAGCGTCTGCTTCATTTCTTCCGAAGAAGTTATTTCACAGCTCCCATCCGCAAAACATTTTGTCATATAATGATTGATATCTCTGTGATAATGACTGTAATCCGCATAGTTATTCAAATCCGTGACAATCCATTCCTGATTCGGAAAAAAGAAAATCCGCACATTCTCTAATAAAAGGAGTCTGTCCGCTATAAACTGGTACTCCGCCATCGTCGCTTCCAGATGATTCTCACAGAGTACGTCATTCCAGTACAGAATGCTGTACGGTGGAAAAAACACATAAAAGACCGTTTCCGGGTTCTGCTCAATATAAGGGCAGATATTGATTTCAAGATTCCGCTCCACGCTTTCCAGATACGCGTCCGCCGGCGTTTCCACCTCCACCTTTTCCGGCGGCTCATAATTGTGCATAACCCACTGTTTATTATAATATTCATCCGTCCACCAGCTCTGATAGACGGTAGCCAGGTCTGTTTTCTCCGGGTCCGCCGCCTGACGGAAAATATAATTCAGCACCACGTCTTTGTTCAATAAATAACGTATGTCATTAATATAATTATCATCATACAAATATTCGGGAATCGGATATTTCGTTTCCTCCACGCCGCCCGTATAAGTCATAACATCTATGCCGAGAAAAACCGCCCTGACATCGTTATCGCTTTCAAAAATAATTTTCATGATATTGGACTGGTCTTTCGGATAAGCGCCGCTGTAATTCAGCTTAATTGTTTGAAGTCCCATTTCTTCCTGAAACCAGTTCGTGTTGAAGTTCACCGTCATGGAAGAGCCAAGTATTACGCTGTCATAGGTCATGTGTTTTGCCATGCCCGGATTCTGACTTAACTGGTTATCCACCAGATAAGGAAAATTTTCAAGCGGCGCATGGTAGTGAAAAAACGGGTCTATATAAATAACAAGTGCTATAATTCCCAAGAAGAGTATAATAACAGTGGATATTGAAATAAATATGAATTTTTTAAAAGAGTTCAACCTCACACCTCCGTTATCCTGTCCACCGGGCAAACCACGTTACTTCCTTATATTCTAATACTGTGTTTCTTCCCACACAACGTTTTTCAGCGTCCTGTTCACAGGCCAAAATCTCGTTCAGAAATTAAAATACAGAAACACGCTGACCCGTGAAAAGGATAAAACGCACCATACGAAAACCGCACCGAGCGCCATCGCGGAAAACAGCTTTCCCTTCATCCTGTCCGCAAGGCAGGCCGCGTTTTTTCCAAATACCGCAAGGCCAAATCCGGCTGCCAGCATAAAAAACATCAGCAGATATCTGCTGAAGAAAAATCCGTCCAGACGGCACACCTTCAGAACATACCATAATTCATCCAGCTGAAAGCATTCCGCCAGTTCAAGGGAAAGTTTCTGCGCCTTCCCCCGCAGCGCCACAAGCAGCATGGCGTTCGCCTGTGCGATATCCGCCGCCCGGAAATAAACCCATGCGATGCTGACATATAGGAACAATACAAGTCTTGACACGAGTGTCATAATCATCCGGCCCGGAGAATACGTCAGGCGCTTTGTTCCCCGGCTCTCCTCGTCCCTTCTTCCCACAGCCTTACTCTGCCCGCGTCCGGGCGACTTTCTCTCCAGATACCATCTCGTCAGCACATACAGCACGCCGTGCAGCATCCCCCAGACAATAAAATTCCAGCCCGCGCCGTGCCATACGCCGCTTAAAAAAAAGACGAGCAGAAAGTTGAGATACATCCGCCCTTTTCCTCTGCGGTTTCCGCCAAGCGGTATATACACATAAGAAGTGAAGAATCTGTTTAGCGTAATATGCCAGCGTTTCCAGAAATCCACGATATTGACCGCCTGATAGGGAGAATTGAAATTGACCGGTATTTCAAGGCCGAGCATCCTTCCGATTCCCCGCGCCATATCGCAGTAGCCGCTGAAGTCAAAATATAGCTGCAGAGAATAGGCAATGATAACTACAAGCGCATCCCACCGCCCAAGAAGCGCGATATTCGTATAACCGTAATCCACGCCGGCGCCGAGAGTATCTGCCAGAATCACTTTTTTAAAAAGCCCCATCACGAACAGAGAATATCCCCGCGCGAACTTTTCCCAGTCAAACTTTTTCTCCCCCATCCCGGAAAACTGGGGCAGCATCTCCGACTGCGTCACAATCGGCCCCGCGATTAACTGTGGGAAAAAAGCGACGAACAATGCGTAAGAAAGCATATCGCAGTCCTTCACCTCACCCCGGTAAGTATCGACGACAAAACCTATCTGCTGAAAGGTAAAAAAGCTGATGCCGAGCGGAAGCAGCACATGCCGCAGCGCAAAAGACGAGCCCGTAAAAGCGTTGATATTTTCTACAAAAAAATCATAATATTTGAAATAAAAAAGAACGCCCAGATTCACCGCAACAGCGCAAAAAAGCAGTTTCCCGGAAGGTTTTTTCGACAAAAGCCTGTGAAAACAGTAATTCACGACAATGCTGAACAACATAATGAGGAGATAATTCAACTGAAAATAGCCATAGAACCAGAAAGACATTGCCAGCAGAAAAAACTGCGCCGCCCGCTTCTTTTTTCGGTGAATCAGACCGTAATAGCCGAGCAGACACAATGGGAAAAATAAAAAAATAAAAATATATGAATTAAATAGCATTTGTTATTCTCCAATCTGCATATCCCGGTAAATCAGGTAAGTGTCCGTCCGGGCGCAAAGCTCAAACCCGTATTCCGTAAGCGGCTCTTCCAGTTTTCTTTCCTTTTTCAGCACCACATAATGACAGCCGTATTCCCGCGTCAGCGCAACAAAAGAATCCGTCTGAATGACTTCCGCCTCTTCCATCGCCTCGTACATATCGTTATAATAATCCCACCGGGCAATCAGCATTTCTCTCCCGTAAGGCATATTGATGTTTGTCGAATACTGCCTGATATAATAAACCAGGTCTGCCGGAACGAGCGCCATAACCCGGCCTTCCTCCGGCTCCAGCAGCTTTGCCACCTCCACCGCTTCCTCCGGAAGATGATACCAGTTCTGCGCCTTCGTGATATACTCACTGCGGTACACAAAACTGCCGCACACCACAATTGCGGCGCACATCAAGACAAGCCCCGTTTTCCGGTATCTTCCAAACAGCTTCACCGCCCCGTAAGCGCTGACAAGGCTCATCTGCAAAAGCCACAGCAGACGGTAGTAAGTTTCCGCATCGTTTAACAGCCTGACAAACAGTTTACGAAAAAGCGGACAGAAAAAACAGATTAGCAAGAGCAGAGGCGCATAGACAAAAATAGCCCGAATCCGCCGGTTTTTTTCCGCAAAAAGCAAATACAGCAGAAAAAACAGGTAAATGACAAACAAAAATTTATATTGGTGAAATCCGACGTAGTTCTTAAAAATGACTACGCTTTCCATAAAAATACCCCACATAGCCTCGCTCTGACTCCCATCCGCCCGCTTCCAGGGCATTCCAGGCAGGATGGCGGAATTTTAATTTCCTCCTGCTCTTTGTAAATACCTCTCTGCGGCGTCTCAAATTCTTCATTTTATTAATAAGTACAACAAAACATAAAACACATTGGGAATACAGGTAAGACCGAGTTTCGCCGGTATTCTGATATCCCGTTCCACAATCATCAGACAGAATGCCGCTGCCGCCAGCAGAATCGCCAGCAGAAAAACCGCGATGGAACTGCATACCCCGGCCGTCATATTCAGACAGACAAGCATTATCCAGATTCCCGCACTCTGCCCTTCTCCCTTCTTTTCCCCGGCATAAAGCCAGAGCAGCAGAAGAAAAAGCATCGGAATGACAAAACTGCCCGCTACGGCCTTTCCCTGCCATGTCCTCATCAGGAAAAATGTCTCGTTCGTATAAATCGACACATTACCGAACATCTGGAACATGCCCATGATTATCATAAAAATGGGAATATTTTCTTTTCGGGAAGGAAAAAGCACTTTGGCAATTTCATAATAAACCAGATAAGCCAGAGGTATCAGCACGAGCGGCATCACCACATGCGATACGATTGTCGCATGTAAATCCGCTTTTACCGCCACAAACGCAGCCCACATCGGAAAAACCGCCAGCGCATGCCGGACGTCCAACGGCGATGACCTTCCGGTATAGGGAAGATTTTTATACATCCCGCCGTTTTGCTGCGCCATCAGCGACTGCACCACATAGTACGCATCGTCGCCGTCAAAAGAAGCCCGCGTCACCGCCATATAAAGCTGGAATCCCACAAGCGCCAGAAATAACAGCCATTCTATTTTCACCTCCAAACCCGTCTTACGGGTTTGCAAATCCGAAAGCAGAATCGGACGGACTTCTTCCCGTCTTCGTTTTTCCCGCAGATACCAGAGCAGAACCCCTGCCGCCGAAAGCAGAATTGCTGTCACCGTGAACCATCTTAGCACAAACAGAAAATTATCGTATTGAATCAGGATGACAGCCGGAACCGCAATGAGTTCAAAGACCGACCACATCAGCAGATAACCCGCAAGCAGAACGACGCCCGGATTTCTTTGATTTCCTGTTTCATTCCGCTTTCCCGGCATAAAATAAACCGGAATCTGCCCCATACAGAACGGGACCGCAACGAGCCAGAATATGAAATTGACTATCTGTATCATATGAAATCCCGCCTTTCTTCTATATATTCTTTCCAGATTTTTTCCTGATATTTTAGTTTACCGCAAATTGGAAAGGATGTCCAGATACAGTTGGCGGCGGAAAAAGGGCAGGCGGCGGGCGCGGGGGGACGCCGCCCGCCCTTTTTCCGCCGTCAAAGAATCTGTTGAAAAATATACCAAATGCGTCTATACTTCTAATAGACTGTCCGCCAGAGCGGATATGAGGTTTAAACAGAAATGGAACAGGCTTTTGTATGATAATCGATAACAGAAAACTGAAAAGAATAAGATGGCTGTTCATCATAGTGCTCACCATCATTCCCCTGTTTTTTCTCCCGAAGCTGTTTGCGGATATGAAAATTTACAATCTGCTCCGCAAAAACATTATTGACACCAGTGTCACATTCACCTATGGAGAGGGCCGCCAGGTAAAATGTTATAACGAAAACCCGGATGACCCGGAATGGATGAGTTATGTGTTTCTTCCGTCTTATGCGGATATGAATCAGATTGGACTGGAAACAATTGCGGAGCGGGTGGATTTTACCGGAGGAATAGAAACGATAACGGTAAGCTCCAAAGAATATGTTATCTGTGGTTTTGAAACGGGAATCCCTTACCGGATGCACGTTTATAACGCTTCCGGCACGGAAATCGGCGCGCGAAACGTTACCTTTTTAAAATCGGAAGGGCTCCCGGTCATGTATATCAGCACGAGAACCGGAAGTATGGAAAAGCTCGATGCTGACAAGACTTATAAAGAAAAGGCGTCCATCGAATTTCTGAACCGGGAAGGCGAACTTGTTTTTACAGACGACATCCGCAGTATCTCCGGCCGGGGCAACCAGACGTTTACTTATGAAAAGAAATCCTACCAGCTGAATCTGAGCGTTCCTTTTGATTTTATGGATATGGGCCTGTCCGATACCTGGATTCTCCTCTGCAACGTATATGACCCGGCTTATATCCGCAATAAGCTGACCTACGAGATGGCACTGCAGGCTGGAATGCCCGGAAGCCCCAAATCGGAATATATCGACGTTTATTTTAACGGCGTTTACTCCGGCATGTATCAGTTGTGCGAAAAAGTGGAAATTGGCGAAAACCGGCTGGAAATCGCAGATTTGGAAATGCAGAACCGGGCCCTGAACGGCGAAGTTCTGGACTATGCCGATACCTTTGTCACCGATGACAGCCAGGGGAAAGGCGTCCGTCTTGCCAGAAACCCACAGGACATCACGGGCGGCTATCTGATTGAGCACGACTATGGAGAAAAATTCATCGAAGTGACGAGCGGCTTCATCACCGATACGGGAGAACATTTTGCCCTGAAAAATCCAGGCCACGCCACCGAAGCGGAAGTCGCCTATATCAGCGGACGGATGCAGGAAATCGAAGACGCCATCAAAGCGGAAGACGGCTATAACCCCGTCACCGGAAAATATTACACGGAATATATCGACCTGGAATCCTGGGCAGATAAGTATCTCGTGGAGGAGATTACCCGAAACAACGGCGGCGGCAGTACCAGCTCCTATTTTTATAAACCACAGGACGAACTCAGCACCAAAGTCTACGGCGGTCCCGTCTGGGATTACGATAAAGGCTTCGGAAACGCAAGCAATCATAACAAAAACACACAGGACCTCGCTTTTCTTACGCTTCACATGGATTATACGAGCTGGTTTTATTACCTGTACCAGCACGAAGATTTTGTGGAAATGGTTAAAAAGGAATACCGCGAAAAGTTTTCCGATTATCTTTCGGTAATGGCGGAAGAAAAAGCCGATGAGTATCTGGCACAGATTGAAGCCGCCGCAGTTCTGGACCAGGCGCGCTTCGGCCATGTGTACCGGACCCTTGCTGAAAATCAGAATATCCCTTTTGATACCGAAAACTATAAACTGCACGCCCAGTATGTGAAGCAGTTTATCCGGGAGCGGAAGGCTTTTTTAGATAAAGTCTGGCTGGAAGACGCTCCCCTGTGCATGGTGCATTTTCAGGAATCCGACGGAACCGGAAACCGCTGTTTCGGCGTTATTTCCGGCGAATGTATCGAAAGGCTCCCGGTGGAAACACAGCCGGGAATGCAGTTTGCTGGCTGGAAAATCGAAGGAACGGAAACATTGCTCACAACGGAAACGCCGATAACGGAGGACATCGTGGTAAGACCCGTATGGGAACCGGCACCCGCACAGGAAACGGATGCGTCGGAGAACCTTCCGTAAAATTGACCGGACCGAAGTTTCATATAACCAAATAACAGTAGAAAGGAGCCCCGGTTTCAAAGTGGAAAACGAAAGAAACAATAAGGACGATAAATACCGGCACGAATTTAAATATTTGTGCACGGAAGCACAGCTTGCCATGCTGGAAGTCCGTTTAAAGGGACTTATGAAAAAAGATATTCATACCGGAAGTAACGGTCGTTATTTTATTAAAAGCCTGTATTTTGACGATATTAATGACCGCTGTTTTTATGAAAATGAAGATGGAACCGGACCGAGGGAAAAATACCGCATCCGCATCTACAACAACGATGCGGGCAGAATCAGTCTGGAATGCAAACGCAAGGAAAACGATAAAGTCAGCAAAAAAAGCTGTCTTCTGACCAGAGAACAGTACAACTGGCTCGTATACGGGCGGGCCGCCGGACGACTGGATGCGCCGCCGCAATCGGACTCGCGGCCACAATCGGACGCGCTGCAGCCTGACACGCTGCCGGAGCTGGCCAGAAAGCTGTTCGTCCTAAAAATGTGCGATAAAATGGAGCCGAAAGTCATCGTCAGCTATGAAAGAACGCCCTATGTATTTTCGAGCGGCAACGTACGGATTACGTTTGACCGCAATATCGCATCTTCTTCCAGAATCGACGATTTTTTCCGGGAAAATGCCCTCGCCCGGCAGATTCTGCCTCCCGGACGCCAGCTGCTGGAAGTCAAATATGACGAATACCTTCCGGACCATATATATCATGCGCTTTCTCTGGCCGATATGCCGAGAACCGCTTTTTCGAAATATTATCTTTGCAGAAAATATCATACTTAATCACAAAGGAGAACAAAACCATGAATTTTAAAAGTATTTTCAAAAACTCATTTCTGGAAGCATTTGCCCAGAACGAGGTGGCGGCGGGGGAAGTCATTGTCGTCCTGATGTTTACCTGTATCATCTCCCTGTACATTTTTCTTGTATACCGGATGATAACGCGCAAAACCTTTTATTCCAAAAATTTTAATATTTCGCTGGCGGCCCTGGCTCTGATTACCTCTATCGTCATCCTGACCGTGCAGTCCAACATCGTGCTTTCCCTCGGTATGGTCGGCGCCCTATCCATCGTGCGTTTCCGTACCGCTATCAAGGACCCGATGGATTTGGTCTTCCTTTTCTGGTCCATCAGCGTTGGCATCGCCTGCGGCGCCGGAATGCTGGAAATCGCGGTCATAGGCTCCCTCATTCTGACGGCGCTCATCTTTGTGCTGGACAAACTTCCGATGGCCAAAGCCGCAATGATACTGGTTATCAGCGCACAGGCCGGAAAAGACCGCACGGCGCAGATTACGGAACTCGTCAAAAAACACAGCAGATACTACAAGGTAAAATCCAGAAATATCACCGGAGAACAGCTGGACATGGTTATGGAACTCTGGTCGGCCAAAGAAGAAGAGCTGACGGAAGAACTGGCGGCTCTGCCCGGCGTCCACAGCGTTTCCCTCATGTCCCACGACGGGGAAGTGACTTTCTGATTGCTCTTGTCATGTTACTTGAATCGGTTAGATTTTACACCTCTGCCCGCGCAACGCTTAGTTCTCTGACGGAGGCCCTGGAAAAACGTCGGTACTTGATGAAAGAGCAGCTTTGCTGCTTTTGAGCCTAGTACCGCTACGATTTTTCGTGGAGCGAAAGCGCGCCTCCAAAGAGAACTAAGCGTTGCGCGGGCGGAGATGTAAAATCTAACCGAAACACAAGGAAAATTTTCAGTAATGACATTTACTGCTTTTAACCTGTCCGAAAAAGTGGTATGATAAACAAAGATTTTATAAAGCCTCAAAGATGCAGAAAGGTATCATTATTTTCATGAAAAAAGCATATATTATAGGCGCCGGCCCTGCGGGACTGACCGCGGCCTATGAACTTTTAAAACAAAGCAAAGAATACGAAGTTACTGTCCTGGAAGAAAGCGGCGATATGGGCGGTATTTCCAAGACGGTCAACTACAAAGGAAACCGCATGGATATGGGCGGCCACCGTTTCTTTTCCAAAGTGCCGGAGGTCAACGCCTGGTGGAATCAGATGCTTCCTTTACAGGGTTCCCCCACCTACGACGATATTGTACTGCACCGCGAAATGCCGCTCGCGCCTGGCGGCCCCGACCCGGAAAAAGAAGACCGCGTCATGCTGCGCCGCCACCGGGTATCGCGCATTTATTTCAACAAAAAGTTTTTCGATTATCCGATTTCCTTCAAATTTGAGACTTTCAAAAATATGGGCCTTATCACCACGCTGCAGTCCGGTTTCAGTTATCTTGCCGCACTGCTTTGCAGACGGAAGGAAAATTCTCTGGAAGACCTTTATATCAATCGTTTTGGCAGAAAGCTGTATTCCATGTTTTTTGAATATTATACGGAAAATTTATGGGGACGGCATCCGAGCGACATCGCTCCCGACTGGGGCGCACAGCGCATGAAAGGGCTTTCCATTACGGCCATCATCAAAGACATTTTGGGCAAAATGCTGCCGGGTAAAAAGAACCGCAAGGTCGAAACCTCTTTAATCGAAGAGTTCAGCTACCCCAAACTCGGTCCCGGCCAGCTCTGGGACGTAACCGCCGAAGAAATTCAGAAGATGGGTGGAACGATTCTGAGAAACAGCCGCGTGGTAAGTCTGCACAAGGACGACAGAAACCACATTACCTCGCTGACTTATGAGACGGACGGCCGGAAAATCACCGTGGAAGGCGACGTTTTTATTTCTTCCATGCCGGTCAAAGACCTCGTCGAGGGTATGAACGATGTGCCGGAGGAACCCGCCAGAATCGCAGCCGGACTTCCTTACCGCGATTATATGACGGTAGGACTTCTTCTGCCGAAGCTGAACCTGAAAAACAAGACCAAAATAAAGACTATCAGCAATATCGTTCCCGACTGCTGGGTCTATGTACAGGACCGTTCCGTACAGCTTGGCCGTTTCCAGATTTACAACAACTGGTCTCCCTATATGATTAAAGACCTCGAACATACCGTATGGATAGGGCTGGAATACTTTGTTTCGGAAGGAGACAAGTACTGGACGATGCCGGATGAAGAATTTACCAGATTTGCCATCGGTGAAATCGTCAGTATGGGGCTCATCGACAAGCCGGAAGACGTTATGGATTCTCATGTAGAGCGGGTAAAAAAGGCATACCCGGCTTATTTTGATACCTATAAGGAAATCGATACGCTTGTGGATTATCTGAAATCCATCGATAATCTTTACTGTGTCGGCAGAAACGGCCAGCACCGTTACAATAACATTGACCACTCCATGATGACATCCTTTGAAACGGTTAAAAATATTGTCGGCGGTATCAGTAACAAAGATAATATCTGGAATGTCAACACCGAACAGGAATATCATGAGAGTTAGGATAACGAAACAGGGTGAAAGCAGCTGCCAAAGAGCAGCGCTTTCACCCAAATTTTTTATCGGCACAGTCTGCACTTAGTGTGTCATTTACCAATTTCTAATTGACTGCCCTTTCCACTGCGCTTCCGACCAGTTCCATGCCGTCAGGATTCAGGTGTATGCCGTCCGATACATACCACTCCAGATTTTCCGTCGTAATTCCGCAGTTCTGCAAGTCGATAAGCTGACAGCCTTTCGCCTCCGCAATGATTGCAATCTGCTTTCCGTAATCCGCCGGCGTCAGTTCCAGACTATTGACAAACGGCACAAATACCGGCCCGGATTCCGGTCCCCAGGCACCCATTGCCGGAAGATTACAACAATAAATTTCCGCATTCGGATAAAAAGCGATTAATTTATCCAGCATCAGACAATACGCGTCGCTGAAATTCTCTATGACGCCCTCTTCCACGGTCCGCGTCCCGTCATTGTCTCCGAGCGGCACGGCTTTCATGAAATCATTCGTCCCCATGTATACAATAATAACATCCGGGAAACATCCATTTACGCCGATTAAATCACCGATTCTATAATCGCCGCATCCGTATCTGCAATCGTCAGTGCTGGTGGAGTCCCCCACGCAGGTGCTCCCGGAACTGGAACCGTTGACGCACAGCTCCATGCCTGTATTTTGCAGTGCTATCTGCCACCATGTCTGCTCTACTTTTGTCAAATCTCCATCCATTGGGAAATAGCAGGCATAGCCTTCCGGAATCCAGCCGTCAAACGTGGAAATACTGTCTCCCAGAATCGAAACTTTTCTGGGGGCCGCACCGTTCCCACTTTCTGCGGTCTGGTTTTCCTCTCCGGCCTGACTTCCTTTATCCGCTGAACTTTCGGTTCCAGCCTGATTCTCCGCCCGGCTTCCCGTTCCTCCCTGATTTCCTGTCTCCGCTCCAGTCTGGCTCTCCGTTTCCGCCTGATTTTCCGTTTCGGTCTGGCCTTCTTCGTTCCCGCCCTGGCTCTCCATTCCCGCCTGAGTTTCCGTTCCGCTCTGATTGTTCGTCTGCTTTTCCGCTCCGGCCTGGCTTTCCAAAGCCGCCGCGTTTCCGTTCTGTCCGCCGCAGCCTGTCAGAACCAGCAGCCCGCATGTCAGCACCCATGCGAAAATCCGTTTTCTTCTTCTGCCGATACCCATACCTTTCTCCGCCCCAATCTCATGTAATGTCATTTCTTTTTAAAAACCGACTGCCTCGCACCGTGCATTTTCTCATGATGCTTCATCACATCGTCGGCTGCATCCATCCGAAGTCCGGCATCGATAAAATCACAGTTTTTGCAGAACGGATAATTCTGCCGCCCGTCTTTCACCGCATCCCGCAGTTTCCGATAACTTTCGCTATTCCAGCCATCCTTTAAAGATGTGGTATGCAAATCGGCCAAATCCGTCACTTCAAAGTTATCACAGCAGCAAATGCCCAGCTTTCCGTTCGGCATAATCCACATATCCGTAAAAGGCATCAGACAGGTTTCCTTTATTACTTTCCCTTTTGACTGTTTATTCGGGGCACTGCCCGCGCGATTCGTCAGAACCTCTTTCAAATAGCGGATTTGAATCAGAATATCCACATCCCGAAACTCCTCCGGGTGCGCTTTCACATATTCGTAAATTACCCGGATATTATCGTGCATCTTCATATCCAGACAGTAATTATTGATAATCAGCTGGTTCACATACGGAACAATCGCCTTCACTTTATCGATATCCAGAAGCAGCCCGTTCGTTGACATGAAAATAAAGGCATCGGGCAGTTTTTCCCGCGCATATCGATGAAATTCCACGATGCGTTTATCCAGCCAGGGCTCATTATTTCCGTATAACGTCAGATGTCCTTTGTAATTCCATTCCTTCAGCTGGTCGATAATGGAATAATACAGTTCTTCCGGCATTCTCATATAAGGCCGTTTTTCCGCATGAATATTGGCCGTGCAGAACTCACAGGTGCTATTGCACCGGTTTACCGTTTCCAGATTGACCACCACCGGATGCGGCGCCTCCTTCGTCTTCTCGAGCTGCCCGTAAAAATATTCTATATACCGTTTCTGCTGTTTTCTTCTCGTCAGAAACTGCAGCTTCAAATAGCTCTCGCTGGAAAGTCTGGGCAGATATTTCCTGGCATTCCAGCCGAGCACACCCGCAAAATTGTGTATTCTGATTGACATGATTTACTCCCTTCTGTCTGCTTCAATATTTTCATAACAGCTCAGTTCTTCCATATCATGGACTGACTGTTACATATTTTCCTGCTTTTACTTTATCACATAGACATAAATCGTATAACTTTCATCTTCCGATGTATAGCTTCCTGAAAGCGCAAGCCCCGTTTCCTCCGCATTGGCAAGTTCAATTCTGGAAAAAAGAAGCTGACCGCCCAGAGCCTTCGCACTCTCCGCGTCCATATAAATATTCCGGTCCGTTGCCTGAATGCTTTTGGTCGCGCGCACGATGCTCAAATCCATTCCAGAGTATAAATAGGCGCGGGCTCCCCATTCGTCATAATAGATTCTGCTCTCTTCCACCCGTTCCAGCGCCGGTGCGATGATTTTACGAAAATCCTCCTTGTACTGCTGTGCATAAAAACCAAGATAGCCGTCCAGCGTGGCAATTCCATTATATTCCAGAATGGCGGGATGCAGTCCGTAAGCTAACGCCCATTCTCCCTTATATGCAATATCCTCTTTTATCCTCTCAAACAAATCTACCGCATAGAACTGCTCATAGTCAAGCTCATCCACTTCCGTTCCATGAAAATATTCATAGGTCCGGTAATAACAGGTGTAATATAAATCGTTATATCTGCCCGGCGATAAAATAACAGTTAATATTGCAATACAGATAATCAGATTGGCAGCCCACATTTGTATGACACCCATGTCATAAATTCGGATTAAAACCAGAAACAGCGCGCAGTACCATAGAAACGGATTAAAAAATACCGTCCGGTTGAACTGCCAGCCCTCTAACGGCGGTACGAGCGTTTCCACCAGTCTCCTGACAGGGCCGCAGTCATAAAGCCCGTAGATGACACTGTTAAACACGAGAAAAAGCATCACGAAATTAAAACGGTCTTTCCATATCAGCTGCGGCTGCTTTTTTATAATATAACTTATGTTATTTATAAAAAAGTATAATACACAGATTGGTAAGACGATTCTGGTATGCACGCCGTCGGCATGAAAAATGCCGTCCTTCCATACGGTAAATATCTCCCGCAGAACTTCCCCGGCCGATAATTCCACACTTACGATGCTGGAGCGAATCGTCACTTCATCGCCAAGCAGCATTTGCGCAAACAGGCGGTATTCACATACCACATAGCCGAGCGCCAGCACCAGAACTCCCGCAATCAGCGGCCAGGCCGGTTTTTTATCCCGGATGGAAAGCCATATGGCCGCAATCACCACATATCCCAGGAGAAAAAGGCCCATGTAAGAAAAATACGATACGAGCGGATATAAAAATAACAGCACATAAAGACCTTTCGTGGGTTTGCGGTAAATCCGAATAAGCAGATATGCCGCAAGCGGCATGGACGCAAATGCAAAGCCGAACGCCGGGAAAACATTCAAAATACCATAAACAAATCCGGTCATATATATCAAAGGCCGGTAGCAAAGGTATTTTTCCGGATATAATTCTTTCGCAAGAAGCCGGAAGGAAACGATGGCAAGCACGGCTTTTAACAGCAAACCGAGCACATATGCCGTAAAGGTCGGAAAAATCATATAAAGAATACTGTAAAGAGACAGCTCCGAAGGCAGATTGTCCCTGCTGATTCCGCCCAGAAACGGCACGTCCACGCCATGCTTCCAGAAGGAATCCGTATTTTTCAACATCTGAAACTGCGCCAGAAACAAATCCATATTGTCATGAACCGCAATATAGCTCCGTTCCCCAAAATAAAGAAAAACGCCGCCCTCAAACAGCAGAAAACCCACTATCGGGAAAAGGAACCAGTATTTTGTCAGCCACAGAAACCAGCGCTGCTTCTCCAATTTTTTCAGTTTCATTAACATATTTGTTTCTCCGGTTCTTTCATTTCATCCACATGCCCACTTCTGATTCTTCCGTTTCATCCGCATGTCTGTTTTCCGGCTCCTCCGCCGCTTACAGCTGTATCAGCCCTTCTTTTCCCGCTTCTTCTGCGTCTGAAAAACAAACAGCTTCTGTCCGAAAAAGTTCAGAACGATAAAAATTCCCATGCCGAGCACCATCGCCACATTGTCTACGATGACCTTTGGCTGCGAAGCCAGCACATGCTCCACAAGCGGCTGAGCCACGCCAAAGGCAGTCAGATAACAGACCACAATATTAAGGGCAAAACGCCAGGGCAGCCATTTATCCTTCTTTTCTACTTTGAACGTCACTCTGCTGTTAGCATGATAGGAGAATACGCTGCCGATAAAGTAAGAAATACCGCTGGAAAGCCAGTAGTTTAAGTGAATCAGGTTATACAAAAGCGCCATAATCACCCAGCCCAGTACGGTATTCATAACGCCTACGATGCCAAAATGGATGACCTCCATAATGAATTTTTTATTTTTTTCAAATAATTCTTTCAGCTTTTTCATCAGAACTCCTGATTCTGCCTGTACGGACAATTTTCGTCTTGTGGAAAAGAACTTCTTTGGCTATAATAAATTTTGACACTTCATTTATGATACCGCTTATACAACTATACTCTAATATACACAATCCTGACACATTTATCAATAAGGGAGATTGCCATGCAGACTTTAAAAGTACATCACATAGGATATCTGGTCAAAAAAATGGAACCCGCCGTCCGTTCCTTCGAAGCGCTCGGATATGAAATGGAACAGCCCTCTTCTTATGACGACATCCGCAAAGTGCATATCTGTTTTCTTCAAAAAGACGGATACCGTATCGAACTGGTCTCTCCCGCTTCCGGGGAATCGGTTGTTTCCGGCCTGATTAAAAAATATAAAAACAGCCCTTATCATATCTGTTACGAAACGGAACAATTTGACGAGGACTATCGGAAGCTGACAAACTGCGGATATGTTTCCATCGATGTTCCGACGCCGGCCCCGGCCCTTCAGAACCGAAACGTCGTCTTTCTGATGAACGCCGCCCTGGGAATGATTGAACTGCTGGAAAAGTAAGGAAAAGTAAAAACGCAGGCTGACTGCCTGCGTTTCTTCCGGTTTTAGATTTTCAACCTATGATATCTGGCTCAGAATAATATCCGCCATTTCTCCGACATTCTTCATGGACACGACCTGGCCCATATGAAACTTCATGCCAAACTCCTGTTCCACTGCCGCCAGCAGATTAATATGTTCCAAAGAATCCCAGTCCTCTATATCATCCGCCGTGGTTGCATCCGTTACCGTAATTTCCTCGTCATCAAAAACATCCCGGAAAACTTCGTTCAACTTTTCAAAAACTTCTTCTCTGCTCATCGCAATACCCATGCCTTTCCTTTTCCTCAGTTCCGAAAATGAAACCTGTGCCATGCCGGCCGGTTCACTGATATCACTATAACTGATTTTTACCCCTTATGCAATAAGATATGCAATATGATATGCAGCAGGCGCTTATTCTACAATTCAGGAGGCACTTATTCTTCCGGATAAAAATCTTTCATAATTTTGCGGGATAAATCCTCCGCATACTTCCGCCGCCCTTCCGAAGTAAGATGAATGCCGTCTTCCAGATAATCATCCGCCGTATAAGCATCGATACCGCTCACTTCAAAAGCATTGTACAAAAGCACATTGTCCTCCCTGTGCTGGTCATACACATATCCGCACGCCCGCGCATATTCTATCAGCGTTCCGTATCCATAATCGAGAGAATAACCGTCTCCCACAAATGTCTGGCCGTTAAAAAACTGGCAGTAGTGAGGCGCTACCAACAGAATCTTGGCATCCGGAAACGCATTCCGCAAATCTCCTATGGCCTCCTCCAGCGCTCCGCCATACGTATACATGGCGTGCATATTTCTTTTTTCCCCGTTTTCCATGTACAGGCTGGTAGGAACCTTTGAGAGAAAATCATTAATGCCATACTCGATAACAAAATAATCGGTCTTGGAAAAATCGCATATTTTCATCAGTTCCCCGGCCTTATAGTTATCAAAAATTTGGGTGTCAATTTCTCCCGTAATCGCTTTGACAACGCCGAGCAGGCACCTGGAATCCCAGTTATTATAATCTCTGCTTTCACCATCCAGAAGCGCCGCTGTCGTTCCGCCCATCGACAGATTATATACCTTTGCATCGCAGTTTTTGGAAATCAGATATGCCACGCCGTCATATTCCCTGGTGCTGTCCAGTATACTGTCCCCCAGAAAAACAATCTGCATTGCATGTTCTTCTTCCGGTTCCGCGTCATCGTTTCCATCCGCACTCTGCTGCGCCGCATCGCTGTTTCCATCCGCACCCTGCTGCGACGCATCGCTGTTTCCGCCCGCATTCTGCTGCGCCGTTCCGTCCGCTGCCGTCTCCGGCGCCGCTGTTCCCGCCGTAGTGAGATTGGTTATCTCCGCCTGCTCAGAAGAAGTGTTTCCAGGCGTGCCCTGCGCCGCGTTCACACTATTGGAATCGTCCTGAACTTTTTCAAGCGCCTGGAGCGTCTCTGCATTCCTCTCCTCCAGTGCAATCCGTTCCTGTTCCAGCCGCAGCTTCTCCTGTCCATATATAATCTCTATCAGGGCAAGAATACAGAAACCTATCATCACACAAAGCAGTATGACTTTTCCGTAATAGCGGTTTTTTCTTCCGTTTCTTTTTTCCGGTCTTTTCGGCTCTTTTATTCTATAATCCATCTATATCACGCTCCTTTACAAAATACCTTTACAGACACCCTTACAATTTTTACTATAACACATTTTACCTCTTCGGAGTACTTCTATTCTAATTATTAATGAAACCTTTCGTTTTTCTTAATATTTCTCTATGCTCTTGTAACAACGCCTTTTTATATTATATAATAAATAAATTGCAAATATTTCTCTATTTTCCGAAAGGATTGATATAAATGTCCCGTTCTCATATGAAAAATGAATCCCGACTGAAGCATTTGTCTTTTACAACGAAAGAACCTTTTTCACCGCTCCGGCGCCATGAGGACAAGCTGGTCTTTTTCCTGTTTCTCGCCGCATTTTATCTGTTCCTTCTTCTATTCATCCGTCCGGTAGACGGTATCAATGATGACTGGGGCATGTACAGCACCCTTTCAGGCGCCTACACCGGAGAGCCGAATGCCCATGTACTGTTCTTCCTTTATCCGCTGTCATGGCTTCTTTGCGGACTGTACCGGATAAACAGCAGCGTCCCCTGGTTCGGTCTTTTCCAGCATGGCGTTCATATCTGCTGTATCTGGCTCGTTTATACAAGGTGCATTCATCTCTGGAAAAAGAAGCATTCCGCTTCCGAAACGGTACTGCTTCCCGCCCTTTGTATTCTTGGATGTCTTTTTTTCATTGTGGACCTGAATGTATTAAGCGAAGCGCAGTATACTACCACCGCCGGATTCGCGGCGGCCTGTGCGCTGTTTCATTTTATTACAACCAAATCCGATGAAAGCGTCTCTCAGTTTCTAAAAGGGAACATTCCGACGCTTCTGCTCGCATGGCTGGCTTTCTGCATGCGCCAGAACGTCCTTTTTATGATGATGCCCATCGCCGGCATGCTGTGGCTTGCCAAATGGCTTTTGTCCAACCGGCGCGCCAGCGGCGGCTATTTTCTGAAACTCTTCTCCTTTGTTCTGATTCTCGCCGTCGGCATGGGATTCCTGTACGGCCTCCATGCCGCCGCTTATTCGGAGGAAAAATGGGCGGATTTTATTCAAATCAATCATTATAGGGAACGGGTCGGCGATTTCTATACCTGGCCGGAATATGAAGAATGTTCCGCACAGCTTTCTGCCCTCGGTCTCGATGAGGAATCTTACGGCTATATCAGAAACGCCGCCCCCTGTATCGGCTATGGGCTGAGTCTTGAAGACTGGAAACAGCTGCACCAGATTGCAAAAGAATGCTATCTGGCGCGCACCCCTGTAAAGGAACGGCTGAAAAATATCGCAGTTGGAAGCCTGAATGTCTTTTTTTATCAGAACGGCATACAGCCTCTGAATCTGTGTGTCGCCGTTCTACTGCTTCTGACACTGTTTCTTGCTCTGTACCGACACAATACCGTGGCGTTTGGCGTGATACTTTTTTATCTGGCAGGAAGAACGGTCACATGGTCTTATATATTATACGAAGGCCGCTTTCCCAAACGAATCATCCAGCCGCTTTTTGCGGCCGACTTCATGGTGCTCACGGGAATCCTTCTCGCCTTTAATCTGCTCCGTATCACCCGGCGGAAAACATACGGTGCCATCCTTTCAGGCATCATTCTTTTATCCGCCGTATCCGTCTATTCTACCAAAACGGATATTGACGCTTCCTATCATGTAAATGAGGCCGTCTGGGAAGGGTTAAAAGAATACTGTTACAGCCACCCGGATTCTTTCTATATCTGGAACAGTGGCAGCAATACGCTGGATAACTACTGTGAACCGTCCTTCAGTACATCGCTGGACACTTACCAGAATTTCTTTTATACCAACTGGGGCGTTGTCTGCAACCCGAACAGCCGCACCAAGCTGGCCAGACACGGCATAGAAGATTTTAGCGCTGACCTCGTTGCAAATGACAAAGTATTCTTTATTTACGAAGAAGGGCTCTATCACAGGGAACAGCCGGTTATCATGTATTTCAGGCATACCTATAACACCGGCTGCGAAATGACAGACCGCTTTCAGGCGGGAGATAAGATTTATGAGGTGTATCGATTAACTTCACAGTGAAAAATATCAAATATGCTGCTGACCTGATGATTTTTTTTCATTCATATTCCGCATGACAAGCGCATAGCGGTATTCAAAGTCACGTCGGTTTTTTAACGCCATATTGGAGAGAATCAACCCGGCAAAAAATGACTGTACGGCGGCAAGGCCGATAAACCCACAGCAGAACAGCGTCGGAAACCGCAGCACAAGGCCCGTTTCCAGATAAGAAACCAGAATCGGCACAAACATCATAACCGCAATCAGCGCCAGTACCGCGGCACATGCACCGAAAAATCCAAACGGCTTATAGTCCCGGTAAAGTTTCACGATGGTGCGTATCACCCGGAACCCGTCGGAAAACGTGTTCAGCTTGGACTCGCTTCCTTCCGGCCTGTCCCTGTAATCCACAATAACATTCTCAATCTGTAAATGATTGTAAACGGCATGAATAGTCATTTCCGTCTCAATCTCAAACCCGGTGGAAAGCACCGGAAAAGTCTTGGCAAATCCATAGCTGAACGCCCTGTATCCGGTCATAATATCTTTGATGTCACAGCAGAAAAGTTTGTTGATGCTGCTGCGGACGATGCTGTTTCCGAAATTATGAAAAGGACGCTTGTTTTCCGTAAAGTATGTGGAAGAAAGCCTGTCTCCCACCACCATATCCGCATTGTGGCACAGGACTTTGTCCGCCATCTCTCTTGCATATTCCATCGGATAGGTGTCGTCGCCATCTACCATAATATAGCACTCGGCTTCAATTTCCCGGAACATACGCCGAATCACGTTTCCTTTTCCCTGCATATGCTCATACCTTATCTGCGCGCCTTCCGCTTTGGCAAACTCCACGGTACGGTCTTTGGAATTATTATCATATACATAAATCACCGCCTCCGGCAGCGCCGCTCTGGCATCTCTCACGACTTTGGCGATGGTTTTTTCTTCATTATAACATGGAATCAGAACCGCTATTTTATCCATTTCGTTCAATATACCCCTTTCTCATTCAATAAATCAATCATACCATAAGAAGCCGGGATTCTCTACCCTGAATTGTTGTGATTTCGAATCAATCGCAACAGTGCGGCCTCCGCCCGGACAGAGCATTGTTCTCTTTGGAGGCGCGCTTTCGCTCCGCTAAGAATGTAGCGGTACTAAGCTCAAAAGACGCAAAGCGCCTTTTTCACTAAGTGCCGGCATTCTTACAGGGCCTCCGTCAGAGAACAATGCTCTGTCCGGGCGGAGGCCGCACTGTTACAATCAAGCGTAATGCTTCAGAAACCCTGATAAATAAATTCCGCCGCGCTGTATTCCGGCCCGTAGCAGCCGAACAGAATCACATAAAACAGCAGCGCGTACCAGATAATCCATCTGACCGACAGTTTTTTCCCGGCGATTCGGTCCCGCACAGAACCTTTTTGCTGTAAAACGGAAACGACAAGCAGCAATAGCAGAGAGATGACCGCGATGCCAAGCTCTATCGCATCGAGCCCCAGTCCTAAGAGCGAACCGTTCCAGAGAATCCCCGGATTCCACGTCGTAACCGCCCCTTTCAGCATCGCAAAGGCTGTCTGAACGGATTCCGCCCGGAAAAACAAATCGCCGATGCAGACCAGAAAAAATGTTCTCAAAATCCGGACGGCGGCAACTGCTCTGCCTCCGGCATTGATATGCAGCCTCTTCATCGCCCTTGCACAGGGCTCCTCCAGCAGCTCCTCCAGCACGATATAAAACCAGTGCAGGAGTCCGGAACCGATAACATATTTCCAGTCCCCGCCATGCCATACGCCGACCGTAAACCAGAGCAGAAACATCGCCGCAAAAGTCGCGTACCGCTTTCCCCTTTTCTTGCCGAACTTCTTTTTCCACGACTGGTTCAGATTCGTGAAAAAACGGGTGCGCAAAAGCGGATAGAATACATAATCCTTCATCCAGACGCCGAGGGTAATATGCCATCTGCGCCAATATTCCGCCACGCTCTTTGCAAAAAACGGCGTCCTGAAGTTTTCGGGCAGCGTAATACCCAGACTTTCCGACATGCCGAGCACGATATCCATACAGCCGGAAAAATCCGTATAAAGCTGAAACGCATAAAAGACCGTAGCGACCCAGATATACGCTCCCGGATAAGCCTCATAACCTCCGTATACGGTATCGACAAATATCCGGAGCCGCTCAGCAATGACAAGTTTCTTAAACAGTCCCCAGAGCATTCTCTGCATGCCTCGCGTGACTTTTCCATAGTCAAAAACATGCCGCTCAAAAAACTGTTCGCCGCATTCGCGATACCGCAGAATCGGCCCGGAAATCATTGCCGGAAAGTACATTCCGTAAAGCGCCAGTTTCCCGAAATTTTTCTGCGGGACGGCAATGCCGTAATAAACGTCTATCACATAACCGAGCAAGGAAAACGTATAAAAAGAAACGCCCAGCGGAACCAGCAGATTCCACCCGTGCAGGACCGCTTCCTGATGTCCGGCAAGCCCCGCGATACCATTTACCGTATTGATAACAAAGTTAATATATTTTAACAGGAACAGGACGCCGATATTCACCGCCACAACCGCCGCCAGTGCGAGCTTCCTTTTACCGGAATCCTCTGTTTTCGATAACACGGAAATCCCGCCATAGCAGACCGCGGCCGATGCAATCGGATATAGAATCAGAAAACCGTTATCCGTAAGCAGATAATAAGCCACACTGCACAACAGCAGAAACGGCCACTGGAACTTTCCGGGAATCACATAATATATTGCCAGAATACAGGCGAAAAAACATAAAAAGTAGAAAGAGGTAATACCCATTCTGTTTCTTTCCTCTCATATCATTATTGCAGACTTCCTTTATTTTACAGTAAATATGGAAATTCTTCAAGAGGGGGTGCTGAACCTGTTCTTCTGACTCTGCTCTAATCAGTTCCAGGTGCTCTGTTCTAAAATGTTCACTAAAATGTTTAAAAATTTCTCTTGACTGGTTCGATTAAATCCGCCATTATAAAATCATACTCATTCTCGTTTGCATGTCACTATTAAAAGTAAAGGAATTTCTATTGGAAATCGTTGAATACATTTCCCAGGCAGTTATCAAAACACTTAACCTGGAACTTAATCCCAATACGCCAGTATTCATAGGAAAATCAAACATAGAACATATTAAAAATCGGCATCCTTATGAATTTGATAAATTTTACAGAGACATTGGATTAATAATAAATTCCCCTGACTATGTCGGCCTAAACCCCAAAGATGATTCTATTCTCTTTGTAAAGCTATACAGAGTCAATGGAGAATATATCCGGGTCGCAGTTAGAATAGCGTCTAACGGTAAATGCTTCGCAAAAACACTTCACTCTTTAAGTACCTGCAATGCTGAGCGATATATTGAAAAGGGTACATTAAAAAGACTTGACGCAAATTGAATTTATTGTATAATTAAGTTACTAAATGAGTAAGCTATATTGAGTGAAATCTGAGGACGGAACAGGCGGCCGTCGCCCATTGCTAGGAGATGTGGATTGTCACCCACCTATTTCATTCAAACTTTTAGGCAGATAACTTTGGTTATCTGCCTTTTATTATATCTACCAGCAAAGTTCACTCTTTCCTGTTTCAAAATGTATTTTCTTAATTCTTTCTTAAACTAACCGAATCTATGTTTTCTTTTTCCAAATTGTGGTAAACTCTTATAAAAAGCGCGGACACACATAAAACGGGAGCTGGACTTATGCTTTTCAATTCCATATCCTTCGGGATTTTTTTTATAATTGTATTTCTTTTGTACTATATTGTTCCACACAGGTACAGGTGGGGATTTTTGCTGTTTTCCAGCTATGTCTTTTATATGAATCTCCATCTTTGGTATGGCATTCTTTTATTCCTGACAACGCTTCTGACTTACTGCCTTGCGCTCTCCCTGGAAAAAGCAGTCACACCTGGCCAGAAGCGGGGAAAACTGCTGCTCGGCATTGTGCCGCTCGTTCTGATTCTCGTTTTCTTTAAAACGGCCAATCCATTTATTCAAAAGCTGAACGAAATGATAGACGCGGGCAGACTGTCGATGCAGCCGCTCACAATGACAATTCTGCTACCTGCAGGTATTTCCTTTTATTTTTTCCAGTCAATGGGATATCTGATAGATGTCTACCGGGGCAAAATATCGGCGGAAAGGCATTTTGGCTATTATGCGCTGTTTGTTTCCTTTTTCCCACAGCTTCTTTCCGGGCCGATTGGAAGGGCGGATTCGCTGCTCCCGCAATACAAAAAGAAGCGCTCCTTTTCTTACAATAATGTGACTTACGGCCTGAAGCTCATGGCGTGGGGCTATTTCAAAAAACTCGTTATCGCAGATACCTTCGCGGTCACCGTAAACAAACTTTTCAACAATGTACACAGTTATGTGGGCCTTGCTTTCATCGTCGTTACCCTGATGTTTGCAATCGAAATTTACTGCGATTTTTCGGGCTATTCCGACATTGCCATCGGCTGTGCCAGAATGTTTGGGATTCGCCTGATGACAAATTTCAAAAGCCCTTATTTTTCTTTTTCCATCAGGGAGTTCTGGAGCCGGTGGCATATTTCCCTATCCACCTGGTTCCGGGATTATGTTTATATTCCGCTGGGCGGAAACCGGGTTCCGAAATGGCGCCACCTGTTGAATCTGCTGCTGACATTTCTGGTCAGCGGCTTCTGGCACGGCGCTTCGCTCACCTATATCGTATGGGGCGGCATTCACGGCATACTCCAGATTGTGGAAACGCTTATTTACCCGAAGGGAAAGGTGCAGAAAAAGCATTTCTGGCAGCTCCCGCTTACCTTTATTATTCTCTGTTTTACCTGGATATTCTTCCGGGCGAACAGCATAGAAGACGCCTTATGGGTTATCTCCCGCCTGTTCTGGGACGCTTCGAGGCCGCTCAGCTATTTGAAAACAGCTGTTATTTGTCTGGATTTGTCCTATATCCAGCTTGTGGTCATGTGGATTCCTGTATTACTTCTTGGCGTTTATGATTATCTGTCGTTAAAATATGACGTCATCAAAGAATTTTCAAGGCTGAAATGCTTTATCCGCTGGCCCGCTTATGTGCTTTTGTTAGTCGCAATCGCACTGTTCTCCCCAAAAGGCGTTGCAACGGAATTTATTTATTTCCAGTTCTGATGCAGAATAAATTTTCATATGCAAAAAGGGAAAAATGTGCGGCAGCTTCGTTGATTGATGGACGGAAATTTAGACAAGTGGAGAAAGGCAAGGTTATTTTATGGAGAAAAACAAGAAAAAACGCCGCAAAAAATACGATATACTGCGTTTTGCGCTGAAATGTGTCTGTATTCCGGCGGCAGCCGTGCTCATCATATTATATATGAATAAATTTTACAGAAAAATTGATGATGGAAAATATATGGATATTACCAAGTTTTCCACGCTCGGCATTTACGTTTCGGAAGTTCAGATTGGAAATCTCGGCAGCTCCCACGGAGCTTATGATTTTAACTATGACGCGCTGACAGAACGCGGCTATTCATGTTTCAATTTCGCCAATACGAGCCAGTCATACAATTATGATTATGCCGTTTTAAAAGAATTTGGCAATTATCTGGGCAAAGGAAGTGTTTTGTTTATTCCGGTATCTTATTTTTCCTTCAATAATGAAGTGGTAAATGACACCGAAAGGGAAGCGATGAGCATCCGTTATTACCATTGCCTTTCTCCCGAAAATATTCCGGACTATGACCTCTATGTGGATATCGTAACGCATAAACTGCCGATTTTATCTGCAGGGGAGGATATTCTGAAGCTCTTTCCTCAATTCAATCTGTCCCTTACCGTATATGCCGCCGAGGGCGACGGTATCGACGAGGCGGCTTTTGCAAGCCGGGCACAGGAAAGATACAGCAGACATTTTGACAACAAAGAAGAGTATTTTATGCCGGAGAGAATCGAAGAGCTTTATGAAATTATCCACTATTGCAAAGAGCATGAAATTACCCCAGTCCTGATTACAACTCCCTTTTCAAAATATTACCGGGATTTGGTGTCCGAAAAATTTTTAACGGAATTTGAAAGCGTGATTGATAAAGTCGTTGCCGACACAGGTGTCAGTTATTATGACTATTCCTATGATGCCCGTTTTCGCGGCAATCTTTCCTATTTCATGGACGCAGACCATTTGAACAGCGAGGGGGCAGCCTATTTCATGGAAATTTTAGCGGAGGAAGTGACAGAACTAAAGAATATTCTTTCTTCTCCCTAACAGTGCGCAAGCCCCATCTGAAAGGCGCATAACCGCGTCTTTCTCCACCGCTCTGTCCGGACTCAGATAAAAATCGTCCGCCGCCTGTGCGTCCACCTCTTTTGTCACTTCTTCCGCGAGCATCCGGCCGGGATGAATGCAAAATTCCAGGATTCTATGTTCTTTTTCTGCTTTAACCGCCATCGAAGGATACAATCTGACAATCCTGTCATAATCCATACGGCCGCTCATCACGAGTCCCCACAAATACATCCGCTGCATGGCATGGTCTTTCGCATAGCGGTCTACTTTAAATGACAACAAATATAGCAGTCTGTTCTTGATAAAATTAACCGGACGGTATGTTTTCCACAGGGAGCCGTCGGAGAGGAAAACACCCAGGACTTCTTTGGAATTTCTGATATATTCCACCGGATAGCACTCTTCTTCGATGACTTCCGTCAGCGCTTCCCATACGACGGGAATCATATGCGCATGCTGGTGGGCATCGATACGGAGCCCTTTCTGTTTACAGGGAATACCGTGCTCTTCCGCAATTTTCATGCAGCGCACGATTTCTTTCTGTCCCGCCGCAATCTGCGCCCTGATTTCTTTCTTTAACTGCGCCTTCGCCGTTTTTCGTTTCCCCGGGAGAAAGGAAAGCAGAAACAGTTTTCCCCAGGACAATCCGATATAATCGCTTTCTTTTCTGGCAAGCAGGGGCACTTCACCGCTCCCCGCAAGGCATTTTCCTTCCACGAAATCGAGGTGGACGGACATTGCCGGCAGAAAGGGCAGTTCCGGGACTGTTTTAGCAAGCAGCTCCATACATGCCCCGGAACATGACATATTTGTCAGAACGCTGATGCTGTCCAGTTTTCCTTTTTTCATACATTCCAGAATATCCTGTGATGTATGAACCGTAAGCGCGTAATCGTCCGCATGAATATCCAGCTCAGTCATTGTCATCATGCTCCCCGCCTTTTTTCCAGACCACCGTATCGATAATATACCGCGGCCGTTTCTTCGTCTCCATATAAATCTTTCCGATGTACTCGCCGATAATGCCGAGGGAAAGCAAGGTAATGCCTCCCATAATCAGCGAAACAATCAGACTTGTCGTATAGCCGGGCACATTTTTTCCCTGAACCCATTCCGCCAGGCTGATAACGCACATCACAAAGCTGAAAATGCAGACGCAAAAGCCGATAACCGCTATCATCCGAAGCGGCGTAACGCTCATGGAGGTAATGCCGTCAATTGCGAGCGTCATCATTTTGGCAAGGGTATATTTGGACTGTCCCGCTTCTCTTTTTTTCACATCGAAATACACCACGTCCGATGCAAATCCCATAGTCGGAATCAGGCCGCGCAAAAAAAGGTTCGTCTCCCGGTATTCCGAAAGGGCGTCCAGCGCTTTCCTGGACATCAGCCTGTAATCCGCATGGTTGGCAATTACCTTGCTTCCGAGCAGGTGCATCAGTTTATAATAAATGGTGGCGCTGCTCTTCTTAAAAGTGCCGTCGGAATGTCTGTCATTGCGCACTCCGTAGACCACCTCGCTTCCGGCCATATAGCTTGCCAGAAATTTATCCAGCGCCTCGATATCCTGCTGTAAATCGGCGTCTATCGTCACAACCGCATCCGCATGGGTTCTGGCCGTCATCATTCCCGCAAGAATCGCGCTCTGGTGCCCGTAATTGCCCGCCAGGCTGACAACGGAATACATCGGGTCTTTTGCCGCAATCTGGTGCAGCAGCCACAGCGTATTATCTTTACTGCCGTCATTGACGAACATAATTTTACTTTCCGAATCTATTTTTCCTTCCCCTATCAGTCTGCGCAGTTTATCTCCCATGACCTGAGCGGATTTTTCCACGACTTCTTCCTCGTTATAACAAGGCACGACCAGATACAGGACCGGTATTTTTCTTTCTTCATTCTCCATCTCGATTCCTCCGCAGTTCCGGTCTGTCCGTCTATATTTTATAGTATTCCCGATACCACGCCGTAAAATTTTTCAGTCCTTCTTCCAGCGGCGTATCGGGCTTAAAATCGTAATCCCGCATCAGCCCGCTGACATCTGCATAAGTCTGATATACGTCTCCCGGCTGCATCGGCAGAAACTCTTTGACTGCCGTTTTTCCAAGACATTTTTCCAGTGTTTCGATAAATTCCATCAGTTTTACGGGCTGATGATTCCCGATATTGTACAGTCTGCTCGCCGCCCCTTTTGCATCTTTTCCCGGCGGATTGCAGAGGATGTTTTCCACGCCCCTCACGATATCGTCGATGTAGGTAAAATCACGATACATATCGCCTTTATTATATATTTGTATGGGTTCGCCTTCCATGATTTTCTTTGTAAATTTGAAATATGCCATATCCGGTCTGCCAAAAGGTCCGTATACCGTAAAAAAACGGAGTCCGGTCACAGGAATCCGGTACAGCTTGCTATAAGCGTAAGCCATCAGCTCATTCGATTTCTTGGTAGCCGCATAAAGGCTGACCGGCTCATCCACCTTATCCTGTGTGGAAAAAGGCACCTTTTCGTTCCCGCCGTATACGGAACTGGACGAAGCATAGACGAGATGCTCCACCGGAAAATAGCGGCATCCCTCCAGAATATGGAAAAAGCCCATCATATTAGACTGCATGTAGGCATCGGGATTGTCAATGCTGTATCTGACCCCCGCCTGTGCACCCAGATTCACCGCAATCTGCGGACGATACTCCTGAAAAATCCGGAATACATCACTTTTTTCGGCCAAATCGCCTTTGATAAACGTATATCGTTCATATGGCTTTAAATCCACCAGCCTGTCCTTTTTCAGGGAAACATCGTAGTAATCGTTCAGGTTGTCGAAACCGATGACCTCCGCCCCTTTTTCCAGAAGGCGCTTCGACAAATGATACCCGATAAATCCGGCTCCTCCTGTAATCAAATATCTTTTTCCGATATCCAGTCCGTTCATATGTCCTCCTGATGGTTTTCCTGTCCCATTGTTCTGATGTGTTCTTCTGATGTGCCGTAAGCTAGCGTCCGATGCTGTAATACTCGATTCCGGCGTCTTTCATCACTCCGACGCTATAAACATTTCTGCCGTCATATACGAGCGGTATACGCATCAGCTCCCGGAAATCTTCCGCCGGAATGTCCCGGATTTCTTTCCATTCCGTAAAAACAAAGCAGATATGCGCGTCCTTCAGCGCTTCCTGTGCGGAATCCACATAATGAATCGTCCCTTTTCCGTAACTGCCTTCCGGAAAGTGTTTCTTAAAATTCTCCGCCGCAATCGGGTCATAGGCATAAATATCCGCACCGTTCTCCAGGAGCAGACGGACATTGTCGAGAGACGGCGCCTCCCGCAAATCGTCGGTTCCAGGCTTAAATGCAAGTCCCAGCACAGCCGTCCGCAGATTCTGGAACGTAATCATCCGGTTGCTCGCCTTCTGAAACAGTCTGGTCTTCTGTTCCGCATTCACATCGACCGCCGCCTCCACCGTCCGCAGCGTATAGCCGTGCTGATGCGCGATATATTTCAACGCTTTCGTGTCTTTCGGAAAACAGCTTCCGCCATAACCGATTCCTGCATTCAGGAAACGGGAGCCGATTCTGGCGTCGTAGCTCATGCCCTCCGCCACCGCATCGATATCCGCGCCAACAAGTTCGCACAAATTGGCAATATCGTTCATATAAGATATTTTCAATGCCAGAAAATCATTGCAGGCGTATTTAATCATTTCGGCGGAACGTCTGTTGACCGACACAATCGGAAGCTCAAACGGCTCATAGATTTTACGCAGTTTTGCCTCCGCTTCCGCACTCTCCGTCCCGATAATGATTCTCGCCGCATGCAGCGTATCGTGCACTGCGGAACCCTGTGCCAGAAATTCCGGGTTAGAGGCAACTTCCACTTTCACATCCCGCACCAGGAAATCCCGGATAAACTGTTCTACCTTGTCATTCGTTCCGACCGGAACCGTAGATTTCACGACCACCAGACAGTCCTGTTCGATGGATTCCGCAATCTGCCTTGAAACCGTCGCGATATAGCTGAGATTGGCTGAACCGTCCGGCTGTTCCGGCGTTCCAACGCCTATAAAAATAGCCTCTGCATTTCGGTAAGCATTCCGATAGTCCGTCGTATAATGAAGTCTTCCCGCGGCATTGTTCTTCCGCATCAGCTCTTCCAGACCTTCTTCGTAAATCGGCGTAATTCCCGCCTCCATCATTTTCACTTTTGCCTCGTCCACATCCACACAGGTTACGTCATGCCCTTTTTCGGCAAAACACACGCCCGCTACCAGGCCCACATAACCCGTTCCCGCAACTGCTATTTTCATTATTTTTCTCCTATCTGTCCGCTTCAGCAGACTCTCTAATCAAAAATTAAAAATTTTAATTTTCAATCTTCTTTGTGCATGTACACTGTCGGAGCAAAACATGCAATATTGATTATACCGATATATTCCATGCAAATATATGCTGTTCGATATATTGTAACAGATTTCAGACACTATTTCCAGTACCGCCGTCCATATTTGAAATACTTGCCCTCATCAATAAAATAAAAAGGTAAAATTCCCAATGCTGTCTAAATGATATCCATTAGAAATTTTACCCTATTTTCCATTATTATGCAATGTAAGAATCCATCGCCGCACCAGCCTCCGTCCCACCACATCTGCGGCATCCCAGTCCTTCCTATAAAGCGCCGACAGACCCCCGTTCCGTCAGCCGGCAGGGAATCCTCACAATGCCGTAATCTTTTTTTTCGGCCGTTTCCTCTTCCAGCAAGGCAATCAGAATTTCCGCCGCCCTTTCTCCGATTTCCCGCAGCTCAATCCGGTTCGTTGTAAGCCCCGGCCGCAGATAACCGGCCATTTCTCTGTCATCATAACCGGCGATGGAAACATCTTTGCCCACTTCCAGCCGGTTTTCATACAGATAGTCGTAAGCGCCTGCCGCCATATTATCGTTCATACAAAAGAGCGCGGTCACACCCTCTTTTACCAGATATCCGGCCTCCCGGTAACCGGAGGTTCTCGTCCATTCTCCATAACGAACCCAGAACGGGTTGTACAAAATGTTTTCTTCAAACAGCGCTTTCTGATATCCCAGAAGGCGGCTCTTCGTATGTAAGTTCTCCGCGGTCCCGCCAATCAGGCCGATTTTCCGATGGCCCTTTGAAATGATATATTTTGTAATGTCGTAGCCGCCCTTTTCATCATCGATGATAACAGACGGATATTTTTTATGCCCCGAAAGTCCATAGGCAAAAACCGCCGGAACAGGAAGGTCCGGGGAAAGACTATTGATAAGCCGGCAATGTCCCGCCACATAAATCAGGCCGTCCACCCGGATGGACAAAGATTCCTGTACGACCGGGTCCAGCACTGCTTTAACCTTTTGTTCATCGTCGAACCAGGTATCCGACCACTTATCATATAAACGGAGGTTCATCAGAATTGTCCGGTAGTCATGGTCCTCGCAATACGCCATCACCGCTTCTACAATAGAGCCGGTGCCAAACTGATTCAAATCCTCTGTGATAATGCTGATGACACGGCTGTTATGCTTACGCATACTCTGAGCAAAAAAGTTCGGCTGATAACCAATTTCCTTAATCGTTCCCAGGACTTTCTGCCTTGTTTCTTCGCTCATATTCGTTTTACCATTTAGAATATTAGAGACTGTACTCGGCGACACTCCGCATATCCGCGCAATTTCTTTTACTGTAATCATGGCAGAATACTCCTTTGCGAGTACTATAAAATTTTTCCAGCTGATTGTCAATAGAACCGCTGCCTATACCCGGAAAATGCTGATATCTTTTTCTATGTCGTCTGCCAGCTCTTCCAGCGCCTTTGCAACCTCCGCAACTTCTTTTATCATGCCGTTGACCATTTCAGTCGAAGCGAGGGATTCCTCCGTACTCGCCGCATTTTCTTCTGCGATTGCCGTCAGGCTCTGCACAACGTCAATAACGCTGCCTCTTTCTTTATCCATATTGGAAATTGTATAATCGATATTGGAAATCTCACTTTGTGTCACTTCTACGTTATGGCTTACTTCCCCGAAACAGTCTTTTGTTTCCGCAAGATGCTCACTCTGTTTCATCATAATTTCCTTCACTTCATCCATAACCTGTACCGCACAGGAAGACTCTTCCAACAGCGCTTCAATAATCTTATCGATATATTTCGCGGAATCGTTGGACTGCTCGGCAAGTTTCTTAATCTGTCCGGCAACGACCGCAAATCCGCTTCCCTGTTCGCCCGCACGGGCCGCCTCAATCGAGGCATTCAATGACAGCAGATTCGTTTCTTCCGCTATCGAAGTAATGAGCTGTGCCGCGTCTCTGATTTTCAGAACAGAATCATTTGTATTCAGTGTCTGCCGGTTAATCTGCTCAACCGCCGCTTTGGCTTTTTCATTGATTTTGACAAGAATCTGCAGCGTCTGCAGCGCTTCCTCGCTGGAATGGTTGATTCGCTCCGCCACGCCGGAAAGTCTCGATGATTTCTCTTTTGTTTCCGCAATCTGATTCCCGATATGTATTACGCGTTCCGACGCATTTGTCGTCTCCGTTGCCTGACTCCCCGCACCCTGGGAAATTTCCTGGATTGCCGTCTCAACATTCCTGATTGCATCAGATGTGGATGCGGAGTTTTCACTCATCTCTCCCGCAGTCTTCTGCAGCTCTCTGCTCTTTTCTTTCAGTCCTGCAACGACACTATACATTGCGTCTACCAGAACCTTCATGGCGCTGGCAATCATGCCGACCTCATCTTTTCTGCCGCAATAACGTTCCAGCCGCTGTCTGCCCGTAAAATCCAGCGTCCCGATTTCCTGGATAATCGCCGCTTCACCGCTCAACGCGCGGGCAATCATCATCACGCTGAACCAGATTGCAAATGAAATAATAACAAGAACTGTCAGGCAGAGAATCGCAAGGGTAAGAGACAGCATATTTACCGGTGCAAAAGCAATATCCCAGTCTGTCAGGGCTACCAGCACCCAGTCGCGTTCTTCCATGTAATACATTGCCGATATGGTTTTTTTCCCGGTAACACTATCCACATATTCAAAAGACCTTGCCTGATTTCCCGCACTTTTGGCCTGTTCAATAATATTCAGAATATCCTCGTTTTCCACCGCCGTCCCAATCATCTCGTCTTCCGGACAGAAAATGTAACTTCCCGATGCGGAGTCCAGCAGTAAATAATTGCTTCCTTCCTGCACTCCCGCCAGTCCGTTCAGCGTGTCCCTCAAATTTCCGGCATAAATCGCCGCGCCCACATAACCCAGCGGCTGTCCGTCTTTATCATTTACCGGATAATACATGGAAATGACCTGTGCCCCGGTGGATTTGGAAGCCATGATTCCAGTGTTGTACATTCCTTTTGAAAGGGCGTCCTGAAGCTGTTTTAGCGCATCCCCTTCCCGCAGAGTCACACCGATGACTCCCTGTACACGGGAAGCGATTACCGTAGAATTATAATCCGCGGCATATATGTTTTCCAGATTATCTCCCGTTTCCGCATAAGCATCCGTATATTCCTGAAGCCCCGCCTTACCGGTCTCATCCGATGTATCCCGAAGTGCATCTGACATAATGGGCGCCTGTGCATACCCAATCAGATAAGTCTCCGCCTTGTCCACATAATTCCTTACAATTTCAGCCTGCATTTCAACAGAATTATTCAACTGCTGAATAATAGACTCTTCCATAACTTTTGTCATCTGTCTGTTCGCAGCGAACCATAAGCCAACCAGTCCAATAGCAAGAATAACGATGGAAATCAGACTTATCTTCGCCGCCATTTTAACGTTTTTCATGACTATACCGCCTTTCTTCTGTCCTTTATTCCTGATGCACTTTTGTAACATATGTAAAACGTTTTAAATCTATGAATACTATAACCGATTATACTATAAAATTGCAACCTTTACTTTCTAATTCTTATTTTTTTATAACAATTGATATCATTTTATTATAAGGATTACTCTGTAAACATTATTTTTAGTAAATCGTTTTATTTTCTGTATTCTTTCATGGCAGTACAAACTTCAAATAAACACAAAAAAATGCCTCCTTTTATCAGACTTTGTCCGCCAAAGGAGGTCTCTTTATTCCCAGACCGGGTCATTTTCAATTTCTCCATCCGCTCTGGACCGGGAGAAGAATTTTAATCCGAAATCTTCCGTCTTCTTTTTTATCTTCTATCATTCCGCCATACTGTCTGACAATTTTGCGGACATTCCGCAGGCCGATTCCATGTTTCGCTCCAACCCGTTCTGTTCCGTCAGTCTTTGCTTTTTGATTTTCTTCCTTTTCATCATAGCTGTTTTCCATCTGAATAATGATATGACGCCCTTCTTTGGCCATCTTCATACAAAACAGAATGCCTTCCCCATCGGCGGAATATTTCTCCGCCTCTATTGCATTATCAAGAATATTTCCAACCAGACTGCACAAATCCACATCATCAAAATCCTGAAAATATAACGGTTCCACAATATCATAGTCCAGGACAACGCCCATTTCCTCCGCATAACTTTTTCTTTCAGCAAAAAGCGCATTCAGTACTTTGTGACTGCATATAATCCTCTGCTCAATTTTCCCCAGGGACATGTCGAGCTTATCTATCAGACTGATAATCTCATCAACCTCTCCATCCCTTGCCAGGGCGGCAATTGCTCTCATCGTATGCTTCATATCATGTAAAAATGTATCGTATTCCTCATGCAGTTCGTCCAAATCCTGATAATACTTTTCCCGCATTCTGGCGGTTTCATCACGGGATGCTGATTTTGCGTTTTCCATTTTGATAACCATACTCCTTTCGCTTCCGGCGGGCTTAGCGATAATGCCCGCCAGTTTACTTCTATCTTTACGCAAAATCTTCAAATATCGACTTTATTCGCCTGAACCGCTTCTTTTTGAAATCGAAGCATGCTCTTTTTTCTAAAAAAAGCAAAATTTGCACGATTTTCGGCATTAAATGCAAAAAATAATTTATTCAGGCGTCAAATTAACCGCTTCCGTATTTTTTGATTACAATAAAGAAAATTTAACCCATTAACCGATTCGCAAAGGGCGTGGTGCAAATGCAGTCTATTTTAAACAAATTACAAAGAGAATATGGATTTTCAGATTACCAGATAAAACTATTGCGCTTTTCTTTCACGGGGATTCTGTACGATGTGAGCAAGACTCTTATTTTTGCCGTTTATTTTACTGCCGTCGGAAAACTTCCCGAATTTCTGTTCGCACTGGTTCCGTTAATCCTACTGCGGACTAAGAGCGGCGGTATTCATTTTAAAAAATACTGGACATGTTTTCTGTTTTCCTTCCTCTATCTTGGTCTGGTCATTCATGTACTGCCGAATGTTGCACTGCATCCTCTTGCGGTTTATCCGGTACTGCTCGTATGTGCGGTTACCGATTATCTGGTCGGGCCGAATACATTGAAGGCAAAAGTTACCGCACAGGACGCAATTCTAAGAGACGCCCAGGAAAACCGGATTCGGAGAGCAAAAATCGAATGTTTTCAGGTGGTTCTGATTGTGGCAGTCCTCATGTTCCTGTTTCCTGAAAACAGATATCTTATCGTCAGTTTTTGGACCGTGGCAGTGCATGCGGTTCAACTGGTTATAACAAAAATTTTGAGGGAGGTGAGATTTCATGAAAAACTGGCT